>NZ_JARVSG010000004.1:0-478251 GCF_030209335.1 Pseudarthrobacter sp. fls2-241-R2A-168
GGACCTGCAGGTACTCCACGGCCCGGGAAATTTCCTCCACTCCAGCGGCATAGTTGGCGGCTTCAACATAGCTGGCCCGGGCAAGTGCCGACGGTGCGGCGGCAGCGGCCCGCGCCACGAGCCTGCCGAGCTCCGCCAGGCTCAACGGCTCCCCGGCGCCTAGGGAATCAACCGGCACCCGGCCTGTCACAGAAGCAGCTGGGTCGGACTCATTCACAGCAGGCGTGCACCCTGTTACAGCTACGGCTGATGAGGAGTCGGCCTCTGCGGGCTTGGCTTGTGCGAAATCAGCCTGCTTGGGCCCTGTTAGAGCCACGGCTGATGAGGAGTGAGCGTCGGCATGCTCGCGTGCTGCGGAATCAGCCTGCGTGGGCCCTGCTTCTGATGCGGCTGATGCCGTGCCAGGTGGGGTGGCCTCGGCGGGTACAGGATTAAGGTGCCGGCCGGGACTAAGCAGCGTCCCGCCGTCGTGCGCGGAAGGGCCGGAGCCGGACATAGAGCACGGGGCGGCGGCGGCCGGACCACCGAGATCCAGAGCGACGGATGACATGGCGACCCCGGCCCGTCCGAGCACCACGACGTTACCGCCGTACTGCTCAGGCCGCTCCCCAATGGCTTCCATAAACCCATTCTGGTGCGGGGGTCTGACAATTCCGGAGCCCAAGGCAGCAAACCCGGAAGCGCCCGAAGCCGTCCCAGGCTGAACCGCAGAATCAGCGCCTAAGGAGCTATCAGGAACCAGCGCACGCGCGGCGAAAAAACGGCCGAATTCCGCGAGCTGATCCCCGATGGCTTCCATACGTCAACTCTGCCAAAGGACACCGAGAAAGGTGGCTGAAACAGAAGCTATATGGATAACTGAAGCGAGTCAGTCCTCCGCAACCACCACAACTCCGCCGGCAGGAACCGAACCCTCAAACCGCTCGCCGGACAGCAGCTCGACACCGGAAGCCTGGACCGACGCGGACGAGCGCGAGTGGTTGATGGCGAAGAGGAAACTGCGGCCGTCGTCGGAGCGGCGCCGGGTCAGCTCCACACCAGGATCGGCGGCTGCAACGGGCGCAGCACCGGACTCCTCCAGTAACTGGTCAACAATCGACTCGATCCCTTCCCGGTCCGGGAACGTGGCCAGGTACCAGGCCGCACCGGCACCAACGGATCGCTTGGTCAAGGACGGAACGCCCTCCAGCGGGTACTCCGTAAAGGTCTGAAGGGCTTCCGCACCGGCAAGGTGAACGTGCTCGCTCCAGACAGAGGAAATCGTCCCGTCGCTCAGCTTGAGTTGCGTGCCCGCCAGCAGGGGATGGAATTCCTCCACCCGCACGCCCAACAGGTCCCGGAAGGCACCCGGATAGCCTCCTAGCCGCACATGGTCCTTCTCGTCCGCGATGCCACTGAAGTAGCTCACCAGCACGGTGGCACCGGCGGAGGCTGCAGCGGCAATGTTCGCGGCCGCCTCGTCAGTCACCGAGTACAGCGTGCACACCAGCACGAGGTCGTACCCCTCAAGGGAATCGGACGGGTGCACCATATCCACGGAAACGCCCCGCAGGAACAGCTGCCGGTGGAAGGCCCGCAGGAGGTCAAGATACTTCACGTCGACGCTCGGCTTGGAATCAATTTCACTGGCCCACCACGCCTCGTAATCAAACACGATGGCAACGCGGGACTCCACGCGGGAACCGCGCACCGGAGCCAGCCGCTTCAACGCCGAACCCAGGTCCACCACCTCACGCCACACACGCGTGTCCCGTCCGCCGTGCGGCACCATGGCCGAGTGGAACTTCTCCGAGCCGGCGAAGCTCTGCCGCCACTGGAAAAACATCACAGCATCGGCACCGCGGGCCACGTGGGCCAGCGAGTTGCGCAGCATTTCACCGGGCATCTTGGGCTGGTTGCGCGGCTGCCAGTTGACGGCCGACGTCGAATGTTCCATCAGGATCCACGGGTCACCCCCCGCGATGCCGCGGGTGAGATCAGCGCTGAACGCGAGTTCGATCTGCCGTTCCGGGTCGGCGGCCACCAGGTAGTGGTCGTTGGCGATGACGTCCAGGTCCTTGGCCCAGTCAAAGTAATCCATGGACTTGGTGGCGCTTGAGGCCATCAGGTTGGTGGTGCACGGCACGCCGGGAGTCACCTCACGCAGGACGGCAACGAGTTCCCGGTAGTAGTCCATCAGCGCCCAGGAGTTGAACCGCTGGAAGTCCAGCTGCTGCCCCGGGTTCAGCGTGGACGGCGCGACGGCGGGCGGCAGGATCTCGTCAAACGAGCCGTAGTTTTGGGACCAGAAAGCCGTACCCCAGGATGCGTTCAGGGCATCGATGGTCCCGTACCGGCGCTTCAGCCACGACCGGAAGGCGGCGGCATCTTCCTCGCCGTAGAACTCTGAGACATGGCAGCCCAGTTCATTGTCAACGTGCCAGAGCGCCAGGGCCGGATGGTTCTTGTACCGCTCGGCGAGCTTGCGCGTGATTCCCGTGGCGTACCGGCGGTAGACGGCCGACGACGGCGTGTAGTGCCGCCGCGACCCCGGCCCCAGCACGGTTCCGTCAGCCGTGACCGGCAGGATCTCCGGATGCTTCCGTATAAGCCATGCCGGGGGAGCGGCCGTGGCCGTTGCCAGAGCCACCTTGACGCCGATTCCAGCGAGGTTGTCCATGACCTCGTCGAGCCAGGCGAAGTCGTACGTGCCCTCAGCTGGTTCCAGCAGCGCCCAGGAGAAAATTCCCACGCTGAGGAAGCTCACGCCTGCTTCCTTCATCAGCTCCAGGTCCTCGAGGCGGACGCTGACAGGCCACTGTTCCGGGTTGTAGTCGCCGCCGAAGGCGATGCCTTCGATGTTGTTCCAGACGCTCGCCGGGCTGGAGGTTTCCTGCAAAGTCATGGGACTCCTTTGTCTGCTGGGAAGATGGATGCTGCGTGAAAATCAGATCTTTGGAAAACGCTTGCCCATTTCCGGGAATGCCGATATTGTATCGTTTCAGAAGCCGTGTAAGCCAGCTCACTACTCTCGTTGTAGATTCGGGCAATGGGATTGCACACATCGAGCAAGGAGGCTCCCATGATCAACAGAAGGCATTTCCTTACCACCGTAGCCGTCGGCACCGCATCTGCCGCGGCACTGGCGGCTTGTGGAACTGGCTCCAGCTCCTCAGGAGGGGAAACCGGCTCCGCAGAGAAGCCGGTCACCATCAACTACACCTGGTGGGGCAACGACGACCGCGCCGAGCGCACCCGCAAGGCCATTGCCCTGTTCGAGTCGAAGAACCCGGACATCAAGGTCAACGGCAACTTCACCGACTTCGCCGGCTACTGGCAGAAGCGCGCCACCGAGGCCGCGGGCGGCGGCCTGCCGGACGTGATGCAGTGGGACCTGTCCTACCTGCGGGATTACGGCCAGCGCAACCAGCTCCTGGACCTGGGCACCGTCAAGATCAACACGGATGCCTTTGACAAGTCCCTCCTGCCCTCCGGCCAGATCAAGGGCAAGACCTACGGCATCCCCACCAGCACCAACGCCTTCGCCGTCTACTACGATCCGGCCAAGCTGGCATCCCTTGGCGTCGCAGAGCCGGACGGCTCCTGGACCTACAAGGAATTCAACGACTTCCTCACCGAGGTGGGCACCAAGAGCAACAGCGCCCTCTTCGGCTCCACGGATTACACCGGCGTCTGGTGGATGTTCAACATCTGGCTGCGCCAGAAGGGCATCGAGGCCTTCACCGAGGACGGCAAGCTCGGTTTCACCAAGGACGACATGAAGAAGTGGTGGAACACCACCGCAGGCCTCCGCGGCACCCCTGCCATCGTTTCTGAAGAGCGCGTCACCCAGCTCGCCCCCAAGTCACCGTTCGGCTCCAACGTGACCGCCACCGAAGTCACCTGGGACAACTTCATGGCCGGCTACCTCGCAGACAGCGGCGCGAAGGAACTCAAGCTGGTTCCCGTCCCGTCGGATGACAAGGACAATCTGGGCCTGTTCCTGAAGCCGTCCATGCTGATGGTGGCCAGCGCCAAGACCAAGTACAAGGACGCCGCCGCCCGCTTCATCGACTTCATGGTCAACGATCCCGAGGTTGGCCAGATCTTCAAGACCTCCCGCGGTGTTCCGGCGTCGAAGACCCAGCGTGACGGGACTACCTTTGAAGGCACCGACAAGCTCGTGGTGGACTACGAAAAGTCCATCGAGAAGTACCTCAAGGACGCTCCGGAACCGCCCATCGTCGGCTTCGGCACCCTGGAAGCTTCCTTCAAGCGCGTCTCCTCGGACCTGAACTACGGCAAGCTGACCATCGACGGCGCAGCCGACGCATGGTTCAAGGAAGCCGAAGACCTCATCAAGCAGAACGCCTGATCAGGCAGACAGTCTGACCAAGACGTCCACAACTGACGGAATGAACTCGTGACTCAAAGCCCAACACTGAGCAGGCGTTCGACGTCGTCCGCTCCCGCGCTGCGCAAGTCAAGGCAGCGCGGGGCGGACGCCCGCGCCGGCTACACCTTCCTGCTGCCCTGGCTGCTGGGATTCATCGCCCTCACTGTCGGGCCCATGATTTCCTCGCTCTACCTGTCCTTCACCAACTACAACCTCTTCGATCCGCCCAAGTGGATCGGCCTGGACAACTACACCACCCTCTTCCAGGACGAACGGTTCCTGCAGTCGGTGGGCGTGACTGTGGGCTACGTGGTCTTCGGCACCCCGCTGAAGCTCGCCGCAGCACTGGCGGTGGCGATGCTGCTGAACAGCAAGCGTCGAGGCCAGGGTTTCTACCGCTCGGCCTTTTACGCGCCGTCCCTGATCGGCGCGTCCGTGTCCATCGCCATCGTCTGGAAGGCCATGTTCGGCGACTCCGGCCCGGTGGACCAGGGCTTGTCCTTCTTTGGGATCAACCTGGGCGGCTGGGTGGGCAACCCGGCCATGACCATGCCGATGTTCATCCTCCTGACGGTGTGGCAGTTCGGCGCCCCCATGGTGATCTTCCTGGCCGGCCTGAAGCAGATCCCGAACGATCTCTACGAGGCCGCGTCCATGGACGGTGCCGGGCCGGTACGGAAGTTTTTCAACATCACCTGGCCCATGCTCTCCCCGGTCATCTTCTTCAACCTGCTGATGGAAACCATCCACGCGTTCCAGATCTTCGCCTCCGCCTACATCATCTCCAACGGTGACGGCGGCCCGGCCGGCTCCACCCTCTTCTACACCCTTTACCTGTACCTGCGGGGCTTCAGTGACTTCCGGATGGGCTACGCCTCGGCGATGGCCTGGCTGCTGGTGATCGTGGTGGGCATCATTACCCTCATCTTCTTCCGCACGTCCAAGTCCTGGGTCCACTACAGCGGTGATGCAAAATGACAACCATGGCAACTCCCACCCAGTCCACTGCGGACGCACAGGTGCCGCACTACAACCCCAAGTCCGAATCGGCCGGGGCCAAGCGCGCCAAGAGCACCCTCTTCCACGTGGTGGCTCTCGCACTCACGGCCGTGGTCCTGTACCCGGGCCTGTGGATGATCGCCTCGTCCTTCAAACCGAACGCCGAGATCGGCGGCGGCAACACGTCGCTGTGGTCGAGCAACTTCAGCTTCGACAACTTCGTCACGGCCATGGAGGGCATCGGCGGCGTCTCCACCCTGCAGTTCTTCACCAACTCGCTGATCCTGGCGATCGGAGCCGTGGTGGGAACCATCCTCTCCGCGTCCGTGTCCGCATATGCCTTCGCCAGGATCAAGTTCCCCGGCCGCAGCATCTTCTTCGGGATGATGATCGCCACCCTGCTCCTGCCGTTCCACGTGGTGATCATCCCGCAGTACATCGTGTTCCAGCAGCTCGGCCTCGTTGACACCTACGTCCCGCTGCTGATCGGCAAGTTCCTCGCCGCCGACGCGTTCTTTGTATTCCTGATGGTCCAGTTCATGCGCAACCTGCCCGCCGAACTGGACGAGGCTGCACGGATCGACGGCGCCGGGCACGTCCGGATCTTCACCTCCATCATGCTGCCCCTGATGAAGCCAGCCCTGATCTCCACCTCGATCTTCTCCTTCATCTGGAGCTGGAACGACTTCCTGGGCCCGCTGCTCTACCTGAACACCCCGGAAAAGTACCCGCTGCCGCTGGCCCTGCGCCTCTTCGTGGACCAGACCCAGAGCTCGGACTACGGCGCCATGATTGCCATGTCCGTCCTCGCCCTGCTGCCGGTGCTGATCTTCTTCCTGGTCTTCCAGCGCTACATCGTCGAAGGCGTCTCCACCCAGGGCCTCAAGGGCTGACGGAAGAATCCAACAGAAAATGAGCGTCATGGACAGCACCACCCCCGCACAGAACCACCACGAACCCGTCCCGGTCAACCGCTTCGCGCTGTTCTCCGAGACCCTCCTGGCCGGCGTGCTGGTACTGGTGCTGTCCATCCCGCTCGTGACGATCCCCGCCGCGTATGCGGCGGGGATCACCCATCTCGAACGTCACCTCTCCGGCCGCGACGATTCCGTCCGCAGCCTCTGGGGCACGTTCAAGGCTGCCCTGCCCGGCAGCTGGAAGCTGGGAATTACGACGGCGGCAGCCGCCGTCGTGATTGTCCTTAACCTTTTGCTCGCTTGGGTGGGGCAGCTTCCCGGCCGGGAAGTGGTGTTGCCTGCCACGCTGGTCCTCGCCGCCGCGGGGGCCGTCCTGCTCCTGCGCACCACCGCAGCCTGGTCCGACTTCAATGGTCCCCACCTCTCGGGCGGCGCGGACTCACGCGCCCGGGCCGGCAGCGCAGACGCCCGCAGTTCCGACGCCCAAAGCGCCTGGCGCTCCGCGCTTGAAACCGGCCAGGCCGTGTCCGTGCGGGACTGGAGTGGATCCCTCCTGCTGATTGCGGCGCTCTTCGGGGCAGTGGTGTTCGTCTGGATGCTCGCAGCACTGTTCGTGGTGGTCCCCGGCATTCTGATCCTGGCCTCGGCCGCCGTCAAAATGCGCTCCAGCCGCGCCTGAAGTCTCCAGCACCAGGCATCCCGGTTCTGTCCATCACTATTGAGTTGAGTCCGACGTGTCTTCCGACCGCCAACGATCCCAGCAGTCCCTCCGTCCTTCACAGAACCAGCCCCCGTGGTACCAGCCCCTGACCCAGCGCAATTACCGGATTTTCCTGGTGCTGCTCTTCACCGGCAGCGTGGGGGTGTGGATGCAGCGGCTGGCCCAGGACTGGCTGGTGCTGCAGCTGACCGGCAGTCCCGCGGCAGTGGGTGTGGCTGTTGCCCTGCAATTCCTGCCCATGCTGGTGGTGGGCCCGCTCAGCGGCCTGCTGGTGGACCTCTTTCCCAAGCGCCGCATCATGCTGGCCTGCCAGGCCGTTATCGCCTTGCTCGCCATGGGACTTGCAGCGTGGGCAGCGAGCGGGACCATCACCGTCTGGGCCGTCTATGCCAGCTGCATTGCGCTCGGTATTACGTCAGCCATCAACCAGCCCGCCACCACTGTCTTCGTTAATGAAGTAGTGGGTGACACCGCGCTGCGCCCGGCCATCGGCCTCAACAATGCCATTGGCCAGCTGGGCGCCATGGCCGGGCCGGCATTGGCCGGTGTGGTCATTGCCCAGGCCGGATCAGCCGCAGCATTCGCGGCCAACTCCCTGCTGTGCGTGCTGGTCCTGTGCATGATTGCCGCCATCCGTCCCGCCGAGCTGCACCCCAGCACCCCTGCGGCGCGGGGGAGGGGCCAGCTCCTGGCCGGATTCCGGTACGTCAAGGACCGGCCCTCCCTGCTGCTGATCATCGCGCTGGCGGGCCTGCTGGGGATGTTCGGAATGAACGGGCCCGTGGTGCTGGCAGCCTTTGCGGCACGCGTCTGGCACAACGGCGTTGAAGGGTTCGGCCTTTTCAACACTGTCAGTGCGGTTGGTGCCCTGGCCGGTGCGTTGCTGGCAGCCCGCCTGCGGACGCTGGGCCGGAAGGGGATTGTCCTGGCGGCCGGCCTCTTTGGGCTCGCCCAGTTGGTGGCGGCCCTGATGCCCAACCTCATCCTCTTCACCGGGATGCTGGTGGTGGTGGGCCTGATGACCCTGTTGTTCCTGACCAGTGCGGCCACCGCCGTCCAGCTCGAGACAGGGCCGGAAATCCGGGGCCGGGTGATGGCGCTTTACCTGCCGCTGCTGCTGGGCGGACACGCGATGGGCGGGCTGTTGGCCGGCTGGTTAACCGAGCAGTTGGGGGTGCGCCTGGGGCTGGTGGCCACCGGGGCCGGAGGTATCCTGTCCGCCGTCGTCATCGGTGTCCTGCTGTGGCGGAACTCCCGCAGCCTGCGTCCGTGATTCCTTAGGCCGCACCGCCGGCCTGACCAGCCGCCGGCGGGCGGCGCTTTCAGGAAGCCGTTCAGGAAGCCGTTCAGGATCCCGGCAGGCTGAACACGTGCGGCGCCGAGGCGGCCCAGGGGAGTCCCAGCTCACTGAACGTGGCGTGCTGCGCGCCCGAGCGTTCCAGGGCATCCTCGATGCCGGCGACCACGGCGTGGGCCGAATCTCCCTCGCCCTCCCACTGGACGTACTCTCCGTCAATCGGAGCGGGCAGCGGCGCGGTGCGGATGGCTTCCAGGACGAGCATAAAAGCGCCGCTGTCCAGGAGCGGGCTCAGAAGAGGGGTGCCGTTGCTGCGGTGGGCCAGCAGGTTCTCCGTCAGGTCGTCCCGGCCGAAGACCTCCTCGGTACGGCCCTTGCCTGTCTCAACGGTCAGGCGGTCCTCCGTGTAGTGGAAGACGGCGGTGCCGGCCGAGCCTTGGAGCGTCACGTACGGTTCCACGGATTCCGTGGCACACAGCGTCAGGGCGCACGTGATGGGCAGGCCGGTGCGGGTGCGGATCCTGATCACTGACGTGTCATCGGACTCGATCTGGTTGGAGCGGTACAGCTCGGTTTCGAGTGACGCAATGTCCGCCGTCGTGCGTGCTCCGGCAATCCTCAGTGCGGTTGCCACCGCGTGGGCCAGGGGATTGGTGGCCACGCCGTCCACCACATCCACGCCGTCGATGGTCCGTCTGCCGGCCCACCGGGACCGCTTGTAGTAGGCCCGGTCGCGGACCCAGCGGCCGGTTGCGGAGATGCCCTGCAAGGTTCCGATGGTGCCGTCGGCGAGGAGCTTTTCGACCGCCGCCAGTGCATGCGATCCCAGGCTCTGGAACCCGATCTGGACACTTCGGCCGGACGCTGCGGCAGCGTCGGCTAGCCGGTTGAAATCCGCCAGTGAGGCGACGGGAGGCTTTTCCAGGTAGAGGTCGGCGTCGGTGGCCAGGGCTGCCAGGCCCAGCGGCGCGTGCGTCTGGATGGGGGTGGCAACAATGATCAGGTCCAGGCCGGTGGTCTCCGCCAGCAGTTCCGCAAGGCCAGGGAAGACATGCGCTGTTTCGGGGACCGAGCCTGCGGCAGGGGGATTGGGATCGGCCACAGCAACAAGATCGACGACGCCGGCGGTCTGGAGGCGTCCAAGGTTACGCAGGTGGTGTGTCCCGAAGCCGTGGACACCTACCAGCGCCACCTTGGCTGCAGGTGCACCACCCGGCCCGGGTGAAGATTCGCCTGCGGTCGCTGCCTGGGCTGCAGTGGCGTGAGGTCCGGTTGCAGGAGTATCCCCGCTGGCCTGGGTTCCGGCGTCTGTGGCGGTTGGTGTTCCCATGGTGCTCCATTCGGCCCCGGAGGGCTGTTTTCCCGGCGCGAGGCCCGCGGCGGGCAAGCGCTTTCCAGATTCAAGTGTGAAGCACAGACAGGCTTCCCGTCCAGTATTGTAACGATTCAAAGGCTTGACTGTGGAAACCGAACCGAAATCCGTGCAGCCGCAGTCCAGTTGGTAAATGTTTTGCAGTGTGGGGTGCGCTCAGGCCACGGCTTCGAGCGACAACTCTTCCACCGCCACCTGCAGGGCTTCCATGTCGAACCATTTGGCGGGCATGATCTCGTGGATAAACGCATCAAAATCAAAGGGGTGGCAATGCCCTCCGTGGTTCCAGTAGAGAACCCACAGATCGATCAGGCCAAGATCCTTCCGCTGCAGCAGGGCTCTGGCGGTGTGCCGCAGGTCTTCCATAGCCAATCCTTGCTTCTGCTCCCCGCGGCCTACAAGAGCAGTAGCGGGGTTGACCGAAAGAGATTTGGCTTGGAGGCTATTGGCCGTGGGTCGCGGCCGGGGCCAGGGCCTCAGCCCGTGCCGTGACGCTGGCTATCACCTGCTTCAGCTGTGCAGCGCTGCTCTGGATGCCGGTACCGGCATCAAGCAGGATAAAGCCGGGGTACCAGGGCAGTCCGGCGTACCCCATCCGGAACTTCTCGAGGTCCCCAAGGTTCTCCTGGTCCTCGCCGCGCAAAGTGATCCGTTCATGAGCCTGCTCTGCTGTGATGTCGAAGTAGACCACTGCCTGCGCCTGCGGAAGCAGCCGCAACAGCGTTGAGAGCGCACGGCTGCGGCGGATTCCCCGGGCTTTCCGCAGCGCCAGCTGGCAGTAGAGGTGCCTGTCCATGATGACAACGCCGCCGAACCGGGCCGCCCGCCGATGGTTGAGCAGGACATTGAAGACACGGACGGCGGTTTCCAGGACATCGGAAACGTGGACGGGCAGCGGCACCTTGAAGCGCTGCGCAAGGGCCAGGATGGTTTTCCTGCCAGAGTAGTTGCCCAGTACCAGTACCGGGGTGCCGTGAAGCAGCTTCTCCACCTCCTTGGCAGCCGTGGACTTGCCGGCGCCATCGATTCCCAGCAGGACAATGAGTGCCTGTTCCGGTATGGCGCGCTGTGTCATGCTTCCTTCGTACCGTCCGGACCTGTGGCTTCGGTTCATGAAGCCTGCGGAAAGGCTGTGAGTGCGCTTGGAACGGCGCTGGGGGTCTAAGTTGGTTCCGGGAAGTCAAAGCAGGAGCAGTATTGGGGGAGCCTGCAAACGGAGGGGAGAGCGGGGCATGGAGCCAGTAACGGTCGACGGCGGTAAGGGCACCGTGGAATTGCGTCCCGACGGCGTGATCCACCTTATCTGGGAACCGAAAGTCCGGATAGAACAACAGGACGCCGCGGCGGCTATGGCAGCGGTGAACGACATAGCGGGGGATGCCACCTACCCCATGCTGGTGGACATGGCCACCACCGAATCAGTCACCAGGGCGGCCCGGTCCGTTTTTTCGATCCCATGCGCCGCGCACCGGATCGCCCTCCTGGGCGCCAGCCCTGTGGACCGGATCCTGGCGAACTTCTTCCTGGGTGTCCACGTTCCGCCCTGTCCCACCCGCTTCTTCACGTCCCGGACCGAGTCGATGATGTGGCTGCGGCAGGAGAACGAGTAACCCGCGGGCCCGGGATCAGTTCGCTGACGGCGTCCCGGTGCTCTGCCTGACCACCAGTTCCGGCGTGAAGATGACTGCACGGTGCCGGGGATGCTGGGCTTCGACCTCTTCGGCCAGGAGCTCGATGGCTGTCCGGCCAAGGGCCTCGGTAGGCTGCCGGATGGAGGACAAGGGCACTACCGCGGAAACGGCGAAGTCGATGTCGTCGTAGCCGATCAAGGCAATGTCCTCCGGAATCCTGAGGGTGTGCGTCATGGTCAGTGACTGCATGATCCCCAGCGCCAGAAGATCGTTCGCGCAGAAGATCCCGTCCGGCAGGTCCTCCCGGTCCCGCTCCACCAGGGTGTTGCCCACGCTGCGTCCGGCCAGGACTGTCATGCCCTCGGACACCAGCACTTCCAGGGTGGCGTCCGGCTCTTCCTTCACAGCGCGCCTGGCGCCCTGCAGCCGGTCCGCCACCTGGCGGATGGTGGTTGAGCCGCCCACAAAGGCGAGCCGACGGCGGCCGGTGTCCAGCAGGTGCCGGGCAGCGAGGTACCCGCCGGCGTCGTCGTCAACTGCTACTGAACTGAACTTTTCCTCGTCCGCCAGCCGGTCCACCAGGACTGTTGGCACCCCGCGCTCGCGGAGGAGGTCCAGGCGCTCGGTCACATCGCCGACGGGAGAGATGAGCAGGCCCTGGACGCGCTGCTCCTGGAACAGGTCGATGTAGTTTGCCTCGCGGCCGGCATCGTGGCCGCTGTCACCCAGCAGTACCGCACTGCCCTGGAGGGCGGCCGCATCCTCGGCTGCCCGCACCACTGAGGTGAAGAAGGGGTTGCCAACGTCCAGGACGATCAGGCCGATGGTCCGGCTGTGGCCGGCGCGCAGCTGGCGGGCGGCGTCATTGCGGACGAAGCCCAGCTCGTCGATGGCGCGCAGCACGCGCTCCTTGGTCCGTTCCGAGACCCTGTCCGGGTAGTTCAGCACATTCGAAACCGTGCCCACCGCCACGCTGGCATGGTTGGCTACGTCCTTGATGCTGGCTGTGCGGTTCATGATTCTCCGTGCTGACGGTCCGAGTGCCTGCGACTCCGGCTGTATTGCTGAAAAAGACGGCCCGGGATTGCTTGACACCTGCTCAGGTACAAGAGTACTTTGAATCGTAACAATGAAACGATTCAAAGATGCAAGAGTTCAGGGGAGTTTCCCATGAGGGTGTGTTTCCGGTCGTCGGTCCAGCCGGCGCTGATGGACGAGTACCGCCGGCGGCATACCGCCGTGTGGCCGGAAATGCTCCGCGCCCTGAAGGACGCCGGCTGGAACAACTACTCCCTCTTCCTTGCAGGGGATGGGCTCCTGATCGGCTACCTCGAGTGCGACGACTTCGACGCCGTCCGCGCCAGGATGGCCCTGGCCGACGTGAACGCCCGCTGGCAGGCGGAAATGGCCACCCTCTTCGAGAACACCGGCCAGGCGCCCGATGAGGGGTTCCAGGTGCTCGAAGAAGTCTTCAACCTGGACAGCCAGCTCGCGGCGGCGGAAGCAACCGCCGGCTGAGGCAACCTGCGGCTCCAGCAGCGGGCCCGGAGCATTGCCGCACGGCCAACCATGCTGCACCACACCAAGACTCTCAACAAGACCACCACCAAGACACCGGAAAGAACCACCATCATGAATGACGTAGCAACGGCGCTGGGCAGGCTCGAGGAGCTTGCCATCGAGGTCCCTTCGTGGGCCTATGGAAATTCAGGCACACGGTTCAAGGTGTTCGGCACGCCCGGCACCCCGCGTGCCGTCCAGGAGAAACTGGCGGATGCCGCCAAGGTCCATGAACTGACCGGCCTGGCCCCCACCGTTGCGCTCCACATTCCGTGGGACAAGGTGGATGACTACGCCGCCTTGAAGGAGTACGCGGCCGGCCTGGGCGTGGGCCTGGGAACCATCAACTCCAACACCTTCCAGGATGACGAGTACAAGTTCGGTTCGCTGACGTCCTCCAACGAGGCGGTGCGCCGCCGCGCCATCGACCACCACCTGGACTGCATCGAGATCATGCACGCCACGGGCTCGAAGGACCTGAAGATCTGGCTGGCGGACGGCACCAACTACCCGGGCCAGGACGATATCCGCGGCCGCCAGGACCGCCTGGCCGAATCCCTCCAGGAGATCTATGCGGCCCTGGGTGCTGAGCAGCGCCTGGTGCTGGAGTACAAGTTCTTCGAGCCGGCTTTTTACCACACCGATGTTCCGGACTGGGGCACCTCCTATGCACAGACTTTGGCGCTGGGCGAGAAGGCGTTCGTCTGCCTGGATACCGGCCACCACGCGCCGGGTACCAACATCGAGTTCATCGTGATGCAGCTGCTGCGCCTGGGCAAGCTGGGTTCCTTCGACTTCAACTCGCGCTTCTATGCCGACGACGACCTCATCGTGGGTGCGGCTGATCCGTTCCAGCTCTTCCGCATCATGCACGAGGTGATCCGCGGCGGCGGCTTCGGCAAGGATTCGGGCGTTGCCCTCATGCTGGACCAGTGCCACAACCTGGAGGAGAAGATTCCGGGCCAGATCCGCTCGGTCCTGAACGTCCAGGAAATGACCGCCCGGGCTCTGATGGTGGACACCGCAGCCCTGGCCGAAGCGCAGCGCGCCGGTGATGTCCTGGCTGCCAACGGCATCTTCAACGATGCCTTCTACACCGACGTCCGGCCCGTCCTGGCCGAGTGGCGTGAATCCCGCGGGCTGCCCGCGGACCCGCTGGCTGCGTTCAAGGCCAGCGGGTACCAGAAGAAGATCAACGAGGACCGCGTAGGCGGCCAGCAAGCCGGATGGGGCGCCTAACCAGCTATGAGCACCAATATGACTGTTGAAGACCTGATTTCCCGTTCCAACCGCCTGGGTGCGGACAAGCGGAACACCAACTTTGCCGGCGGCAACACCTCCGCCAAGGGCACCGAGAAGGACCCGGTCACGGGCGAGGACGTCCAGCTGCTCTGGGTGAAGGGCTCCGGCGGGGACCTCGGCACCTTGAGGGCCGAAAACCTTGCGGTGCTGCGCCTGGACCGTTTGAACGCGCTGAAGAACGTCTACCCTGGCGTTGAGCGGGAAGACGAGATGGTGGCCGCCT
Source organism: Pseudarthrobacter sp. fls2-241-R2A-168 (assembly GCF_030209335.1). Classification (NCBI taxonomy): domain Bacteria; kingdom Bacillati; phylum Actinomycetota; class Actinomycetes; order Micrococcales; family Micrococcaceae; genus Pseudarthrobacter; species Pseudarthrobacter sp. fls2-241-R2A-168. The sequence continues at coordinate 14,398 of NZ_JARVSG010000004.1, forward strand.
TCGATTACTGCCTTCACGGCAAGGGCGGTGCCGCACCGTCGATCGACACCGCCATGCACGGCCTGGTGGACGCCGCTCACGTGGACCACCTGCACCCGGACTCCGGCATCGCCATTGCCACCGCTGTGGACGGCGAGGCGCTGACCACCAAGATTTTCGGCAGCAAGGTGGTCTGGGTGCCCTGGCGCCGTCCCGGGTTCCAGCTGGGCCTGGACATCGCAGCGATCAAGGAAGCCAACCCGCAGGCTATCGGCACCATCCTGGGCGGCCACGGCATAACCGCCTGGGGCGCCACCAGCGAAGAAGCAGAGCAGAACTCGCTGTGGATCATCGAGCAGGCCGAGAAGTACATCAAGGACAACGGCAAGGCCGAACCGTTCGGGCCCAAGCTGCCCGGCTACGCAGCCCTGCCGGAGGCAGAGCGGAAAGCCAAGGCCGCAGCGCTGGCACCCGTGATCCGCGGCCTGGCCTCCACGGACAAGCCGCAGCTGGGGCACTTCAGCGATGACGCCGTCGTCCTGGACTTCCTCGAAGCCGCCGAGCACCCGCGCCTGGGCGCGCTGGGCACCTCCTGCCCGGACCACTTCCTGCGCACCAAGGTCAAGCCGCTGATCCTGGACCTGCCCGCCGACGCCTCGGTCGAGGACTCCATTGCCAGGCTGCACGAACTGCACGCCGACTACCGCGAGGACTACCAGGCCTACTACGACCGCCACGCGGACGCTGACTCCCCGGCCCTGCGCGGTGCGGACCCGGCCATCGTGCTGGTGCCCGGCGTGGGCATGTTCTCCTTCGGCGCCAACAAACAGACCGCCCGGGTTGCCGGCGAGTTCTACATCAACGCCATCAACGTGATGCGCGGCGCCGAGGCGATCTCCACCTACGCCCCGATCGAGGAATCCGAGAAGTTCCGGATCGAGTACTGGGCGCTGGAAGAAGCCAAGCTGGCCCGGATGCCCAAGCCCAAGTCCCACGCCACCCGAATCGCCCTGGTGACCGGTGCGGCGTCGGGCATCGGCAAGGCCATTGCCACCCGCCTCGCCGCGGAAGGCGCGTGCGTGGTCATTGCCGACCTGAACCTGGAGAACGCCGAGAAGGTGGCCGAAGAGCTTGGCGGCCCGGACGTTGCCATCGGTGTCCAGGCCGACGTCACGGACGAGGCCCAGGTGTCCGCGGCCATCGACGCCGCTGTCCTGGCGTTCGGCGGCGTGGACCTGGTGGTCAACAACGCCGGCCTGTCCATCTCCAAGCCGCTGCTGGAAACCACCGAAAAGGATTGGGACCTGCAGCACAACGTCATGGCCAAGGGCTCGTTCCTGGTGGCCAAGGCAGCAGCCAAGGTGATGATCGCGCAGGGCCTGGGCGGAGACATCATCTACATCTCCTCCAAGAACTCCGTGTTCGCCGGACCCAACAACATCGCCTACTCCGCCACCAAGGCAGACCAGGCCCACCAGGTGCGCCTGCTCGCCGCCGAACTGGGCGAGCACGGCATCCGCGTCAACGGCATCAACCCCGACGGCGTGGTCCGCGGCTCCGGCATCTTCGCCGGCGGCTGGGGCGCCAAGCGCGCCGCCGTGTACGGCGTGGACGAGGAAAAACTGGGCGAGTACTACGCCCAGCGGACCCTGCTCAAGCGCGAAGTCCTGCCCGAGCACGTGGCCAACGCCGCCGCCGTCCTTACCAGCAACGAACTGTCCCACACCACCGGCCTGCACATCCCCGTGGACGCCGGAGTGGCCGCAGCCTTCCTGCGATGAGCACCGAACGCACCACCGAAACTGCCCCGGCCCAGGCCGGGGCAGTTTCCGCCGCGGCCGCCGCCAAGGCTGTTGCCGGCAGTGTCTTCGCCGCTGTCGACATCGGCGCCTCCTCAGGCCGGGTCATCCTGGGCCGGGTCATCGAAGGCGGCGGCGTCGAAGGCAGCGGCGGCGAAGCCGGCGTGCAGCTCGAGGTGGTCCACCGCTTCCCCAACGGCGTGGTGGAGATCGACGGCGGCCTCCGCTGGGACTTCCATGCCCTCTTTGCTGAGGTGCTCAAGGGGCTTTCAGCGGCGGCGACAGTCGCTGCGGTACAGGGCGAACGTGTGGCCAGCATCGGCATCGACACCTGGGCGGTGGACTACGGCCTGGTCAACAAGGCCGGGGAGCTCACAGCCCAGCCGTTCAGCTACCGTGACGATCGCAGCCGCGCCGCCGTCGAGCCCGTGCACCGGAAACTTGACCCTGCGCGCCTTTACGCCACCACCGGGCTGCAGTTCCTGCAGTTCAACACCATCTACCAGCTGGCCACAGAGGCGGACCTGGACGGCGTGCAGGCGCTCCTGATCCCGGACCTGATCGCGTTCCTCCTCACGGGGCAGCGCCGCACGGAAGCCACCAATGCCTCCACCACCGGACTGTTCGACAACGTAGCGGGGGAGTGGGCCACCGAGTTCCTTACCGCGCTGGGCCTGCGGAAGGACCTGTTCCCGCCGCTTGTCCAGCCGGGCGAAACCGTCGGCACGCTCCTGCCGGACATCGCCGCGCAGGTGGGGCTGCCGCAGGACACGAAGGTGGTGGCGGTCGGCTCGCACGACACCGCCTCAGCCGTCGCCGCCGTCCCCGCGACAGCGGATGACGGAGAGGAGGACTTTGCCTACATTTCCTCCGGCACCTGGTCCCTGGTGGGGCTGGAACTGAAGCATCCGGTGCTCACCGAGGCCAGCCGCGAAGCGAACTTCACCAACGAGCGCGGCGTGGACGGAACCATCCGCTACCTGCGCAACATGGGCGGGCTCTGGCTCCTCAGTGAATGCCAGCGGACCTGGGCAGCCGAAGGGTTCAACCTCGAACTTCCGGCCCTGTTGGATGCGGCGGCTGCGCTGCCGCCGGGAGGCCCGCAGATCAACGCGGACGATCCCTACTTCATCGCCCCGGACAACATGCCGGACCGGATCCGGGCAGCCGTCCGCCGCACCTGTGAAGTCCTGCCCAACGACCCGGCAGCCATCACCCGGTGCATCGTGGACAGCCTCGCGGCCGGTTATGCACGCACCATCCGGGACGCCGAACGGCTCGCCGACAGGTCCGTGGACGTGGTTCACGTGGTGGGCGGCGGTTCCCAGAACCGCCTGCTCTGCCAGCTCACCGCCGACGCTACCGGCAAAAGGGTGATCGCGGGACCCGTGGAAGCGACGGCGCTGGGGAACGTCCTGATTCAGGCGCGAGCGGCAGGGACTGTGGACGGTGGCCTCGGGGAACTCCGTGCCCTGGTGGCGGCCAGCAGCCCGCTGCAGGTTTTTGTCCCTGAACTCTCGCGGCTGTAACTGGTGTTCAGTGCGTGGCCAGCCCTGTCCTTGTCCACCGGACAGCCCTAGGATCTGGACCTACGTCCGCTGAACACCTGCTTGCGGGAGCTGGCGCCGCCAAGGAGATCGAGGTGTACCGGTTCAACAACCACGAAGGGGGCCAGGAGCACCACTGGATCCGGCAGTTGCTGTTTCTCCGCAAGATTTTGGGGTAAGTTCCTTTGAGCGGGATGAGAAAACGGTTTCTCAAGCCTCCGGAACCAAGGAACGAATGAAGAAACTCAGCAGGCTCAGCGTGTTCGGCTATGGGGCCGGCGACGCCGCGAACAGCATGATCATCAGTACCGGGAACATGTTCCTGCTTGTCTACTACACGGACGTTGCGGGGATCGGGGCAGCAGCTGCAGGAACCCTGCTGCTGGTGGCGCGGATCTTCAACGCCTTCACGGACATCGCCGCCGGGCGGATCGTGGACCGCGTACACAGCCGGCGCTGGGGTAAATTCCGGCCTTTCCTGGTGTTTGGCTTCATTCCCCTGCTGCTGAGTGTGGCGGTGTTCCATGTTCCGGACGTGGATCCGTCACTGAAGCTGCTCTACGCTTACTGCACCTACGGCCTGGTCTGCATCGCGTACAGCATGGTCAACGTGCCCTACGGGTGCCTGGTGGGTGCAATGACCCAGGATGCAAGGGACCGCGCGCGGCTCGGCGGGGCCAGGACCATGGGCGGCCTGTCAGTGGGCGCCACGCTCGGATTCTTCATTGCACCGCTCCTCGGCGCCGGCCAGGACATGCAGCAGATCTTCACCTGGCTGACCCTGGCCTTCGCCGTTGTTGGCTCCGGGCTGTATGCCCTGACCGGAACCGTGTGCGTTGAACGGGTGGCCGGCAGCATCCCCAAAATCACCCTCGCCCAAAGCGTCGCAGCCCTGAAAGCCAACACGCCGCTGGTGATCCTGTGCCTGAGTTCCATCCTCTTCGTCACCGGCACGTCCGCCACGGGTGCCGCCCAGTTCTACTACCTCCGTGACGTGCTGTCCCGGATGGACCTGTTCCCGGTGATGGCAGGTGCCCAGGTGGTCATTACCCTCACGCTGGCTGTGTTGCTGCCGCGGCCCGTGACGCGCTGGGGCAAGCGTGCCGTGTACATCGCCGGCGGCGGGCTGGGCGTGGTGGGCGGCGCACTGGTTTTCCTGGCGCCGCAGGGCGCGCCGTTGCTGGGCCTGGCGGGCCTCGTGCTGGGACTCCTGGCATCAGCTTCGGTCAGCATCCTCACCTGGGCCCTGATCGCGGACACCGTGGAATACGGGGAGTGGAAAACCGGCGTCCGGGTGCAGGGCATCAACTACGCACTTCTCGCTGCCACCCGGAAGCTCGGGATGGGATTCGGCGGCGGACTGGTGGCCTTCTCGCTGGCATGGGGCGGCTACGTTTCGGGCACGGCCGAGCAGTCCGATGCAGCCACCCTCGCCATCCGGGCCGCGGCGGGACTGCTGCCGGGCGCCCTGGTGCTGGCCGCCGTCGCCATCATGTACTGGTACCGCCTGACGGACCAGAAGCACGCGGAACTGGTGGCCAGCCTGTCCCGTGACGCGGCGTAACACTTTTGCGGTGCGGCCGCTGGGCGGTTATGGTTCATGGCATGACAAACCGTTGGTATGCATATTTTTCGTTGGCTCTGGAGGGGCCCGCGTCTAACTGACACGCATCCAACTTTCCTTCAGAGCCAACAGGGCAGAGATTATTCTCTGCCCTTCGCCGTTTCTCCGGCGGGTTCTGAACTGGGCCCGCTTCCCATCTGGAACAGGACCCACAATGAGCACCGCAACAGCCCCCGCACACACTTGCACTCCCCGCAATGAAGCCGTGGCCAAGTCCACGTCCAACCTGCGCGTCAGCGAATTCACTGCCCTGCCCACCCCGCAGGACCTCATCGCGGAGTTGCCGCTGGCACCCGAGGCGGCAGGCGTCGTCGAACGCGGACGCGATGAAGTACGCGCCATCATGGACGGCCTGGACGACCGCCTGCTGGTGATTGTGGGGCCCTGCTCCATCCACGATCCCAAGGCCGGGCTGGAATACGCCCGCCGGCTGGTCAGCCAGGCCGAGAAGCACAAGGAAGACCTGCTGATCGTTATGCGGACCTACTTCGAAAAGCCCCGCACCACGGTGGGCTGGAAGGGCCTGATCAACGATCCGCGCCTGGACGGCAGCCACGACATGGGCACCGGCCTGCGCGCCGCACGGCATTTCCTGCAGCAGGTCACCGCGCTGGGGCTGCCCACAGCCACCGAATTCCTCGAGCCCATCAGCCCGCAGTACATGGCGGACCTGATCTCCTGGGGCGCCATCGGCGCCCGCACCACCGAAAGCCAGATCCACCGGCAGCTGGCCTCCGGCCTGTCCATGCCGATCGGCTTCAAAAACGGGACCGACGGCGATCTCCAGGTGGCCGTCGACGCCTGCGGAGCCGCCGCGGCAGCCCAGTCTTTCCTGGGCATTGACGGCGACGGCCGGGCAGCCCTGGTGGCCACCGCCGGAAACCCGGACACCCACGTCATCCTCCGCGGCGGCCGCAAGGGGCCCAACTACTCGGCTGCCGACGTCGAAAGTGCCTCCGCCAAACTCGCCGGCAAGCAGCTGAACCCGCGCCTCATCGTGGATGCCAGCCACGCCAACAGCGGCAAGAGCCACCACCGCCAGGCCGAAGTGGCACTGGAAATCGGAGCCCAGCTCGAGGACGGCGGCACCTCGGCCCAGGCCATCGCCGGCGTGATGCTTGAGAGCTTCCTGGTAGGTGGGGCCCAGAACCTCGATGTCGCCGAGCATGCGGCCGGCCGGTCGGAGCTGGTGTACGGGCAGAGCGTGACGGACGCCTGCATGGACTGGGACGTCTCCGTGTCCGTGCTGGACCAGCTGGCGGCCTCTGCCCGCAAGCGCCGGGCGGTCAATTAGGGGGCGAAATAGGGGAGCGCACTACTTTCACATTGGCCACAGGAACATCTAGAGTATCTAGAAGGTGGTTGGTGGATGGCTCAGCATCGGAACACCGCATTGGCACGTACCTGGGGTCACTGTTGTCCATCCGTCAGCAAAGGAAAATAGGGAAATGTCGGCAGAACAGAACTTCTCCAACGCGAAGTTCCTGACCGTGGCTGAAGTAGCCCAGGTCATGCGCGTCTCCAAAATGACCGTCTACCGGCTGGTCCACGCCGGCGAAATGCCCGCGGTGCGGTTCGGCCGCTCGTACCGGGTACCTGAGAACGCCGTCGAGCAGTACCTCAAAGGCGCTGTAGTGGACGGCCACACCGAAACCGCCTGACGCCGTCACGCCGCAAAGCCCCGTTTCGGCCGATCGTTTCGGCCGGTCGCGGCCACGCCGGTCAGAAGCCGCCCCGGATAGGCGGTACCCTGTTAAGGAACGTTTTACGTCATTGTAAGAATCTGTCAGTTGTTCAGTTCGTAGCTCTGTCCACGAACATTTTCCATCAGACAGGTACTGCATCTAGTTTGTAAGGAACTTTCGTGGGTTCAGTTATTAAGAAGCGTCGCAAGCGTATGGCCAAGAAGAAGCACCGCAAGCTGCTTCGCAAGACTCGTCACCAGCGCCGCAACAAGAAGTAGAGATACTTCGAACTGCGTGGAAATGCCCGCCGCCTTCCGAGGTGGCGGGCATTTCTGTTTCCCTGTTGGTTCGTCCCGGTCTTGTTCGCAGATCCTGACCGTCAAGGTTCGGATCCGCGGACAAGCCTATGATTCGACGGACTCTTGCGTGCGGGTTCTTACGCCCGCGGCCCGCGGATCCGGGCGAAGCCTTTCCAGAGTCCGTAGACGGCGCCGCACACCGTGGCGGCCTTGAGGCCGAGGGTTGCCGCCCGCCGGCCTGCGCGGAAGTCGTAAACGGGCCAGTTGTGGTCGCGGGCGTGGCGGCGCAGGCGGGCGTCCGGATTGATGGCCACCGGGTGGCCCACCAGGGTCAGCAAAGGGATGTCGTTGTAGGAGTCGCTGTAGGCCCAGCACCGCTTCAGGTCCAGCTCCTCGGCATCGGCGAGCTCCTGGACTGCCACGGCCTTGGCGGAGCCGTGAAGGATGTCTCCCACCAGCCGTCCGGTGTACATGCCTTCCGACACCTCACCCACGGTGCCCAGCGCTCCGGTGAGTCCCAGCCGGGTGGAGATCACGGTGGCCACCTCGATTGGGGTGGCCGTTACAAGCCACACGCGCCGCCCCACCCGCAGGTGCTGCTCGGCGAGTGCCTTGGCGCCGGGCCAGATCCTGGAGACGATCATCTCGTCGTAGACTTCCTCGCCCAGCGCCTTGATGTCTTCCACGGTAATGCCCGCGGCCAGGGTGAGGGCGGAATCGCGGACCGCGTGGACGTCGTCCATGTTTTCGCCGCGGGCCACAAACTTGAACTGCTTCCAGGCGAAGCCGGCTGCCTGGGTAAGGGTGAAGGCCCCGCGCTGGTGCATCTTCCGGGCCACGTGAAACAGGCTGGCACCGCGCATAAGGGTGTTGTCCACATCGAAGAATGCCGCCTCGCCGGGCTGCGGCGCAGCAACCGGCTTGGTGACTACGGCGACGTACTTCTCCTCGGGCATGGAGTCGAGTCTAGTCAATCGGCCGGCAGGACGGCGTCGGCGTCCCCTGGCACCATGAACGGGGATACGGTTAAGCCATGGCTACACCCCGCGTCGTCCTGATCACCAAAGCTGACTGCCACCTTTGCGAGGAAGCGCGCGACGCCGTGGGGCGGGTTACGGCCTCATTGGGCCTTGAGTGGACCGAAGAGTTGGTGGACAACCAGCCGGACCTGCGGGAGCGGTACGCCGAGGAGATCCCGGTGGTGCTGGTGGACGGTGTGCAGCGCGATTTCTGGAAGATCGACGAGATCCGGCTGGAACGCGTACTCCAGCGGGCCATTGCGCAGTAGGGGAGCAGTACCGGTGATGGCGCGTGCATCGTGGCTTCCTGCTTTGTTTCTCCCTGCTTTGTTGGCTCCGGCGGGAGGGCTCTAGAGTGGAGTCACAACGCGATGCGAGGGAGGGGCTGGTGGCTTCGCTGGATTCAACCCCCCAGGCTGTCCCGGATCTCCCGGACACCACGGGCACGCCGGCTAAACAGATTCCGCCCGCTGCGGTGGCCCGGCTGACGCTCTATTTGCGTGCCCTGAATACCCTGCTGGCCGAGGGGGTGGAGCGGGTCTCCTCTGAATCTCTCGCCGAAGCCTCCGGCGTCAGCTCCGCGACATTGCGCAAGGACCTGTCCCACGTGGGCTCCTACGGCACGCGGGGCGTGGGTTACGAAGTGCAGTACCTGAGCCGGCACATCGCGGCGGCCCTGGGGCTGACCCATGACTGGAAGGTCGCTATCGTTGGCGCAGGCAACCTCGGCAAGGCCCTGGCCCGGTACGGCGGCTTCGAATCCCGGGGCTTCGACGTGGTGGCTATTTTTGACGCCGACCAGATGGTGGTGGGTAACGAAGTGGGCTGGCTGCGGGTCAGCGACGTGGCGGACATGGAGACCGTCCTGCACCGGACAGGGGCCAACATGGTGGTGCTGGCACTGCCGGCCGCAGTGGCGCAGGACGTCTGCGACCGGGTGGTGGCTGCGGGGGTGCACAGCATCCTGAGCTTTGCCCCGGTGATGCTCCAGGTGCCGGAAGGGGTCAATCTCCGCAAGGTGGACATGGCCACCGAACTGCAGATCCTGGCCTACCACGCACAACGGGCGCAGGCCCCGGGGCAGACTGCCTGATTTCTCCGGCAGTTCCGGGACCCACGCCCGCAGGTGTGGAAATGCGCTTGCTTACCGGCCGTAGGGGTTGCCCAGGCCGCCGCCGTAAGGGTTGGCGAAGGGCTGCTGCCGGTTGAAGTACGGTGAATTCGCGGGTAGGTACAGAAGGACTATTCCGGCGATGCCCAGAAGGATTGCGACGACCTGAAGAAGTCCGTAGGTCGTTCCAAAAGCAAAGGACCCAAAAAGACCTAGCACCGAAACGGCCGCAAAAACTGTTCCGAGGATACGGGCCCAATTTTTGCCCTTCCTGACGGGAAAAGCGACAAGGGAGTATAGGCCTAGCGTGATCAGCGCACCCAGGATGCCCCCAATCACCAGACTGCCCTGCAGCATGTCGCTCGCCTCGGCGGGTAGAGGCTGCCCTTGTCGTTGCGCCTCCTGCTGCATGGCTTGCAGAAAGTAGTCGCCACCGCCGAAGGCCAGAACCAGAGAACTGACTGCCGAAAGGATGCCAGCACCCAGGATCAATTTGAACGCGAGATCCACGCCTTTGGGAATGCCGGTGCTCCCCGTGGCCTGCGGCTGCTCGGAGGGGTACTGGGCGTACGGGGACTGGCCGTAGGGCTGCTGGCCATACGGCTGCTGTCCGTAGCCCGGCGCCTGCGGCGGGTTCTGGCCATACTGCGGCGCGTTCTGCCCGTATTGGGGTGCGTTTTGCCCATACTGCGGTGCGCCGGACTGCCCGTACTGCGGTGCGTTTTGCCCGAACTGGGGCGGGTTCTGGCCGGACTGCTGGCCGTATTGCGGTGCGTTTTCACCGTAGCGCGGCTGCTGGTTGCCCTGCTCGGGTTCGTTGGGCACGGGAGGCGGGACGGGAGGATTACTCATGAGCTGTCCTTTTGCATGTCGGGATCCTGGTGGGCTGCCGGGATTCGGTCCTGCGCCCTACCCCCAGCATGGCTTAAGTCCACCGTACCCCCGGACCAGCCGCTTGGGGGTCATTCGAAGGAGGTATTCCGCCCGCCGATCCGCGGGTTCACGTGCTGCAAATGCGATGGCCCGTCCCGCCGCTCAGCTGTTGCCGCTCCTGCTGCCTGCAGCGGCGAACCACGCCTGTGACCGGGGCAGCCACAGCAGGACCGCTGCAGCAAGGCTGATGAGGAAGCCTGCCCAGTTGCCGCCCTGTCCCACGCGCATGGCCAGGTTGGCCAAGGCAAGGACCAGGGTGACGGCCGTCAGGATGGTGAGGGCCAGCCGGGCCCACTGCCTGCCTGCCTTCATCCGCAACGCGAAGACGATCTGCGAGGTGCCCACGGCGGCTGCCAACAGCATCAGCAACAGGACCCCGAGGGCCGCGCCGGGTGCTGCGGCAAAGAGGGTCAGCGAGGCCAGCACGCCGAGCAGTCCGCCGAGCAGGCCGAGGATGCCGCCCACGAACCAGATCCAGAAGGAAACCTTGAGCTCGGTGGGAAGGCCGGCCACCGAGAACATCGCGGAGAAACCGGTGCGGGGCCTGGCATCCTCAAAGTTGCTCATGGCCCTCACTGTAGCCGCGCCCTGGGTTCTATTAGCCCTGCGGCGGGCCGGTGAGCGCAGTGACTTCGCGGTTCGTTGCGCAGGGACTGTCCCTGCGCAACGAGTTCCGGCTTCACGGCGCAGGGCGGGACAAAGGGCGGCACGACTTAAAAACGGAAACCCCGGCACTGGCCGAAGCCGGTGCCGGGGTTTTTCGTTCAGTCCGGGTTCTTCAGGTGAAGAAACCTGACCGTTGAAGAATTAGGCCGCGGGAGCGATGAAGGCGAGTTCGAGGTTGATGGCAACCTTGTCGCTGACCAGGACGCCGCCGGTCTCGAGGACAGCGTTCCAAGTCAGGCCGAAGTCCTTGCGGCTGATGATGGTCTCGGCCGATACGCCGGCGCGGGTGTTGCCGAAGGGGTCAACGGCCACGCCGTTGAACTCGGTCTCGAGGGTGACGGGGCGGGTGACACCCTTGATGGTGAGGTCGCCGGTCAGTTCGTAGCTGTTGCCCTTGGCTACCAGACCGTTGGAGACGAAGGAGATTTCAGGGAACTTCTCCACGTCGAAGAAGTCTTCGCCCTTGACGTGGCCGTCGCGGTTGGCATCTCCGGAATCGAAGCTGGCGGTGTTGATGGTGGCGCTGATCTTGGCGTCGGCAACGTCACCGGGAAGGTCCAGGGTGGCGGCGGCTTCCTTGAACTGGCCGCGGACCTTGCTGATGCCTGCGTGGCGGACGGTGAAGCCGATCTCGCTGTGGGAGTTGTCGAGAGTCCAGGTGCCGGTGGTGACGTCTGCGGGAAGTGCCATGATGATGCTCCTTGTGTGTGGTTGCCTGTTGAGGGTCGTGCCGTTGAAGCTTCATAAGTTGAAGTCTCAACTAACTGCTGCATCTACTATAAACATGCATTTGCATCTTTTGTTCCCGCTCGCGGAACATTTCTTCATAAACTTCAGTTCTACTCTTTGTAGAAAGAACGGGTAGAAGATTTCGGATCGCACGCCATCTTTGAGAAACTGGTAAACATGCCCCAAGCCACTGTCCATCTGCTCCGCCATGGCGAGGTACACAATCCCGACGGCGTCCTGTATGGCAGGCTGCCCGAATTCCACCTCTCCGAGCTGGGGCAGGAGATGGCGCGCATGCTCGCGGAGCATTTCCGGCAGCGTGCTGCCGCCGGTGCCCGCATCACTTACCTGGCCGCCTCGCCGCTGGACCGCGCGCAGGAAACTGCCCGGCCGACGTCGGAAGCGCTGCAGCTGCAGATCCACACAGACGAGCGGATCATCGAAGCAGAGAATTACTTCGAGGGCATGAAGGTCACCAAGGCTGAACTGCGCCGGCCCAAGCACTGGCCGCGGCTGGTTAACCCCCTGCGACCTTCGTGGGGCGAGCCGTATAAGCAGCAGGCAGCGCGGGTCATGGCCGCCGTGCAGGAGGCGCGCCTGCGCGCCATCGAACTGGCCAACGGAGACTTCGGAACCGACGGGCCCGAGGCCATCATGGTCAGCCACCAGCTCCCCATCTGGGCCACCCGGCTCAGCGCCGAAGGCAAGCCCCTGTGGCATGACCCGCGCAAGCGCGAGTGCACCCTGACCTCCATCACGTCGCTGGTGTTCGACGACGACGGCGCCCTTGTGCGCGTCACGTACAGCGAACCAGCGGCATCCCTTCTTCCCGGTGCAGCCAGCACCCCTGGAGCCTAGTAGTGACTGACAGCATCAATAGGGCCGCGCCGTTGGCCTCCCGCCGCAGCGTCCTTGCCGCCGGCGGCCTCGCCCTGACCGCCCTCACCCTGGGCCTCTCGGCCTGTGCCCAGCAGGACGCCCTCGCCGAGCAGGCCCGGGCCGGGGACAACAAGAACTACGTGGCCGGCGATGGTTCCGTCACGGAGTTCGCCGCGGCGGACCGCAAATCCCCCGTGCAGGTCAACGGGACATTGTTCGACGGGACCACCGTGGCGCCGGCAGACTTCCAGGGCAAGGTAACGGTCCTGAACTTCTGGTTCGCTGCCTGTGCCCCGTGCCGGGTGGAAGCACCCATCCTCGAAGAGCTTCACCAGGAGTTCAAGCCCCAGGGCGTGCAGTTCTTCGGCGTCAACCTGCGGGACGAAAAGCCCACCGCTGAAGCGTTCGAAAAGTCCTTCAACCTGACCTACCCCAGCTTCGACGACAAGGACGGCGGCGTCCTGCTGGCCGTCTCCGGCCTGGTTCCCCCGGGAGCAGTCCCCACCACGCTGGTCCTGGACAAACAGGGGCGCGTGGCTTCGCGTGTCCTGGGTGAAATCCAAAAGGGCACACTGAAGACCCTCATCGCTGCCGCCGTGGCCGGGTAACCATGAACAGCCCCTTCGCCGAAGCCATCCTCAGCGGCTCGCTCCTGCTTGCCATCCCGGTGGCGCTGCTGGCCGGACTGGTCTCCTTCCTGTCTCCCTGCGTTCTGCCGCTGGTGCCCGGCTACCTGGGCTACGTCACGGGGCTGTCCGGGGTGGACCTGCAAAAGCAGAAGCGCGGCCGGATGCTGGCGGGCATCGGCCTGTTCGTGCTGGGGTTCTCCGTGATCTTCGTCCTCCTGGGCGGCGCGTTCGGTCAGCTGGGCACCCTTATTACCGGCTCGCAGAACGCCTGGATCACCCAACTCCTGGGCATCCTGGTGATCGTCATGGGCGTGGTGTTTATGGGCGGCTTCAGTTGGCTGCAGCGGGACGCCAAAATCCACGCCAAGCCACCGGCCGGGCTGTGGGGCGCGCCGCTGCTGGGCCTGACGTTCGGGCTGGGCTGGGCTCCCTGCATCGGACCCACCTACTCAGCCGTCCAGCTATTAAGCCTGTCCGGCGGTTCATCCGCGGCGAAGGGCGCCTTCCTGGCCTTCGTCTACAGCCTGGGGCTGGGCCTCCCGTTCCTGCTGATCGCCCTGGCGCTGCGCCGGGGAATGGGAGTGATGGCCTTCTTCCGCAAGCACCGGCTGGCTATCCAGCGGACCGGGGGCGGCATCCTGGTGCTCCTGGGACTCCTGATGGCCAGTGGCGTCTGGGGTACCTGGGTGACCGGGCTGCAGTATTGGTTCCAAACTGATGTGAAGTTGCCGATCTGATGAGCGAGCGTGTGAACGTAAAAAAGAAGTCCTCCACCCGGGCCGGCGGCAAAGAGCGTGGCGACAAGGTCGCCGAGGCCAAGGCCGACGCCGCGCTGCCGGCGTTGGGGCCGGTGGGGATGCTCCGCTGGGCCTGGACCCAGCTGACCAGTATGCGCACCGCACTGTTCCTGCTGCTGCTCCTCGCCGTCGCGGCGGTGCCCGGCTCGCTCTTCCCGCAGCGGCCGGCCAACCCGTCCGTGGTGACCGAATACATCAAGAACCACCCGGACTACGGCAAGCTGCTGGACACCCTTCAGCTGTACGACGTCTACTCCTCGGCCTGGTTTTCGGCCATCTACCTGCTCCTGTTCATCTCCCTGATCGGCTGCGTGGTGCCGCGCGCCATCGCCCACTACAAGGCCATGCGCTCCCAGCCGCCGCGCACCCCCAAGCGGTTGTCGCGCCTTCCTGAGTACGGCACCCTTGTCATTCCGGCCGACGCCGGGATCCCGGCGTCGGAGGCCATCACCAGTGCCGCCGGGGTGCTGAAGAAGCGCGGCTACCGCGTGGAGGTCCGGGACGCCGGCGGCGAACGCCCCTCCCTGGGCGCCGAGCGCGGCTTCGCGAAAGAAGTCGGAAACCTGGTGTTCCACACCTCGCTGATCGGGGTGCTGGTGTCCGTGGCCATCGGCGGACTGTTCGGCTACAGCGGGCAGCGCATCCTGGTGGAGGGCGATACGTTCGTGAACACCCTCGTGGGTTACGACCAGTTCACGCCCGGCACCAATTTCCAGTCCAGCCAGCTCCAGCCCTACTCCCTGCAGCTGGACAAGTTCGACATCACGTTTGACCGTGAGTCACGGGGCAAGATCGGCCAGCCCATCGACTTCTCCGCAGCCGTGACCACCAAGGAAAACCCCGATGCCCCGGCGCAGAAGGAAATCCTGAAAGTCAATGATCCCATTACCCTCGGCGGCACCAGCATCTACCTCACGGGCAACGGCTACGCCCCCATGGTGACCGTCAGGGACGGCGAGGGAAACGTTGCCATGCAGGGCCCGGTAGTGGGCAAGCTGCAGGGGGACAACTACTACTCCTCCGTGGTGATCAAAGTGCCGGACGCGAAGCCTGACCAGTTGGGATTCCAGGGCTTCTTCCTGCCCACGGCCTTTGTCTCCAACGAAGGGGTCTCCTTCAGCGGAGACCCCGGATTGTTCAACCCCCAGCTGACGCTGAACTCCTACTACGGTGACCTTGGCCTGGACGACGGCGCCCCGCAGAACGTCTTCGAAATCGACGTCAGGAACCTCACCCCGCTGAACGCCCGGAACCTCGCTGCCGGCGGCATCAAACTGGCTCCCGGCACCAGCTACACGCTTCCGGACGGCAAGGGCACCATCAGTTTTGACGGCGTGAAGCGCTACATCGGCGTGGACATCCATCACAACCCCGGCCAGCTCTACGCGCTGATCTTCGCGCTCCTGGCGGTGGCCGGCCTGATCCTGTCCCTGTACGTCAACCGCCGCCGCGTCTGGGTCCGCACCGGCACCCACGAAGACGGCCGCACCATGGTGGAATACGGGCTCCTGGCCCGCGGCGAAGACCACCGGCTCGCGGGCGAAGCGGACGCCGTACGCAAGCTGCTCTCCGCGGAATGGCAGCTGGCCTCAGACGCTGAGCCCGCATCATCACAGCAAACTCCCAGCAGCAGCCCCGATAATGGCGCAGGCGCTGCCACCACTTCACTTCCACGCACCCCAGCCGGCCCCTCCGGGCCCGAAAAGGACCAGTAATGCCGTTCGGAATCAACGAAACCATGGGCCAGTACAGCGAGCTCTTTATGCTGCTGGCAGCCGGCACGTACACGGTAGCGTTCATCGCCTTCGCATGGGACCTTGCCAAGAGCAGCAAGGCCCTGCGCGCCATCGACCTCAAAGCTGCACAGGCCGAAGAATCCGCCAAGGTGCCCGTTGCCGCAGGCGCGGCGGCCCGCAGCGAGTCCCACCTGGCCGGGCCGGCGGGCAGGGCTGAGCGGCCGTCGTCGTCCACTGCACGGCCAGCCGCAACAGGAGGCGGGGGAGTCATCACTGCCGACGGCGACATGCGGTACGCCGCCGAACGCCGCGCGCCCGCGCGGGTGGCCGTGGCCCTGACCGTCCTGGGCGCAGTGATCCACGGAGCCGGCGTGCTGACCCGCGCCCTCGGCGCCGGACGCGTGCCGTGGGGCAATATGTACGAATTCCTCACCACCGGCGCCTTCGTGGCCATCGCGGTATTCCTGCTGGTGCTGATCCGCCGCGACCTGCGCTTCCTGGGCACGTTCGTGGTGGGCCTGGGCATCATCATGCTGGTGGCCGCCTCCGTGGCGTACTGGACCCCGGTGGGCCACCTGGTTCCCGCCCTGCAGAGCTACTGGCTGATCATCCATGTGTCCATCGCAGTGCTTTCCTCCGCGCTGTTCACCCTGACGTTCGCTATGTCCGCCTTGCAACTGGTCCAGTCCCACCGGCAAAAAACCGTTGCCGCCGGCGGCGCGGACAAGCTCGGCTTCATGCGCCTGGTACCGTCCGCGCTGAGCCTGGAAAACCTGTCCTACCGGATCAACGCCATCGCCTTCATCGGCTGGACGTTCACCCTGATGTTCGGTGCCATCTGGGCGGAAAAGGCCTGGGGCAGGTTCTGGGGCTGGGACACCAAGGAAGTCTGGACCTTTGTGATCTGGGTGGTTTACGCCGGCTACCTCCACGCCCGCGCAACCCGCGGCTGGACCGGAACACGTGCCGCCTGGCTCTCGATCGTTGGCTACCTGTGCGTGATTTTCAACTTCACCATCGTGAACCAGTTCTTCAATGGACTGCACTCATACTCCGGGCTCTAAGCAGGGAATTCTTCCCAACTTCGGGGGATCTGCAGGCAAATAACCAATCGGTGTAGCAATAGGGGTGTTCCCCGTCCTGCCGTGATGCTACCTTGGTGACGTTCGCCAGTGATGAAGCTTGCCGGCGAAACGCGAGTTTGCCCTGAGGTACCCATGAACTATGTTCTCGCCATTGATGTGGGGACCAGTTTCACTGCTGCCGCCGTTTCCCGCTTTGGCCAGGGTATTTCCCCTGCCGCGGAGTGCCTGCCGCTGGGACTTCGCGGAACCGCCGTGCCATCAGTGGTGTACTACCCCGAGGAAGGTTCCCTCCTGGTGGGGGAGGCCGCAGAACGCCGCAGCCTCGATTTCCCCGGTCAGGTGGTGCGGGAATTTAAGCGCCGGGTGGGCGATGTAGTCCCCATTGCCGTGGGCGGCCTGTCCCTGCCACCGGAGGATGTTTTTGCCACCATGGCACGCTGGGTGGTGGACCGGGCCGTAGAGCGCGAGGGCGCGCCGCCGTCTGAGGTCGTCGTTACCCATCCTGCCGCGTGGGGCACCCACCGGACCTCCATGATCCTGGCCGCCATGGCCGCAAAGGGACTGGACAACATCACGCTCGTCACCGAACCGGTTGCGGCGGCGCTGTATTACGCCTCCCAGGTCCGCGTGGAAGTGGGCAGCACCATCGCCGTCTACGATCTTGGCGGCGGAACCTTTGATACCGCTGTCCTGCGCAAAGCAGGCAGCAGCAGGTTCCAGCTGTTGGGGCGCCCGGAGGGCATCGAAAACCTGGGCGGTGCCGACTTCGATGCCGAGGTCTTCCGCTACGTCGCAGAGCACACCGGCGGCGTCCTCTCCACTCTCAACCCCGCAGATGACGGAGTGCGCGGAGCTTTGGGCAGGCTGCGGCGCGAGTGCGTGGAAGCCAAGGAAGCGCTCTCCTCGGACAGCGAGGCCACCATTTCAGTGCTCCTTCCCGGCTTCCAGCAGCAGATCCGCCTGGTGCGTTCGGAATTTGAAGCGCTGATAGAGGAACCTGTCCGGGATACCGTCGAGGCGCTGGAGCAGACGCTGGACCAGCTGGAGCTGGAACCGGCCGATCTCTCCGCCGTGCTGTTGATTGGCGGTTCATCGCGGATCCCGCTCGTGGCGCAGCTGATTTCCGAACAGCTGGACCGGCCCATCGCCGTCGATGCCGATCCGAAGTCCTCCATCTGCCTGGGCGCGGCGCTGTCAGCTGTGCTGGCACACGCGGAGGCAGAGTCCCGGGCAGCCGTGACGGCGGTGCCTGCCGGAGCCGCGCGCACCGCCGTCGGACTCACTTCCGGCACCAGCGCGCACGCGGCCAGCCGCCATGCCAGCTGGTCGCGCAAGGGTACGACGGCGGGTGGTGCAGTTGCGGGCGCGGTGGCACCTGCCCATGCGCACGGCGGCGCCCACGCGCCGAAGCCGACTGTGCGGCTGACGGCCATCGCTGCCGCCGCTGCGCTGGTCTCGGTCCTTACGGCGACCACGGCCCAGAGCCCTGCGGGATTCACCGACCTCACCGCCATGTTTGTGCCGAAAGCTGGCGCTGCCCCCGAACCCGATCCGACTGCCGACAGTGCCGGCGGGACAGGGGGCGGGCCAGTTGCTGCGGCAGCCGTACTCCCCGCAGCCGGTGTTGGAGCGGACATGACCACAGAGGCCGTGCCTTACACCGGCCCGGGCCTTGATGTTGAAGCGTCGCCCACCAGCCGGCCTTTGTGGAGGGTGGCAGCGGAAAACGGCCCGGCCGCCGTAGCCGGGCTTGACGTTGCGACGGGCGGGCCCGCTGGTCCCGCCGCAGCCGGCCCTGGTGCCGTGGCCCCGGACGCCAATGCCGCACCACCCGTAGCCATTGATCCCGTCACCGGCGAGCCAGTGCCGACAGATCCCCTGACGGGCGAGCCGGTGGTGACGGATCCCGTAACGGGTGAGCCGGTCCCGCCTGTGACTGAGCCTCCTTCGACGGGGGAGCCTGGGCCCACTGAGACTGAGCCTCCTTCAACGCCGGAGCCCGAGCCGACTGCGACTGACCCTCCTCCGACGGCGGAGCCCGAGCCGACTGGGACTGCGTCTCCGGCGGCGCCGCCCGAGCCGACCGTGATTCCCTCTTCACCCGTAGTAACTCCAGAGCCTACGCAACCCCAGACAGGAACGCCCACAGCTTCGGCGACCCCGTCTGAAGTTCCTGAATCCGTCACCTCTCCAGATACGGGGGTATAGCATGGCCGGCAACGAGGTGCACTTGGCAGATCATGGTTTCCTGCCGGTGGAGCTGAACCACAGCCAATTGCCGCATGTCGCCGAGCAGATGGCCGGGCAGCTCAAGGGCGCGAATGCGGCGGTCCGCGAACTCCTCCTGGCACTGTCTGTTGGTTTTGCCTTGCCCGGCCCGCTGCCTGCTGACCTGCAGCGGAAGATCGACGGCGGCGATGTGGAGGGCCTTGACGCCCTGGTGGAGCGGGCAGAATCCGCGGGTCTGCTGACGCCGGACGGAACAGTAGTAGGACCTGCCCAGCATGCCCTGCTGACAGTTGCCCCCACAACCCGGGTGCACGCGCTCCAGCGTGAGCTGGTGTCCGCCTATGCTGAGCACGGCCAGCCGCTGGGAGACCTGGCCCGCGAACTGGCTCGCGGCGGGCTCGCCGATCCCCGGGTTGCGGCCGAGCTGGAACACGCAGGCGACAAGGCGCTGGAACAGGATCCTGGTCTGGCCGCCCAACTCTATGACGAGGCACTGCTGGCAGGAGCCGACGAGCTCGGCACCGCCGCACGGCGTGCCCAGGCAGCCGTGGGCAACGGGGACCTGGACACCGCTACCCGGATTATCGATACGCTCCTGGTATGTGCTGATCCGCCGGACGTCCGCCGTGGTGTGGACGTGGCAGCCGCAGTGTGGGCCCAGCGCGGCATGCTGGCCCGGGGCGGGGACGCGTACAGCTGGTTGGGCGCCTCGAGAGCAGGCACGTCTGCACCGCTTGCCGCCGTCACCATGATCGGCAGTGGCAACGTGCGTGGCGCCAAGTCACTCTTCCGGGCAGAAGCGCCACCGGCCGCTCCCACCTTGCTGGCAGTGGCCCTTGCAGAAACGGGCAAGGGAATCATGGAGTCGCTGGCTGTCGAGCCGCACAGGGCACTCCCCGTGCTGATCCATGCCTCGGACATGCTCAACGGGACAGGTGCGGCGCTTCCCCTCCCGGACACTCCGGCGGCGTTGGCCGCACTGCTCGCCCTGCATACCGGAGAACCCCATCTGGCAGAGACAGTCTGCATGTCAGCAGTGGCGGCGGGCCAGGGCGGAAACGCAGCCAAGCCCAGGCTCTTCCTGCTTCAGGCGTGGTCGGCCATGCAGCAGGACAGGCTTGAGGACGCACGGCTCGCCATCAATGAGGCCTCGAAAGCCAACCACTGGCCGCTCGTCCCCCGCGATGAGTTCATGTGTGCGGCACTGGAAGTCGGGATCGCCCGGCGCAACGGTGAAATCGCGCAACTTGTCATGGCCTGGGAGCGGGCGCATGAAGCCATGCTGCACATCTCTGTGGACCTTTACAGCCTCCTGCCGTGGGGTGAGCTGATGATAGCTGCCGCCCGGCTCCGCGAAACCCACCGGGTGGCACACTACCTGGACGAGGCAAACCAGCTGCTGGGGCACTTGGGGGATCCGCCCCTGTGGGCGGTGCCCTTCCACTGGGCAGCCGTCCAGGCAGCACTGCTCAGTGACAGCCCGGCAGAGCTGGCTCCCCATGCAACCGCCCTGGCCCGGGCCGCGGCCCACAGCCACCTCGCCGCGGTCTTTGCCGCAGCTGGCAAGGCCTGGGTTACAGTGCTGGCCCGAAAGATCCGTCCTGCCGACGTTGAAGCGGCGGCGCGGGCCCTGGGCAGGGTGGGTATGCCATGGGAAGGCGCACGGTTGGCCGGACATGCCGCCGCGCGTGCCGAGGAACGCAAGGACATGGTGCGGCTGCTGTCCTGTGCCCGGGACCTTCACCCGCAGCCAAGCGAGGCAGGGAACGGGAAGTCCAGGGTACCGGAGTCCCGCGATGCACCGGCCGTGGGTACCAACGGGACGAACCCGGACGGCTCGGGCCTGAGCGACCGCGAAAAGGAAGTGGCCAGGCTGGTGCTTGAGGGCAAGACGTACCGGGAAATCGGGGAGGCCATCTACATCTCCCCGCGCACTGCCGAACACCACATTGCCCGCATGCGCCGCCGCCTGGGCGCCGAAAACCGATCAGACCTGATGACAAGGCTGCGCCTGGCACTGGATTCCGAAGACCGCCAAAAGGAATGAATCCGCTGGGCCCCTAAACCCCTAACCGGAGGCGCTCAAGTTTCCCAGAGGGAGGACATCGGGTAGGGGGGAAGGGCCCGATGCCCGGTCGCGGAGGGACCCGTACGTTGGATGCAAGCCCGGTTGGGACTACGGGCGCTCCGGCAATTTTCGAGAAGATGAGGACAACCACATGACACTCGCAAACGATCTCGTCCAGTTCCTGATGCACCTCTTCGGCGACCGCCAGGCAGCCCAGGACTTCCTGGACGATCCGGAACGCGCCCTTGAAGCCCACGGTCTGGGCGGTGTCTGCTCGGCGGATGTTGACGCAGCGATGCCGGTTGTCCTGGACTACGCACCCGTTACGGTCAATGCTGCCCGTTTTGACCGGGATTACAACGTGGGCGGCAACAGTGCCACCACGAGCCACAACGGCGGCGGCGGAACCAGCTACACCCCGCCGCCAGCCAGCGGGAATAGTGCCGGGCACCAAGAGCACGAGGACCATGCACACGCCATCCAGCAGCTCCACCATGTAGTGAACAACTACTCCTACACCTCCGTTGTGGACGACCGGGACACCTTCACCGACCAGTCCGTGAACCAGAATGTCTGGGCCGACGGCGACGTGGAGCAGTGGTTCGACAACGATTCCGTGATCGCCTCCGGTGACCGGGCCATTGCGGCCGGCGACGACGCCAGTGTTGACGACTCCAACAACATCGAGGATTCCCACACCACGGACAACTCCGAGGATCACTCGACGGACAACTCCATCCACGCCGGCCGGGATGCCAGCGTGGGCAACACGGACACCGACATCGACGACTCTTTCAACACTGACGTAGACATTGATGCCGATCTGGACAACGTAGGGAACACCGACATCCGCGAGGACAGCTCGACGAACATCGATGTCCGGGATTCCGGTAACGACAACTCCCTCAATGACATTGGAAACACGGACGTTGATTTCGACAACGTGGGCAACACCACCGACTACTCGGATCACAGCGTTGATGTAGACCTGGAGGACGTCGGCAACAGCGACAGCTCGACGGACACCACCATCACGGACAACGTTGTTCTCGCCGATAACGAGATCACCAATGTCGAGGACAACGTTGTTATCGCCGACAACACAGTGGACTACACCAATACCGCGGTTGAGGTTGGCGACGTTGATGCCGACTTCACCACCATCGACGAATCGGTCATCGTGGCCGACAATGACCTTGACGTCACTACAGCGATGGCCGCGGATGACGCGATCATCGAGGACTGACCTGAGGCAAAGGACACACTATGGCAGAAGCCGGACCGGCGAAACCGTCACCACCTGCGACGACCGTGCAACTCGCCGGGCTGGTTAAGCAAGGCCTCGAACTAACCGGGACCCGAGACCGCCTCGACCTGCGCAAACGCCTCGACCAGACCTTGCGGAGGCTGGAGGACCCCAGCATTCGCGTCATCGTTGTGGGCGAATTCAAGCAAGGCAAAAGCAAACTCATCAACGCGCTGGTGAACGCGCCGGCGTGCCCGGTCGCTGATGACATCGCCACGTCGGTCCCCACCGTGGTGCAGTACGGCGACACCGCCTCCGCGGCGATCCTGGTTCCCAGGGCGGGATCCGATGCCACCGACGAAGCCAATATCGAACGGCACCCTGTTCCCATTGCGGACCTGCCGTCGTATGTTTCCGAGCGGGGCAACCCGGGAAACGGCAAAAAACTCGTGGCGGGGGAGGTGTATTTGCCCCGCAAAATCCTCACGGGAGGGCTCACCGTCATTGACTCCCCGGGTGTGGGCGGGCTGAACTCCTCGCATACCCTGACCACCCTCACTGCGCTTCCCACGGCTGATGCCATGCTGCTGGTGTCCGATGCCTCCCAGGAGTACACAGAACCGGAACTGCGCTTCCTGCGCCAGGCCATGCGGATCACGCCCAATGTTGTGGGCGTCCTGTCCAAGACGGACCTTTACCCCGACTGGCGGCGGGTGGAGGAGATCGACCGCGGCCACCTTGCCGGCGTGGCGGCGGACATTCCCCTGTTCAGCGTCTCCTCCGACCTCCGCCTTGAAGCCTCCCGCCTGCAGGATGCCGAATTGAACGTGGAGTCCGGCTTCCCCGGCCTGATCGCACACCTGCGTACGGAAATCGTGGGCAAGGCACAACGGCTCCAGCGCCGTTCCGTGAGCCAGGACCTGCTGTCCGTCACCGAGCACCTCCGGCTGTCCCTGCAGGCAGAGCTTGCAGCCTTCGAAAACCCGGGAAAAACACCGGAGATGATTGCCGGCCTCGAAGTGGCCAAGGCCGAAGCCGACGAGCTGCGAAAGCGGTCCGCCCGGTGGCAGATTACCCTCAGCGACGGCATCAGCGACCTGATCGCAGACATGGAATATGACCTCCGGGACCGGCTGCGCCGGATCCAGCGTGAAGCCGAGGCGGCCATCGACCTCGGTGATCCCGGACCTGCCTGGGCCCAGTTCTCCCAGTGGCTCGAGGAGTGCGCCGCAGCTGCCATTTCGGACACGTTCGTATGGACCAGCGAACGCGCCCACTGGCTGGCCGCCCAGGTTGCGGAGCATTTCGCTGCCGACGAGGTGACCCTGCCAGTACTGCACGTCTCGGACAGCGGCGACGCACTGGACCCGGTGGACGATATGCCGATGCTGGACAGTGGCAGGGTCAATCCACTGCAAAAGGTGCTGATCGGAATGCGCGGATCCTACGGCGGTGTGCTGATGTTCGGCCTGCTGACGGGCATCTTCGGCATGGCCCTCATCAACCCCTTGTCCGTGGGCGCCGGGCTGCTGCTGGGGCGCAAGGCATATCGGGAGGACAAGGAAGCCAGGCTGAAGCGGCGCCAGGCCGAGGCGAAAGCCCTGGTCCGCCGCCAACTGGACGACGTCACCTTCCAGGTGGGCAAACAGCTCAAGGACCGGCTGCGGCTGGTACAGCGTTCCATCCGGGACCACTTCACGGACATCGCGGACGAGCACCACCGCTCCCTGGGAGATTCAGTGGCCGCAGCGCAAAAAGCCGCCACCACCTATGCCCTGGAAAAGGAAGTGCGCATCCGCGAAATCAAAGCGGAGCTGAAGAAGGTCGACGCCCTGGCGCGCGCCGCGGAGGCTGTGGCCGCCGAAGCAGCTGCGGACACTGTGCGGACTGGCAACCCCGTCACCGTGAATCCCGGAGCTCCTGCCGCAGCCGGCGCAGCGGGGGCGGCACCAGCTGTGGCAGGGGCCGGATGACAGCCTCCACCATCGCCGGTGCCGCGGACCTTGTCCGGGAGGCGTTGAGCGCCTACCGGGACGACGTCGCTGCCGTGGCAGTGCTGCAGGGTTATGCCCGGAGGCTGGAAGAACCCCTGCGCGTTGCGGTTGCCGGCATGGTGAAGGCAGGGAAGTCCACCCTCCTGAACGCCATCCTCGGCGAAGAGATAGCGCCCACTGACACCGCGGAGTGCACCCGCATTGTGACCTGGTACCGCTACGGCCGGACCCCCCGGATCACCCTTTACCCTGCGACCGGCGAACCGCGCAGCCTTCCCGTGAAGCGCGTTGACGGCCGCCTGGTGTTTGTCCTCGGTGACGCCACGGCGGACGACGTGGACAGGCTGGAAGTGGAGTGGCCCTCACCGGTACTGCAGGACATGACCCTGATCGACACACCGGGGATAGCCTCCCTTTCCACCGATGTGGCCGCACGGTCCACCAGCTTCCTTACCCCGGAGGACACGCCATCGGAGGCGGACGCGATCATCTACCTGATGCGGCACATGCATGCATCCGACCTGAGGTTCCTCGAGTCCTTCAAGGACGCCGAGGCGGGGAGGTCCGGTACTGTCAACGCCCTTGCCGTGCTCTCCAGGGCGGATGAGGTGGGTGCCGGGAGGATCGATTCCCTCCTCTCCGCGGCGGACATCGCCGAGCGGTACCGCCGGGACCACAACCTGCAGAAACTGGTGTTGGGGGTGGTCCCGGTGGCCGGGCTCCTGGCGCAAGGCGCCCGCACCATGCGCCAGCCCGACTTTGAGGCCCTGCGGCTCCTGGCCGGAATGGAACGGGCGCACCGTGAAAAGCTCCTGTTGTCCGCGGACCGGTTCCTGCGTGTGGCAGGCCCCGAAGGGCTGACGACGGCGGCCCGCGCCTCGCTGCTCGAGAGGTACGGCCTGTTCGGCATCCGGCTTGCGGCAGTCCTCATCCGCAACGGGTTTACTGATCCCACGCCGCTGGCGCATGAACTGGCCCGGCGCAGCGGGCTGCATCCGCTGCTGGAGCTGTTAGGGCGCCAGTTCCAGGCCCGCGCCGAGGCCCTTAAGGCAAGAACGGCCCTGGTAGGGGTGGAAGCCCTGATGCGCACCTCACCGCGTGAGGGCACAGGCCGGCTGGCAGCCGCGCTGGAACGGCTGCAGGTCAATGCCCACGAGTTCCGTGAACTCCGGCTGCTGGCAACCCTGCGAACCACGGGCACCCCGCTGCCCCCTGAGCTGGCCGCCCAAGCGGAGGGCCTTATCGGGGGCTGGGGTGCAGCCTCCCACGCCAGGCTGGGACTGGATTCCGATGCCGGCCCGGACCAGCTGGCTTCAGCGGCCCGCCGGTGCCTGGACCAGTGGCGGGCCCTGGCCGAAAACCCGTTGACCGACCGCTCGGCCCTTGAACTGTGCAGGGTGGTCATCCGCAGCTGCGAAGGCATCCTGGCCGAATGCTCCGGGATGGTGGCACAGTCCGCCTAGCGGCTCTTTCTAAGCGGGCGGATATTACCGGGCGGATTTCAGCCAGGCATTGGCGGAGGGCATCAGGAAAAACATCAGCCCAACAACCGCCAGCAGGAGGTCAAGGCCCCAGAGCAGCACCACGTAGCTGCCCGCATCGCCGTCGGGCACCAGGAACGCAGCCGCCACGAGCAGGACAAAGACGTGTCCGGCCAGTAGGAGGAGCAGGGCCCACCTGCCCCAGCCCTGCCGGCCCATCACCACGCCCAGCATGGCGGCCTCAAGCAGGATCACCAGGAGGACAGCCCCCATGCTGCCCCAGAAGACGATGCCGGTTGCTGTGGTGACAGCTTCCGGGTCCCCGCCGGGCGCCATCCCCGCCACCACCGGTTTCAGCCGTTGCAGATGGGATTCGCGGGTCATAAAGGATCCGACGAGCACGGCAAGCCCGGCAGCGAAGCTGAACAGCCACAGTGTGCGGGCGGTCCGAACGTTCCGCGGTGCCACCGGGATGACCGGAATGGGGGCCGGAGCGGACCAGGACAATCCGGGCCTGGGTGGAGGGGCAAGGGAACCTGGGGGCGTAGGCGGACCTGCCGCCCCTTGGGGCATGGTCCGGGGCCTGTCTTCCCCCACAGGATCCTGAGCCATCGGCCCCTACTTCAGCCCGTCGGCGTCGTGTTCGTCGGTTTCGTGCTTGTCCTTGCCGCCGGCAGTGCCGTTGCCTTGGTTCTTCGCCTTGGCATCCAGTTCATCCTTGAGCCTCTTCAGGCGCTCCGCTTCCGCCTGGTTGCGCCGGCGCGCTTCAAGGTTACGGAGGAAGTCCGGATCATCGTCCGGAGCGGTGGGATGGCGCTGGCTCTGCTGGGGGGACGTGCCGCGTGGCCGGCCGATCAGGAGCCAGAGAATGGCGCCGATAACGGGCAGGACGATCATGACCACAATCCAGGCCGGTTTGGAGATCCCCCGGGTCAGGCGTCCCTCAGTGCGGATCACGTCCACGAGGCCATACACAAAGATGACGAGGACTGCCACGGCCAAACCCACACGGAGGAGCATGCCATTAAGTCTATCGTCAGGAGGCGCGGCGGCCTTCGGCGGGAGGCGGCTAAACTTGAATAGTGGCCTTTTTGAAATATTCCCTGATCCGCCTGGCTCTTTTCGCGCCCCTGTTCGTGGTGTTTATGCTCCTGCAGCTCGGCGTGCTGATGTCCGTCATCTGCGCGGCACTCATCGCCTTCGCCGTCAGCTACCTGTTTTTCCAGAAGCAGCGTGATGCTGCAGCAGCGGCCCTCCACCAGCGTTTCTCGGGCAACGCCAAGCCGCTCCGCTCAGCGAACGAAGTGCAGGACGCCAACGCCGAGGACGCCCTCCTCGATGCCAACCCGGAGATCGCCATCAGCAACGACGCCAAGGACCGCAAAAAGGCCTAGGGCCGCCGGCAGCCAGCCCACCCGTTAGCCAGCCCCCCGTTAGCCAGCCCACCCGTTAGCCAGCCCCGGCGGCACGAAGTAACGCCGCGGCCTAGAACCCGTGGCTGAGCACCAGGCCCAGCGCGAACAGCACGCTGTAGCCGAGGTTGATCAGCCCGGTCTGCTTCAGGACCGGGATCAGGCTCTTGCGCTTGCGGCCGTTGATCATCAGCCATGCCGGCATCAGGCAGGCCGGAATCAGCAGCAGGACGATCAGCATCCAGGGCCGCCCGGGCGCCAGGATCACCACCAGCATGATCGCCACGGCGAGCATCAGGACGTAGCTCTCCCGGGCATGTTTGTCACCCAGCCGCACGGCCAGGGTCTTCTTGCCCGCCTGCATATCGGTGGGAATGTCGCGCACGTTGTTGGCCATCAGCAGCGCCGTGGCGATCAGCCCGGTGCCGATCGCACCGATGATGGCCGGCAGGTTAATCTGTCCGGCCTGGGTGTAGGTGGTGCCCAGTGTGGCCACCAGTCCGAAGAACACAAACACGAACACGTCGCCCAGGCCCATGTAGCCGTAGGGGTTTTTGCCGCCGGTGTAGCCCCAGGCTGCCATGACGCAGCCCAGCCCCACCAGGATCAGCCACCAGCTCTGGGTGATTACCACCAGGATCAGCCCAAAGACCATGGCGGCGGCAAACGTACCGAAGGCGGCATATTTGACGTGCTCGGGTTTCGCGGCGCCTGAACCAACAAGGCGGAGCGGGCCCACCCGGTCATCGTCGGTGCCGCGGATCCCGTCCGAGTAGTCGTTCGCAAAGTTCACGCCAACCTGCAGCAGGAGCGCCACGAGGGCGGCGAGGATGGCGTTGAACAGAAGGAATGAATCCATCTCGTAGGCGGCGGCGGAGCCGATCAGCACCGGCGCAATCGCAGCGGGCAGCGTCCGGAGTCGGGCGCCTTGGATCCATTGTGCGGCTGTGGCCACGGTCAGTACCTCGCGTTGGTTTGGGGAAGGCGGCAGGGTGGGGCCCTGCCCGGTGGTGCAGGTCTACTTTACTTTCCCTGGTGCAGGGCGTTCAGTTTGGCGGCCATGGCCAGCCGATCGGGCTTGCCGTTCGGCAGCATCAACAACGAAGAGGCAGTGAGCACGGTTTTGGGCGCAAGGATGCCCAGCGTCCGGTGCCACTCCTCTTCGAGGACGACGGCGTGGTCCCGGCTTGGCGTGGAGCCGCCAGCTTCGGCCGGCCAGGCACCCGTACCGGAACCAGCCAGTGCCACATAAGCGGCCACCGCCTGGCCCCACTCAGCGGACGGGACGCCGGCCACAAAAGCCGCGGCCACGCCGTCGGACTTTTCCAGCTCTTCCTGCACGTGCGCGGCAGACACTTTGATGCCGCCGGTGATAATGACGTCGTCGGCCCGGCCCAGGACGGTGAGGCGGCCGTCCTCGTCGATGGTGCCGAGGTCGCTGGTGCGGTACCAGCGCACGCCGTCCTCCTCGAAGAAGGTGCCGGACTCCTGGTCCGGGGCCTCCAGGTAGCCGGCGGCGATGGTATCGCCGCCCAGCAGGATCCGGCCGTCCCCGTCCACCCGGACCGAGACACCTTCCAACGGATAGCCGTTGTAGATGCAGCCGCCGGAGGACTCGGCGGAGCCGTAGGTGGTGACCACCCGGACGCCCGCATCCCTGGCAGCGGCCAGCAGCGAAGCGGAAGCAGGGGCCCCGCCCAGCAGGACGGCATTGAAGCGCCGGAGCACAGCCAGCGTTTCCGGCGACGGATCCTCCAGCAGCCGCTGCAGCTGGGTGGGGACCAGCGAAGTGAACCGGATCTTATCGGTCAACTCCAGGGCGGCAGCAGTGAAGGCTTCAGGCGTAAACCCGCCGGACATGTCCATCACCCACGGGCGGGTGCCGGCGAACAGCGAGCGGACCAGGACCTGGATGCCCGCAACGTACTGGACGGGAAGCGCCAGGAGCCACTGGCCCTCACCCTTGAGCGCCAGTGCCGTGGCCATGGAGGACGCGGCCAGGGATTCAACGGTGAGGACGGTGGCCTTCGGTGTGCCGGTGGACCCGGAGGTGCGGACCACGGCCACGGCGTCGTCGCAGCCGGGCGTTTCCACATGGCCTACCACCAGGTTGCCTTGTTGGTCGACGGATAGTTCGACGGCGGGGCCCTCGCCGTGGAGGGCGGCAGCCAGGGCCTTCAGTGCGGGATCGATGTTGAGGGCGCCGCTTGGTGCGGTGTTCGCTTGGGGGCCTGTGGGTTCGGTGCTCATTGCCGGTCCTGCCTTAGAAGTAGTGCGGGAAGCCGGACCAGTCGGGATCGCGTTTTTGCAGGAACGCCTCCTTGCCCTCCACCGCCTCGTCCGTCATGTAGGCCAGCCGGGTGGCTTCGCCGGCGAACACCTGCTGGCCGGCCAGGCCGTCATCAGCAAGGTTGAAGGCGAACTTGAGCATCCGGATGGCCTGCGGTGACTGCCGGGCGATGTCGGCCGCGTACTCCAGCGCAACCTCTTCGAGGCGTTCGTGGTCCACGGCCTCGTTCACGGCGCCCATCCGAACCATGTCTTCTGCGGAATATTCGCGCGCAAGGAAAAAGATTTCGCGGGCGGCCTTCTGGCCGATCTGGCGCGCCAGCAGGGCTGAGCCGTAACCGGCGTCGAAGCTGCCCACGGTGGCGTCCGTCTGCTTGAACTTCCCGTGCTCGCGGGAAGCGATGGTGAGGTCTGCCACCACGTGCAGGGAGTGTCCGCCGCCGGCTGCCCAGCCGTTGACGACGGCGATGACCACCTTGGGCATGGTCCGCATGAGCCGCTGGACTTCCAGGATGTGCAGCCGGCCGGCGCGGGCCGGGTCGATGCTCTCCTGGGTCTCGCCGTCTGCATACCTGTAGCCGTCCCGGCCCCGGATCCGCTGGTCGCCGCCCGAGCAGAAGGAGTGGCCGCCGTCCTTGGGGGAGGGCCCGTTGCCGGTGAGCAGGACGGTGGCGACGTCCGGGGACATCCTCGCATGGTCCATGGCCCGGTACAGCTCATCAACGGTGCCGGGGCGGAAGGCGTTGCGGACCTCGGGCCGGTTGAAAGCGATCCGGACCGTGGGCAGGTCACGCACCCAGCCGCCGTCGGAATCCCTTTCCACCTGGCGGTGGTAGGTCATGTCCTGGAAGTCGTCAAAGCCGGACACCACACGCCAGCGGGTTGGATCGAAGACGTCGGACACCGAGGCGGGGATTTGGTTGCTCACCGTCCAAGTCTAGTAATCGGGGTCAGCTGATGCAGAACTCGTTGCCCTCGGGGTCCGCCATGGTGTGCCAGAAATGCGGGCCCTCATTGGCCGTCCAGAGGAACGTTGCGCCGCGGGACTCGAGCTCCCGGCGCACCTCATCCTTGTCCCGGCCGGCGAGGTTGAGGTCCCAGTGCACGCGGTTTTTGACGGTCTTGCCCTCCGGCGCCGTCTGGAAGAGAATCCGCCGCTGCGGCGCTTTCTCCTCCAGTTCCTCGGGCGGCCGGATGGCGCAGCCGGTGGCCCACACGAGCTTGCCGTTGTGGGTTGTTGTCTGGTCCTCGGTGGCGTAGCCCTGCTCAATCATGGACCGGATAAAGCCCTCGTCCTGGGGCTCCACCGCCCACTCAAGGGATTCGGCCCACCATTGGGCCAACTGGTGGGGATCGCGGCAGTCGACAACAATCTGGATATTCAGTCCCATGCCCCCAAGCTACGTGGACCCGGGCCTTTTCGACAGACTTGGACACCAATGGGGGCCCACGCCGCAGGGTGCCCTGGCCGGGCTTGTGGGGTTAGGGAGCAACGCGGGGTCAGACCGCGCCCAAAGATGTGGCTTTTATGGGCCGGGTCTGACCCCGCGTTGGTTTCAGGCCTGGACCTGCTGGAGCTGTTCGTAGACCTCGGGCGGGATGGCGTAGATGAACACCACCGCCAGCAGGTTCTTGGCGGCGTGGACGAAGTAGGAGAACATCAGGTTCTTCCCCGTCCAGACGTACACGAACACCAGCGTGGCGCCCATGGCCAGGTAGGGCAGCAGGACGGTCAGCGTCAGTGCTTCTTTACCCACGATGTGGGGTGCCGCAAACAGGAACACGGACAGGACACAACACACCCAGATGTTGATCCGCTGGCTCAGCTTCCCGATCAGCAGGTGGCGGAAGATGTATTCCTCCACGAACGGGCCGACCACCACCAGCAGCGGGACCATCAGCCACGCCGGGACCTGCTGCATTAACGCCTGGAGTCCGGCCTGGTTCTCTGACGTCACCACGCTGCCGCTGGCCGCCACCGCGATGGCCGAGAGGATCATCATGGCGATCACAGCCGCAGGCACCATCAACAGGGTGAACCACGGCCGGGTTGCAAGAACCCGCAGGTCACGGCCAACTACTTTGCGTGCCGCCAGGAGCGCGAGAATTCCCACTGAGGCATAAAACAGCAGGTTCATGGCGTAGGAAGCGGCGGCGGGCGTGGGCGCGAGCTGCCGGAGGACGGGCGCCACCAGTTCACCGGCCACCGCGAAGAACCCCGCAATTGCGACATAAAGGCCCACCGCGGTGAAGTCGAGGCGTGAAAACCGGTACAGCTGCGGCTGTGGTGCGGGTGGTCGGCGGTGAACGGTGGCCATGGTTTCAGCCTATCCCCACCCAACTGGCTCGCAGGTAACGCAGTCACAACGCGGCCGGGGACGTCAACTGCGGGCTACTGGAGGTGGGATAGCCGCTTGACTCGGTAAGCGCAGACAGGCAGGCTGGAGCGATGAAGTCCTGACAACAGCCCGGCCAGGCCGGACTGTTCCCCAAAAATCCAAGGCCGTTGGCCGGGCGCCCCATCTTCCGGGCTCGCTCCCGCGGCCGCACTTCGGAACTTTGCGAGGACTTCCCTTGACTGAACACCTGAACCTTACCGGCGTTTCCCACGGCTACGGCGACCGCCTGTTGCTGGACCGCATCGACCTGGCCATCACCGCGCGCGAGCACGTGGCGGTGGTGGGCGAAAACGGCGCCGGCAAATCCACCCTCCTGCGCATCCTGGCCGGGTATGAGCAGCCGCAGGAAGGCACCGCCACCACCAGCGGCCGGGTTGGATACCTCGCCCAGACCCATGGGCTGCCGGAGTCGTTCACTGTGGGTGGTGCCATTGACGCTTCCCTCGCCTCCCTCCGCTCGTTGGAAGCGGAACTGGACCGGCTCGAGGCCGGGCTGGCCGACGCCGCAGACGACGACCTGGAAACCTACGGCAGGCTGCAGACCGAATACCAGCTCCGGGAAGGCTACGCCGCGGAATCCCGGGTGGAAGCTGCGCTGGACCGGCTGGGCCTGGGCGGCCTGGACCGGAGCCGGACACTCGGATCACTGTCCGGCGGCGAGCAGGAACGCGTGGCCCTGGCCTGCGTCCTGGCCGACCCCGCGGACATCCTGCTCCTGGACGAACCCACCAACCACCTCGATGCCCGCGGCGTGGCATGGCTCGAGGAGCGGCTGGCAGCGCACCGCGGCATCGTGGTGGTGGTTTCGCACGACAGGATGCTGCTCCGCAAGGTGGCCGCCACGATCATCGAAGTCGATGCTGAGCGCCGCACTGTGACCCGCTACGGCAACGGTTATGACGGCTACCTCCGGGAGAAGGCCGCCGAACGCCAGCGCTGGGTCCAGCAGTACCACGGCTGGCTGGACGCCATGGCAGCCGAGAAGCTCCAGGCGGAAACGCGGCCGGGGAACATGGGGTACGGCCGCAAACGCGACGCCGACAAAATGGCGTTCGGCTTCAAAACGGGCACCTGGGAACGGGCCGCGAGCAGCCAGGTCCGCAATGCACGGGAGCGGTTGCGGCGGCTCGAAGCCAGCCCGGTGGAGCAGCCGCCCGTGCCGCTGCGGCTCGCGCCGCCAGCAGGGATGGGATATGAAGCCTCGCCAGACGGCACCAGCACCGCCGGGGCGCCTGCGCAGCAGGTGCCATTGGAGGCCCCATTGGCTGCCCTCGCCGTGAGCGTGCCGGGACGCCTGCAACCTACGGATTTCCAGGCCGGCGTGGGCGAAAAGATCCTGATCGTCGGGCCGAACGGTGCGGGCAAGTCCACGCTGCTGTCCGTGCTCGCCGGAACGTTGGCGCCCGCCGTCGGAAGTGTCACCCGGCCCGAACGGGTGGGCTACCTGCAGCAGGAACTGGAACTGCCGCCGCGTCCGTCGCTCCGGCTGCTTCCGGCGTTCGCGGCGGGCCTGGGCGGCAACATCGACGAACATGCCGAAGCCCTGCTGGGGCTGGGGTTGTTCCGCACCAGCGAGTTCCATGTTCCTGTCGGCAGCCTCTCCGCCGGCCAGCAGCGCAGGCTGGCCCTTGCCCGGCTGCTGCTCGGTGGCTACGGCACCCTGATCGTGGACGAACCCACCAACCACCTGGCGCCCGTCCTGGTGGAACAGCTGGAGGCTGCGCTCGCCGGGTTCAGCGGAACCGTGGTGATGGTCAGCCACGACCGCGCCCTCCGGAAATGGTTCGCCGCGTGCCAGCAGTCCGCCGGGGAAGGCAACGGCGGGAGCGCCACGGGGCGCTGGATCCGCTATTCGATGGACCGGGGTGTGCTCGCGCCGGCCTGAACCTCACAGGCCCCGGAAAACCGTGAGTTTTGCGTTAAAGGATCGTTACCGGGGAACCGGCAGGCTGAAACATGGGCGGCGCAGGATGGGCGGTAACAGTTGTTGCCGGCCGAAAGGGAATGCCCATGCTGACCAAGAACCTTTTCCTCCAAGGCATCTTCCCCTTCCAGGGCGCGGGGATGGAAAAGCCGGTGCCCATCCACAGCGAGCTCTCGCACTACGTCCCGGACGGGGTGATCAACCAGACGCTGTACTTCCGTGGAGGTAACTCAAGCTCGGAGCTGATCACGGTTGTCCTGCTGCGCAACGGCGTGCCCATGCGGTACTTTCCCATCGGAGCCAAGAGCGACGTCCATGTTCCGCTGCGGGTGGTGGAGGACATCGAGGGCGGGTCCGCCGTCGAGCTTTACATTGCTGCCCCGGAGGGCGTTACCGGGTCCGTGGTGATTGACCTGGGCATGGTGGAGTACTGATGACCAGCCTGCTGGAGACTCCGCGTACCCAGCCATCCGGGCAAGGCAGGCGCCGCCGGCTGGTGGTGATCGGCAACGGTATGGCCGGAGCCCGGGCCGTGGAGGAAATCCTGGCCCGCGGGGGAGCCGCACAGTTCACCATCACCATGTTCGGCGATGAGCCCTACGGAAACTACAACCGGATCATGCTCAGCCACGTCCTCTCCGGCGAGGAAAGCGACGCCGACATCTTCCTCAACTCGCTGTCCTGGTACCAGGACAACGGCATCACGCTGTACGCCGGAGTGAGGGTGGACAGGATCGACCGTTTCACGAAGCACGTCTTCGCCAGCGACGGCAGGGTGACGCCCTACGACACCCTGATCATCGCCACCGGGAGCCGCTCCCACATGCCGCCGATGGACGGGCTCTACACTCCGGGCGGGCAGGTCAAGCAGGGCGTGTTCGGGTTCCGCACCATCGATGACACCCGCAAAATGGTGGCCTATGCCCAGCATGAGCACCACCGCCGGGCAGTGGTCATCGGTGGAGGACTGCTGGGACTTGAGGCAGCCTACGGGTTGCGGAGTCACGGCATCGAGGTTGAAGTGATCCATTCGGCCGGTCACCTCATGAGCGCCCAGATGGGGCCCGACGGCGGTGCGGTGCTCCGGCGCAGCGTGGAGGCCCTGGGCATCGGGGTACTTACCGGCAGCCGCACTACCGCTGTGCTGGGCAGCGACAGGGCCACCGGGGTCAGCCTCCGCGACGGCACCGTGATCCCGTGCGACATGGTGGTGGTGGCTGCAGGAATCCGCCCTAACGTGGACCTGGCAGTCCTGAGCGGCCTGCCCGTGGAACGTGCGATTGTGGTGGATGACAGGCTGCGGGTGCAGGACGAGGACGATATCTACGCGGTGGGGGAGTGCGTCCAGCACCGGGGAGAGGTGTACGGGCTGGTGGCGCCCCTGTGGGAGCAGGCCGTGGTGCTGGCCAACCAGGTCACAGGGACTGACACCTCCGCCCTTTACCTGGGTTCACGCACGGCCACCAAACTGAAGGTGGCCGGCGTCGAGGTTGCCTCCATGGGACTGCACGGGCCGGAACTCGACACCGACGAGCACATTGTCTTCTCCGAACCCAGCCGGGGCGTCTTCAAATCCATCGTGGTGCGGGACAACAAGATGGTGGGCGCCACGCTCCTCGGTGACAGCCGGAAGGTGGCCTACCTGACCCAGGCGTACGACCGCGGACTGCCCCTGCCCGAGGAACGGATCGGGCTGATGTTCGATCTCGGCACCCCCGACGGGGACACCGGAGTGGCCGATCTCAGCGACGACGCGCAGGTCTGCAACTGCAACGGCGTCAGCAAAAAGGCGCTGGTAAACGCGGTGCAGGGCGGGTGCACCACCGTTGCGGGAGCCATGGAGGCCACCCGCGCAGGCAAGGGGTGCGGCTCGTGCAAGCTGCTGGTGCGGCAGGTGGTGGAATGGGCGGCCGACGGAGACGTGGCCGAGGACCCGGCGGCCAGCTACTACGTCCCCGCCATCCCGCTGAACAAGGCGGAACTGATGGCGGAAATCCGGAAGCGCGGGCTGCGTTCGGTCTCCGCCGTGTTCCAGGCGCTCGCGCCCGGCGGCGAGGATGCAAAATCAAAGATGGGGCTTGCCTCGCTGCTGAAGATGATGCTTGCAGACCAATACATTGACGAACGCGACGCCCGGTTCATCAACGACCGCGTGCACGCCAACATCCAGCGTGACGGCACCTTCTCGGTGGTGCCGCAGATGAAGGGTGGCGTGACGAGCGTCCAGCAGCTGCGCCGCATCGCCGATGTTGCCGAAAAGCACAACGTCCCGCTGATCAAGCTCACCGGCGGGCAGCGGATCGACCTGCTGGGGATCCGCAAGGAGGACCTGCCCCAGGTATGGGCGGACCTGGACATGCCTTCGGGCTACGCCTACGGAAAGAGCTTCCGCACCGTGAAGACCTGTGTGGGCAAGGACTTCTGCCGCTACGGAACCGGGGACTCCACCAAGCTGGGCATCGAGATCGAATCACGTTTCCAGGGGATCGAGGCGCCGGCCAAGCTGAAACTGGCGGTGTCCGGATGCCCCCGGAACTGTGCCGAGTCGCTGGTGAAGGACGTTGGCGTGGTGGCTGTGGAAGGCGGCCGGTGGGAGATCTATGTGGGCGGTGCTGCCGGCGCCCATATCCGCAAGGGCGATCTCCTTGCCACCGTTGATGATCCCGAAGAGGTCAAGATTCTCGCGGGCAGATTCATGCAGTACTACCGGGAACGCGCCAACTGGCTGGAACGGACCTACGCGTTTGTTCCGCGGGTAGGGATCGAGCATCTGCGGGATGTCATTGTGAACGATTCGGAGGGCATCGCGGCGCAGCTGGACGCGGCGATGCAGGAATCGGTGGACAGCTACGAGGACCCCTGGACGGAGCGCGGGGACGCAATGACGCCGGGACAGTACCGTACCTCGCTGCCGCTGACTGTCCTCCCGCAGGTACCCGTCCGATGAGCGCCGAGACGACAACAGGCGGAAAGGCGTATGTGCTGGGCCCGGTGGAGCAGATTCCGCCGGGCGAGGGCAGGGCCTTTGCGGTGGACGGCGGGCAGGTGGCTGTGTTCCGGCTCCGGGACGGCTCGCTCCGGGCGCTCCCTGCTGTTTGCCCGCACAGGGGAGGCCCGCTGGCCGACGGCACCATTGACCTCAATGTGGTGGTGTGTCCGCTGCACCAGCACGCGTTCGACCTGGCCACAGGCTGTTCCACCACCGGCGCGGGCAACCTTCGCCCTTACGAAGTCTTCCTGGACGGGCAGCAGAATCTGGTCCTGCAGATGCCGGTGTAGCGCGGGTCACGTAGCACCCCTTTGCGTCTTGTAAGATAGACGAGCCGCTCGAAGCTTCGGCGCCACGAGAGATTCTGATCACATTCGGTTGCCCAACAGGCATTTCCCCGAATTTTGTGAGCGGAATCATTCGTGTCCCGGATGCGGCCAACCCCCAACCCACAAGGAACCGTTGTGCCTCAAAGTACCCCCACAGACCTCCAGAACCCCACGGCACCATCCACCGCCGTCGACCCCACCCTCAGCGCCGAGGGCTACAGCAAAACGCTGGGCAGGCGCCATGTGACCATGATCGCCATGGGCGGCGCCATCGGCGTCGGCCTGTTCATGGGTGCCGGCGGGCGCCTGGCCTCCACCGGTCCGGCCCTGATTTTCTCCTACGCCATCGCCGGCGTCATCGCGTACCTGCTGATGCGGGCGCTGGGCGAGCTCATCATGTACCGCCAGACCTCCGGCTCGTTCGTCAGCTACGCCGGCGAAATGTTCGGCAAAAAAGGCGCCTACCTCTCCGGCTGGATGTACTTCATCAACTGGGGCATGACCGGCATCGCCGAACTGATCGCGATTGGCCTCTACTTCCAGTTCTTCTTCCCCAATGTCCCGGTGGAAGCCTCCGCCATCGCCGCGCTGGCGCTCCTGGTGGCAGTGAACCTGCTCAGCGTCAAGGCGTTCGGCGAGTTCGAATTCTGGGCCTCCTGCCTCAAGGTGGGCGCCATCCTGATCTTCCTGGCCGTGGGCACCTATATGGTGGTCACCAACGCCCAGGTGGGCGACGGCCATGCCTCGGTGGCGAACCTCTTCGCCGCTGAAGGCGGCATGTTCCCCAAGGGCGCGCTGGTGATGGTCCTGGTCCTCAACGCCGTGATCTTCGCCTACAACGGCATCGAACTGGTGGGCATCACCGCCGGCGAGATGCAGAACCCGGAACGCGAAGTGCCCAAGGCGATCCGCGCCGTCGTACTCCGCATTGTGGTGTTCTACGTCGGTTCCGTGACCCTTCTCGCCATGCTGCTGCCCTCGGACCAGTACGTGGCCGGCACCTCGCCGTTCGTCACGGTGTTCGGCCAGATGGGCCTGGGCTGGGTGGGCGACGTGATGAACATGATCGTGATCACCGCTGCCCTCTCGTCCTGCAACTCCGGCCTGTACTCGATTGGCCGCGTGTTCCGCACCATGGCCAACAACGGCCACGCCCCGCAGTGGCTCACCAAGATGTCCAGGCGCCACGTCCCGTACGCGGCCATCCTCGCCATCGCAGCCTTCTACCTGGTGGGCATCCTGCTGAACATCTGGCTGGGCGGCTCCTACGCGTTCGACCTGGCCCTCAACTCGGCCTCCATCGGCGTAATCTTCTGCTGGGGCTCCATCTTCGCGAGCCAGATTGTGCTGCGCCACCGCAAGGGTGTTACGTCCAGCCTGCCGATGCCCGGTTCGCCGTGGACCAGCTGGGCCGGCCTGGTGGGCCTGCTCGCCATCACCGTGCTGATCGGCTTCGACACCATGACCAGCAAGAGCGGCGAGGTGTTCTACCTGGGCCTCTGGACCCTGGCCACCATCCCGTTCTTCGCGGTTGTCCTGTGGCTGGGCTGGCAGAAGGTCAAGAACAACCAGCCCAAGAGCGAGCTGTACAGCTAACTCTTCGTGCAGGCCGTTGAGCCTGTAGAAACCGCGACGGCGGCGGGTCACCTTCCCGGGGGTGGCCCGCCGTTGCCGTTTCTCCAGCCCACTCCAGCCCAGTTTTTACCGGCGGGCAGCGTAACGACCGCCGTCCAGCCCGGTTTTGCCGCTAAAAACCGGGCTGGACTGTTCGCCGCGCGCTCAGTCCTTCAGGTAGCGGGAAAAGTGCTCCTCGATCCGCTGCCAGGCTTCGGGGGCGGACTCGGGGTCCGGGCCGATTCCCATGACCCGCATCAGGGGCCGGAGCGCGGCAGGGCCAAGGTCGGCGTCGTTGAGGAAGGAGTGGCCGGCAGTGGGAAATTCCTTGACGTTGTGCTCGATCCCGAGGCTGGTGAGGGCTTCCTCGAGCTTGTGGGCGGCACCTTTGAGCGTAGTGTCCCTGCCGCCGTAGTTGGCCACGATGGGGCAGGCGCCGCGGAGTGCGTCCTCCAGGTCTCCGGGCAGCCGGCCATAGTTGACCGAGGCGGCGTCAAAGCCGTCGCGGGCTACGAGCAGTGCGAAGCCGCCACCCATGCAGAAGCCGATGACGCCGGTCTTTCCGTTGGACTGCGGCGCTTCGGCCAGCCATGTCCGGGCTGTGGCGAGGTCCGTGAAGGGGCGCCCGCTGCCCTTGAGCATGCTCCGCATAGTGCTGACCAAGCAGCGGCGCGCGCCGCCCTCGCTGAACAGGTCAAGCGCGAGGGTGAGGTAACCCGCACTGGCCAGCCGGTCCGCATGCCGCCGGGTCATGTCGTTCAGCCCGAACGCTTCGTGGATCATTACGACGCCGGGAAACGGGCCGGGGCCGGGCGGCGTGGCAAGGTAGCCGCCCAGGGAGGGGGAGCCGCCGGCCGCGGTGCTCTCGGCGCTCAGGTCTGCGTAGGTCATGGCTAAGGCTAACCGCGTCTGGGAGGGGAGTCCCGCCGTCGGCGTTTCCACCTGGCGGGCGGCGTGGCAGTGGTGCCGCGTGCGCGGCCGGGGCAGACTGGGGCTTGTGAGTGAACCATGGGTGCTGCATGTGGACCTTGACCAGTTCATCGCGGCCGTCGAGGTGCTGCGCCGGCCCGAGCTCGCGGGCAAACCGTTGATTGTTGGCGGCCGCGGCGATCCCACCGAACGGGCGGTAGTATCCACGGCCTCGTACGAGGCCAGGGCGTACGGGGTGGGCTCGGGGATGCCGCTGCGCATCGCCGCCCGGAAAGTGCCCGACGCCGTGATCCTGCCCGTGGACCATGAGGCCTACCTGGAAGCATCGGACAACGTTATGGCGGTGCTTCGCGCGCAACCTGGCGCCACAGTCCAGGTGCTGGGCTGGGATGAAGCGTTTGTGGGGGTGCAGGCCGAGGATCCCGAGGCCTATGCCCGGCAGATGCAGCGTGCCGTCCTCGAAGAGACCCGGCTGCACTGCAGCGTGGGCATCGGTGACACGCTGGTCCGGGCCAAGGTGGCGACGACGTTCGGCAAGCCTGCAGGCGTGTTCCGGCTTACCGGCGAGAACTGGCTCGAGGTTATGGGGAGCCGGCCCACCATCGAGCTGTGGGGCGTGGGAACGAAGGTCTCGCGCCGCCTTGCCACGCTCGGCATCAAGACCGTCGCCCAGCTTGCGGCGTCCAACCCCGATGACCTGGTCCCCGAGTTCGGACCGAAGATGGGACCCTGGTACGCCCAGCTTGGGCGGGGCGACGGTTCGCGGACGGTGGATGACACGCCCTGGGTGGCGCGCGGGCACAGCCGGGAAACTACGTTCCAGCGGGATCTGACGGAACCCGGGCAGGTCGAGGAGGCAGTCAGGGAGCTGGCGGCACACGTGCTGGAGGACGTCGCCGCGGAGGGGCGCCCGGTGGTGGGGCTGACACTCAAGGTCCGCTACGCCCCGTTCATCACCAAGACGTACGCCCGGAAGATCCCCGAGACCTCAGTTCCGGAGCAAGTGCTCGCCCGGGCCCTCGACCTTATGGCGAAAATCGAGCCGGACCGTCCCATCCGGCTCCTGGGGTTGCGGGCCGAAATGACGATGCCTGAGGACTCCCGCCAAGGGCACACGCCTACGCGCAGCGGATGGTGATGGTTCCGGCGGGTGGCTTCCCCCGGACCTGGACATGGACAAACAGAACGGCGGCGGATCCCTGGGGATCCGCCGCCGTTTCGCTCTGTTACAGCCGGCCCGGTAGAGCCGGACTGCCGCAGGAAGAGGCTAGTCGCGCTTGAACTCGTCCTTGACGCTTTCGCCGACCTTCTTGGCGTCAGCCTTGACCTGGTCGGTCTGGCCTTCAGCCTTCAGACGGTCATTGTCGGTGGCATTTCCCGTTGCTTCCTTGGCCTTGCCGCCGAGGTCTTCTGCTGCGTTACTGATCTTGTCTCCGAGGCCCATGGTGGTGGCCTCCTTTCGTTTCCGTTGATCAAACAGTGCCTTTTCACACTAACACGAAGCTTGCTTACTATTTCAGGCCTTCCGTTTTCCGGGCGGTGGGGGGCGCCTGTTGATTGTCTGGGCCCGCGGCTAGGCTCGAAGCATGGACCACAGCATGAGCCTCACCCAGCACATCCAGGCGCCGCCGGAAAAAGTCTGGTCCGTTATTACGGACATCCCCGGCTCGGCGGCCACCCTTTCCGGGGTTGATTCCGTCCAGCTCCTCACCGATGGCCCATACAGCGAGGGGACGCGCTGGAAGGAGACCCGGAAGATGTTCGGCAAGGCTGAAACGGTGGAGATGTGGGTGGCCGAAGCCGAGCCGGGCCGAAGCACCACCGTCAAAGCCGAGCAGGGCGGTGCGGACTACACCACCCGGTTCAGCCTGTCCCCGCGTGACGGCGGCACCGACCTCACCCTCACGTTCGGCGCCGAGGTCATCAAGCCCACCGCCGCCAGCAAAATCATGATGCTGCTGTTCGGCAGGATGGGCATGGCCGCCACCAGGAAGGCCCTCACCAAGGACCTGATGGAGATCGCGGCTAAAGCGGAATCGCTTTCCTAGTGGCGGCCCCAGCCGGTCGAGGCGGCGCTGCTAAAGCTGCGTCAAAAGTTACTGCGCCCAGGCTTTCGCCTGTTGTGTTGGCGGACCTCACTGAGGATCCCGCGCAGGGGTTCCGGCGCGGCGCAAGGCACGACGGCGGCCGGTACAGCCGTGTGGAGGCCGACGGCCTGGAGTTGGGCGGGACGGATTTTGCGGAGTGCGAGTTCCAGGGCGTCTCCTTCAATGACTCCCAACTCCGCGGTTCCTCCTTTCGCGACTGCATCCTGGGTGAGTTGTACGCGCCCGTCTTTAGGGCAGCCCGGACCACCTGGCGGGACGTTGAGCTGCGGAACCCACGCCTGGGATCCGCGGAACTGTACGAGAGCGGCTGGCAGTCGGTCCGGATCGACGGCGGCAAGCTGGACTTCCTCAACCTGCGGGGCGCCAAGCTGACGGACGTGCTGATCACCGACTGCATCATCAACGAGTTGGACCTCGGTTCTGCGGCAGGCACCCGGGTGGCGTTGAAGAACTGCACCATCGGTTCCCTGGACCTCAGCGGGGCAAGGCTCAAGGACTTCGATCTCCGCGGCACCGAATTCCGGAGCATCAGCGGGCTCGGCAGCCTGGCCGGCGTGGTGGTCGATGAATACCAGCTGGGCCTGTTGGCGCCCCTGCTCGCGGCGCATCTGGGCGTCACGGTCATCTAGGACCGCTGGTATCCACTTCAGACACCTGCCGTGTACTATTTACAGAACGAACGGTCGGTAAGTGAACCCAACTGGGTAGCGCCAACTGTCGTTTTGGACCCTCAAAACGACACTTCGCGCTACTTGGTTGAGGGAGCTGCCGGCCGCAGATGACAGTGCTGTTTATCGCGTGAAGGGTGTTTCCATGGCTGCAACCGCAGGTCCGCAGGCTTTCCTTGTTGGCGGGGTCCGAACGCCGGTGGGCAAATACGGCGGCGCGCTGTCGTCCATCCGCCCCGATGACCTGGCGGCCCTGGTGATCCGGGAAGCGGTGAACCGGGCGGGCCTGGATCCGGACAGCATCGACGAAGTGATCCTGGGCAACGCCAACGGGGCCGGGGAGGAAAACCGGAATGTGGCTCGGATGGCCACCCTGCTCGCGGGGCTGCCCCTCCATATCCCGGGCATCACGGTCAACAGGCTCTGCGCGTCCGGCCTGAGCGCCATCATCCAGGCAAGCCACATGATCAAGGCCGGCGCCGCGGACATTGTGATCGCCGGCGGCGTTGAGTCCATGAGCCGGGCACCCTGGGTCCAGGAGAAGCCCACCGCAGCTTTCGCCAAGCCGGGCCAAATCTTCGACACCTCCATCGGCTGGCGTTTCACCAACCCCCGGTTCCACAAGGGCGAGCTGTCCCGTGACGGCAAAATGACCTACGCCATGCCCGAAACCGCAGAGGAAGTGGCCCG
The DNA here is from genome assembly GCF_030209335.1 of Pseudarthrobacter sp. fls2-241-R2A-168. Taxonomy (NCBI): domain Bacteria; kingdom Bacillati; phylum Actinomycetota; class Actinomycetes; order Micrococcales; family Micrococcaceae; genus Pseudarthrobacter; species Pseudarthrobacter sp. fls2-241-R2A-168. Next base: position 57,285 of record NZ_JARVSG010000004.1, read on the forward strand.
CGTGGACAACATTTCGCGCGACGACGCCGACGCCTTCGCCGTCCGCTCCCACCAACGCGCCCTGGACGCCATCGCTGCCGGCCGGTTCAAGGACGAGATCGTCCCGGTCACGGTGAAGACCCGGAAGTCCGAGCATGTTGTGGACACCGACGAAGGCCCCCGCGAGGGCACCACCCTGGACGTGCTTGCCGGACTGAAGCCGGTCACTCACGGTGGCAGCGTGGTCACGGCCGGCAACTCCTCATCGCTCAATGATGGCGCCTCAGCAATCATCGTCGCCTCCGAGGCAGCCATCGAACGGCTGGGCCTGACGCCGCGGGCCCGGATCATCGACGGCGCCTCGGCCGGCTGCGAGCCGGAGATCATGGGCATTGGCCCCGTGCCCGCCACGCAGAAGATCCTGAAGCGGAGCGGCCTCAGCGTAGGTGACCTTGACGCCGTCGAACTTAACGAGGCCTTTGCCACGCAATCCCTGGCATGCATCCGCCGGCTCGGCCTGGACCCGGACATCGTGAACCTCGACGGCGGTGCCATCGCTTTGGGGCATCCGCTGGGTTCCAGCGGGGCCAGGATTGCCATCACGCTGCTGGGGCGGATGGAGCGGGAGGATGCCAAGGTGGGACTGGCCACGATGTGCATTGGTGTGGGCCAGGGTACGGCGATGCTGCTGGAGAAGGTCTGATGGCGGCCGCTGTGGACCTGGCGGCGGAGAAGTTCCAGGCGCTGCTGGTGGAGGAGCGCACCGACCGTGTGGTGGTGCTCCTCAACCGGCCCGAGGTGCGCAATGCGATCGACCAGCAAATGGTGGATGAACTCCACGTGGTGTGCACGGCCCTGGAGCAGAATCCGAAGGTGCTGATCATCGCGGGGGTGGACGGAGTGTTTGCCTCAGGGGCGGACATCGCCCAGCTGCGCGAGCGGTGCCGGGACGATGCGCTGCAGGGGATCAACTCGACCATATTCGTCCGGATCGCCAAGCTGCCCATGCCTGTTATTGCGGCCCTCGACGGGTACTGCCTGGGCGGGGGGGCCGAGCTCGCCTACGCTGCCGACTTCCGGATCGGCACTCCCGCCGTCCGGATCGGCAACCCCGAAACCGGGCTGGGCATCCTCGCCGCTGCGGGTGCTAGCTGGCGGCTCAAGGAACTGGTGGGGGAGCCCGTTGCCAAGCAGATCCTTCTCGCGGGGCGGGTCCTTGGCGCGGACGAAGCCCTCGCAGTGAACCTCGTTACAGGAATCCACGAGCCCGAAGGACTGCTGGACGCGGCCCATGACTTGGCGGACCGGATCGGCCGGCAGGACCCGCTGGCCGTGCGGATCACCAAGTCCGTGTTCCATGCACCCGCCGAGGCGCATCCGCTTATAGACCAACTGGCCCAGGGCATTCTCTTTGAGTCCGAGGCCAAGTTTGACCGGATGCAGAAGTTCCTCGACAGGAACGCTGAGAAGAAGGCCGCCAAGAGTGCCGATACCGAGACCCGGGAGAAGAAATCATGAGCACACCACAGCTTTCCCCTGGCCTGCCGTCGAAGGTTGGCGTCCTGGGCGGGGGCCGCATGGGCGCCGGCATCGCCCACGCCTTCCTCGTCAAGGGCGCCGACGTGGTGGTCATTGAGCGCGACGAGCCCTCGGCAGAGGCCGCCCGGGAACGCGTTGAATCTGCTGCCGCCAAAAGCATCGAGCGCGGCGCTGTTGATGCGAACCTGGACGAACTCGTGTCCCGGCTGGCCGTGGGCGTGGACTACGACGCCTTCAAGGACCGGCAACTGGTGGTCGAAGCGGTGCCGGAGGACTGGGACCTGAAAGTCACGGCGCTGCGCGGCATCGAGGAGCGGCTGGCCGCGGACGCGTACCTGGCGTCAAACACCTCGTCCCTCTCGGTGGACGGCCTGGCCGGCGAACTGAAGCGGCCCGAAAATTTCCTGGGCCTGCATTTCTTCAACCCGGTTCCGGCGTCCACGCTCATCGAGGTGGTACTCGGCAAGCGCACGTCTGCCGGACTCGCTGCCGCGGCGAAAGGGTGGGTGGAGGCACTCGGCAAGACCGCCGTCGTCGTCAATGACGCTCCCGGCTTCGCATCCTCACGGCTGGGCGTGGCCATCGCTTTGGAGGCGATGCGCATGGTGGAGGAGGGTGTGGCGTCGGCGGAGGACATCGACGCCGCCATGGTCCTGGGCTACAAGCACCCGACCGGGCCGTTGAAAACAACGGACATCGTGGGGCTGGACGTACGGCTGGGCATCGCGGAATACCTCCACTCCACGTTGGGGGAGCGCTTCGCCCCGCCGCAGATCCTCAAGGACAAGGTGGCCCGGGGCGAGCTGGGGCGCAAAACCGGAAAAGGCTTTTTTGACTGGCCCAGCTAGTGCCGTGTGCTAGTCAAAAAACCCGACGATATAGCCCACGAAGTAGAGCAGCGCCAGCAGGACCACCACCGCGATCGCAGCGATCACGGCGACCTGTGTGCCCTTCTTCGTGCCGTGCTCGTCATGGCCCTGCGTGGTGCTGGTGGAGGCTTCCCCGGGCGGCGTCTCGCCCGGCGGTACGCCGCCTCCGGGCTCCAGGCCAGTCAGCTTGTCCTCTTCCGGATCCGGATTATGTCCTGACACGTCATCTCCCTCGTTCGCTTGCCGGGGTCCGTTCCCCACGTAGGGGGCTGCGGAGGTTGGACCTTAGGCTGGTGCAGTGACTTTCCTAGAACCCCTTACCCTGACCGGACGGTATGTAACCCTCGAGCCGCTGGCCGCGGAGCATCACGACGGACTGGTGGAGGCCGCTGTGGACGGTGAGCTGTGGCGGCTTTGGTACACCTCGGTGCCGGCTCCTGAGGAGATGGCGGCGGAAATTGGCCGGCGGCTCGCCCTCCAAGAGCAGGGCTCCATGGTGCCGTTCACCACGAGGCTGACCGATCCGGCAACGGGCGGTCCGGGCAGGATCGTCGGCATGACCACCTACATGAATATCGACGCCGGGACTCCCCGCGTGGAGATCGGCTCCACCTGGAACGCGGCTTCCGTGCAGGGGACCGGGACGAATCCGGACTCGAAGCTGCTGCTCCTGCGCCACGCGTTTGAGGTGCTGGGCTGCCCCGCCGTGGAGTTCCGGACGCACTGGCTTAACCATCAGTCGCGGGAGGCTATCGCGCGGCTCGGCGCGAAGCAGGACGGCGTACTCCGCAACCACTCAAGGACCCGGGACGGGATCCTGCGCGACACCGTGGTGTTCTCCATCCTCGAACACGAATGGCCCATGGTCCGCGCCGGGCTCGAATACCGCCTGGCCCGGCGCGGGTAGGGGTCTTTCCGTTATTCGTTACCGCACTAGCTGTGCCGGCTTGACCGCCTCCAGGAGCGCGGACGCGTAAGCGCGGTGACCTTCCTTGTTCGGGTGGAAGTTGTAATCTGCGGCGAAGTTATTTGGATCTAGTTGCAACCAGGGCTCCGCTGTGTTGACCGCATGGCCTGCAAACTCGCTAGTTACGTCGACGAACTTTATATCTGTCAGCGGCAAAGCATCGACTTTTCGAACAGCCTGTGCGATGGTTCCATTCACCGCCAAGGTGGCCTGGTTCATTGCCGCTTGATTTGCTGGTGGGATGGGCGCGAAAGGACTAGACGGGGCAAATAGCAGGGGGTACCCAAGCACCGCAATCCTCGCATTGGGTGCGATTACTTGGATGGTTCCATACGTTTGAATCAGGCTTGCCGTCAGGAACCCTAGCGCCTTGGGTGAAGTTGCGGCTGTCACGGCCGCGCTGCATGTGGCCTCGTCCGAGAAGGCGCACACCCCCAACACGCGCGCAAAACCAAGATCGTTAGCGCCCGCGGTCATCGAGACAAGCTCGGTTCTACGGGATAGGTCCCTCCGGGCGACCAAGGAGCGAATCTGCTCCTGCACAGTTGGCGTATAGATGACGGGGTCATACGTTGGGCTCAGCCTGGAGAGGACCGCGCCGTGACAGGCCCCGTTCGCTGCCAGTTTTATCCTGCCGCTGGCTCCCACAAGATCGACGTATCCGGGTTGGCTCTGCCAGCAATCAACATTTGGCGGGCGCAGGGGTTCGCCCGCGCCCGTTCCCGCCGTATACGAATCACCCAGCGCCACATAGTCCACCTGCTCTTGCGGCGCCGCGTCAGCGGGGACCGCTGTGAAGCCAAGTGCCATGACGAGGGTGGCGAGGAAAGCGGCGAAAGCCGAGTGCCGCCGTCGTACTGCTCTATTTTCCATGGTGTTCTCCTTTGGACGGCGGGAGGCGGGCAGATATGTGCCACCGTACGCCTGCCCGTGCCGCCCGTCACCGGCCACGAGTACCCATATTTGCCCAACACTCCCCGCAACGTGACGTGCACCCTACCTAACCCCTGTGATTAGCTGTCCGGATGAAGAGAGCGGACGGGTCCATGGGCTGGGATGGTGCTGTCAACGCGTGGCATGTCGCGGGCGGTGTGTACCGCATGGGGCGGCGCGAATGGCTGACTGCGGCGGGCTGGCGGCAGGCGTACGACGGCGGCATCCGCACCGTGATCGACCTCCGCAACGCTGCGGAGGCGCGGCGCCGCGAAACCGATCCCCCGGTGCCCGAGTCCGCCTGGTCCGGTATCACGGTGGTTTCGGCACCCACCGAAGAACCGGGCGATCCCCGCTTCACGCAACTCGCCGGCCCATACCTCAACGACCCCGCCTATTATGCGGACAACGCCCGGATCTTCCCCGAAAAGCTGGCGGGCGTCTTCAAGGCCCTCGCTGCTGCATCCTCCCGTGGCGACGTGGTGCTGCACTGCGCCGCCGGCCGAGACCGCAGCGGAATGGTGGCGGCCATGGTGCAGGATCTGGCGGGGGACTCCGACCAGGACATCGCCGAAGGCTACCGGCGGGCAGCCCGTGGCATCAATGAGCGCTATCGTACCCACGGACCGCCGCACGACCGCGAGCGCTACGTTGAGGAACACGAGCTGGTCCCCTTGCTGGAGAAGCGCGGCGACGCCGTTGTTGAGTTTGTGCGGGGCCTCGACACCCGCAACTTCCTGCTGCGCAACGGACTCAACTCCGCCGATCTTGACGCTGTTCTGTCCCTTTGCGGAGCGGCGGTGTCGCGGTGAACAGGTACCACCTGAACGTGAACAAACTGCGCCGTGCCCTCTCCCTAAGCGCGGTTACTGGCCTGCTCGCTGCCTCCGCCTGCGCGGCTGTTCCCGCATGGGCGGCGGGCGACGACTCGGCAAGTGGGGCCACCAGTCCTGCCGCAAGCTCCGCAGGAAGCCCCGCCACGGAGACCCCGGTGCCCGCCGCTTCCGGCGGCATTTCCGCAGCCGGTCTCGCGGATGCGGTCCAGCGTGACCTCGGCGCCACCCCGGAGCAGTTCGACGCGGCGGGGGAGCTGAGCGTCCGGGCAGAGGCAGCCGCCGTGAAGCTCCGCGCCGTCCCTGGCTACACGGGGATCCGGGTGAAAGACTCCAGGATCATCGTGACGGGCTTCGGAGCCGAACTGCAGGCAGCCGTACACGGGCTCATGGCCGCCGCTCCTGACCTTCCATTGGAACTGGAAGCGGCAGCTGCGCCTGAATCAGCAGCATCCGCATCCTTGGCGCTCGGGTCCGAACTTGCCGCCAGCACCGAGCAGCTTTTCCAGGCCTATGTGCGCGACGTCGGTATCACGGGCCTGCAGGCGGTAGCCAGCACTGGCTCCAAATTTGTCATCAGGACCGGGGGCGTGAACACGCCGGAATCGGCAGGCACCGCCACGCCGGCCGCTACGGCTTCCGTGGCGACGGAAACGGGCACCGGGAAGATCTCACCGTCGGAATTCGTGTCCAGGTACGCAAACGTGGAACTGGCGCCGGGAGCCCCTTTGAAGCCGGAAGCCGATGTGTTGGGTGGGGTGGGCTATGCAGCGGACAGCGGATGGATTTGTTCGACAGGTTTCTCCGCGTTCGCCCCGGCTGGCCTGCCTGCCGTCCTCACCGCTGGGCACTGTGGCGAGGACGGCGCGTCCAAAACCGCTGACTTGTTGTTGCAGGGGGCGCGGGCAGGGTTGCTGGGCAACTTTGAGTTCAGCCAATTCGGCGGACCGGGCAACACCCCCGTACTGCAGCCCAATAACGCCACAGACCCAGGGAACGTGGGAACGGACGTCTCGGTCATAGGTGCCCTACGCGCAGACCTGGACCCGCTGCCGGCTGTTACCACGTGGAACGACCGGACTGCCCCTGGGCCGGACGTCAAAATCATCGGCGCGGCTGCCCCAGTGATCGGCATGGACGTGTGCCGTTCCGGCTGGCGGACCGGATGGTCGTGCGGCACTATCAGCGAGGTTGGGATTTACCTCATTGAGGGGAACAACTATGCAGCCGACCAAAAGGATCTCAGGGCTATCAGGGGCTTCCTGTCCTTGGATGTGCAGTCGGCTGGCGGCGACTCGGGCGGCCCATGGATCAGCGGAAACTTCGCAGTGGGGATCCATTCCGCCGGGGAAAGCGGAGGCGCACAGAACTTTGCCCTGGCAGCCACACTGCAGGACGCCCTCGAGGTGCTGCCCGGGTACCAGCTGGAAGTCTTCCTGAACAAGCCTGTGCTGACCTCGCCCGCGCCTGGGGAAACCGTGCAGGCGGGGCAGGCAATTTCGGGACGGATTCCCGTGGAGCCGGCCTCTGCGGCGGGTACCGCTGTCCGCGTTACCCTGCCCGGCCACGACCCTTTCGACGTGCCGGTGGACAATGCCGGTAACTGGAGCTTCACCGTTCCATGGCCTGCTGGCTCGTTGACCTTCCAGGCTGAAACGATTAATGGCCACAGCCGTTCCGAGGCCGCATCGCTGACGGCAGAGGTTGCGCCGGCTCCCCTGGCCGCCCCCACCATCGCGGCTCCCGCCGGCCAGCCCCTGACGGAGTTAACCACGCTTTCCGGAACGGGCGCTCCGGGTACAACCGTCACCGTGTCAGGCGATGTGGCGGGTTCCGGAACAGTAGGCCTGGACGGGCACTGGACGGCCAGCGTGGCTGGCACGGCAGCTTTCGGCAGTGTAACGGCCAACGCCGTGCTGTCCTCGCCGGGAACGGCCGACAGCCCTGCTGCCACGGCAACAGTCCAGGTAACGCCCCCGCGTCCTGTCATCGCAAGCATCAATGACCGGCAGCATTTCCGCCAGGACAACCTGCCGCGAACCATTTCCGGCAGCGGTGCGGAGGGGGCAGAGGTGACGGTGTCGATCGATGGCAAGCCCCTTGGCAGCCCCACATCGGGCGGCCCGGCGGGGTCCCGGTCGCCGGCAACGGCCCTGGTTCCGCTGGAGCTGGTTGCGGGCGGAACCTGGCAAGTTCCCTTTCCTGACGGACTGGCCCCCGGAACCCACACGGTTTCCGTAACCCAGGCCCTCGATGGACTGTCCTCGGCACCGGCTACCGCATCCTTCGTCCTGGACCCGCCCCCGGCTGACCCGGCCCCGCCGGTACCGCTGGCTCCGGCGCAAGACCCGCCCGCCGTCGTCGTGCTCCCGCCTGTCAGTGACCCCGCGGGCTTAGCCAATACGTCCGGCGGAGTTGGAAACAACAGCGCTCTGGCCGTCACCGGAGCCAATGCGCTGGTCCCGGCCGCAGGGGCAGCAGCGGCGGCGATTGTGGTGGGGGGCGTGCTGATGGTGCTGGTCCGCCGCCGGAAGCAACGCACCCGCGGATGAGTCATCAGATATCGTCGCCAAAGCGGCCGAATGGCGACGATATCTGATAGGTCAATGGGTTTTGTGGCGCCTCATCAGCAGGTTCGTGATGCGCAGGGTACAGAGCCGCTGGCCGGCCTCGTTGGTGATGACCACCTCGTGCGTGGTCAGGGTGCCGCCCAGGTGAATGGGGGTGGCGGTGATGGTCACCTGCCCCTCGCGCGCGGAACGGTGGTGGGTGGCCGAGACGTCCACGCCCACCGCCGTCTTGCCCATGGTGCTCGCGTGGATCACCGCCGCCCAGGACCCCACGGCCTCACCCACGGCAAGGGACGCGCCTCCATGCAGCAGCCCGAAGGATTGCCTGTTTCCCTCCACAGGCATGGTGGCCACCACCCGCTCCACCGATTCCTCGAGGATCTTCACGCCCATCTTCTCGTCGAGTTCGCCGAGGGTAATCTTCCACAGCTCGTGCGCGTCCGGCTGGGTCTCTGCGGCATCCTTCGGTGATGGGGCGCTCATTCGTTCTCCTTTAGGGTGGCCATTTCAGTCCCGGCCTTCTAGTCTGCAGCACGGGACGTCATGTATGGTGAATATATTACCGAACGGACGGTCAGTAATCATTGCCCGCCGCAGTAAGCCCCCTTGTTGGAAGGACCCGTCAACGATGACCACCACCGCCACAGCTCCCCAGGCCACGGTCGACACCGTGGAGACAGTGCCCAGCTTCATCATGGACGGGTGGTGGACGCCCGACGACGCCTCCGCCGGTTCCGCTGTCCCCGTCCGGGACGCCAGCACCGGGGAAATCCTGGCGAAGGTGAGCACCGAAGGGCTGGACCTGGGTGCCGTGGTTGAGTACGGCCGCACCACCGGCCAGGCCGAACTGGGCAAGCTGACCTTCCACCAGCGGGCCCTCAAGCTCAAGGAGCTGGCGCAGTACCTGAACGCCCGGCGCGACCATTTCTATACCTTCTCGGCCCAGACCGGCGCCACCAAGGTCGACTCCATGATCGACATCGACGGCGGCATCGGCGTCCTCTTCACCTTCGGCTCCAAGGGTCGGCGTGAGCTGCCGAACTCGCAGGTGGTGGTGGACGGGCCCATGGAGGTGCTGTCCAAGGACGGATCCTTCGCCGGCGAACACATCTACACCCGCATCCCGGGCGTGGCCGTCCAGATCAACGCCTTCAACTTCCCCGTCTGGGGCATGCTGGAGAAGTTCGCGCCCGCCTTCATCGCCGGCGTCCCCACCATCGTCAAGCCCGCCACCCCCACAGGGTACGTGGCAGCAGCCGTAGTCAAGGCGATCGTTGAATCCAACATCCTGCCCAAGGGTTCGCTGCAGCTGATTTCCGGCTCCGTCCGGGGGTTGCTGGACGTCCTGGACTACCGCGACCTGGTCGCCTTCACCGGCTCCGCGTCCACCGCCCTGTCCTTGAAGTCCCACCCGAATGTGGTTCAGGGCGGCGTCCGCTTCACCTCCGAAACCGACTCGCTGAACGCCGCAATCCTCGGCCCCGATGCGGTGGAGGGCACTCCGGAATTCGACGCCTTCGTCAAGTCCGTGGTCATCGAAATGACGGCCAAAGCCGGGCAGAAGTGCACCGCCATCCGCCGCGCCATCGTGCCCCAGGAGCTGGTACCCGCTGTGTCAGCGGCGATCGGCAAGCGCATCACCGAAAGGGTTGTCCTCGGCGACCCCCGCGCTGACGGCGTCACCATGGGTGCGCTCGCCTCCGTGGAGCAGCTTAAGGACGTGCGTGCGGCCGTGCAGGCCATGCTCGACGCCGGTGGTGAGCTTGCGTACGGAACCCTCGATTCGCCGTCGGTCACCGCTGCCGACGGGTCCACCGGGGTAGGTGACGGCGGCGCGTTTATGGCGCCCGTCCTGCTGAACTGGAACAACCCCGAGGCGGAGGAAGTGCACTCGCTGGAGGCATTCGGCCCGGTTTCGTCGGTGATCGGCTACAAGGACATTCCCGACGCCGTCCGCCTCGCCGCCCGCGGCAGCGGCTCCCTGGTGGCCTCGGTCTGCACCAACGATCCTGCTGTGGCCCGCGAACTCGTTACCGGAATCGCCGCCCACCACGGCCGCGTCCTGATGCTCAACCGCGAGGACGCCCGTTCGTCAACTGGGCACGGCTCGCCTGTGCCGCACCTGGTCCACGGCGGCCCCGGCCGCGCCGGCGGCGGCGAGGAACTGGGCGGCATCCGCTCGGTGATGCACCACATGCAGCGCACCGCCATCCAGGGCTCACCCAACATGCTCACGGCCGTTACGGGCGTGTGGCACACAGGTGCGGACCGAAACTTCACAGTGGAAACCGAGGGGACGCACCCGTTCCGGAAGTCGCTGGAGACGCTGCGGATTGGCGACGCCGTCCGCTCCGACCTGCGCCAGGTCACCCTGGAGGACATCAGCGCCTTCGCCAACTCCACCGGCGATACGTTCTACGCCCACACCAACCATGAAGCCGCGGAAGCCAACCCGTTCTTCCCGGGCATTGTGGCCCACGGCTACCTCCTGCTCGCGTGGGGCGCCGGACTGTTCGTGGAGCCCGCGCCGGGCCCGGTCCTGGCCAACTATGGCCTGGAAAACCTGCGCTTCATCACGCCGGTGGCAGCGGGCGACTCCATCCGCGTGACCCTCACTGCCAAGAAGATCACCCCGCGCGAAACCGACGAATACGGCGAGGTGGCCTGGGATGCAGTCCTCACCAACCAGAACGACGAAATAGTAGCCACCTACGACGTCCTCACCCTGGTCGAAAAGTAGCCCACCCCCTGGGACGCTCTCTCACTTAACGCGCGCTTTTCCCTGACGCACTCTCACTCTCCTAAAGAAAGTGAGAGAGGGTTGGCGGTTGGGGCACGTTAAGTGAGAGAGCGTCCCAAGCAGGGGGAAGGGCCGGGCTTTTCGGGCGCCTCGGGCGTAAAATTCTCCCCGTAGGAGGTGGCTAGATGAGCCTTAGATTGAACACAGTCACAACCGTCCTGCCAGTCGATGATCCACAGCGCGCCCGCCGTTTTTACACGGAAAAACTCGGACTCCCGCACCGTGGCATGACAGACGACGGAAGCGAACTCCTCGGCACCAACGGCGGCCCGATGCTGCAGCTGATGCCCGTCTCGGATGGCAAACATTCCGATCACACTGCGCTGAGCTTTGAGGTCACGGACATCGAACGCACGGTCCGTGACATGGAAGCCAGGGGAGTGCAGTTCCAGGATTACGACCTGCCGGACCTTCGAACCGAGAATCACATCTGCACCACGAACTCGGAGAAGTGCGCCTGGTTTATGGACACCGAGCGCAACATCCTCTGTGTCCACGAGTCGCTCGGAGTACAGGCCGAATACGAACTTTAAAGACCCACTGAAAGCGGCAGGCGCGCCCCGTTAACCGGGACGCGCCTGCCGTCGTTATGCATGTGTCAGGATTCGGCGCCGCTGTGCAGGCCGTCGTCGCTGCTGTCGTCCGACGGCGCTGCCCCGGTCTGGTCCGACAGGTCCATGTTGCCGCGGGCCTCGTCCATGGTGGGGCCGCCGGAGGGAACGCTGTAGGTATCCGGGCGGATGCCGTTGGCCTGCTCCTCGATCAGCGCTTGCTCCTCACTGAATCGGATCGCGTTGGCCTCGTCCGCGGCGTCGCCGGGAACGTCCTCGCGGACCTTGGACGGGTCCGGGACGATGAATCCTGCATCCGGTTCTTCCTTGGGGTGGCTCATGCTTCTACCTTCCTCTCGGTTGTACTACTGGGTGGGCCGGTCAATCAGGTCTGCTTTGAGATCCAGGCTCTGGTCTCCACGCTTGACCTTGAAACTAACGGTGTCGCCGGGGTTGCGGTTGCGCAGTTCCGCCAGGAGCTTCTCCGGGGCATTCAGCTCCACTCCCTCCATGGACTCCAGGACGTCACCGGGGCGGATTCCTGCCCGCCCCGCCGGGCCGTCCTCGTCCACGGCCAGAACCACCACGCCGCCGCTCGCCTCGATGCCCAGCTGATCGGCGATCTGCGGCGTCAGTTCGCCCGGAGTCAGGCCGAGGTAGGCGTGTTCGGCTGTGCCGTCGGCCAGCAGTTCTTCCGCCACCTGCACGGCGGTGGCTGCCGGGATGGCGAAGCCCAGGGAGACGGCACCGGCCGATGGCGGGATATATGCCTCGCTGATGCCAATGATTTCGCCGCGCATGTTGATCACAGCACCGCCGGAGTTACCGGGGCTGATAGGGGCGTCTGTTTGGATCAGGTCCACCAGGGACAGGCTGTTGGAGGCCGAACCCGGAATGGACCTGTGCAGGCCGGAGATGATCCCTGCTGTGGCCGTGTTCTCGAAGCCTAGAGGGGAACCGAGTACCAGCGCGCCTTCGCCTACCTTGGGCAGCGTGCTCTGGTAGGTGGGCTTGGGCAAGCCCTTGCGGTCCGCCTGCACCAGCGCAAGGTCGGTGACGGCGTCGGTGGCCCTCACCGTGCCCTCTACCCGCTGGCCATCCGCGAACCCGACTTCCACCTTGGTGTTACCCCTGACCACGTGCTCATTGGTGAGGATGAGTCCGTCCTCCGAGTACACCACGCCGCTGCCAAGGCCGCCTTCGGTGAAGATGGTCACCACCGAGGGGGCCAGGTTCTCAACCAGTTCGGGGAGGCCGCCGGAAGCATCAGGCGCGGGCGCCGGGGCGCCGGGGGAGGCGCTGGCTGAACCGCCGGTACCAGGGGAGGTCCCGGCCGACGGCGACGTGCTGGCACCCGCCGTACTGGCACCGGACGTTTCGGTGGGCGCCGGGGGAGCCTGGGATGTGCAGCCGGTCAGGGTCAGGGAGGCTGCCAGCACCACGCCTCCGGCAACCGTGCCAAAGCGCGCGGAACGGCGTAATCCCTGGCTGGTGCTGATGCTCATGGACTGACCTCCTGCGGATGCTGGCTGTCCTACCACCGTAGCCGGGCAACAGCAGAAATACCAAGCACACTTAGTATCCGGAAGGACAGGGAGCCCGGGGGCGGATCAGCGGGGCGGTCGCCACGGGAGCAGCTAGCCCAACTGAGTAGCGCTAAGTGTCGTTATGAACCGTCAAAACGACACTTAGCGCTACTCAGTTGGGGAGGCTAGGGCTGGGAGTGGAGGCCGTCGAACGCCATGGTGATGACGTCGTCGGCCAGCCGTTTGGGGGAGAGGGAGCCGCCCGGTTTGTACCATTCGACGATCGAGTTGATCATGCCGAAGAGGAGCCGGGTGACAGTCCGGGGGTCGATGTCCTGGCGCAGCGAGCCTTCATCCCGTGCTGCGGAGATCAGTCCGGCCACCTTGTGGTCGAACGTACGGCGCCGTTCCAGGGCGTCGCGTTCAATCTCGGTGTTTCCACGCAGGCGCAGCAGCAGGGTGACGAACGGCAGCCGGTCCACCAGTACGGCCACGGTCTGCCTCAGCACAAACTCGAGCCGGGCATCTGCTGCGCCGGAGGTGGCCTGCGGCTCCTCCAGGATGGCCTCGAGCCCGCCCAGGGCATGGTCCAGGGCGAGCTTGAGCAGGTCGCCCTTGGACGGCACGTGGTGGTAGATCGCCGACTTCGAGATGCCCAGGTTGTCGGCCAGGATGCCCATGGACGTCGCGTCATATCCATGGCGGTTGAAGACATCCACGGCGATGCGCAGCACCGATTGCTGGTCGTATCCAGGGCGGCCGCGCTTGGTGCCGGCGGTGCTGGCTGTGTCAGTGGTGCTGGGCATAGTGGCTAGTTTCTCATGAACGGTCGGTCGGTCAGTGCAGGCGGGTAGAACGGGGCCTGACTATCCCTTCGGCCGCAGGTCGTAGATCCGGCGCAGCTTGCCGTTGGACCGCTCGAGCGAGCCCGGCTCCACAACATCCACCGTGCACGAAGAACCCACGTGGATCTTGATCTGCTCCTTCAAGGTGCGTGCCGCCGTCGTGCTCTGCTCGGCGGTGACGGCATCCCGCCGTTCGATCCGGACCGTCAGCTGGTCCATCCGCTGGCCCTCGGGGCGGGTGAGTTCGAGCTGGAAGTGCGGGCTGAGTTCGGGGATCCGGAGCGCGATTTCCTCGATCTGGGACGGGAAGAGGTTCACGCCGCGCAGGATGATCATGTCATCGCTGCGGCCGGTGATGCGGCCCATCCGCCGGTGAGCAGGGCGGGCGGTGCCGGGCAGGAGCCGGGTGAGGTCCTTGGTGCGGTAGCGGATGATCGGCAGGGCTTCCTTGGTGAGCGAGGTGAACACGAGTTCGCCGTGTTCGCCGTCGCGCAGGACATTTTCCTTGCCCACCACGGGGTTGAAGGCGTCGATGATTTCGGGGCGGAAGTGGTCCTCCCAGATGTGGCTGCCGTCCTGGGTTTCCACGGCTTCGCCGGCGACCCCGGGGCCCATCACCTCGGAAAGGCCGTAGATGTCGCAGGCCTTGATGTTCATGGTGACTTCAAGCTCGTGCCGCATCTCCTGGGTCCACGGCTCGGCGCCCAGGACCGCGAACTTCAGCGAGGTGGAGGTGGGGTCGATTCCCATGTGGGCCATGGCGTCTGCGATGGTCAGCAGGTAGGTGGGGGTGGCCAGGATGGCGTCCGGCTTGAAGTCCTGGATCAGCTGGATCTGGCGTTCGGTCTGGCCGCCGGACATCGGGATGACGGTGCAGCCCAGCGCTTCGGCGCCGGCGTGGGCGCCAAGGCCCCCGGTGAACAGGCCGTAGCCGTAGGCGTTGTGGACCTTCATGCCGGGGCGGATGCCGGAGGCGCGGAAGCTGCGCGCCACCAGTTTGGCCCAGTCCGCCAGGTCCTGCTTGGTGTAGCCGACGACGGTGGGCCGGCCGGTGGTGCCCGAGCTGGCGTGGATGCGGGCTACTTCGCTCTGTGGAACCGCGAACATGCCGAAGGGGTATTCGGCGCGGAGATCGTCCTTGGTGGTGAACGGAAAGTTGCCCAGGTCGCTGAGTTCGCGCAGGTCGCTGGGGTGGACGCCGGCGTCGTCGAACTTGCGCTTGTACAGGGGAACGCGGTCGTAGGCGTAGGCCACTGTGTGCTGCAGGCGGCTGAGCTGGAGGGCCTCAAGCTCGTCGCGGGACATGGTTTCCTCACGGTCCAGCGTGGCATCTGTTGCGGTGGCGGCCGGAGTTTCGGGGGCATGGAGGGTCATTGGTTTTCCTACTTCTTGGGGATGGTCCGGCTGCGGCCGCGGAACTCTGCGATGAGCTCGCCTGGCTTTTCGGGATCGGGTTCGGCGCCGGGGTCGGCAGCAAAGATCTGGATGTCGTACAGCCCGCTGCGGCCGGCGCTGGAGCGGCGGTCGGCGACGGCGGTGACCACCTGGCCGCGGTAGGCGGACTTGAGGAAGTTGATGTCCACGCCGGAGGCCACAGTGATGTTGTTCTCCTCCCCGGGCGCCGGGACGGCCGGGTTGCACGCGAGCGCAAACGCCGTATCCCCGAAGGCGAAGATCATTCCGCCGTGTGCCATGCCGAAGCCGTTGAGCATTTCCTGCCGGAGGGTCATCCGGATAGTGGCGTGGCCGTCGCTCAGCGAGAGGACCTCGATGCCCATCCACTCGGAGGCGTAATCGTTCTCCAGGATCTGGTGATGGGGCCCGGAAAGGGTTGTTTCAGCCATGCGTCATTGCCTCCAGCTTTATTTACCGAATGTTCATTAGGTAATCCCATGAGGGGGTCCGGTGTCAAGGGCAGGCGTGCGCTCCAGCCCGGTTACTCCCGCGTGAGCGGCCTTCCAGGCCGGGACACGCCGTCGTCTGCGGCGCGCCGGGGAAGCGCCCGAAAAGCAACCGGGCGGGAATGCACGACGGCGGCGGACTACGGTGCCCCATCACCACACCTCCCGGCGGGGCAAACGCTGCCGCGAGTCCCGGTGCAGATGCAAGGATGGAGTACCGGCAGCACCACACCAGCAAAGGGCAGACCATGGCCACAAGCATCTACGTCAGCGCAACCACCCCCGGATCAGGCAAGTCACTCGTGGCACTGGGCCTGGCGGACACCCTGCACCGCCACGCGGACAGGATCGGCTTCTTCAAACCGGTGGTCCACGGCCCTGATCCGGCGGACGATCCCATGGTGGCCCTGATGAAGTCGCGGTTCGAGCTGGAGGATGAGCGGTGCCGCGGCGGCCTCACGCACGAGGAGGTCCGGTCCCTGCTGGCCGAAGGAAAGCGCGAGGAGATCGACTCCCGATGCGTGGAAATCTTCGCCGAGATGTCCCGCCATTGCGACGTGGTGATCATTGAGGGGACCGACCTCACAGGCCAGGATGCCGCCGTCGAATTCGACCTGAATGCCCGCCTGGCCAACAACCTCGCCGCCCCCGTGGTAGCGGTGGTGGGCGCGAAGGGCCGCACCGTGGCGGAGGCCGCGGCCGCCGTCGAGGTTGCCCGCAAGGAGCTCGCCGCGGAGAAGTGCGCCCTGCTGGCCATCATGGTGAACCGCGCCGACCCGGACGACGTCGAGGCTATCGCCGCCGCCGTGAAACCTGGCGCTTCCAAGCGGCCCGTCTATGTCCTGCCCGAGCTGGAGGAGATCGCCCGGCCCACCACCGGCGAGGTTGCGGCCGCCCTGGGCGTGCGGCAGATCGCCGGCCGGCCAGACATGGAACGTGACGTCCGGGACATCAAGGTGGCCGCCATGAACGTGGGCAACTTCCTGAACGTCCTGGACGAAGGCGCCCTGGTGATCGTGCCGGGAGACCGGGCTGACGTGATGGTGGCGTGCCTTGCGTCGTCCTTCTCGCCGGAGTTCCCGGTGGCGTCGGCACTGATCCTCACCGGCGGCCTGGCACCGGACGCCAACATCTACCCGTTGCTGGCGCAGGCCCCGTTCCCGGTGTTCGCCGCCACCGATGACACGTACACCACCGCCCGCCGTGTATCGGAGGTCCGGAGCGAGATCTGGTCCGGGCACCGCCGCAAAGTGGCCTCGGCCCTCGGGCTCTGGTCCCGCATTGTGGATGAGGCGGAGCTGGTGGAACGGCTGCACCTGCCGCGGGCCGAACGCATGACCCCGCTGCGCTTCCTGCACGACCTCATCGAGCGGGCCCGGGCCCAGCGCCGCCATGTGGTCCTGCCCGAGGGGACGGATGTGCGGATCCTGCGCGCAGCCGAAATCCTGCACCGGCGCGACGTCTGCGACCTCACAGTGCTCGGCCCGGAATCGGACGTCCGGGAGCTCGCGGCTGCGCGCGGCATCGACCTGTCCGGGATCAACATCGTGGACCCCGCCACCTCGGACCTCCGGCAGAAGTTCGCCGAAAAGTACTCCGAGCTGCGGGCACACAAGGGCGTGGACCTGCCCAAAGCCCTGGAAATCATGCAGGACGTCAGCTACTTCGGCACCATGATGGTCCAGCTCGGCGTGGTGGACGGCATGGTGTCCGGGGCAGCCCACACCACCGCGCACACCATCCGGCCGGCGCTGGAGTTCGTAAAGACCCGGGAGGGCGTGAAGATCGTGTCCTCGGTGTTCCTGATGCTGATGCCGGACCGCGTGCTGGTATACGGCGACTGCGCGGTGAACCCGGACCCCAACGTGGAGCAGTTGGCGGACATCGCGCTCGCCTCCGCCGAGACCGCCGCCCAGTTCGGGGTGGAGCCGCGGGTGGCCATGTTGTCCTACTCGACGGGCGGTTCGGGTGCCGGCGAGGCCGTGGACGAGGTGCGGCAGGCCACCGAACTGGTGCGAATGCGCCGCCCGGACCTCGCCGTCGAAGGCCCCATCCAGTACGACGCCGCCGTGGACGCCTCCATCGCCGAGTCCAAAATGCCTGGCTCCACAGTTGCCGGGCAGGCCAGCGTGTTCATCTTCCCGGACCTGAACACCGGCAACAACACGTACAAGGCGGTGCAGCAGAGCTCGGGGGCGGTGGCCGTCGGGCCGGTCCTGCAGGGGCTGCGGAAGCCGGTCAACGACCTCTCGCGCGGCTGCACAGTGGAGGACATCGTCAACACGGTGGCCATCACGGCCATCCAGGCGCAGGCGCCCGCTTCCTAGCAACGTGGGCCCACGCCCGCGGGGTTCCCGGGCCGGGCTTGCGAGGTCAAGGTGCGTGTGGGGAGGTTCCCTGGACTGCCCCCAATTTCCGCACGCACGGGCCAATTCCTGGCAGGCAGGCGCACAATAAGAGGACGGCAGGGGGCTCCCTGCGGTGGTTTCCGGCAGCGAGGACGGTGCGGGATGAAAAGGCTTGGACGCAGGGCCGCGGTACTACTGATGGCCGCGCTGCTGGTGGGCGGCTGCGCCCCAAGCGGCGGAAGCGGAAACAGCACTGCGCCGCCGGGAGGAACCAGCACCGCTGCCGCCTCGGCAGCGGCCACGATCACCATCAAGGACTTCAACTTTGGCGGGCCGATTACGGTGGCGCCGGGCGCGGTCGTCGCGGTCATCAACATGGATTCCGCCCCGCATACCGTCACCGCTGAAAAGGACAAGGCCTTCGACGTCGACGTCCGCGGAAGCGGTGCGACAGGCACCTTCACGGCCCCCTCGACGCCCGGAACTTATTCATACTTCTGCGTCTACCACCCCAACATGAAAGGAACGCTGACGGTCAAATGAACATGGCCATGAGGGTGCTGACAGCCTTGGCGCTGTTCGTCGACGCCGGGGTGCATATCCTGCTGGCCCCCGGCTATCAGGCTGCCAACCCCGGCGGCATCGGGCAGGGCAACCTGTTCCTGCTTGAATCAGCCGCGGCGGTGCTGGTGGCTGTCTACGTCCTGATCCGGGGCAGCAAGGTTGCCTACGCCATGGCGCTGGCTGTTTTGCTGAGCGCCTTCGCGGCCGTGATGCTTTACCGGTACTTCGACATCCCGGCCTTTGGTCCGTTCCCTGCCATGTACGAACCCGTGTGGTTCTTCGAAAAGACGCTCAGCGCCGTAGCCGAAGGACTGGGAGCCGTGCTGGCCGCCAACGGCCTTGTCCGCGCTCCCTCCAGGCGGCGGGTGCATGGAGCGCCGGGGCCTGCGCGCGGACGTCCCGCCTGAGGTCCGGGAAGCACCTGAGGTCCGCTTAGGGCAAGCAACGGGCGACGCCGGCACCCGGGCGGGCGCCGGCGTCGCCCTTTGCTTGCCTAGCTGTTGTCCGGCTTGGCCAGGCTCTCGCTGTCCTCTTCCTTCGCGGGTTCATCGGAGAGCCCCTGTGGCGTGAGGTCGAGGCCCTCGGTGTTCTCCGGCGCTTCCGGAGCATCGCCCGTCTCAGCTGCTTTGAGGCCGCCGGTATCGTCCAGGGCCGGGTTGGCGCCCTCCACGCCGGTGGGATCCTTGGTTCCGGAGCCCCCTTGTGCGTTCAGCGGCGCGGTGCTGCTGGATCCCGTGTTGGTGGGGTCGTTCCCGTCGATCTGGGTGGGCTCGTTCGTCATAGAAATGTCCTCTCGCCGTGGTCCAGCCTGTCCGCCGACTCTAGGCACAGGCCGCGCCCATCCGCAAGGAAACCGCGCGGTCAGGGGCCCCGCATATAGTGGGGTTGAACTGCAGAAGCCAGGCTCAGGAGGCCCCGCATGCTCGTGCTCGTCATCAACTCCGGCTCGTCCTCCCTCAAGTACCAGGTGCGTGACGTCGCCGCCGGGAGCGTCCTCACCGAGGGGCTGATCGAAAAGATCGGCATGGGCAACGGCGGCGACGGTGACGGCGAAATCGAGGGCCCGCGGGATCACGCCGAGGCGCTGGAACAGGTGGACGCAGCCATCCACCAGGAGCTGGGCGACCTGGAACTGGCCGCCGTCGGGCACCGGGTGGTGCACGGCGGTGAGCGGTTCGCCGAGCCGGTCCTGATCGACAACGAGATCACCCGCGCCATCGAGCGGCTCAACCCGCTGGCGCCGCTGCACAACCCTGCCAACGTGCTGGGCATCCGTGCCATCAGCAAGAAGTGGCCCAAGATGCCGCAGGTGGCCGTGTTTGATACCGCCTTCCACCGCACCCTCCCGGAACATGCGTGGCGCTATGCGGTCCCGGACGAGCTGTACACCAACCACGGCATCCGCCGCTACGGCTTCCACGGGACATCCCATGAGTACGTCACCCGCCGCGCCGCTGCGCTGCTGGACCTCCCGGTCAACGAGTTCGACGGCGTCATCGCCCACCTTGGCAACGGCGCCTCCGTCACCGCCATCCGGGGCGGCCGCTCCGTGGACACCTCCATGGGCTTCACCCCGCTGGAGGGCCTGGTCATGGGAACCCGCTCGGGCGATCTGGACCCGTCCATCCTGGTGTTCCTCAGCCGGGCAGGCTGGAGCCCCGAGGACATCGACACCATGCTCAACCGGGAATCGGGGCTGAAGGGCCTGGCCGGCAACAACGACATGCGCTCGGTGGTGGAGGCGGCCGAGGCCGGCGACGGGAAGGCGGCCACCGCGCTCGCCGTCACGTCCTACCGGCTCGCCAAGTACATCGGCGGCTACCACGTGGCTGTCGGCGGGGCCAAGGCCCTGGTGTTCACCGCGGGAATCGGCGAGAACTCGCACCAGTTCCGGGCGCTCGTGGCGGAGAAGCTGGTGGCCCTGGGTGTGGAGCTCGACGCCGGCCTGAACGCCGAGCGGTCCAAGGAACCACGCGTGATTTCCACGCCGCAGTCCGGCCTCCCCGTCCTGGTGGTGCCCACTGACGAGGAACGGGCCATCGCGGAGGCGACGGCCGCCGTCGTCAGCAGCGGTCAGTAAGTGTAGTAGTCGCAGGGCTCGACGGCGGGGTCGGGCGGAGTCCTCGCGACGAGTTCGCGCAGCTTAGCGATCAGGTTCCGGGTGCCGGCATCCTGCTCGAGGGTGTTGTACAGCGGGGCTGCGGCGTCGTGGAAGGCGGCCAGTTGCTCTTCGGTTGCCAGCACCACCTTGCCGCCGTCCTGGCAATACCGCCGCGCTTCCATCGAGAGCGGTGAGGCCAGCGAGGAAGCCCATTCCCGGGTGTCGTCTGCCGCGTCCTGGAGAATCTGCTGTTCCTCGGCGCTGAGCGCAGCCCGGGCTTGGTTATTGATCACCATCGTGTTGATCTTCGAATGGACCACCAGGTTTCCGGTGGCGATGGCGTGGCCGGTCTTGTTCAATGCAATAGGCAGATTGGAGGCATAAGCCAAAGAGGACTCGGCGCCGGCCACGGTTCCGGCGTCTACACCTCCACCGAATTCCTGCTCGGCCAGGTCCTCGGGTACTGCTCCCAAGGCCGCCAAGACAGCGAAATTGGTATCGGACAGTGGTGCCCTGATCACTTTCCCCTTGATGTCTTCCGGCGTGAGGATGGGCGTGGTGAAGGAGAACAGCACCCGCGGGCCGTCCGGGAACATCGCCAGGCCGGTGAGGCCCACGTCCTTCAGGCCGGCCAGCATGCCCTGCGCGAACTCGGGTTTGACCACTTCCTTGATAACGGCGCTGGAGGTCACCAGGAAGGGCGCTGAGAGTGCCCGGAAGGACAGCACTCCCTCGGTGTCCCAGGTGCGGGCCGGGATGACAGCCATTTCCAGGTCTCCGCTCATTACCCTGTGTGCCACCAGTTGGTCCCAGGCCCTCACCTCACCGCCGCCTGCCCTAAAGACCGGCTCAATCAAGAGGCTCCCGCCGGAACGTTCCCTGACCTGCCGGGCAAACTCCTCGATCTGGCCGCGGGTTGGGACATTTCCGTCATCCTGCGTGCCGATGCGCAGGACCTTGACATCGGCGGGAGCTGTTGTCGCCGGTTGGGTCGGGCCCTCCGAGTTGTCCTCGTAGGTGCACGCCGCCAGGGGCAGCACCATGGCGAACGCGAGGAAGGCTGCCCGGGGAATCGCTGGCTTCAACATGGCACAACCTTCGGAGAGAAGGGACAGCGGAAAACGCCGAAAAGCGCAGGCGCCAGCAGCCCGTACGCGAACCATACGCCGGGAAGGTGACTGGAGCAACGGCAAGCGAACCGCCAGGAGCCGACGGCCGCCGTCGGCTCCTCCTTGCTCCCCGCCGGCACCCTCGCCTCGCTAGCTCGGCCAGGGAACCCGCCCGGCGTGGGCCTGGCCTTTCAGACCTCCACAACGACGTTTTTGGAGCAATCGCCGGGCCATGGGTTAGCCTCGGTCCATGCAGCAGATCACCCTGCCGATCCGTACGGAGCGGCTCATCCTGCGCCGCTTTGAGGGCCGGGACCTGGACGACTTCCACGCCTACCATTCGCTGCCGGAAACCGCCCGGTTCCTGCCCGGCCGGGCCAAGACGTACACCGAGTCCATGGAGCGGGTGGGCCGGTACGCCAACTTCGTCTTCGAGAAGGAGGGGGACTGGGTGGCCCTGGCCATCGAGGCCTGCGGTGAGCCCGGGCTTCAGGGCGAGGTGGTGCTCAAGTGGCTGCCCGGGAATGGCCAGGGTGAAGTGGGCTGGAGCCTCGCACCGGGCGCCAGGGGCAAGGGCTACGCCACGGAAGCTGCGGAGGCGGTGCTTCGGCTGGGTTTCGAGGAGCTGGGCATGCACCGGATCGAGGCGCGGCTGGACGAACTCAACACGGCATCCGCAGAGCTCTGCCGGCGGTTAGGCATGCGGCAGGAGGCGCGGCACGTGGACAAGTGGCACTACAAAGGCGGGTGGGCCACCGAGCTGGTCTACGCGGTCCTGGCGGACGAGTGGCGCGTGGCCCGGGCGCTCCCCAACCGCGCCCTGAAAGCGCCTACGCCCGCCCCTTGAGGATCATATTCCAGTACACCTGCGGGAAAATGTCCCGGTCCACCACCCAGGACAGCCTGCTCTCGTTCCAGGTGGGCACCCGGGGTACGGTGGGCATGGGCCGGTAGCGGTCGTCGAACTCGGCGAACACCACGGTATTCCGGGAGACCGTGAAGGGGCACACCGAGTAGCCGTTGTATTTGGCCGGCAGCGGTTTGCCATTCCGGGCGGCCACCAGGTTCTTGGCCAGCACCTTGGTTTGTTTGCGCAGGGCGCCGCCGGACTTGGAGTTGGTGGTCCCGGCAGCGTCGCCCAGGGACCAGACGTTCGGAAACCGGATGTGCCGCAGGGTTTGCCGGTCCACCTCCACAAAACCGCCGGCGTCTCCGGCAGCGGGCAGGTCCGTTGCCTTGAGCCAGTCCGGCGCTGACTGCGGCGGGACACCGTTGAGGACGTCGTAGTGCAGGTTCTCCTCCGCGCCGGACCCGGTGTTGCGGATGGTGGCCACCTGGCCCGCCGCGTCCACGGACACCAGTTCGCTGTTGGTCCACAGCTCGATGCCGTATTCGGCGATCTTGCGGTCCAGCTCCCGGTCCACCTCCGGCACTCCGAACACTGTGGGATAGGGCTGGACCATCACCACCCGGATCCGGTCCAGCACGCCCCGCGCCTTCCAGTAGTCGCAGGCCAGGTACATGGGCTTCTGCGCCGCGCCGCCGCACTTGATGGGGCCGGCGGGCATGGTGAAAAGGGCGGTGCCGGATTCCAGCCCGCTCAGCAGGGTCCACGCCTTGGGCGCCAGCTCGAACTCGTAGTGCGAGGCGCCGTGTGGTGAATGCACGGCTTCGGCGAGGCCGGGCACTGCTTCCCAGTCATACTGCAGGCCCGGGCACACCACCAGCTGCCCGTACGCCACGGTGGCACCGGACTGAAGGGTCACGGTGTTCGAGTCCGTGTCCACCCCGGCAGCGGCGTCCCGGATCCAGGTGACGCCCTCCGGAATCAGCTGTTCCTGGGGCCGGACGGCTTCCTTGGCCGAGGCCCTGCCCCCGGCGATGTGCGAGAACAGTGGTTGGTACAGATGGTGGTCCCGGGGTTCGACGACGGCCACGTCCTTGACGCCGTACCGCTCCAGCCGGGCGGCGAGCGAGATCCCTGCGTTGCCGCCGCCGATGATGACCACTTCGTGCTGCGCGGCCATCAGCTACTTCTTTTCCGTCAGCGCCGAGGCTTTGTGGGCCGCGTCTGCTCCGGTTTTCGCGGACTCGACGACGTACTGGGGCTCGTCCTCGCTGGCACGGTGGGTATGGCCGTCCAGCTCGAAGTCGTTGGTCTTCTTCTCGACGATCCTGCCGTGCGTTTTGCCCTGCGGCGTATTCCATTCCACGGAGGTTCCCTTGCTCAAAGACATCTGCTCTCCTAGCTGGGGTTTGGGGTCGGCTGCGGTTCCACGGCGGGGGCCGTGCCCCCAGTATCCGCCGTTGGGACCGGCGTCTCAACGGGAATGTACGACGGGGGTGCGCCACCAGGGGCGGGCTCCGTCACCGGTGCGGCGGGAGCGGCCGTCCCTGCCGGCGCGGGTGCCTGGGTCCCCGTGCCTGAGCCGGGAGTCGACTGCCCCGGAGCGGACTGCCCGGGTGCCGGTTGGCCGGGTTCTGCGGATGTTGTGGGGGTGGCTGTTCCACCCGGCGTCGGGTTCTTCGTGGCGCTGGGGTCGGCCTTGATGATGGCGGTGAGCTGCTCCTTGTAGGCCGCGAGCCGGCCCTGGATCTCCGAGAGCGGCACATTCTGGATGTTCCGGCCGTACTCCGCGATCTCCGCCCACAGCGCCTGCAGCGATGCCATGCCTTCATTCGTCAGCGGGCCGTCCAGGGTGAGGACCAATTGGCTGGCCAGGGCGTAGGTGAGGCAGTCCAGGCAGTTGTAATTGGCCGCGGCCGACAGGTTCTCCGGGACAATGACGTCCGTCTGGCCCACGATGAGCACTACCTGAAACCCCACGGCTACGGCCGCGCAGCTGCTGCAGCTGGCAAAGGCATAAGCCTCGTTCCGGGTTTCAACGGGTTCCCCGTCCTCGGCCCACACCAGCGCGAAGGCCACGCTGTACGTCACCGAACCATCGGCGGTGTTCACGGCCAGCGCCTGGTTGCCGTCCTCCTCGGGCGCAGCTGGCCGGTCGAACGGGAACACCCACGACGGAGCGGTTGCACCACCGGATCCAGCCGGAGCAACAGCGGACGAGCCGGCGGCTGCACCCTCCACAGGTACCAGCACCATGGCCAGTTGCGGGTTCTCGCGGGTGGGCGTCGCGGCTCCTTCCGGCCAGAGCGCAACGGTCCTGCCGCTGCCGCCCTCTCGCAGGGCCGTGCCCGCGGACGGCAGGATGGAGGTGGTTGCATCAGCCAGCGTGCCGCGTTCGTAGGGCTGGACCGGACGGTACGTCCCGCCGTCGGGCCACCATGCCCACGCCAGCCCGGCCAGCAGTGCCGCCACAGCACACATCGCAGCGGTGCGCTGCACAAACTTGCCGCGCGTCTTCTGCCAGAGCCCGGTGACCAGCTGCCGCAGGAGCCGGAACAGGATGTAGAGCATGCCTACCGTGGGCAGGGCAACGGCGGCGATCGCCAGGGTGCGCACGGCAGCGCCGGCAAGGTCGCCGTCGGAAAGGCTCTGGCTGAGCATTGCCTGCTGTTTGGCGGCGCTGGCCCAGGCGGTGGCGAGCAGCCGCGGGAGCGAGACCACCATCATGGCCAGGCTGAAGATCAGCAGTGGCACGGTAACCAGGACCCACAGCGTCACCACGGCACGCGCCCAGGGCTTGAGGACCTTGTTTTCCGGGCGGCCCCACCGCCAGGGGAGCAGGCCGAGCAGGACCGGCTTGATGCGCTGGAAGAGGTCCGGGACCCCGGTGGCGTCCGCCAGGATGTGGTAGCCGTCAAACCGGACCAGCGGCAGCAGCTGCCGGACCATCTGCAGGATCTGCGTGACCACCACCAGCAGCAGCGCGTCGAAACCTGTGGCCCACCACAGCGCCATGATGGCCACCGCAACGATGGCATTGAAATACAGCCCGCCCAAGTCTGTGCGGAGCCTGCCGCCGCGGCCCAGCCGGTATGAATCGGTGACGTCCGTGAAGAACGCCGGCCAGATGAGGTAAAGACCCATCCCCATGGCACCGGGCGTGGCGCCGCCCTTGCGCGCGGCGGCTGCGTGGCCGAACTCGTGGAAGCCGGCGGACAAGATGGTGACGGCAAGGATCAGCAGGAGCAGGACAGGGTTGTCGAACGCCTCATGGGTCGCCGATCCCAGCCCCTTCACCATCAGCACCCACCAGCACGAGGCCAGGAATGCCGCCGTCACCGCCACCACGATCAGCGGGTGGAAGAGGACGGCGAAGGGTGCGGTGATCCTGCGGGTGCGTTCCGGGTCCGTCACTGTGTAGCGGAAGCGCATGCCGAGCAGGGGGTCTGCCTTGCGCACCTCGGGTTGTGACCCGTCTGCCAGCCGGAGCAGGCCCAGCGGCAGCAGCTGGGAGTCCATCAACGTGCGCACGTTATCGGCGCTGATGAGCCTGCCCGATGCCGCACTGGCGTGCTCCGCGATGTCCTCCACGGTCCGGATGCCGTCCACTGCCTCCAGCACCGCGAACAGCAGCGGCGTCAGCTGGAGGGTCTGGCCATCCCCGCGGCGGACCAGCGAAGGGGGTTGCCGGTAGCCGGATCCCTGGGACTGTCCGATCAGCTGGACGCCATCGGCCCGGGCAGGGACCGGCAGCTGGTGCCCGGCCAGGGGCGCAGCAGACGACGGCGGGCCGGCCTGGGGGCGCGGCCCACCGCTGGTGTGGGTCATCTGTGGTTACTGTTCGAGGTTGGACTGCTGGTCAGCAGAGGCGTTCGCTGCGCCCTCGATGTGCTGGGTGATCAGTGCGTCCTGGTCCGCCACGGCGTAGGCCTGGCTGCCGATCGATCCAATGTTGGCAGCGACGGCTGCGTCGATCGGTGCGGCCACGTTGGCGTTGGCTGCCACGGCTCCATTGATGGGCGCGGCGATGTCCGCGTCGGCCGCAAGGTCCACGTTGACGTTGAGCAGGTCCCCGTCGAGCGCCGCCGCGGGATCCACCGGCACAGCGCCAACATCGGGCAGGGCGTCGCCCACGCCGCCGGGGACGAGTCCGTCCGTACCCGTTCCACCGGGGAGGAGGCTCCCACCGTCGGCCGCTGTACCGGTGCCATCCGTGCCGGTGGCATCCGTGCCGGTGGCCGTGCCCGCGGTACCTGTGGTGCCGTCGTCGATAGTGTCGTTGCCCTGGTCGATGACGCTGTCCTGTGTGGACTCGGCGTTGGCGTCGGCCACGATGCCCTGATCGATCATGACGCCCTGGTCGGCCAGCGCCTGCGCCTCCGAGCCGAAGGAGAGGATGTTGGCCGAGGCGGCCGCGTCGATGGGGGCCGCCACGTTGGCGTTGGCCGCGACGGCAAGGTCGATGGGCGCTGCCGCGTCGATACCCAGATCCAGGTCCGCGTTCAGGTCAAGGACAGAGGCAACTTCCTTGTCCGGCAAAGCCGTGGCCTGCTCTGCGATCAGTTCGTCGTCGGTCAAGGGACGCATTTCCTGTTCCATGCTCACTCAAAACCTCCACATCGGCGCCGGTTAACCTGCCCCCAGCGGGCAGCCGGCGCCAGACAATAGTAAGCATGATTACCTTCTTTTGGTACCGGGCAGCGGGCGGCCAGGGTTATGTTGCTGCTGGTCACAGGGGTTTACAGGCGCCGGCAGGCCTCCGGGCTGGTGACGGCCGGCCCATGCGGAAGGCATTGACAGGGCCAGGCGGCGGGTCCAATCTGGCGCTGTGCCTGCCATTGTGCCGGCAGAGCCGTGCCGGCATCAGGTGCCTTTCAAAGGAGACTGCAGTGCCTGTTGTAGAAGAAAGTGTTGTCATCGCCCGCCCGCCGCAGGAGGTTTTTGACTTCCTGTCCAGGTTCGAAAACATCGCCGTCTATGATTCCTCGGTCACCTCGTCCGGGCAGGTGGGGGAGGGCCCTGTTGGGCTCGGTTCCCGCGGACGCGGAACCAGCAAAGTGATGGGGCAGCAGTTCGACTGGGTTGTGGAGGTCATCGAGTTCGATCCGCCCCGGCGCATGGTGTCCCGTTCGGTCGAGGGCAAGCTGGACTTCACCGTGACGTTCGAACTCGAACCGGCCGACGGCGGTACGCGCGTCACCCAGAGGATCGACGCCGCATCCGGCCTGGGCGGGGTCTTTGGCAAACTGGCCGACGCGCTCGTGGCCCGGGCGCAGGGGAGAACGGTCCGGGCCAACCTCGAAACCTTGGCGGAGTGGCTGGCGGAGCACCCGCAGGGCTAAGGCCACTGCGGTGCGTGGGGCAAAAGGCGGGCGTACGGCGGCGGGACGCGCCCGCCGTCGTACGCTTGCGCCTACTTCAGCCCGGCACCGGGGAGCAGCTCCGTGGCCCCAAGGGAATCGGCAATAAAGGCGTAGTCCCAGGCCCGTTCGCGCCACTGGACGTAGCGGCCGGACGCGCCGCCATGGCCGCCGTCCATCTCGATCTTCATCACGATCGGCTGGCTCCCGGTGGTCTTGTTCCGCAGCTCCTGCACCCACTTGGCGGGCTCCACATAGAGGACCCGGGTGTCATTGAAAGATGTCACGGCGGCGATCTTCGGGTATGCTGTCCGGTGCACGTTCTCGTAGGGGGCGTAGGACTTCATGTAGCCGTAGACCTCGGGGTCCGTGATGGGGTTGCCCCATTCCTCCCATTCAAGGGCGGAGAGCGGCAGGTCCGGGTCCAGGATGCTGGTCAGCGGGTCAACGAACGGCACCTGCGCCACAATCGCCGCGTACTTTTCCGGAGCCATGTTGGCCACCGCTCCCATGAGCAGGCCGCCGGCGGAGCCGCCCAACGCCGCAATGCGGGACGGGTCCACCCAGCCGGAAGCGGCCAGCCAGTCGGTGGCGTCAATGAAGTCGGTGAAGGTGTTCTTTTTGGTGAACTTCTTGCCGTCCTCGTACCAGTGCCGGCCCAGTTCACCGCCGCCGCGGATATGCGCGATCACGAACACCACACCGCGGTCAAGCAGGGACAGGCGCGCAATGCCGAAGCCGGGATCCATGCTCAGCTCATAGGAGCCGTAGCCGTACACCAGCCCGGCCGCCGTCGAATCCTGTTTGACGGCCTTGTGCCGCAACACCGAGAGCGGGATGCGGGTGCCGTCCGCCGCCGTCGCCCATTCGCGCGTGGCCACGTAGTCGCGGCCGTCGTAGCCGCCCAGCACGGGGCTTTCCTTCCGCAGCAGCAGCTCGCCGGCGGGCTTTTCCGGGGTGGGCAGCACGAAGTCGTAAACGCGCGACGGCGTGAAGTAGGACGTGTAGCCCAGCCGGATCACCGGGGCTTCATAGTCCGATCCGCCCACTCCCGCCGTGTACAGCTCTTCGTCGAACGCAGGCTCCACCGGCGGCTCCTGTGCGGCGGTGCCCAGGCCGGCCAGGCCGATCACCTGGACGCGCTCGATGGTGTCCTTGCGGATGGACACCACGAGGTGGGTGGAGGTGACGCCCGCGCCGTTGACGCGGACGTCGTCGGAATGTTCGACGACTGTGGCCCACTGCTGTTCGGCCAGCGGCTTCCCCAGCTCGGCCGGGTCCGCGAGGGAGACCATGGAGTTAACGGCACTGCGGTTGTGGGTCAGCAGGATCTTTTCCGTTTTTTCACCGTCCGGCCCGGGCAGCAGGAACGGTTCGGCTTCGTACAGGACCCGCTCGTTGCGGAAAATCACGGTGGTGAGTTCCTGGGCGGGGTCGTCGAAGCGGAGCAGGCGGGTTTCGCTGTATTCGGAGCAGCCGATGCCCAGCACCAGGTAGCGCCGGTCCGCGGAAAGCTCGAAGCCCAGCCACATGGCGGCGTCGTCCTCCTGGTAGACCACTGCGTCTTCCTCAACCGGCGTGCCCAGGGTGTGCGCCTTGACCTGGTAGGGGCGCCAGGACGCGTCCACCACGGTGTAGAAGATGCGGGTGCCGTCAGGGGAGAAGGAGACGCCGTAGAAGATGTTTTCAATGACGTCCGGGAGGAGCTCGCCGGTGCGGAGGTCCTTGATGCGCAGGGTGAAGCGTTCGTCGCCGCTGTTGTCCACGGCGTACGCGTAAAGGGTCCCGTCCACCGTCACGGCCGTGCCGCCCACGGAGAAGAAGGGCTTGCCCTCCGCTTCGACGTTGCCGTCCAGCAGGACTTCCTCGCCAGGGATGTCCACGCCGGGCTCCACCCGGGGCGGCGTCCAGTCCTGTACGGGATTGCCGGTGTCTTCCGCCTTGACCCGGCATTGGATGCCGTACTCCTTGCCTTCCACCGACCGGCTGAAGTACCACCAGTCATCCTTGCGGTGCGGGACCGACAGGTCCGTCTCCTGCGTGCGGCCCTTGATCTCCTGGAAGATGGCCTCGCGCAGCGGCTCCTGGTGTGCGGTGACCGCTTCCTGGTAGGCGTTCTCCGCCTTCAGGTGCTCCACGACCTCGGCGGATTCCTTGTCCCGCAGCCACTCGTAGTTGTCCACAAAGGTGTCCCCGTGGTGCTTGCGTTCGGTGGGAACCTTCTTAGCAACCGGGGGAGCGGGCGTGGCGGTGGTGCTGGCGGAATCCTGCAGCGGAGTCTGGGTCATGGTTTCAATATATAGACCCGCCCCGACAATGAACCGGCCGTTCGCTACCGGACGATAACGCCCCATCACCTCCCGCAGAAATACAGGCGATGCCCTATCACTTTTGGTCCCAAGCGGCCGTCTTGGGGACCAAAAGTGATAGGGCGTCGGGGAAACGGTGGCCTAGTGGGGTTCCGGCCGCAGGCGTATCCTGTTCACGCTAAGGCACATCCGCCCAGCGTGAGAGGGGAAGCATATGACCATCCCGCCAGTGCACGAGCCCGAACCGTTCCCGCCGGAACCAGGCCCGGACCAGCCTGATCCCACCCAGCCCGGCCATCCCGGCCCACAGCCGCCCAATCCTTTCCCGACGCCGGAACCTCCCGGGCCGCTGCCCGTGCCGGATCCCGGGCCCACGCCACTGCGCCCGGATCCCACCCGTAGCTGACCAGCCAAAACACCGGAGAGAAGGGGCCTTCTGCACAGCGCGGGAGGCCCCTTCGCCGCGCCTGGACGAACCTGGCAGAAACGAGAAAATTCTTCCCAAAACCGCTTGCAGACCTACTGGCGCAGTGGTAAAAAATCTATATCAGCCACTACAGATCGGTTGATACCCCAAACCAATTGTTGGACCGTCTCTTACGAGGAGGGAAGCCATGTTGATGCGAACCGATCCGTTCCGCGAGCTGGACAGGCTGGCCCAGCAGGTCCTCGGCACGGCAGCGCGTCCGGCAGCGATGCCGATGGACGCTTGGCGTGAGGGCCAGGAATTCGTCGTCGCCTTTGATCTGCCCGGTGTTGCAGTGGATTCGGTGAACCTGGATGTGGAACGGAATGTCCTGACGGTGCGGGCCGAGCGTCCGGACCCCGCGGGCAAGGACACTGAGTTGATCGCCTCCGAGCGGCCGCGCGGCGTGTTCAGCCGCCAGCTGATCCTCGGCGACACCCTGGATACAGATAACGTCAAGGCAAGCTACGACGCCGGTGTCCTGACGCTGCGGATTCCTGTCGCCGAAAGGGCCAAGCCGCGCAAGATCGAAATTGAGACGAAGGGGGCAAAGCAGGAAATTGCCGCCTAGTTTCAACAGGATCGGGACGTCGGGTATTCGATAAATTGCTGACTGCCTCTTGGGCGGATCGCTAGTATGCACGCCACAGCGCTTAAAGCGCATCGGCAGCCTACGCCTGAACCTCCCGATACGGTGGCCCCCGGCTTCAGCCGGGGGTCATCCCATGCCGGGGCTTCACTTTCCTGCAACGCGGGGTCAGATCCGGCCCAATAAAACGGAAACATTGGGCCGGAAGTGACTCCGCGTTGCTTTAGTGGCTCAGGTGTTCAGCTCCAGCATCAGGGCGGGCAGTTCGTCAGCCAGTTCGCGGGCGAGGAATCCGAGGGGCCCCATCCTGCTGGCGAGCCGGTCCGCTGCGGCAGCATGGAGATGCGTCCCCCAGCAGGCAGCCTGTGCGCTGGTTGTTCCGCGTGCGCGCAGTCCCGCAATCGCGCCGGCCAGCACATCGCCGCTACCGGATGTTCCCAGTCCGCCGTAGCCCGTGGTCATCTGCCACAGCTCAGCTTCCCCGCTCGCGCCACCGTCCGACGGCCGGGCTATAAAGCCCTGGCAGCTCACCACCGCCTGGAATTTGTCCGCTATCGCCGCCACGTCAGCCGCGAGGTCATCCACCTCCCGCTCCAGCAGGACCGCGGCCTCCTTGGGATTCGGTGTAAGGATCAGCCGCCCCTTCCACGGTTCCAGCTGGTCGGCCAGCTTCAGCAGGCCGCCCAAGGCAAAGGCGTCAAGGACGACGGCGGGACCTCCGTCCGCGGTCTTCCCACCAGAGCCTGAATCGCCTGAGCCGGAGCCGCCCCGGTCGGAGCCGCCGGTTCCGGTCTCCCGCTCCAGCAGGCCCCGCAAAAGCTCCTCGGCAAGATCCGGGTCGTCGAGGCCCGGGCCCACCAGGATGGCGTCGGCACGGTCGAGGTAGGTGGAGATCCGGTCCAGCCCTTCCCCTGTCAGCGACCCCTCAGCAGTTTCGGGAAGGCCTATCGCGCCACATTCGGGCAGCGCCACAGCCACCTGCACGGCCACCGACTCTGCAACGGCGAGGCTCAGCTTCCCCGCGCCGGCCCGGAGTGCAGCAGTACCGGCCAGCAGTGCCGCACCCGGTGTGGCCCGCGCTCCGCCGATCACCAGGACGGAACCGCGTGAATACTTGTCCTCGCCCGGTGCCGGCAGCGGCCACTCGCGCAGCAGCGACGGCGTCACCAGGGTAGGGGAGTTGGCCTCACTTCGGGTGGACACTGACATCTCCGGCGTGCTCGGTGACCGTGACACCCTGCTCCGTCAGGTGGTCCGCCACGTTGAAGCTCTCCAACGTCCAGGGCCCTTCGCCGGACGGCCGCACATACCGGGTGAGGGAGGCATTGAGGACCGAGGTGCTGGCCGCCAGGTCCAGGATTTCCTCCTCGTTCATTCCCTCCAAGACATACCGGAAGAGCAGGATCACGGCGTCATGGCAGACCAGCATGACCCGGTGCCCGGTGCTGAGGTTGTTCAGCTCGTCCAGGACGGAGCGCAGCCGCAGGGCAACGTCGGCCCAGGACTCCCCGCCCGGCGGCCGGTAGTACAGCTTGCCCAGCCACTCCCGGCGTTCGGCCTCCTCCGGGAAACGCTTCTCCACCCCCAGCCGCGTCAGCCGGTCCAGGATGCCCAGTTCCCGGTCCCGCAACCGCTCATCGGTGCGGACCTTCACCGGCCAGCCGGCGGCTTCCACCGCGATCTCGGCGGTCTGCCGCGCCCGGGCGTACGGGGAGGAGACCACCGCATCGGGCCGGTGGTCCTCGGCGATCCGGGCCAGCGCCGCGCCGAGGGCTTTGGCCTGCTCCTGGCCGGTCCCGGACAGGTTCACGTCCGCGTCCCGGGCCGGCACCTCGATAACCTCGGCCCCGGCCAGCCGCGCGTCCGTGGCAGCCACGTTTCCTTCGCTCTCACCGTGGCGCACCAGGAGCAGCTCCACCGCCCCGGCCTCCTGCACGGCCTCCGTCAGTCCGTCCTCTTTCACAAGAAATCACTCCGTCCGCCTGGCTTGCCGAATGCAGGAACACTACCAGCGGCGTACCCACGGGCCACCGAACCTAAACCCGGCTGCTGAACGGCAGGAGTGTTGGCCACCGCAACGCGGGGTCAGATAACGCCCGATATTCGCGGATTATTGGGCCGGAAGTGACCCCGCGTTGCTTGTCCTCAAAGAAGCGCGTGTCCTCAAAGAAGCGCGCGGCTACCGTTCCGGCGTCAGCACCTTGGAGAACACCGTGGCCCCGTTCGCGTTCCGGAGGCTCACCGTGAAGGTCTCGTCATCCAGCTGCACGTGCCCGAAAAACTGGTTCTCGCCGTTGCGCGGGGACTCCCCGGCGAAGCGGCCCGCCTTGGAGAACACCACCTCCGGTCCGAACGTCCCGTCCATTGCGTTCGGCCCGAACGACCCCGCCGCGATGGGCCCGGCCACGAACTCCCAGAACGGATCGAAGTCCGTGAAGGCCGCCCGTTCGGGGGAATAGTGGTGGGCGGCGCAGTAGTGCACGTCGGCGGTCAGCCACACCACGTTCTTAACCCGGTTGTGCTTGAAAGCGCTGAGCACCCCCGCAATCTCGAGCTCGCGGCCCAGGGGAGCACCCGGATCGCGGTTGGACAGGCTCTCCTGGTTCACCGGGCCGTCGGGCACGATAATCCCCAGCGGCAGGTCCGCGGCAATGACCTTCCACGTCGCCTTGGACTTCGTGACCTCACGGATGAGCCAGTCCACCTGCTCCTGGCCCAGGATATTCGTGGTGTAGGCCTCTTTGCCGTCGGTGTTGGGGGACTTGAAGGTGCGCATGTCCAGGCAGAAGATGTCCAGCTGCGGGCCGCGGCTGATCTTCCGGTAGATGCGCGCGGGCTGGTACTGCCCGGCGTCGTCGAACGTTCCCGGGCGCCACAGCGCTGCCGAATCGGCGATGGGCATGTTCTCCTGCCATGCCTGCCGCCCGCGGGCAGCGAGGGTGTTCGCGTCGCGGACGGTGTAGCGGGGATCATCCAGGATCTCGCCGGGATACCAGTTGTTGGTGGTTTCGTGGTCGTCCCAGTTGGCGATCACCGGAACGTCGGCGAACATGGCGCGCATGTTGGCGTCCATGGAGTTGTAACGGTGCCGGCCGCGGTATTCGGTGAGGGTTTCGGCCACCTTGGACACTTCCTCCGTGACCAGGTTCCGCCACACCTGCCCGTCCTTCTCCACCACCGTCTCGGCGATGGGTCCGTCGGCGTACACGGTGTCACCCGAGTGGATGAAGAAGTCCGGCCGCGTCTGGTGCATGGCCCGGTAGCCGCGCATTCCGCCGATTTCCTCGTTGATTCCCCAGCCCTGGCCCGCCGTGTCGCCGGTCCACACAAAGCTTTGCGCGGACGACGCCGGCACCTCACCTCCGGCGCTGGTGTCACCAGTGCGTCCCTTGCCGTTGTACGTCCCGGCGTCCGGAGCCGTCCGGAAGGTGCCCCGAACGCTCTCACCCGCCGCGCCGCCGTCGTCCTCGAAGCTGATTTCCAGCGCGAAGCGGGTATTGGATGGCAGGTTCCCGGCGTGGATCTTGGCGGTGAAGTCGGACGCCTGGGTGGCGCGGGGCCCACGGAGGACGCGTTCAAAGGCGCCGCGCCCGCGCAGGATCTCCCCGCCGTCGTCCACTGCGCGCAGCACCGCCATCATCCGCCCCGCAGCCGACGCGCGGGACCACAGCACAGCCGAATCTGAAGTGACATCGCCGGTGGCGATGCCGCTGGGCAGGGTGAGCCGGTTCCGGACCAGCGCCACTGCCCCGGGAGAGCGGACCGGCGTGGAAGGACTGGCCTGGGCGGCGGCGGGTGCGGCAGCCAGGGCGGCGGCGAGGACGGAACCTTTGACGATGGTGCGGCGGGAAATGTCAGTCATGGGCACCAGCTTGTGTGGGCCGGGCGCACGGACTGTTGCCCTCAGGTGAACCCCGGGTAAGCCCTGGTTGAACAGGACGGAACCCGGCCACGCCATGCGCCGGCCTGCGCAGCCGGAGGCCGGCCAGCTCCTATTCCACGGCGAACTCGGCGATCCTGCCCTCCCGCAGCGCCGCGCCCACCGCGTTGATGCCGCCGTAATCGGGAAACAGCACTGACTGGGCCCCCACGAATCCGGCCCCGGCCGTGGGCAGGGTCATGGTGCGGATCGCAGTGGCGTCAAGGTTGCGCAGGCTGTAGGCAAGGATGGCAGCCTGCACCGGGTCAAAGCCTTTGTTCACCGTCAGGCAGCAGGATGCGAAGTCCACCAGCCCCCGTACCGCCGTCACATCGTTCAGGGCGCCATTGGCAGTGAGGCGGGCGAGGATGGCGCGGAGCAGGGTCCGTTGGTTGCGCACCCGCTGGAAATCGCCGTCGGCAAAGGCATAGCGCTCGCGGGAAAACTCCAGAGCTGCCTGACCGTCCAGATGGTTCACACCTGGGGTGAAGACGTGCCCGGTGTCATGGGTGGACTGGAACGGGACGGGTACGTCCACGTCGATTCCGCCCAGCCCGTCAACGAGGATCTTGAAGCCGCCGAAGTCCACCATGAGGGTCTGGTCGATGGTGATACCCAGCAAAGACTGGACCGCGGCCGTCTGCATGTCGATGCCGCCGTACTGGAGGCCGGCATTGACCTTGGAACCGCCCAGGCCCGGAATGTCCACCCACAAGTCGCGGTTGATGGAGATCATGTACATGCTTCGCCGGTCGGCCGGGACGTGGACCACCATCAGGACGTCGGCGCGCTGGTCCATGGGTTCACCGGTGGCCGCCGTCTGTGCTGCTGCCTCGCGGGCATCTCCGCGCATGTCACTGCCAATCACCAGCACGTTCATAGGTGCAGCCGGAAGCTCCGGAATAGGGGGTGGCGGCGGCGGGGCGGCCGGGGCAGGCGGGGGTGTCTCGGAGGGAGTCTCAGACGGAGTATCCACGGGGCTTGCGGCTGGGGAAGCGGTTTGGGCTGCTGCGGGCTGCGTCTCTTTGCCCGCGTTATTCAGGTTGACGATCGCGACGACGGCAACCGCCACCAGTGCCAGCGCCAGCAGGGCCGCGATCCAGCGCCGACGTCCATGCGCCACCCAGCCCAGGCCGTGCGGATGGGACCCGGAAGGGGTGGTGCCGGAGGGCTCAGAACCGCCTGGCATGCTCATTGTGCCTCACCTCATTGTGCGTTTGGTGGGATCAGTGTCCGCCCGCGAGGGCTCCGCTGGCTACATACGTGTCCAAACTGTCATCTGCCAGGGCCTGCGAGATGATATCCACCGCCCAGGGGTCCGGCAGGACGATCGACTGGCCGTCCGCCGAGGTGCCGATTCCCAGTGTGGGCAGGGTGAACATCACCATGTCGCCGGCCCGCACGTCGCGCAGTTCCAGGGCGAGCCGGGCCAGGGTTGCCGCGTCCAGTCCGCTGTCCACGCTGATGAACGGGGCCATGGCGCTGAGGACGTTGTGGAGCTTCACCGGGTTGAGGAGGGTCTCCGGGCTGAGGTTCTTCGCGAACAGGGCCCGCACAAATGCCTGCTGGTTGCGGACCCGCTGGTAGTCGCCGTCGGCAAAGGCATAGCGCTCGCGGACAAACTCAAGGGCATGCTCGCCGTCCAGCGTCTGGGTTCCGGCGCTGAAGGCAAAGTTGTCGTGGCGCGAGACGAACGGCTCGGGGACGTTCACGGGCACCCCGCCCAAGGCATCGGTCATGCCCTTGAACCCTTCGAAGTCGATCATGGCCACGTGGTCGATCCGCTGCTGGAACAGAGCCTCCACGGTCTGGACCATCAGCGGTACGCCGCCGACGGCAAGGGCTGCGTTGATCTTTGCCTGGCCGTGGTCCGGGATGCCGATCCACAGGTCCCGCATCAGCGAGATGGAGTAGATCCTGGACCGGTCAGCGGGGATGTGGACCAGCATCAGGGTGTCGGCGCGCTGGTTGGAGTTGGCGCCGGACAGGGCATCGTCCGCTGTGGCGCCGCGGCTGTCGCTGCCCATCACCAGGATGTTCAGTGCCGCGTCCGCATAGGGGTCCGCTTCCTGCGCCGCTGTCCCCGCCGCGGTTCCGGGGGCCGTACCGGCCGCTGCGCCGGCCCCCGGAGCGCCTCCTTGACCTCCGGATCCGGCCGCTTCCGGTCCCGGTGCGTGCGGCTGTGGACGGGTGGACTCGGCAGGGAAGGGGCTTGCGATGATGTTGGTCCTGGACTGGTAGATCTGGCCCAGGTTGTAGAGGTAGGCGCCAGCGGCAACCGGAACCAGGATCGCTACGGCCAGCAGCGCCAGGAGGATGGTCCGCAAGGGGTGCCGGCGGCGTGCAGCCCGGGGTTTGGGACCGGGATATTGCGTGCCGGGATGCTTTCGCTGGCTGCCCATTGCCGAAAATTAGCAGCGGCGGAAAGGCGATACATCGGGGGAATCCACAGATTACCCGCACACTTGCCTACGGCGGGAATGACGACGGCGGCAGTGGGTCCGGCGCGCAGGTCACCCCGGCAGGCGGCAGCAGTCTCGGGCGCGCGAGTGCGCGGGTTCGCTGGAACGGTGCGGGGTCGCCTAAACGCTAGAGCGTCGGCGCACCGTTCCAGCGAACGGGGGCGTTGAGGCGTGCGTGGCGCAGGATGGATACGATGGCCGGCGCGAGCTCGTCCTCCATCTGCCGGTAAACCTCGGGCGCCCGGCGGTACGGGTCGATGATGTCGTTCTCAGCCGAGTCCGCGGGCAGTGACAAGTGGCGCACAGCTGCCGCCCGCGCAGGCAAGCCGCGCCAGAAGGCGTGGTTGGCAGCGAGCGGATCGCCGTCGTCGTCCGTTCCTTCTGATACGTTGCCGGCCGCCTCGGCGCGCTGGTCCAGGACATCGAGCATGCGGGCGAACTCGCGGATGGTGAAGGTGCGCTTGAGGAGGGACGCGTCCACCTGCAGGACTTCGCCGCGGTGCCCGGAGGTCATGGTCAGCACCAGGTCCACCCCGCGGAGGATCTTGGGCGTCAGCTGGCGGGCGGCGAACTGCTCCGGGTCCCCGCCGAAGGTGCGGATGATGTCGGCCGAAATGGGCTGGATGGGGTCGCCCACCATGGCCCGGGTCCCTGCACTGCGCACCTCGAAACCGGCCGGCAGCACCTGGTTCAGTCCCGCCTGCAGCAACCGCTCGGCCACCGGAGAACGGCAGATGTTGCCCGTGCAGACAGTCAGGATTCTTACTGGTGCGGGTGAGTCCAAGGGAGATTCTCTTTCCAGCCGGTGCCTCCGTGCTTTTCAACTTAACATGCATCAGCCCGACGCCGGCCGCCCCACCCCGCACGCCCGCTCACTTTTGGCCGCTTCCCAACCGACGCGCCATCACTTTTGGCCGCTTTCCCGGCAACGCTCTATCACCCGAGGGCACGGAAGCACGATGATATGACTGTGGACAGCCAGATCAAACGGGATTGCGTCATTGCCGGCGGCGGCCCAGGGGGCATGGTGCTGGGGTACCTGCTTGCGAGGCAGGGCCTGCAGGTCACAGTCCTGGAAAAACACGGCGACTTCCTGCGCGACTTCCGCGGCGACACCGTCCATCCCTCCACCGTGACCCTGCTCGGCGAACTGGGGCTCCGCGACAAATTCCTGGAACTGCCACTGAGCAAATTGTCCACTCTGGACATCGTCATCGACGGCCACCGGATCACCACGGCAGATTTCAGTACACTCCCCGCGCCGGACAACTTCCTGGTCCTCGCGCCCCAGTGGGACTTCCTGAACTTCCTCGCCCGCGAGGCGCACACGTTCCCCAGCTTCGAGCTGCGAATGCTCACCGAGGCCACCGGCCTCATCATCGAAGAGGGCCAGGTGCGCGGGGTGCGGGCACTCGCGTCCGACGGCGGCCTGGAGATCCGTGCCACCCTCACCGTCGCTGCCGACGGACGGGAATCGGCCTTGCGTCACGCGGCCGGGTTGATTCCCGACGACTTCGGTGTGCCCATCGATGTGCTCTGGTTCAACCTGCCCAAGCCGCCGGACCCTCCGCCCCCGACGCTCGGATACATCTCCGCGCAGGGGCTGGTTCTCACGATCGACCGGGGCGACCGGTACCAGTCCGGGATGGTGATCCGCAAAGGAGGTTTTGACGAGCTCCGCGGAGGAATGATCGACGCACTCCAGGCGCGGATCACCGGCGCGGCGCCGATCCTGCGCCCCGTCGTCGGCAACCTCACGGACTGGGACCAGGTGAAACTCTTGTCCGTCCAGATCAACCGGCTGCGGCGCTGGTACCGTCCCGGATTCATGGCTATCGGCGACGCTGCGCACGCGATGTCGCCGATGTTCGGCGTCGGCGTGAACTTCGCCATCCAGGACGCCGTGGCACTGGCCAACGCCATCGGGGAGGATCTTGCGGGTGGAACTGCTCCCGTTGGGAAACTCGCGGCCGTGCAACGGCGGCGGGAGATGCCGGTGAAGATCATGCAGCAGCTCCAGCGCAACGGACACCGGGTGCTGCTTAGGGCTACCAACGGGAACCGCATTGCGCCCCGCTGGTTCGTGATGCTCCTGCGGGCCGCCTCGCCGCTGCTGCGCCGGATCACCGCCAGGTTCGTTGGGATAGGAATCCGCCCCGAGCACGTCAAACACCGCAGCACCTGACCCGGTCGTTGCGGTGCCCATGGGACGCTCGCTCACTTAATGCTGTTTACCGGCCAACGCTCGCTCACTTTTCCTAAGAAAGTGAGCCAGCGTTGGCCGGGTAGTTGCGTTAAGTGAGAGAGGGTCAGAGGGCGGCCAGGAGCTTCTTCATCTCGGCGATCTCCGCTTCCTGGGCAGTGATAATCTCGCGGGCCAGTTGGATGGCCGCGGGATACTTGCCCCCGGCGATTTCGTCCTTGGCCATCTCAATGGCTCCTTCGTGGTGACCGGTCATCTGCTCCATAAAGAGCCTGGCGGCCTCGGTTCCCTGGGCGGCCTTGAGTTTAGTCAGGCCCTCCGCGTCCACCATTCCGGACATGCCGTGCCCGGATTGGTCGGAGGCCGTCGCGGGGACATTCCAGCCGGTGAGCCACCCGGTCATGGTCTCGATTTCCGGTGCCTGGGCGTCCTTGATCCTGGTGGCCAGCGCGGTGACGTCAGCAGGCACGTCCGGCTTGGCCAGGACGATCCCGCTCATCTGCACCGCCTGGGCATGGTGCGGAATCATCATCTGGGCGAACATGACGTCGGCCTGGTTATGGTCGGCATTGGCGTCCGGCATGGTGTTGGACATCGGACTCGAACCGGCGTGGGTGGAGTGCATGCCCCCGGAGGTTCCGGAATCGGCGGCGCAGCCGGCGAGGCCCAGCGAAGCTGCCAGGGCGGCTGCGGCGGAAAGCGTTTTGATCGTGGTGTTCATGGAAAGTGTCCTTCAGGAAAGTAGTTGAACGGGACCAGCGGTGGTGTGCGCAAGTGCGCTGCACCGTCCTGTTTTACGTTCGGCTGATGGACAGATCGCAGGGCGTTGGACTTGCCGGAATGTAGGAGTAGAGAGCTGCCGGACTGGCACCTGCGGTGTGGCTGGGTTCCACGTGGGAAGTCCCGTCGGGCGGAAAGACAGTCAGTGATGCGGTCTTGGCCAGGAGGACACACATCGGTCCCGGATCCTGCATCTCCGGGCAGGAACCAAAGCAGGACTCCGTCGCCAGGCTTGGCGGTGTGGCGTGGCCCCTGTGGGCGGACCCGTGCATGTCGGCGGCCGGGGAGGAATCCGTGCCCTGGAGCACGGCGTGGGATGTTTGCGCCGAGTGGGCGGCCGTCATCACGTGCATCCCGAGGATCCCGGCCATGACGGCCAGCACAACAGCCATCAGCGCCGCGACGCCGAGGAGGGACGGCAGGCGACGAATGGTTGCACTCATGGACAATTCCTCCTTTCCGGGACGGGCGTGTCGGCCAATAGTGAGCGGGCGTCAGGGCTACGGCGGCCACAATTGAGCGCGCGTGGGGGTTTGGGCGGCCACAAGTGAGCGGGCGTCGGTCTAACGTACCTCGGATGGGTTGAGCCGGACCCGCCGCAGCAGTTGGGCGTTCAACGCCACCACAATAGTGGAAACGGACATCAGCACGGCACCGGCGGCAGGGGAGAGGACCACCCCGGCGAAGGCCAGGACGCCGGCGGCCAGCGGCACTGACAGGATGTTGTAGCCCGTGGCCCACACCAGGTTCTGCCACATCTTGCGGTAGCTCGCCCGGGACAAATCCACCATGGACAACACCGCGCGGGGGTCGTTCCCGGCCAGCACCACCCCGGCCGATTCCATGGCCACGTCAGTCCCCGCTCCGATCGCGATGCCCACCTCGGCGCGGGCCAGTGCGGGTGAATCGTTGACGCCGTCGCCCACCATGGCCACCTTCAGGCCTCGGGACTGGAGCTCGGCCACTATCTTGTCCTTGTCCGCGGGCAGGACCTCGGCAAACACCTCGTCGATCGTCAACTCTGCGGCGACGGCCTGCGCCACCTGCCGCGCGTCGCCGGTGATCATCGCGACCTTGGCGCCGCGCTGCTGCAGTGCCGCCACCGCCTGCCTCGACTCGGCCCGCACCGCATCCTCAAGGCTGACCGCCCCAAGGACGCTCCCGCCGTCGTCAATTACATGCAGGACGGCAGCGCCGCGGTCCATCCAGCCGCGCGTCGTGGCTTGCAGAGCGGAAGGTACGACGGCGCCAAGCTCGCGCAGGAGCGCGGGTCCGCCGACGTGCACCGTGCGGCCGTCCACGGCGGCCCGGACGCCGCGGCCGGTAAGCGACGCGAATCCGGTCACGGCAGGCAGGGACAGGTTCCGCTCCCGGGCGGCGCGGACGATGGCCCGCGCCACGGGGTGCTCGCTGTCGGACTCGACGGCAGCGGCGAGGGCCAGCAGGTCATCGGCATCCACACCAGGAGCCGCGGCCACGTCCTTCAGCTCGGGCTCGCCGGTGGTGAGGGTGCCGGTCTTGTCGAAGAGGACAACGTCGATGGTGCGCATCCGCTCCAGTGCCATCCGGTTCTTGATCAGTACGCCGGCGCGGGCGGCCTGTTCGGTGGAGATGGCGATGACCAGCGGAATGGCAAGGCCCAGGGCGTGAGGGCAGGCGATGACGAGCACCGTGACGGTCCGGGTGACGGCCTCGGGGATGCTGCCCAGCAGCGTCCACACGATGAAGGTGATGACGCCGGCGCCCGCAGCGAAGTAGAACAGGAAGGCTGCGGCGCGGTCGGCCAAGGCCTGGGCCCGCGATGAGGAGGCCTGTGCTTCGGCCACCAGCCGCTGGATGCCGGCCAGGGCGGTGTCCTCGCCCACGGCGTCCACCCGGACGCGGACACTCGAGTCCGTGGCGACCGTCCCGGCCACCACCGCATCTCCGGGGCCGCGCGGCACGGTTTTGGATTCGCCGGTGATCATGGATTCGTCGAATTCGGCCTGGCCCTGGACCACCGTCCCGTCGGCGGGCATCCGGGCGCCGGAGCGGACCAGGACAAGATCTGTGGGGCGGAGTTCGGAGACGGGCACAGTTTCGGTGCCGCTGTCCGTGATGCGTTCGGCTTCATCGGGCAGCAGTGCGGCGAGCGCATCCAGGGCGCCCTGGGCCGAACCGAGGGCCCGCATCTCGATCCAGTGGCCCAGCAGCATGATGGCCACCAGCAAAGCAAGCTCCCACCAGAAGTCCAGGTCGAAGCCGCCGATTCCCAGGCTGGTGATCCAGGACGCGGCGAATGCCACGGTGATGGCCATGCCGATCAGGAGCATCATGCCGGGCCGGCGGTCCTTCAGCTCCTGCAGCCCGCCCTTGAGGAACGGCTGGCCGCCGTAGAGGAAAATCACCGTTCCCAGGATCGGCGGGATCCAGGCGGAGCCGGGGAACATCGGGGCCATGTAACCCAGGATGTGGCCCACCATGGGGCTGAAGTAGACCACGGAAAGGGAGAGCGCCAGGGTCAGCCAGAACCTGTTCTTGAACATGGCTGTGCTGTGTCCGGCATGCTGCCCGTGGCTGTGGACCGTGTGGTCGTCGTCGTGGCCCGCATGAGGCTGGGGCTGCTGGTGGTGCTGGTGCCCGTGCCCGTGGCCGTGCTCGGGCCCGTGCCCCGCGGCAGCCGCGGCAGGGGCTGACGCACGCTCCGCCTCGGTGAGGGTGGCGCTGGCGGGGGTGTCGTCGTCGTGATGGTGCCTGTGGTCCTGCATCTGTTCCTCCTTGGAGGACGTTTCAGCCGCTGCTCCGGGAGGTAAATGCTGGAGCGTTGCGGCAGTTCGTGCGGAAGGTGGTGGGGCGTCGCCGGGATCAGCACGGAAGGCGATGGGGCGTCGCTGGGTTGAACGGCTGTGAAAGCGGGTG
The DNA here is from genome assembly GCF_030209335.1 of Pseudarthrobacter sp. fls2-241-R2A-168. Taxonomy (NCBI): domain Bacteria; kingdom Bacillati; phylum Actinomycetota; class Actinomycetes; order Micrococcales; family Micrococcaceae; genus Pseudarthrobacter; species Pseudarthrobacter sp. fls2-241-R2A-168. The sequence continues at coordinate 100,553 of NZ_JARVSG010000004.1, forward strand.
CGGTGCACCGGCCGGGACATACCACTTCACTGACAACACTCGGAAATATACCCCCTGGGGGTATGCGGGTCAAGGGCTGGAGCTGAACCTGCGCACCGCCCCGTCGAAATCGTAAACGCATCCCGGCTATCCCCGCGGCGCGTTCACGGCCATACTTGTGTCAACGGCAATGGTGCCTGCCCATGCTGGGCGGCTGGGTGATGAACCGGAGGTTGGCTCCATGGGTGAGTTGAGCGGCCCCTACACGTACTCGAGCGCTCTGGGAGAAAACCCGTGTGTGGCGGGGACGTTCCATGTGGACCTGGACACCTGGAAGCTCCGCTGGTCGGACGGCATGTTCCTGCTGCACGGTTACGAGCGTGGCGAAGTAGTGCCCACCGTGGAATTGCTGTACTCGCACAAGCACCCCGAGGACAGGGTCCGCTGCGAAGAGATCGTGGCCCAGGTTGTTGGCACCGGAGGGTACTTTTGCATGTACCACCGGATCATCGACTCCCGCGGCCGGACACGTCGGGTACTTACATCCGGTGAGGCCATAGTGGACGACGCCGGGACGGTCACCGCCCTGGAAGGCGTCATGATCGACCTCACCTCCACACTCCAGCGCGAAACCGAGGAGACTGCCCGGGAAGCGGTGGCCGGGGCCACATCCACCCGGAGCGTGATCGACCAGGCCCGGGGCATCCTGATGGGCCAGCTGAAAATGGGTTCGGAGGAGGCCTTCAAGGTGCTCGTCAGCACCAGCAGCCACCGTAACGTCAAGCTGGTGGTGGTGGCCGCCGAACTGGTGCGGCTGGCCAATTCCCAGGCGGCGGGCGGGTACCTCGACGCCGCCGTTAGAGCGATCGCCTACGACAGCAAAGCGGGCTCCCGCCGTAAGGCAGGGTAGGACCTGCGTCCTAGTGGTGCTCCACCCAGCACGCAAGGATGGTGGTGGAGAGCTGGTAGGCCAGGGCGTTGCGGGTGATGGCGTCCGGGCCGAGCGTTGCCGGAAGGCCGGACGCGTCCACCTGCAGCACAAAATTGTCCTTTTGGAATACTGCCGTTCCGTCCGCTGTTTCGTACGCCGGAAAGCCCAGGTTGGCGAGCCCTTGGATGGGCCGCGCGTCTTTGGCCAGTGCCTGCATGGCATCAAAGTACTTCATCGCCGCGGCCTGCCCCGCCGCTTCCTTGACGGAGATCTCCAGTGCACCCTCCGCAAGGTGGTAGGTGCAGGTGAAGGTGCTGTCCGCCCAGCTGTTCACGGTGTGCGGGTCCTCTTCCAGGCGCAGGATGGCGGTGAGCCGGTCCATGGGCTGGTCCCCGCACACCATTTTCGCGGCGTCGCTCGGGCCGTTGGCGGAGGTGCGGGGGGAGGAGGTGCCGCCGTCGTGATGGCCACCGTGGGCGGCTGGCTGTGACGTGGCGTCCGACGCCGGTGCGGGAGCCACTCCCACGGACGCTGCGGTCCCAGCGCAGCCAGTAAGCAGCAGGGAGCACAGTGCCAGGGCTGCCAGCATTGGTGTGCGGTTGTGCATGACTCGTCCGTCCTGGCCGCTCCTCAGGGGTGCGGCCGCTTGTTCGGCTTTTCGTGGATCATCGGTTCGCGGTCCAGTGTCAGGTTTTGAGCTTTGCGTAGATGACGTAGTTGTCGTTGAAGCGTCCGGTGGAGGGGTCGTACCCGTCGCACGTGACGAGCCGGAGTTCGGAACCGGGGGTGTTTCCATAAACCTCCAGTGTGGGAAACCCGTCCTTGCTGTACTGCGCCGCGTGATCCACGCTGAACACGGCGGAGCTGCCGTCGGCCCGCAGGACAATGATGTCGCTTCCAGGCCTGAGCTGCCGAAGATCGGCGAAGACACCTTTGTGGCCGCCCAGGGCGTTCACGTGGCCAAGCACCACGGACGGGCCACGCTCGCCGGGGGTGGGGGAGCCGTTGTACCAGCTGGCGGGCGCGCCGTTGCCTTTGTCTTCGGGGACTTCGAGCGAACCGTTGTCCAGCAGTCCCAGCTTGATAAGGCCGGTTGTCAGGCCGATGGCGGGGATTTCCAGGGTCACCGGTTCCGACCGGGAAAGGACGGCCGGCTCTGCTGCGGCGGGTACGGCGGGTGCCGCATCAGCCGGGCTTGGGGCCGGAGCCGCCGGTGGGGAGGAACTTGCGGTGGAACCAGGCGTGGCAGGGGCGGCCGGCGCAGAAGGTGCGGCGGACACCGAAGGTGCAGGGCCGGCGTCGGGCGTTCCCGTACTGCCCCCAGCGCAGCCGCTCACGGCCAGCAGGAGCAGAAGCCCGGCCGCCGTTGAGGCCCCAAGACCCCAACGGTGGCCGGAATTCATGATCGTCACAGCGGTGATCCAGTCAGCCTGTTGCTACGCGGCTGACCGGGCGCTGCGGCGACGGACTACATAGGCGCCGCCGGCTGCTGCGGCGAGCACCAGGCCCCCTCCGAGGGCGAGGGCACCGGCGTCGGGCCCGGCCGTCCCTGCGGTGATGCCGGTTTCAGCACCGCCAACGGGCATGGTCATCTGGCCTGCCTTCAAGGTTCCGCACAGGGCGGGGGAGGTCGCTGCCAGCGGGAGGCTGGGAACGAGGTCGCTCTTGGCGGCCTGTCCGGCCGCGCTCAGGGTGGCGGGATCAAGGCCGTGGACAACCACTACGGCGGTGCCGGCTTCGAGTGCGGCCTTGGTTTCGGCGTTCAATTCGAACGTGCGGTCAACGGTGTAGCTTGCACCCTGGCCGGCCACCTTGAGGTCCAGCCCGGCGGCGGGACTGGTGTCGCCGCTGGTGGACAGGGTGGTGACGATGCCGCCGTAGCCCGGTGCGCCTTCGGTGGTGGAAATGACGCCGTCGCCGTCCTTGTCCGCGGAGGGTGCGGGGCAAGCGCCCTGAGCGCCGCCGTGAATGTGCTGGACGTGGGGGTACGGGGCGTCCATAAACGTGGCGGCCAGGCCGGACACCTTCAGGACGGCGTGGGCCTGGTTGCCGGTGACGTCCACCGTCACGGTGCCGGAGGCGGAGCTGCCGTTGATCTGGCCCAGCGTGGACTGGTAGGAGTGATCGGCGGCCAGGGCGGGAGAGCCGGAGAGGGCAAGGGCGCCCAGGGCGAGTGTGGGAACAGCCAAAAAGCGGAGTGTCTTGTTCATCGGAAAGCAATCTCCTCATACAAATGACGTTGTTGTCCCAGATGAGGGACAACAGTGGTTCGGTGCAGCTTCCGCTGCGGATGGGCCGGAATGTGAACCGGACCACAATGCGCCCGCGGCGCCGGAGACATGGAAGGCCGCGGCCCATCCTGCCCCTGTAGGATTGATCGAAGGTGCGCCGGGAAGTCTGGTCGGCATAATTCTGTCGAGCCCAGTTTGAGGACGCTTAATGAGCCAAACGCCCCCTTCCGGCCCCACCCGCTCCACCATCTTTGGACGCGGCAGCTATGCCGAAGCCCTGCGGATCGGGGAGATCCTTCGCAAGGAAACCGTGGGCGGAGCACTGCTTGTTGCCGCCGCGGTGATCGCCCTGGTGTGGGCCAACTCGCCGGCGTCGGACAGCTACTTCGCCCTGCGGGATTTCAAAGTCGGGTACGAGCCCTGGCATCTTGAGCTCAGCCTGGGTGCGTGGGCGGCGGACGGGCTGCTCGCCATCTTCTTTTTCCTGGTGGGCCTCGAGCTCAAGCGGGAGTTTGTGGCGGGGGACCTGCGTCAGCTCAACAAGTCGATTGTCCCCGTGGCTGCCGCTTTCGGCGGCGTGGTGGCCCCGGCAGCCATCTACGCCCTCATCAACCTGGCCAGCCCGGAGACGTTGCGCGGCTGGGCCATCCCCACGGCCACGGACATCGCCTTCGCGGTGGCGGTCCTGGCCATCATCGGCTCGCACCTGCCCAGTGCCCTGCGGATCTTCCTGCTCACCCTGGCCGTGGTGGATGACCTGATCGCCATCAGCATCATCGCCTTCTTTTACTCCAGCGACCTGCAGGTCATGCCGCTGCTCCTGGCCCTTATTCCGCTGGCCATCTATGCGTTCCTGGCGCAGAAGTTCCGCTATTTCTTCGGCCGGCACACGGCGGCGGCGTGGCTGATCCTGCTGCCGCTAGGGGTGGTGACGTGGGCTCTGGTCCACGCCTCGGGCATCCACGCAACAGTGGCCGGCGTCCTGCTGGGCTTCGCCATCCCCGTGATCCGGTCCCAGGCTGCGGGCGGGCCGGAAGCCGGGCCGGGACTGGCGGAGATCTTTGAGCACCGGTTCCGGCCCATTTCCGCGGGGATCGCGGTGCCCATCTTCGCGTTCTTCTCAGCCGGCGTAGCAGTGGGCGGCTGGGAAGGGCTTGGCTCTGCCCTCGCCGATCCGGTGGCCCTGGGCATCATCGTGGCCCTGGTGCTGGGCAAGCCGGTGGGCATCATGGGCACCACGTGGCTCCTCACAAAAATGAGCAGGGCCCGGCTGGATGAATCCTTCAAGTGGATTGACGTCTTCGGGGTGGCGGTCCTGGCCGGCATCGGTTTCACGGTGTCACTGCTGGTGGCCGAGCTCAGCTTCGGACACGGGAGCCTGCACGACGACCACGCCAAGGTGGGAATCCTCACCGCGTCCCTGCTGGCGGCGCTGCTGGCCACCGCCGTGCTCCGGACCCGGAACCGCCAATACCGCGCCGCCGAAGAAGCAGAAAAGCTGGACGCGGACCAGGACGGCATCCCGGACGTGTACCAGGAACGCCCCTAAGTGCAACGCGGGGTCACTTACGGCCCGCCCCGGAGGCCTGGGAGGGCTTTAAGTGACCCCGCGTTGCCTCTGCCGTGAAACGTCAGCGGCGCACTGAGCGGCGCCCGGCGATAGCCTCGGCCGTGCCCACCAGGAGCACCGACGCGATGACGGCCACGATGAAGCCCAGGAAGTTCAGCTCAAAAATGTCCCCGGTGCCCAGCAGGGAAGCCACCACTCCGCCGATGACCGAGCCCACCAGCCCCAGCAGCAAGGTGGCGAGCAGGCCCAGGTTCTGCTTGCCCGGCTTGATAAGGCGGGCAAGCGCGCCGATGACCAGGCCGGCAACAATAAATCCAATCACGGTGTTCTCCTTCGGTTCTGCGGGCATGTGAGGCCCGTACTGCCGCGGTGGTTCCGCATGGGCTTCATTCTAAACAGCGCCAACAACGCGTTCCCTACTCCTCCAGCAAAGACCGGATGCTGTCCCGGGCCGCGTCCGAGCCCCTGCCGCTGACCGCGCCCACCACCACTTCTGCCGTCTCACGGAGCCTGGTTTTCCTCGCCCCGGAGGTGCGCGTGAGCTCATTGATCGCATCGTCATGGCTGCAGCTGTTCTGGGCCATGATCACTCCCACGGCCATATCAATGGTCGCCCGGGACTTCATGGCAGCGGCCAGATCGTTGCTGGTGTCCCGCAAATTGCCGAGCTTCAGCGCCAGCCGCAGTGACTTGGCCGCGTTGCCCACGAAATTCTGCGCAGTGTCGATGTCCAGAGGCGAGAGGCTGGCAGGCTTTTCGGCGTAGAGGTTCACCACGGCCTCGGCGTCGCCGGCAAGTTCCAGCGGGATGGCCAGGATTAAGCCGATGCCTTGTTCCCGTGCCGTGCCAAGGTAGTCGGGCCACCGGCTCTCCCGGCTGACGTCCTGGACCAGGACAATCTCGTGGCGCCGTAAGGCGGTAAGGCACGGCCCGTCGTCGAACGCGTTCTGCAACTCATCCAATGCCCGGGCACGCTCATCGCTGCTCGCCACCACGCCGGGTTTCCGCTGCCGCACCACCGTCACCCCGCAGTGGAGCCGAACCGACGGCGTGGACAAGGTGGAGGCAGTGAGGGCGGCGAGTTCTTGCAAAAACGCCCTGACATCCACACTGTTGAGGACCAGCTCCTGCAGCTGGCGGTCCTCCCCGTTGTTCCACGGCTCTCCGCTGTCCCCCCAATTGCCCTGCGACTCTCCCTCGCTCAACCCCGGCCTCCTTCACCAAAATTTCTTCTGGTTCCAGAGGTTACTGTCCCGGGGCCGCGGCAGGAAAGTAGCTCAGGCAGTGGCCAGCGGCTCCGCCGGTGCCTCCACATGCCGGATCTCCAGCGCCTCAGGATCCAGCAACTTGCGTGTGCCGGTCCTTGCATCGAGGATCCAGAACAGTTCCAGGGCCGGGACGACGTCGGTAACGCGCCCCCGGTGGAACAGCTTGCCGTTGTGCCACGCCTCGATCTGATCCCCGATGCGAAGCTGGGCCGTGCGTACTCCTTGTGCCTCCATAATGCGGTGCCTCCTGCTGTTGTATCCCCGTAGTCACAGCTTGCCCGGCCGAGATTGCTGAAATGTTTCAACACGGTGTTTTTTCTGTGACCAGTAGGAGGAGTACGACGGCGGGCTGCCGCGGCGGGGTCAGGACGCCGCCTCACGCCGGGCTGCTGCCACTGCCTCCCCGATCCCGCCGGTCCAGGGCTCACCGTGGCCGGGCAGGACCAGGGAAGCGCCCGTCTCCGCCAGCTGGGTGAGGGTGTCCAGGTTCTGGCGGCTGTCCATGGTGGCGGCGCCGGCCACAATGCGCGGACCGGTCCGGCCGGAATAGGGGTCCAGCGTGACGAGTGCGTCCCCGCTGAACAGCACGTCCCGGTCCCGCAGGTAGAGCCCGCAGTGCCCCGCGGTGTGGCCGGGGGAGAACACCACCTCGGGCTGCCCCGGCACCGGCAGGCTGCCGGACTGGGCGGGGAAGAGGGTCAAATCGTCCACGCCCTTCACCCGCAGCGCGCCCGCCTTGGTCATACTGGCGAGAACCGGAAAGCCTCCGGGATGGGCCAGGGCAAACACAAAACGGGACTTCTCATGCTGGTACCGGTACGGGTGGCGGGCGATGAACGAGTCGCCGCCGTGGACCCAGACCGGCACCTTGAACTCCATATGCAGCCGGTGCGCGAGACCCAGATGGTCGAAGTGCGCATGGGTGAGGACCACGGCCCTGATGTCGCCGATCGCGTGCCCAAGCCCCCGAACGGATTCCTCCAAGGACTTCCACATGGCCGGCAGTCCGGAATCCACCAGGGTCAAGCCGTCCGCGCTTTCCACCAGGTAGAAGTTCACGAATGCCTCGGAGACGCGGTGCACGCCCTCCGCCACGGTGGTGAACGAGGCCCGGCCGGCGGCAGCCTGCGTCATCGCCGCGCTCCCGCAGCCCGCCGCAGCCCTCTGACAGCGGGGTGTTCGATCCTGGCAATGTCTTTTTCTTTGATGCGGACTTTGTACGGGCCGCGGTAAACCATTGCTCGCATGAGCGCCACCTTGGATGTCGTGGCTGGCAGTGCGGTTCCCTCGCCTGCAGGAACCACCCCGCTGCTGGAGGCGCACCGCGTGCCCTACGTTTCCACCTGCTGCCGGACTTGGTCAAGGGTTCTGCGAACTCCCTGCGTCAGGGTGGGTAGGGCGGCCGACGGCGGGTAGGGGACAGCGTGAAAGGCTCGCCGGACGAGGGGGTGGAGGAGTGTCAGCCAGGCCGTCCGCGAAAGCGCCTGCGTTCCTTTTTCGGGATGGGGATGGGCGGCTTTGTGGACGGCACCGTCCTGCATCAGCGCCTGCAACTGAATACTTTGGCTGACGGCCTGTTCCACGGCGCCATGTGGGTCCTGGTGGCGGCCGCCGCCGTCCTCAAAGGCCGCGGGAACTATCCAGGACAAGCTCAACAAGCAGTAATGCCCGACGCCGGACCGGCGGCTGTTCAGCAGCGGGCAGCCGTCCCCCGAGCGCTCTCCGAGGCGCTGAAACGCCCACCCGAAATTCCGGGAGCGCCGGCGTTTCACGGCAGCGGCAGGCGGCCCCTCAGAGGCTGGTGTAGCCGCCGTCCACGAGGTAGTAGCCGCCGGTGGAGAACGATGCCTCATCCGAGAGCAGGAAGGCCACCATGTGGGCTACCTCCTCAGCGGTGCCCAGGCGGCCCAGCGGGTGCTTGGCGGCCAGGCCGTTCCTGGCTTCTTCGTCCAGGTTGTTCTCCAGCAGCGGTGTGGAAATGTATCCGGGTCCCACGCAGTTGATGCGCAGGCCCTGGGCACCGTACTCGGCCGCGGCGTTTTTGGTCAGTCCTACCACCCCGTGCTTGGCGGCTGTGTAGGCGCCACTCATTGGTGCGGCCACCATGCCGTGGATGGATGCCATGTTGACGATCGCGCTTTGCCGGGCACCGGCGTCGAGCATGGCCGGGATCTGGTACCGCATGCCGTAGAGGATTCCGCTGAGGTTGATGCTGATGACTTTGTCCCACTCGTCCAGGTCGAAGTCTCCGGCGGGGGCAGGCTTGCCGCCGATCCCGGCGTTGTTCACGGCGTAGTTGAGCTTGCCATAGGTGTCCACCGCAAACCGGACGGCCTTTTCGTTGTCTTCCTTGCTGGCCGTGTTGGCCTGGAACGCGGCCGCGGAGCCGCCTGCGCTGCCGATCTCGCCTGCCACGCGCTGCGCAGCCTCCAGGTTCAGGTCCACCACCACCACTTTGGCGCCCTTGGCTGCCAATTCCTTGGCCGTGGCCTCGCCGATCCCCGAGCCGCCGCCTGTGACCAGAGCTACCTTATCCGTGAACTGTGCCATGCTCATCCCTCGATCCAGAGCCAGGCGGTACCGTCTGGCTCGCTGGTAGTTGTTACGTGTTTGGTTCTAAGCGCCGGGGTATGGGGACACATACGCCCCGCCGGTTGTCTCGCGGGAGAAACACCGGCAGGGCGTGGGTGCGTGTTACTGGTTGGGGTCCGGGCTGCGGACATCGCGCTCGCCGATGTCCGCTGCGCCGAGCACGTCCGCTGCCGGGCTGTGGACGGGCGCGTGCTCCCGGACGCTCAGCTCAGGATGGTGCAGATCCAGCGCCGGACGTTCGGAGCGGATCCGGGGCAGGGACGTGAAGTTGTGCCGCGGCGGCGGGCAGGACGTGGCCCACTCGAGCGAGGCGCCGAAGCCCCAAGGATCGTCCACGGTGACCTTCTTGCCCCTCCGCCAGGTGATGTAGACGTTCCAGAAGAACGGGATCAGTGACGCCCCCAGCAGGTAGGAGCCGATGGTGGAGAACTGGTTCATGAAGGTGAACTGGTCCTCGGGCATGTAGTCCGCGTAGCGCCGGGGCATGCCTTCAACGCCCAGCCAGTGCTGGATGAGGAAGGTGCCGTGGAAGCCGAGGAACAGCATCCAGAAGTGGATCTTGCCCAGGCGTTCGTTGAGCATGGTCCCGGTGAACTTGGGCCACCAGAAGTAGAAGCCGGCGAACATGGCGAACACCACGGTGCCGAACACCACGTAGTGGAAGTGCGCCACCACGAAGTAGGTGTCCGATACGTGGAAGTCCAGCGGCGGAGAGGCCAGGATGATGCCGGTGAGGCCGCCGAAAAGGAACGTAATCAGGAAGCCGAGGCTCCACAGCATGGGCGTTTCGAACGTCAGCGAACCGCCCCACAAAGTGCCGATCCAGTTGAAGAACTTCACGCCCGTGGGAACCGCGATGAGCATGGTCATAAACGCGAAGAACGGCAGCAGCACTGCGCCGGTGACGTACATGTGGTGGGCCCACACGGTCACGGACAGGGCGGCGATGGCGATCGTTGCGTAGACCAGGCCCTTGTACCCGAAGATCGGCTTGCGGCTGAAGACCGGGAAGATCTCCGAGACGATGCCGAAGAACGGCAGCGCGATGATGTACACCTCGGGGTGGCCGAAGAACCAGAACAGGTGCTGCCAAAGGATGGCGCCGCCATTGGCCGGGTCATAGATGTGGGCGCCGAACTTCCGGTCAGCTCCCAAAGCGAACAGGGCGGCTGCCAGCGGCGGGAACGCCATCAGCACCAGGATGGATGTGACCAGGGCGTTCCACGTGAAGATCGGCATCCGCCACATGGTCAGCCCCGGGGCGCGCATGCAGACGATGGTGGTGATGAAGTTGACCGCACCGAGGATGGTGCCGAAACCGGACAGTGCCAGGCCGAACACCCACAGGTCCCCGCCGAGCCCGGGAGTGAAGGTGGTGTTGGAGAGCGGCGCGTAGGCAAACCAGCCGAAGGAGGCGGCGCCCTGCGGGGTGATGAAGCCGGAGGTTGCAATGATGGAGCCGAAGAGGAAGAACCAGAATGCCAGCGCGTTCAGCCGCGGGAAGGCGACGTCCGGGGCGCCGATCTGCAGGGGCATGATCACATTCGTGAAGCCGGCGAACAGCGGGGTGGCGAACATCAGCAGCATCGCGGTGCCGTGCATGGTGAAGAGCTGGTTGTACTGTTCCTTGGTCTGCAGGATCTGGAGGCCGGGCTCGAACAGCTCGGCACGGATCAGCAGCGCCATTACGCCCGCCAGGCAGAAGAACACAAACGAGACAATCAGGTACAGATAGCCGATCGTTTTATGGTCGGTGGTGGTCAGCCAGCTGACCACAATGCTGCCCTTGCCGCGTTTGACCGCTGCCGGTGCGGCGGTGGCAGACGTTGCGCCCATGTTCTGGCCGGTGGTGGTCATTACGGTTCCGTCCTTTGTTGTGCCTGCTCCAGGGCTGGCCTTGCCGGGTTCCGGTCATATTCATCGCCCCGGATGCCGGTGTTGCCCTTGGCCCGGAGTTCGGAAATGCGGTTGTTGTATTCCTGCTCGGTCACCACCCGTACTTTGAAAAGCATTTCGGAGTGGTATTCGCCGCAGAGTTCGGCGCATTTGCCGGTGTACTCGCCGGTACGGGTGGGAACGATGTCGATGTACCTGTTGTACTGGTTTTCACCGGGGTACAAGTCCCGTTTCTGCATGAACTCGACCACCCAGAACGAATGCTGGACATCGCGGGAGTTCAGCTGCAGTTCGACCTTTTTGTTGACCGGCAGGTAGAGGGTGGGAAGCCGGTCCGGCGTGCCCCAGTTGCCGTCGAGGTGGGCCTGCACGCCCGGGTCCTCATGGACGTCTTCCTTGACGTAGTTGAAGTCCCACGCCCACTGTTTGCCGCGGACGTCGATCACTACGTCCGGGTTCTCGAAGCGGTCGTCCATGGCCCGCTGGTCCCGGTCGGTAAAGACGAACAGGACCATGATGATCATCAGCGGCACGGAGAGGTAGAAGACTTCCAGCGGGAGGTTGTAGCTCATCTGCCGCGGGAAGCCCACCGTATTTTTGCGCCGGCGGTAGGCGATGATGCACCAGAGGATGAGTCCCCAGGTAATAGCGCCGATAATGATGGCGGCTATCCACGAATTAACCCAGAGGTCCGTGACCAGGGGGGTGTGATCCGTAGTGTCCCGTTCGCCCGGAAGCCAGCCCCTCTGGACTTCGGCGGAGCAGGAAGTCAACGCCAGCAGTGCTGGGACAGAGGATAAGGCGGCCCCGCGCCGCCATCTGGAAGTGTTGCGCCTAGGGGTGTTCACCGCGTGGTTCTCCTCCGGATCTGCTCCAGAGGCCCAACTGCATGAGCCCAAAGACCCATGGCTTACGGCCTGTGGGTTGTGAGCCCAGATTAGCGCGGAAAGGAGCCGCAAGAAAGGGTTCCGGATCAGTACACGGGGTAACCTTCACGCCCGGCCTCAGGCCGACTCGCTTCGAAGTTCCTCCGCGGCCATGGCCAGCAGGCTGCGCTGGAGGGAGGGGAGGGAAATCAGCCCCTCCACATAGGCCTGCACCTCATACTCTCCGGCCATGCCGCTCATGCTGAAGTACCGCAACCAGAGTTCAGCAACGGTGATGTCGGCTGCCAGCAGCATGTGGTTGAGCTGGCGGCGTTCCTCTTGCTCGTGCGGATCGTATCCCATGGCTGTCCCCTTGCCGTGGGCGGCCACCATCAGGCCACGGCGGGATAACTGTAAAGGATGTAGTCGGCGGCCGCGGCCCCGGTCATGTGCAGGCGGCAGTCGTTCGGATTCACGCCGCACCGGAGCATGCCGGCCCGGAAAGCCTGGTCCGATTTCGCCCGGAAGCCGTGCAGCGAGGCCCAACTGACGTACAGGCCATAGAGGCAATCGGGTCCCAGCGGGTGATCCGCCGAAGGGTCGGCAGTGGTGGCTTCATTAGGAACTGCTGGAAGTGGGTGGACGGCATTTCACGCTCTATCCGGTTCTGCACCATGTGCTACCGGCCTGCTCCAGCAGCTACTCCCGCAGCCTCCGCAGGAGGGCGGCAGGAGGACGGGAATGATCCCTGTCACACTTCCGAATTTACTCGCGGCGGGAGGGTATTTTCAAGCGCGCGGTCCGGTTGAGCCGGCTGCCGGCAGCCCGGGACGGAAAAGGATCCGCGGTTCGGAAACAAGGTCTTCCCACGGGTTGATAAGGGTGCTTATTATGTTCTTCATTCGGCGGCAAGCAGGGCCCGTCAGTGCGCAGTCCCTCTGGGCTGCGACCTATGGGAACTGGCTGAAAGGTCTTTATGCCCCTGAAATCCATATGCACCCATGCCCAACACTGTCCGCCCGATCGCCTTTCGGGCTGGCGCTACCCTGCAGTGTTGCGGGGCAGCTCGCAATCCAGCCCGACGGCGGGCGCGGCCTTTGGTGCCCGACGCCCCAGTTCCCGCTTGAGGCGCCAGGCGGCGCCGAGGCTGCAGTCGATTGAAAGTGAGCCCCTGCCATGCATGATCCCCTGATTGAGGCCATTCACGAGCACGAGCCCCTGAGTGATCCGTTGGAAGAGATCAACCTTCGGCTGGCCATAGCCGCCACGGACGTCGCGGAGTTGCGGGCCGAGATTGCCCGGCTGGACCGGGACCTGGAGGAGTCGCGCCGGCTGAACCGCAGGGCAGTGGAACTTCTGGGGTTCCTTTACAACCATCTGGAGGGCAATGGTGACGGCGGCGCAAAGTTGAGCCTGTCAGCCGACTTGGCCCGGATCGCCAATCTGGAAGGCTGAACGGCGTGCGCGAGTCGCTCCCAAAGGAACCCTCTGCGCGCATGGAATGAAACATGGTCAGCGGCTCTGACGGCATCCGGGCCGCTCTAGCCTCATTTGCCGTGCCCCATCCCGCCGACGGGAAGAGGGCTCCGCACTCTGTACCAGCGGCGGCCATCCCGGTACCGTAAAACAAGTAAGTGTGCTTATCAATAGGGTTGGCGACTTGGGGAAGCCAAGGGAAGGAGAACAGCATGACCCACATCCGGTCCATGATTGACGCATATCCCAAGGACCTCGGCGATATCGATGTCGCCACCCTGTCCGAGTGCATCAGCGCCTGCTACGAATGCGCCCAGTCGTGCACTGGCTGCGCGGACGCCTGCCTGGGCGAGGACATGGTGGCGGAGCTGGCTAAATGCATCCGGACAGACCTGGACTGCGCGGACATCTGCGCCACCACGGGAAAGGTGCTGTCTCGGCTCACCGGGTCCGACCGCACCATCACCCGGGCACTCGTGGAAGCCTGCCGGACCGCCTGCAAAGCCTGTGCGGAGGAATGCGAAAAGCACGCGGACATGCATGACCACTGCCAGATCTGCGCCGAAGCGTGCCGGCGCTGCGAACAGGCATGCGGCGCGCTGCTGGCCTCACTCACATGACGCTGTTGATTCTGACATAAGGAGTTGAACACCCATGAAACATGTACCCGAGAACAATGTCCCGCAGCACAGCGAACTTCCCCTGCCGGACTACGACCACTTGCCGGCGGGAACGCTGCCGTCGCGCATTTCCGGCCTGGAGGAGGCAGACGTAGCGCAGCTGATCACGTACGAGAAGGCCCACGGAAACCGGCTGCCCATCATGCAGATCCTGGAGAAGAGGCTCCACGACCTGCAGGGCGGCGCAGAGCCCCGCGGCCCACGGACGCCCAGCACCCCTGAGGTGAACACCGGCCAGCCTGACGCGCCGCAGACGGCCAACGTGCCGGGACCTCCCGTCAACCCGCCGTCCCAGGGGGTTCCAACCAACCCGGCCCAGCCACGGTAAACCGTGGAGCAGCACCACGGTTTGCGTGACCACGACGGCGGCCGGGAGCATCCCGACGAGGATCACGACGGCGGTTCGGACCTTCACGCCTTCGTCCGGTCGCGGCAGGGCGAGTTGGAAGGGCAGCTGGCGGAGTGGGTGCGCGTGCCCGGCGTGTTGGGAGTGCCGGAGCACGCGCAGGACCTGCTCCGCTCGGCCAATTGGCTGGCGGCGGCGTTCCGGGGCGTCGGTTTCCCCACGGTGGAAGTGCTGCCCACCGGGGAGTCGCATGCTGTTTACGCGGAATGGTGCGAGGCGCCCGGAGCCCCCACGGTCCTGGTCTACAGCCATCACGACGTCCGGGCCGCAAAGCCCGAGGAGTGGGACCAGACGGCCCCCTTCGAACCCGTAGTGCGCGACGGCAGGCTATATGGCCGCGGGAGCTCCGATGCCAAGGGGCAGGTCCTGGCCCACCTGTGGTCGGTGCGCGCGCACCTGCACCAACGCTCTCTCACTAATGGCCCCCAAAACCCGGACGCTCTCTCACTTAATGCGGCCAAAACCCAAACCCTCTCTCACTCCAGCGGGGTTTCGACAGGCTCAACCACCGGGGCAGGCTCAACCACCGGGGCGGGCTCAACCACCGCGCCCGCCGTCAACCTGAAGTACCTGGTCGAGGGCGAGGAGGAAGGCGGCTCGCCGCATCTGGCCAAGTTGCTGGAGGAGCAGGGGGACCGGTTGCGGGCCGACATGGTCCTCTTCTCCGACACCCTGCTGTGGCGCGAGGACCATCCCGCCGTCTGTGTGAGCCTGCGCGGCATGCTCTCCGCCAGCCTGAAAGTGTTCGGGCCGGAGCGGGATGTCCACAGCGGCGCCGTGTCCGGGAACGCACCCAATCCTGCCTTCGAGCTGGGCCGGCTGCTGGCGCTCCTGCACGATGGGGAGGGCCGCATTGCTGTTCCGGGTTTTTACGACGACGTCGAGCCGCTCCCGGAGGACCTGCGGCAGGCGCTCGCCGGGCTTCCCTTCAGCGAGGAGGACTGGCTGAAGCGGTCCGAATCCGGCGCGGTCACCGGTGAGCAGGGGTATACGGTGCTGGAGCGGCTGTGGCTGCGTCCCGCCGTCGAGGTCACGTCACTCATCGCCGGGGACCCTATCGGGGTTTCACGTGCCGCCGTGCCGGCCGTGGCCTCGGCGGACCTGAGCTTCCGGACCGTGCCCGGGCAGCGGGTGGAAAAGGTGGCGGAGCTGCTGCGGCAGTGGGTGGAGTCCACTATCGGGGACAGCTTCGGTCACACCTTCAGCGTGGACCTGGAGACAGCGCAGGAAGCGTACCGGACCCCGGACCATCCGGCGGTTTCCGCGCTGGAACGGGCCATGGGCCGGGGCTTCCAGTCCGCCGCCGTGGGCAGGATGGGCAACGCCGGCGGTGGTCCTGCCGAGCTGCTCGCCAGGGCCCTGGATGCTCCTGTCCTGTTTTTCGGTACCGGCCTGGTGGAGGACCACTGGCACGACAGCGACGAGAGCGCCAACCTTGCGGTCCTCGTGAACGGCGCAGTCACGCTTGCATGTTTCTGGGACGAACTGGCCCGGATGGAATGACAGAAGGACGACGGCGATGGACGGCTCAGGAGCGGAAAGCACCCCGGCGGCAACTGACGGCAGCCGCGGAGGCGAGCGCCGGCGTCGTACGTTTGGCATGGAGGAGGAACTGCTGCTGGTGAGTCCGGAGACGGGGGAGCCCGTGCCACTGGCCGCAGGGCTGCTGGAGGGCTACAAACGCCCGGCCGGTCCCGGCGGCGGACCGGTCCTCACGGCCGAATTCCAGCAGGAAATGATCGAGGTGGTCACCCCTCCACACGCCACCATGGCAACGCTCGAGGCGGACATCATCCTGGGGCGGGCCATGGCGGATGCAGAAGCGCGCAGGGTTGGGGTGCGGGCTGCGGCCCTGGGAACATCACCCCTGCCCACTGATCCCCATCCGGTGCAGCTGCGGCGTTTTATTGCCATGACCGAGGAATACGGGCTGACCGCCAGGGAACAGCTCACCTGCGGCTGCCATATCCACGTCGCAGTGGACTCGGACGATGAGGGCGTGGCAGTGCTGGACCGCATCCGCACCTGGCTACCGGTGCTAAGCACGCTCAGCGCGAATTCGCCGTTCTGGCACGGGCAGGACAGCGGTTATGCCAGCTACCGGGCGCAGGTGTGGAGCCGGTGGCCGTCCGCCGGGCCGCTGGATATCCTCGGCTCGCCGGAGGCGTACCACCAGCTGGTGCATGACATGGTGAGCACCGGCGTCCTGCTGGACGAAGGCATGGTGTATTTCGACGCGCGGCTGTCCCGGCATTACCCGACCGTTGAGATCCGGATTGCCGATGTGTGCCTGCGCCCGCGGAACGCTGTGCTGCTGGCAGGAATTGCGCGCGGGCTGGTGGAAACGGCCGCCCGGGAATGGCGGGCGGGCGTCCCGCCCGTAGCCGTACCCACAGAGCTCGTGCGGCTGGCCACCTGGAAAGCGAGCCGGTGGGGGCTGCGCGGGGAACTGCTGGACCCGCTGACGTTGCAACCCGCGCCCGCGCTTGCGGTGGTGAATGTGCTGCTGGACCACATCCGCGAGGCTTTGGAGGACATGGGCGACCTGGGCCGGGTGGAGGAACTGGTCGACGACGTGCTTGCCGTGGGCACCGGGGCGTCCCGGCAGCTGGAAGTGCTGCACCGCGCCGGGGAGCTTGAGGCCGTGGTGGCCGATGCTGCGGACTGCACGGTGTGGGTGCCGGCAGAGTAGGCGGGCAGACGAGGCGGGGCAAACAAAGCCCCGGTGGTTGAGCCTGTCGAAACCAGGTTTCGACAGGTTCAACCACCGGAATCCCGCTCAACCACCGGGGTGCGGAATTAGCTGTGTGAATAGGTGAGGCAGTCGGCGTTGTCCGCGCCGGGGCCCACACGGACTTCAGGCGCGTTGCACATCAGGTGGTCGTTGTGGACGCATTCGCTTCGCTGGCAGGCTCCGACGTCGGCGAGCACCTTGGGCAGGCCGCCGTGCATGCCGGTGTCGATGAATGTTGCGCACTGGGCGTGGTTTTCGGCGCCGCTGACGGTAATGGCTGCGGCGTTGCAGTTGGTGTGGTCATTGAAGGAACAGTTGGTTACGCTGCAGTCTGCGACGTGCGTTGTCATCTTTAAGACCCTCCGTACTTCGGCAGCCCGGGTTGGCCGTCCTGTGTTTTCCCACGGTAGGCGTGCAGGGCCTGATCAAAAAGACCCAATTGTTTGACGTAATTGCGTTGTGGATTGCCGCACCAGCGTATTGACACGATCCGCTGCCGGGCGCACTCTGATACCGCTGGGTGCCAGCGTTGGCACGGCACTGGTCCCCACCTGGGCCGGCCAACGAAGCCCGGGAGCGGTCTGGGCGCTCCGGATGAATAGTTCCAATAACTCCCTATCAGGAGAAGGAAATGGCCGGAGAAGCAGTAAAAACCCTGGAAGCAAAGTCATTCGACGATCCCGATGAGCGGCGCCGTCCGCCCAAGACCGCCGTCGATGTGGTTAACGTCGGGGACACCACCTTGGGCAGGTTTACCTTTGAGCCCGGCTGGCGTTGGTCCGAGACCATCAAGACCGTGGTGCATACGGACAGCTGCCAGGTCAATCACGTAGGAATCTGTGCGTCGGGAACACTGACAGTGCGAATGGATGACGGAACACAAAGCACGGTAAGCGCCGGCCACGCGTACACCATTCCTGCCGGCCATGACGCCTGGGTGGAAGGTGACCAGCCGTTCGTGGCCTACGAAATCATGAGTGCGGCTGTGTTTGCCAAGCCCGCCTAGGCGCACCATAAGGTCGGATGGATCGGAAGGGCTCATGCGTCCAGTTCCTCGAGAGGTTTCCAACCAGCCTGAAGCAGCCCGCGCCGGGGTGTCCAAAAAGCCCCGGCGCGGGCTGCGCCGTGCCGGGATCGCGGCCCTCGTCATCCTGGGACTGATCCTGCTCTCGACGGCGGTCAACCTGGTCCTGGAGCGGACCGAAAAGGCGAACACGCCCGCGTACGGCGAGCGCGTCGCCGTCGGAAGCGGTTCCCTGAACGTGTACCGGAACGGGCAGGAGGGCCAGCGGATCGTCCTCCTCAGTGGTCTGTCGACGCCGGCTCCTGCCCTCGATTTCCAGCCGCTGATCCGTGAGCTCAATGGTTTTGACGTGACTGTAGTGGAAGGGTTCGGGTACGGGTACAGCGACCCTGAAGCCAGCCCACGGACTAACGAGAACATCAGCAATGAACTCCACGAAGTGCTGGCCAAGCTCCAGGTGAAGCAGCCCTACGTGCTGGCCGGGCATTCGATCGCCGGTTTCTACATGCTTGATTACGCCAACCGGTACCGGGCGGAAGTGTCGGCCGTGGTGGGCATTGATGCCACTATCCCCAAGCCCGGAAATGAGCCGGTGCCGGAGCCCCAGCCCGAGTTCAACTGGCAACGGGCCCTGGCCGTCACGGGGGTGCTCCGCGCGGTGACCGCAGTGGCGCCCGGCATTACCGACCCGGACAGTAAGGCGTACACCGATGATGAGCTGCGGCGCATGCGGATGATGATGAACTGGAACTTCGGCAACCCGGCCGTGGTGGATGAGACGGCCCGGATCGGGAACAACTCCCAGGCCCTCCGGGGAGTGACGTACCCGGATGACCTGCCGGTGCTGGCCTTCGTCGCTGACGAGAAGACCGAGCATTCAGCCGACAAGACAGCCGCGGCGGAAAACCTCCTGAAGAATGTCCGGCGCCACGAGATCGTCACCCTGGAAGGAAATCATTATCTGCACTGGACACAGTCGCAGAGAATGGCAGAGACTATCCGAACGTTTCTAGGGGGCGGCGATGGATGATGCGGACCTGGACAAAGTCCGCGGGCTGTACGAGGGGTTGATTGATGCCTGGAACCAGCGGGATGCCCGGGGAATGGCAGACCTCTTCACGCAGCGCGGGCTCCAGATCGGGTTCGACGGCAGCACCGCCACCGGACCGGACCAGATCTTCGGGCACCTCGAGCCCATCTTCAAGGACCATGCGACGGCCACGTACGTCACCAAGGTGCGCGGACTGCGGCCGCTGGGACCCGGCGTCGTGCTGCTTACTGCCATCAGCGGGCTGGTTCCGCCGGGCCGGACGGACATCGCCCCGGCCACCAACGCGCATCAAACACTCGTGGCCGTGCTGGAAGAGGGCGTCTGGGGCATCGAACTGTTCCAGAACACGCCTGCCCAGTTCCACGGCAGGCCCGAGCTGGTCAACGCGATGACCGCGGAGCTGGAGCAGGTGCTTTCAGGTGGGCGGGCGTAGAGGGCCGGCGTAGAGCTGCCTTGGCGCATCGCCACGGCGCCGCGCGGCCAGTAGAATGCCTCCAACGTAAACGGGAATAACCAGCCGCTCCGCCGGGTTGTGTCGTGGTTCCAACAAGAACATCCAGAGCAATAAAGGAGAATCAGTGGCAGTTGATTACGATGCCCCGCGGCAGTCTGCCGAGGAAGAGCTCAGCGAACCGCTTGATGAGCTCAAGTCGGACAAGGCTGCGCCCAAGGCGGGTGTGATCGATCTCGACGAAACCGAGCTGGCGGACAGTTTTGAACTGCCCGGAGCGGACCTTTCGGGCGAAGAGCTGCAGGTGCAGGTGGTCCCCGTCCAGTCCGATGAATTCACCTGTATGTCGTGCTTCCTCGTCCACCACCGCAGCCAGCTGGCGCGCGAAAAGGACGGGAAGAAATACTGCACGGAGTGCGAAGGCTAGGCACGAGAGCCGCTAGGCGGGCCGCACCTTCACTGCGCCGAGAGTCCGGATCAGTGCGACGGCGGTGATCGAACCGGCCGCCATGATGGACGCCAGCACCACCACCTGGAAGCGGCCGGCCTCGAGCGGGGACGCGCCGCCGAAGATCGCTCCCACGAACGCACCGGGCAGGGTCACCAGGCCGGTGGTTTTGGTCTGGTCCGTGGAGGGGATCAGGGCCGCATGCACCGAGTTCCGCGCCTGCGTCAGCGTGGCCCGCCGTGCAGTGGCGCCGAGGGCCAGCCAGCCTTCCACCTGGTCCCACTGCTCCCGGACGGCCTCGTAGAACCGGTGCCCGGCAAGGACGGCGATGGTCATGCAGTTGCCGATCACAATGCCGCCCACAGCCAGGACGTACCGCGGCTCCAGTGCCACCGCCCCGGTGCCGAACACGACGCCGAGCGTCACCGCAATCCCCAGGGCCATGGTCCCTGCCACCACCAAAAACCGCGGCCCCGACCAGCCCAGCCTGCGGGTTGCCGTCACGGCAGCCACGCTGAACATCACCACCAGCGCGGCCGCCACCCACAGCGGATCGGTGATGATGCCGCCCAGCACCAGGCTGATGAGGGCCAGCTGGGCGGCCCCGCGGAGGATGGCCAGGGCCGGAGCCAGGTACTGGGGCGTGCGCGCGCCCCGGAGCACGGCCATGGTGAGAAGCATGAGGATGGCCACGGCCGCGAAGGTGGGTGCCAGGGCAGCGAGGAAGGCCATCAGCCCAGCCTACTCAGGGAGGGGCCGCTCAGGCAGGAATGCTCGGTGGCGGCGGAAGCGCCGCCCCTTCCGCCGCCCCTTCCGCCCCCTGACACCCGGCTGTAAGATGTGCACCGGAGAGCCGGGAAGCCTGGTCGGCCCACGTGCGGAAGCGCACGCGGCATGCCCCTGGCAACCGCCTTGGGTGTGATCGTTGCGACCCAGGAATGGACCCGGCCATGCACCCAGAATCATCCCCAGTAATCCACACCCGGCACCTCGTCAAAAGCTTCGGGCGTACCCCGGCGCTCACGGGCCTTGACCTCTCCGTGATGCCCGGCGAGGTCCACGGCTTCCTCGGTCCCAACGGTGCCGGAAAATCCACCACCCTGCGGATACTCCTGGGCCTGATCAAGCCCACCTCCGGAACAGCACGAGTGTTCGGCATTGACCCCTGGGCCGAACCTGTGCGGGCACACCGGGATATCGCCTACGTCCCGGGGGACGTGACGCTCTGGCCCAACCTCACCGGCGGGGAAGTGGTGGACCTGCTCGCCGGCCTGCGTGGCGGAGCCGACGAAGGGCTTCGGCGGCAACTGATGGATGAATTTGATTTCGATCCGCGAAAAAAGGCGCGGACCTATTCCAAGGGCAACCGGCAGAAGGCAGCGCTGATCGCCGCCTTTTCCCGGCCCGCCCGGCTCTACCTCCTGGATGAACCCAGCTCCGGCCTTGACCCGGTTATGGACGACGTCTTCCGCCGGCATGTCCGCAGGGTCAGTGCGGACGGGGCCACGGTGCTGCTGTCCAGCCACATCCTGGCGGAGGTGGAACAGTTGTGTGACAGGGTCACCATCATCCGCTCTGGAGCGGCCGTGGAATCCGGCACCCTCGCCGACCTGCGGCATCTGACCAGGACCCGCTTCCGCGTCACCGCAGCAGAGAACCCGGAAGGGGTGTCAACGCTGCAGGGCATCCATGACTTCCGCCGTGGCGGGTCAGCCATGGAGTTCGACGCCGATGCAGCGGACCTGGGGGCGGTCCTGCAAGCATTGGCAACAGCCGGCGTCACGGCCTTCACTGCCTCGCCCCCTTCCCTTGAGGAATTGTTTATGCGCCACTACGGCGGGCAGGCCACAGGATATGGGACCGGGCAGGCCAACAGGCGGCCGGGCCAGGCAAGCCTCGCAACCCCGGCCACCCCCGTCAACAGGGAAAGCCAGGTCCGGTGATGGGCGCCGTCGTCCGCCTGGCCCTGCTCCAGGGGCGCCGGGACCGTGGCGTTCTCGCGGCCTGGACCGTGGGCATCGCCGGGCTCGGATACGCCGCAGCCACCGCCGTGACTACGGAATTCGCTGGGGACACGGAGCGGGCCGCCCTGATGGGCGTGGCCGCTGCGAGTCCAGCTTTCCTGTTCCTTCGCGGGCTTCCCGACGGGATCAGCTCCGGGGCAGTCACCTTCTTCCAGGGCTATTCGTTCACCGCGGTGCTGGCCGGGCTCATGAGCACGTTCCTGGTGGTGCGCCACACCCGTGCCGATGAGGACCAGGGCCGCGCGGAGCTGGTGGGCGCTGCCCCTGTGAACCGGACGGCATCCCTTGGTGCCACCCTGATGCTGGGCGGCGGCGCCAACGCAGTTCTTGCCCTGGTGGTGGCGGCCGGGTTCGCCGGTGCCGGCCTGCCAGTGACGGGTTCCTTGCTCGCCGGTGCGGCTGTGGGGGCCGTTGGATTGTTCTTCACGGCCACAGCCGCCCTGGTGGCGCAGGCCATGCCCTCCGCCCGGAGCGCCAACGGGGTTGCGGCTGCACTGGTGGGCGCGGCCTATCTGCTGCGCGGGGCGGGGGATGCGCTGGGCACCGCGGATTCCCCGCTGCATGTAGTGGCCGCCTGGCCTTCGCTGTTCTCACCCATCGGGTGGGGCCAGCGGATCCGGCCGTTTACGGATGCCGACCCCCGTCCGCTTCTCGTCCTTGCCTCCGCGGCCCTCGTCCTGGCAGCCACCGCCGTGCTGCTGAGGAACCGCAGGGACCTGGGGGCCAGCTACATCCCTGCGAACGAATCAGGGGCGGCGCGGGCTCGTCCCGGCCTGGCCTCGTTTTTTGGGCTGGCCTGGCGCCTGCAACGCGGAACCGTGGCCGGCTGGTGCCTGACTGCTGCGGTGCTCGGTGTGGTGGCCGGCGGCCTGGGCCCGGTGGTACGGGACGCCCTGGCCGGAAACCCGTCCGTGGCCGAACTGATCAGCCGCGTGGTGCCGGGCGAAGCAAGCATGGTGGACCTGTTCACCACCGCGATGCTGGGGCTCGCCGGGATCATGGCTGCTGCCGCGGGCATCCAGGCCGTGCTGCGGCTTCGTGCGGAAGAGGCGGAAGGGCGGGCCGAGCTGCTCCTGGCCGCGCCGGCGTCGCGCGTCCGCTGGCTGGGCGGGTCACTTGCCATCGCAGCAATCTCGACGACGGCCATCGCCGCTGCTGCCGGAGCCTCCGCCGCCCTGGTGCTCGCCTTGGTCCAGGCCGGGGGAAGCAACCCCGGAACTGTGTTTGCCGGCGCCCTGGCCCACGTGCCCGCGGCGCTCGTATTCCCTGCTTTGACGGCACTGGTGTTCGCGATCCGGCCCCGATGGACCAGTGCTGTTGGTTGGGGCGCACTTGCCGTTGCGCTGGTCCTGGGACAGTTCGGCGAACTGCTGGGACTGCCTACCTGGCTCCAGGACCTGAGCCCGTTCCGGCATTCCTCCGCCATGCCCGTTGAGGCCTTCAACCGGGACGGCGCCCTGGTGATGGCCGCCGTCGTGCTTCTTGCTGCGGCCGCTGCGGCCCGCCTGGTGAAGGAGCGGGACATGAGCGTTTGACGGCGCGGGTTCAGGCGTGCGTTCCCGCCCAGTTCCTTCCACTTCCGGAACGGAAGGGGCCATTGTTTTCGCCCCCGCGCCGCTTAGCCCACGGAGGTAACTGGGAAGGAACGTACGACGGCGGCCCCTGCTTTGCGCTATCGGGTGGCGGCCAGGGGAGTGAGGACCATGTCGTCCGCCTTGGGCAGGGCATGCTTCAGGCGGTGCGCGGCTTCCCGGGTGACCTGTTCAGCGTCAGCCAGCGTGACGCCGTCGTCCATCACCAACGTGGCTGCGCCCTGTAGCCGGTGGCCGGACCAGCGCAGTTGCAGGCGCGGCACGGCCAGGACGCCCGGCGTTCCCTCGAGCGCCTTCTGTGCGGTGTCCACCAGGTCCGGCTCAATACCGTCCATAAGACGACGGCCGATGCTGCGCACCGTTCCGCACAACAGCACCAGGATGGCAGCGGAGATCAGGAGGCCAACAATGGGGTCGGCCAGGGGGAAGCCGAGCATCACGCCCACTGCGCCGAGCACCACCGCCAGGGACGTGAAACCGTCCGTGCGGGCGTGCACGCCGTCGGCCACGAGGGCGGCGGAGCCGATCCGGCGGCCCACCCGGATGCGGTAGATGGCCACCGCCTCGTTGCCGGCGAAGCCGATCAGGCCGGCGGCGAAGACCCACCAGAGGTTGGCCAGCGGCTGGGGGTTCAGCAGACGGTCCACCGACTGCCAGGCTGCAACGACGGCGGACAGGGCCACGACGGCAACGATGAACAGGCCCGCCAGGTCCTCCGCCCGGCCGAAGCCGTACGTGTAGCGGCGGGTGGCGGCGCGGCGGCCCAGGATGAACGCGACCCAGAGCGGCACCGCGGTGAGGGCATCGGAGAAGTTGTGGATGGTGTCGGCCAGAAGGGCCACGGAGCCGCTGACCAGCACCACCAGGAACTGCAGGATGGTGGTGGCGAGGAGCAGGAAGAGGCTGATCTTCAGCGCGCGGATACCTTCGACGCTGGCTTCCATGGCGTCGTCGATCGAGTCGGCGGCATCGTGCGTGTGGGGAACGAACAGTTCGAAGAGCCAGCCTTTGAAACCCCTGTGGTGATGGTGCCCGTCGTGGTCGTGGTCGTGCTCGTGGCCGTGGTCATGGGCGTGGTCGTCATCGTGGCTGTGCCCGTGGTCATGGCCGTGATCATGGGAATGGGAGTGCTCGTGATCGTGGGTGTGATCGTCGTCGTGGGAAGGCCCGGCCTCTGCGTGCTGATGAACGTGGTCCTGCCTGCTCATGATGCGGCCTTCCGTTCGCGGCGGTGGTGCGCCGGTTCTCCGCCAAGGGCGTGCTCGGCCTGGAAGATGGCATCCGCGACGAGCTGTCGCGCATGCTCGTTTTCCAGCCGGTACAAAACTTTGGTGCCGTCCTGGCGGGTGGAGACCATCCGGGCCAGGCGCATCTTGGCCAGGTGCTGGGAAACCGCGGCCGGTGATTTCCCCACCACGTCGGCCAGCGCACCCACTGCCATCTCGCCGTCGCGCAGGGCAAGGATGATGCGCACACGCGTGGCGTCGGCCAGCATCGCGAACACCTCAACGGCCAGCTCCACGTACTGGCTGTCGGCGCTGAGCGAGCAAGCACTATTATCTGCATTCATGCGCATATTCTGACATAGCTGCCCAGCGAAGCGACAATCCCCTGCAAGTAAGGCGGGCGGGTCCGGAATTCTGCAGGGCCAGCCCGTGCCGCCGCTGCCAAACCGGCCCGGTTATCCACGTGATTGCCGGCAAAGTGGCCGCTAAACCTGCAGAACGGGGCCAAAACCTGGGCCAGCGTGGAACGGGTCGAACGGCTGGAGGCGTTAGGGAAGTCCCTCATGGACCGCGAGATGACATTTGACGGCAATGGCAGGGACGGGGACTGCCGTGAACTGTCATCTCGGCGGAGGTGGTTGGGCAGAAGGAGGGCTACCCGATTGCGCATCCCGTCTTGCGCGACAGTCCGCCCGTATGCCTACTATCTAATTAGTAACCCTACTTACTAATTGATCCGGCTGGGCTTAAACAGCCAGCAGGATCCAGTGGAAGCGAGTGACGATGTCCGAGAACCAGTGGCCTGAGCCCTCTGCCGGAAGCCCTCTCGACCAGTACGGGAACACCCCGGCCGATGCTTCGGCGGAGCCGGAAACCTATGTCACCAAGAAAGATGCAGCAAAGGAGGAGACGTCGAAGGTTGCCGGGCAGGCGGCCGGTGCGGCCCGCAATGTGGCCCAGACCGCCAGGCTTGAGACCGGAAACGTCGTCACCGAGGCCAAGTCCAGCGCGCAGGGTCTGTTGCAGCAGGCAAAGGCGGGCGTGAGCAGCCAGGCCGGAGAGCAACAACGGAAGGCTGCCGATGGAATCCGCAGCATCTCCAGCCAACTGCACTCGATGGCGGATGCTCCGGCGGAACAGGGAGTGGCCAGCGACCTGGTCCGGCAGGCCGCCGGGAGGGCCACTTCGGTTGCCTCCTGGATTGAAAATAAGGAACCGTCGGCGCTGCTGGCTGACGTGCAGTCCTTCGCCCGCCGCAGGCCTAGAACGTTCCTGCTCCTGGCTGCCGGCGCCGGGATCCTCGCCGGCCGCGTGGCCCGCGGTTTGCAGGCAGGGGCCCCAACAGCACAGGCCGGAGTCCAGTCCATGGCTGGACAGACGGCCGGAACAAAAGCTCCGCCATGGGGCGCAGAACCGGTGTACCGGGACCAGGCTCCCACGCCCGCCACCTACGGCGAAACTATCTACGGCGAACCTGCCCGCCCCTCTTATTCGGGGACCGAAGCGGGCGGCGTGCCGCTGAAGGATCCGGACGACCCGTTCAGCGAGGTCCGGGCTTCAGAGCGACAGCCGTAACCTGCACGAAAAAACCAGGCCCCGACCAAAGGACCAGTCTTGTGAAGAAACTCCTGTTCGCCTTGCTCCCCACCATCATCAGCCGGATCCTGCAGGCGCGGAAAGCCAGGCAGATGAGCACCGCCCAGTCCCGCCCGCCGCGTAACCGCTAGGGAACACCAGGGGCCAGTGCGTTCCTTCCCGGTTACTCCCGCAAGCCGGGCCGCCAGGGCCGGGACACGCCGTCGTGCACGGCGCGGCGTCCCTAGGCCCGGAAAGTAACCGGGCGGGAATGCACAGCGGGCACAACAGCGGGCGAGCGCCGGCGCTTCATCCGTTTCTCCACGAACCCCATGGCCCGCGTGGCCAGGATCCAGTAGAGGACCCCGCAGGCCAGGGACGCCAGCACGGCCAGGCCCTTGCTGTACGGATCAACCAGCGGATACACCAGCCAGTGCGTCACGTAGATGTGCAGGGAAGCGCTGGCCAGCAGGGCGGTAATCCGGTGCAGCCCGCGGGGAACGTGCAGGGTGGGCAGCCAGAGCAGGATGAGGCAGCCGGCCAGGATGGTGGCGCTGCGGTAGGGGTTGTCGAAAGACTCGGGAACCACCAGGAATGCCACCGCCGTCACGGCCGCCCTGTGCCATAGCGTTCTGGACGTGGCAGCGGCCCAGCCCAGCCCGAACAGCCACAGCACTGGACCCTGGCCCGGATAGTGGCTGTCCACGAGCCCAAAAAACAGCGGCATATCAACCGCCACCAGGGCCATCCCGAACGCCCACGGCCACCGGCGCACTGCCCGGTCAACGGCCGGGATGGCCAGCACCGCGGCAAGGCCCAGGAGGATGTGGACCAGGATCTCCACAAACCAGAAACGCGAGTAGTCGCTCCACCCCGGCGGGCCCAGCAGCGGGTTCAGCAGGAACACGTTGTACCAGGCGTATTTGTCCGTGATGGCGAACGCAAGGGCGATGACCGCCACACTGGGCACCACAATCCGCGCGATGCTGCGCAGGTGCCGCCGCAGCCGAGCCGTGCGCTCCCCGGACAACTGGAATCGGGCAAAGTTGTAGCCGGCCAGGGCCATGAGGACGTGCGCCGTGCCGGTCCAGTGGAAGAAACCGATGTGGGTGGAGACGATAAAGATGATGGCCACGGCGCGGAGCACGATCCCCGTCTCCATCGGCGCGAGCACCTTCCGCCGCCAGGCACCAAGCCCCCTCGGCTTCTTCGAAGGATTGCCCGACGGCGGCACCTGGCCGGGCGATGCGTGCGGCGCCGGGGCGAGCTCGCACACCGGCATCAGGTGCCAGCCCTGCGGAAGGTAGCCGAGCGCCTGCTCCAGCCGGAGGGACGCCGCCACGTAGGAGAGCGAGTCGCCGCCGAGGGACACGAACGTGTCGGTATCGGCAACGTCGTCCTGCTCCAGCACCTCGGCGAAGATGCGGCGCACATCGGTGGAGCTCGCGTTCGTGGCCAAGGCGGCGCCGTCATCGTCCGCTCTTTCAGAGGCGAGGGCGGCCACGGCGGGGTAGTCCGGCTTCCCGTTGCTGAGGCGCGGAATGGCCTCCACAGGATAAAGTTCGACGGCGGCGCGCGGCAGGCCCAGGTCCTGCGCCAGGGTTTTGGCGATGAGGGCGAGGTCGTGGTCGCCTTCGACGGCGGCCACCACGGCGTCGTCGGTGCCGGCAGCGGCAGCGGTCATGCCGAGATCGGCCAGGATCTTTTCCACCTGCCCCAGGTCCACCCGGAGGCCCACAATCTTCACGAACCGGCTGCGACGGCCAACAATCTCGTAGAGGCCGCTGGCGCCGCGGCGGGCGAGGTCGCCGGTACGAAGCTCGGTGACCACCCGCCCCAGGGCAAGGTCCTCGGGCTGCTCGGCGTACCCCAGCATCACGTTCGGCCCGGAGTACACCAGCTCTGAGGCGTCCAGTCCGGGGACGGGCTCCAGCCGGAAGGACCCGCCGGGCACGGGCACGCCGATGGCCTGCGGATGCTCAGCAGCGTGGTCGGGCGGGAGGTAGGCCATGCGCGCCGTCGCCTCGGTCTGGCCGTACATCACAAACAGGTCCCACCCCTGCTGTCGGCCCAGCTCGGCGTAGGAGCGCACGCGGTCGGGAGCGAGCCGGCCGCCCGCCTGGGTGATGTAGCGCAGGCTGGGCACGTCCATGTCCGCCAAGCCCACGCGGTCCAGGAGGTCGAACGTGTAGGGCACCGCGGCGAAGGACGTCACCTTCTCAGTTCTGACGAGGTCCCAGAAGCAGGGATCCACCACTGAAAGATCCGTCAGCGCCAGGGTGGCACCCACCAGGAGGTGGCTGTTGACCACGCTCATCCCGTAGCAGTAGGAGAGAGGGAGTGTGGTGGCGGCGGTGTCGCTCGGCCGCAGCTGCAGGTACTCGGCGATCGCGGCGGCATTGGCCTGGATACTGCCGGCGGACAGGCGCACCAGTTTGGGTGAACCGGTTGATCCTGACGTGCTGAGCAGCAGCGCCAGGTCCGGATGCAAATCGTGCGCGGTGCCCTCGCGGCGCACGTCCAGGACCGCTTCGCCGGAGGATGCCCGCACCACAACGTCGGGGTTGTAGGCCGCGATCAGGGCATCGGCAGCCGCGCCGCCGGAGGGCAGGACCAGCAGCGGGTTCCCGGCAGCGAGGGCGGCGAGGTAGGCCACGAGCGACGGCAGGCTGTTCTCGGCCTCCAGTGCAACCAGGCGCCGGCCTTCGCCGAATGAGTGGACCATGTCCTCCACCCGGCGGGCGAGCTCGCGGTAGCTTAGTGATTCGGTCTGGGTACTGACGGCGGTGCGGTCTCCAAAGCGGGCCAGGGTGGCGGCAAAGGAGACGCCGGCGAGCTCTGTCTGTAACGTCACCGGTGCACCTTATAAGGGAAACCTAACCTAACTCAAATGGACTACGGATTAAGGCAAGCTCACGGACCCGCGGGCCGCACAACGATCGCCGAACCGCACTGGTTGATGACCGTGCCGGAGCTTGATGCTGCGCTGGCTGTTTTTGCGCCGGTCGCGGAGGTATCGGTCAGCGGGAGGGAGCTGACTTCGATTGCGGCGTTCGATTTGGATGCGATGCCTGACGTCACGTCGCCAAGCTCGGTTGTCCCTGCTGCCGGGGTAAAGGTGGTGGTGGCCGAGTTGGTGCCGTTCCTGACGCCATGTGCGGTCAGCAGCAGCGCCCCCGGCGTTACCGGCGTGATTGATGGGGCACGGACACCCGGATAGACCACGCCGCTGTTGGTGTCAGTGGTGGGCGTGACATCCAGCGGTGTTGTCTGGTTCGCGCCCTGTACGGCAACAGTGGACCAGGCGTAGCGGGAGGCGGGTTCAGGCACGCTCGGCGCGGTGTCGCCGGCCTGCATTACCCGGTACCAGACCGCCTGGTGGGCCGACGCGGATCCGGCGCTGGTGAAGTCGCCGACTGCCCGCGTCCATCCTGCCGGGGCCGTGGCGTTCGCCGCCGAGGACACGGTGACCTGCGAGAACAGGAACACTGTGTCGCCCGGCTGCCAACCTGAAGGCAGGGCGGCCGTGTAGGACCCCGCAGCGGTCAGTTCGCCGGCTCCGGTGGCCGAGGACCGGACAGAGACTGCTGTCGGTGCCGGCGGAGGCGAAGTCGTTGTGGGCGGAGGCGATGTCGTGGTTGGTGGCGGCGACGTCGTGGTGGGAGGCGGCGTCGGTGTCGTGGGCGTGGGCGTTGGTGTCGGGGTAGGCGTCGGCGGTGGAGGTGCCGACCGGGTGACTGTGAAATTGTCGGTGAAGGTTCCACCCGAGGCTCTAACAAACGAACCGGTCAGGGTGGTGCTGGTCACCGATACTTTCAAGAAGCCGTACGTCGGGTTGTTGTTGGTGCCCATGAACCGCTGGAAGTACGGCGCCGTCGTCGTGTTGCTCTCGCTGTTGAGCGATCTGCCGCCCGAACCCACGGTGGCAAGGATGGTCCCGGTCCCGGCGGCGAACTGCCCGCTGGGGTTAGTGTCGGCGACGCAGTCGGGGTTGAAACTGCTGACGGGGATGGCCGTGCAGCTGCCCTTGAGTGCGAGCGGGTAGCTGCGGGCGTATGCGTGGTCGTGGGCCTGCAGGTACAGATCCACCTTCTTTGCCACCAGCAGGTTCATCAGGTCAGGACTGGCAGCGCAGGGGAAGTTGACCATGGACAGGCAGTACATGTGCATGCCCACCACCACGAACGGGATTCCCGCTGCGTGTGCGGAGTCGATCGCCGACGACACGAACTTGTAGCCCTGGGTGCCCGACTTGTAGGACCAGTCCAGGCTGCTGCCGCTGTAAGTCAGTTTCGGGGATGCCATGATGACGCGGACCAGGGGGCTGCCTGCCGGGTAGTCCGTGTAGAACTGCTGCGCGTAGTTTCCGACCGAGCCCAGCTGGTCCGGCAGGCACGAGGCAAAGCTGGACCATACGCCGTCAGGTCCATTGTCCTCGTGGTTCCCGGACACGAACTCGTAGGGCATCGTCAGGGCATGCTGCTTGACGAACGAGCACCAGGACGATTCCGGGGTGATCTGGGAGTAGGACAAGTCCCCGAGGTTGAACATCGCCCCGACCCCCGCGGTGCGTGCTGCATCAATGACCTTGCCGGTCACCGTGTTGCCGCCGGTGTCACCGGCGAATCCCAGGCTTACGGAGGTTGCGGCAGTGGCCTGGGACTCCCGCGATGTGGCAAGGAAATAGACATTGGCGAGAACCAGTGCAGTGCCGAGCAGGACGGCGAGCGCCCGGCGCAGCGGGTGGCGCGTGTGCTGGTGGGCGGTCACTTGCAGCTCCATTCGGTGGCGCGGCGCAACCCGTTGGCTGCGGCGGAGAACCCGATCACAACGGTGGTTCCGCCTTGACGTGCCACAGAGCTCGCTGACCCGGAGACTCCGGTGAACTGGGCATCAGAGCCCGGTGGGAGGATCCGGGCGCTCTTGCCGGTCCACATCAGCGCCTGGGGCCGGGAACCGCGGAAGGACGGCGAACTGCCTTCACCCACTGTCGTTCCTGCAGTGCCTGATGCCGCGCTGGACGAGGGGCCTGCGGCGGTTGAGCCGACGTCGGAAATCACGCCCAAGGCTCCCCAGGCCACCGCGTGGGTTCCTTCGGCCACGGCACTCTGACCCAGCGCCTGCCCGGCAGAGTCGATGCCAAGCACCACACCGCCCTTCCCGGTGAGAGTCGGCAGGGCCCTCGGGGTGCCGGCGGGAGACCACACGACCGGGGTGGCGTCGTCGCCAAGGGCCACCCCACCCGCCGTGCCGTCCGGGCCTACGGCGAAGGCATGACCGCCCCGCGCTCCGGCAGGCAACGCAAGTTCGCGGGGCGCCGCGGTCACGGCGGACCACACGGCGGGACGCTCGTCGTCGTCGGCACCCGGTCCGTCGGAGTGCTCCTCGTCGTCGATCACCGCCCCCACAACAACGCCGCTGTCCGACACCATCGATGGGAGTGCAATCTCACCGGGAGTGACCGGGAGGGGGTGGTACTGACCGTCTTGCCACCACCAGCCAACCAGCACCTCATTGGCGGTGTCATAGCCCGTTCCGACCACCACGCCAGCCGCATTCACCGACTCAGGAACCGCTGCATCGAGGGGGATCGCCAGCACGGTGGGCTGACCGTCCCGCCAGAGCACCGGAGCGGACCCGCCAGTGGCGGTATCGGCCAGGCCAACCACCAGCCCGTTGCTGGTCGCGGCGACGGCGTTGCTGCCCTGGCCACCTATGCCCGGGAGCAGCCGAGCAGAACAATTCGTGGAAACGGGCAAGTCAGGCCCGGCGGCGGTGGCAGCAACAGGCAGCATCACCAAGCCACCCTCAGCCGCAAGCACCAGTGCTGTCAGCAGTGCCCCGGGCTTTCCGTCCCCGGGTCTGCCGGGCCAGAACCACCTGCTGCCGGTGCCGGACAAACTTTTGTTGAAAAATCCTTGCTCAGACAATGTTGCTCCCCGGAGTTGAAACCCCATGCCCCAGCAGCATCTGCAGCGCAATCGACCATGGTCTGGCCACACTGTTTTGCAAGCCTAGTTTTCAGGGCAGGCGGAAGTCACGAGTAGCTGGTACCTGCTTCGAAGCGTGGAATAGGGTTCCTGATACTTGAGTAGTGCGCGCCCGGGTACTTGGAAACGCTGATCACCAGTTATTAGTTGGCCACCGTGAAGGGGATCACCGTGACGCCGGAGTTTGTCGAACCCAGAGTGTCGTCGCGGCATGACGTTCGCAGGTGCAGTTTATGGAGCCCGTTGGCCAGGGTCCTGGTGTCGATTGAGATAGGGGCGGCCCCAAAGGGCTCGGGTCCGTAGGGTCCGGCAGCGTCCCAGAGGACGGTTCCGCGGTTGGGCGGCACGGCGTGGAAGTCCGGGTCGATGGAGATGAATGAGTGGGTTGCCGGGAGCGAGGCGTCGGGGTGGGTGGTGAGGCCCACGGAGGGAGTCCAGATACCCGATACCGGACCGTCCGGGAGGGGAAGGCTGCGGAGTGAGGCCTCACAGTACAGGGCGTGGGTGTACCACCCTTTGCCCCGCAGGAAGGGATCCCTCGATACGTTGGACAGGGACTTGCCGTTTTGGATGTTGGCCTGCCAGTTGAAGTTAGCCAGCATCTCCTTGCCGCCCGGCTGGGGGACGTAGCCGCGCAGGCGGACTTCCTCCAGTCCCGAATGGTTGAAGGAGGAAATTGGCCAGGAGAATGTCAGCCAGCGCTCGCAGGTTCCAGTGCACACGAAGTCGCCCTTGCCCGTGCTGGACGGGCCGGGGCAGGTGAAGTTCTTTGCTGTAGCCCGGAGGTAACACTTCTGGACGGTGGTTTCACTATCAGGGGTTTTGAACACCATCGAGACGTAATTGGCCTTGCCCGGGTTGTCATGGAGGATCACCCGTACGTTCACGGTGACATTGCCCGAACTGATCGTTTCGCGTTCGGGGATGCACGCCCCCAGGTGGACATGGCCGGCGTTGGTGGTGGAGTTGTTGGGCTGGTCAACATCCGGCATCCACCACGCCTGGGTGTCCACGAACTGCCGGGTCTCAGCGTATGCCGTGCCGTCGGCTGGCGGCGCACCGATACAGGGACCGGCCGCAGCATGGGCTATACCAGAGTTCAGTGCAGGCATGAAGGTGCAGGTCAGCACAACGCCGATCACAAGAGCCAGGAATCGTTTAAAGGCCATCGGTTCTCCAAGTCGCCACCCCATGCCAGCATGATGATGATCGGGTTTGTTGAGGCGTCGGTGCCTTCCGGGTTCCGCGGCCGGAGGCGGCGGAGGACTCGGAGGGGGCCGAGAGTATGTGGATACGAAAAAGGCGCGTGGGTTCGTTCTGCCGCCGCTGATCCGGCCGAACCATGAAGACTTCCGATGTTATTAAGGCCACGTGGGCTTGGCAAGCATATTCACGAGATGACGGGAAATTAGGGTAGCCCGAGATTCCCGGGCAGGAAGTGCCCCGTGACGCACAGCAGGAAATGGACGACGGCGGCACGCACCCGTGTTGGGCAGCCGGCCCTGCCGGAGCTGCTTCACGGCACGCGGCGGCGGCCAACAGCTGGCACGCGGCGGCGGCCAACAGCTACCGCCGGGTCAGCGGCAGCGCAAGCCTCATGGTGGTCCCCTCCGGCCCGGTCCTGGCTACTTCCATGGTGCCGCCCGCGGCAGAGGCAATCTCGCGGACCAGTGCAAGGCCGATCCCGAAGCTGCGCCTGCCGCCGGGTTCATCCCGTCGGGCCGTCCGGACAAAGCGGTCAAAGATCCGGTCCGGGTCCACCCCGGTGATTCCGTGCCCCGTATCCTCCACCCGGATCACCGCCTGGCGGTCCTCGACTCCTACGCTGATCGCGATGCTCCCGCCGGGCCGGGTGTGGGCGAGGGCATTGTCCGCCAGGGCGAGCACGGCGCGCCGGAGGGAGCCGGGGGCGATCCGCGCAATCGGCTGCCCGCTGGCGGAGAACGAAAGGCGGATATCTTGGTGGTCCGCCAGTTCTTGCAGGCCCTCAGTCACTGACCCGGCCACGTTGGCTACATCCACAGGTTCCGCGGGGCCGGACGCATGCCCGGTCGCCGCCATCAGGAGCTCGGTGATGATGCCTGTCAGGGTGGCGGTATCCTCCCTGATCCTGGCTAAGGCCTGGCCTGTTTCGGAACCGGGCGCCACCTTGCGCTGGGCGAGCTGGATGCGGGCGTCCAGGATGGTGAGGGGAGTGCGCAGCTCATGGCTCGCGTCCTGGACGAATCGCCGCTGCAGGGCCAGCGCTTCGCCCAACGGCCGGATGGCGCTGCGGGCGCTGAGCCATCCCACGATGCCTGCCAGAAGAATGCCGCCCACTCCAGCCAGGATCATTCCCTCGATCAGGTCTTGGGAATCAAGGTACGTGTAAGCCCTCCCAGCCCCCGCAGCATCGGGCAGGTCCGGGTGGGCCAGTTTGTTCATGAGGTACGCGGTCGCGGCGGCGAGGAGGCCCAGGACCAGCACGGCGCAGGCAGCACTGATCCGGAGCGCTACTTTTAGCGATGCCCGGCGGAGGGTATCCCGGTCAGGCTCAACTGAAGTAGGACTTGACGTCATGCTGCATCACCGATCTGGTAGCCCACGCCATGCACGGTGCGGATCACTGTTTTGGAAATTTTCCGGCGCAGGTGGTGGACATAGGTGTCGATCACACCGGGCTGGTCTGTGGCGTGGAAATGGCTGGCGAGGAGCTCGTCGCGGGTAAATACCCTGCCGGGCTCGGAAGCCAGTGCCGTCAGCAGAGCCGTCTCTTTGGCCGTGAGTGATACCAGGCCGCCGTACACGGAGCGGACAGAACGCGACGCCGGGTCGAGCTCCCAGGCGCCGAAGCTCACCGGACCGGCGGGCTGGGTGTAGGTACGGGTCAGGGCGCGCAGTCTCGCAGCCAGCTCGCCGGCGTCGAACGGCTTTGTCACGTAGTCGTTGGCACCAGCGTCCAGGCCCCTGACCTTTTCGTCCGTGTCGCCCAGTGCGGTGAGGACCAGGATCGGTGTGGAGATGCCCTTCGACCTCAGGGCCGTGATCAGGCTGATCCCGTCCATGACGGGCAGGCCGCGGTCTATCACCATCACGTCCCACGGTTGCGTCATCCCCAGGTGCAGGCCCTCCTGCCCGTTGGCCGCCAGCCGGACGCGGTAGTCCGGCTCCAACAGTTCGGCTGTCAGCGGGCCCAGGACCGGATCGTCCTCGACGAGCAGCAGGGAGGGTCCCTCGGCACGTGTCATACGGCCTATTCTTCCGCAGCGGTTTTAGCGCCGGCTGAAGCTTCTCCCGCCGGCTCGGTCCGGCGATGGTTGCGGCGCCGCTTGAGGAACTCGATCACCCAGGGCACCACCGAAACGAGGACCATCACCACAGCGATCACGTCGATGTTCCTGGCGATAATCTCGTAGTGTCCCAGCCAGCTGCCCAGCAGGGTTACCGACGTCGCCCATGCCAATGCGCCCACGACGTTCCACAGCGTGAAGGCCTTGTACCCGTAGCGGGCAATCCCGGCGGTGAGCGGCGCGAAAGTCCTGATAATGGGCACAAAGCGGGCCAGTACGACGGCGGCCCCTCCGTGGCGGCGGAAGAAGTCTTCCGTGGCGGTCAAGTGGGCGGTCTTCAGCACGCGGGCGTCATCCTTGAACCACCGGCGCCCGAACTTGCGTCCCAGCATGTAGCCCACCTGGTCGCCGGCAATCGCAGCTGCAGTGATGACGCCGATCAGGATGGGGAGGGTCAGTTGCAGCTGCTGATGCAGCAGGCCGGCGGTGAAGAGCAAGGAGTCTCCGGGCAGGAACGGGAACAGCACGCCGGATTCGATGAACACCATCGCTGCGATGACTCCGAGGGCTGCAGGGCCGAGGCCTTCGAGGAGGCTGGCAGGGTCCAGCAGGGAGGGGGAGCCCGTGCCGGCCAGTGCCGGGACCAATCCCGAGGCGAGAATGCTATGCATGGTCAGGTCCTGGGGGATCGGCTTGATGGTGGAATGAGGCGGGCAAGCGGCGCGCCAGCCTGGGTGCGAAGCGGTTCCAGAGTCCCGCGAGCAGCACCACCGCCGCGCTGGCGGCCAGGAACGAGGCAGCAACATCGGTGGGGTAGTGGACTCCAACATAGAGCCGTGACCAAGCCACGATGACGGCCATCACTGCGCCGGCTGCCGCCACTGCCTTGGCCCAAGGGGTTCCGCGGGCCAGGAAATACAAGGCGTACGCCAGGGCGACGGCGAAGCAGGTGTGGCCGCTGGGGAAGCTGTTCGATCCTGTCTCCGGCGAAAGTGGATCGAAGAGCAGCGCGGGGTCGGGCCGCTGCCTCGCAAGGATGAGCTTGAAGACCTCGCTTGCCACCCAGCCCGAGCACGCCAGCAGGGCAAAGGCGGCAGCCCTGGCAAGATCGCGGCGGGCCAGCCAAATGCCGAGTGCTATGAGGATGATCATCACCATCCCGGCCACCGGACCAAACAGCAGGTTGATCGTCATGGCCACAGCGGTCAGCGCGGCGGTATGGTGCAGGCTGAGGCCTTGGTCCACGCCCAGTTCCGCAGCCGTCTCGCCGGGCAGCAGCCCTACAGACAGGCCAAGCACGACGACGGCCGCGCACAGGAGTGCCCCGAGCAGCAGCCAGTGGCGGGGCTGGGGGAGTACCAAAAACCGGGTGCCGACCGCCGGGCGAGTCGGCGGTGGACTTTGAGCTTGAGGTCGGTCGTCAGGAGCTGGGCCGTCCATGATGTCCTTCGGGGAGGGGCAGGGCGCTGCTGCGCCTATGGTTCTACCCTTCCGCAGCGTGAGTAAGAAAGGCTTAAGAAGTTCTGAATCGGGACTATGGCCCCGGGCAACAGGAGGCTCCGTTCAGCCCTCCACCGCGGCTGCAATGATTTCCTTCATTTTGTCCCGCAGGAGCTTCTGCCCGGACGCGCTGGGATGTTCACCGTCAGGTCCCAGCAGGACGTCGGCACGGCCGCCGAGCCATTGCTCTGCGATGGGATCAATGAAGGGTACCCCGCGGTTCTGTGCCGCGGAGGCGGCGGAGTCGCGCACGCCGGCCAGCACCGGATCAGGCTCTTCGCTGCCGGACAGCGGACCCACCGCCACAAGGACTGCCTGCGGAGCCCGGGATGAAGCCGCGGCGAACGTTGAGGCCGCGGCCTCCCTCAGCTCCTCCGGGTCTGCTCCCGCATCGTTGTCGGATCCGAAGAAGACCACTACGTCCGCGTCCGGCCCGACGGCGTACTCGACTTCCGTGCCGAAGGTGTTCCCGCCCTCCCCGGCCACCAGGTAGCCGCTGCCGTTCTCTGACGCATTGGTGACCTGTACCGGCCGCTTCTGGGTCAGGTGCGCGTGCTGCAGGAGCTTCGGCCAGGCCTGGTCCGGCGAAGTCCCGTAGCCTGTGCTCAGCGAGTCGCCGATTACAACAACCCGGACCGGAGGGTTCCCGGACGCATGGTGCTTGACGCCGGCCGGAGTGCACCCCGTGGCCACAACAGTCAGGAGGGCAGCAAGGGAGGCGGTCTTGGCAACTGCCCGAAGCGACCTTCCGTCCACGATTTCCTCCAACTTCCCGGAAGCCAGGAACTGCCGTAGAACAACACATGGTATCCGGACTTCTTTAAGACAGGTGGCGCTCCAGGGAACATTTGTGGAAAACCTGAGCGAGCGTGTGGACTGCAGGGCCGGTAACCGAGAGAAAGAAGCCGCGGCTACGGTGCGGGGCGGGTCCCCGAATCCGTGCTCGAACCGGACGTGGGGACGAACTTCCAGTCGAAGGACCCGTCCGCCCGCAGCGTCAGCCGGAGGAACCCGTGGGTATCGCTGAACCGCTTCTCGATGTACGGCGGCCTGCTGGTGAAGGAACGCAGGCCGATTCCTCCTGTCGAGACCTGGAACGCCGTCATCCCGTCACTGACGCACTGGTCGGAGTTGTTCACGGGACAGGACCGTTCGTAGTTGTGTTGTGACCCGGACAGCGTCAGCCGGACGCGGTACTTCCACATCACGTCGATCCACGGTTTTTGCTCAGCGGCCCGGCTATGTTCAGCGGTGTTGGATGTGAAATACGGCTCGTGGTACACCACGGCCAGGTGCTTGCCGGCCGCCTTGGCGGCAGCGAGGTCGTTGTCCAGCCAGGTTGTCTCCAACTGGGCCTGATGGCGGTCGTACCGCCAGGTCGCCGAGGACAGGAATGCGAAGTGCCAGTTCCCGAAGTCCTTCGAGTAGGGTTGCCCGTTCCCGATGAACCCGCGCTGCTGGTTGATCGCAGCCTTCTCCGGAGCCCCCGGGCATCGGCCGTCCATGAAGTCTTCAAGGTCTTCGTTGCGGCCGGGCTGCCAATCGTGGTTGGGGCCGGAAACCCAGTACAACTTGGGCTTGGTGCCACCCCACAGCGGGGTCCAGTACTTCACGTAGTCCTCACAGTGCGGTACCGAGTACTGGAAGTCTCCCAGCCCCAGGAAGGCGTCAATCCCGTTGTCCTGCGCCAGCTGTGTTATTGCCGCAGCATTGCGGCCGGACGGACTGTCCGGCTCACGGTTCTTGACGCCGTTGATGTCGCCAACGGCAGCGATGCGAACGCCTGCAGGGAACTGCTGGTCCGGGGGAGTGCAACCCGCCATGGCGAACACCAGAAGAACGGCTGCGGCCATGGCCAGCCGCCGGAGGAACCGGAAACGAGGTGGCGCTGACGGCATCCGACTACCCTTCGAGGGCCGGACCACTGGCCGGCATCCAATCGACATCCTGGCCCCAGCGGCTTCTCCGATAGTCCGCGGGACGGGTAACGGTGTCAAGCCCGCCGCCAGCATCACGCCGAAACGTAACCTTTGAGAATTAGCGCACAAGAACTTTGCTTAATTTTCGGTCTTCGGTAATCTTCTTTTTAGGTCAGCCTAACTCGCCCCCCGCGAGCCAGGATGCAATGCCGCACGGTTTGGATAACGGGCGGCTGCGCGCTGGGTGCGCACCACCTTGGGCTTCCTGCATTGCTCCTTGAACCATCCCGGTTCTCTCCCTCATACCCGCTTAAGGATTTTTGATGCTTCGTGCCGCCACGGCCCTGCTGGCCGCCCCTCTTCTCCTCGCCGCGCTCACCGGATGCGGGGCCCAGGCCGCCGCAAAGGAGGAAGGCTTCACCGTTCCGGCCGGCGTCCAGAAGCAGTACGAGGTGCTTGCCGAGGAGCTTGCCGAAAAGGGCAAGACGGTGGAATCCGGGGAATGGACAGTCAACCTGATCACCGAAGCTGCTGAACCGTGGTTCGATGAGCACGCCACGCATTTCCGTGCACCGGAAGCCGGCGAAACCCACCACATCGAAATCATCCCCACCGAGACCTCCACCGGCAGGATCGTTCCCGAGGTGCCGATCACTGTTGAAGTGGTGGATGCCCAGGGCAAGGTGGTCCAGGAAATGAAGTTGAACTTCTACTACTCCACCTTCTACCACTACGCCAACAACTTCACCGTGCCTGAAGCAGGCACGTACACACTGCGCGCCACCCTTGGGGTTCCCACTTTCAACCGCCACGGCGAGGAGTCCGAAACGCCTGCCCTGGCCAAGGGAGCAACAGTGGAGTTCACGGACGTGGAGCTGACGAAAGAGTAGCCAGCGCTAGGCGGGAGCGATCGATTTCGCGCCGCCCCATGATTCGGCTGAGGCGCAGCGCGCCTCGGCCGAAATTTCCCCCGCTGTAATTTGCCGGAAATCGCCGACTTCCTTCCCCCAAGGATCCCCATGACTTCTTTCATGCCCTTTTTGTGCTTCCCGGCAGGGCAGCATCCAGCTGCCGGGTCGGCCCAGTGACGGCCGAGGCCCAGGTCCGCCCCGACCCCTCGCAGCCCGGTACATCACCGCTGGAGCCAGCGGTCCCCCCGGAACCGCTGACGCGCCGCCACATCCAACGGCTGCTCCTGCTGGGTCTGCTGTGCACGGCCGGATGGCTGGCTTCGGTGCTCGTCGGGCACCACGTGGACTGCGGACCTGTACTGCACCGGTTTGGGCTCGCGGGCCATATCCTGGCGCTCGTCCTGTCCTTTGGCACCATCCTCGTGGTCGATTGGCTGGGATTGCTGTGGCTGCTCGGCAAGGTGGAAATGCATGCGTCCGGGAAGCTCGAGGCCGCTGCCAAACCGCTGATCTGGGGCGGCCTGGCCCTGTTGCTCGCGTCCGGCGCCCTGATCGACCCGGACCTAACCAACCCGGTCACCGTGGTTAAACTCGTTTGCGTGTTGGTCCTGATGCTCAATGGCCTCAGCATCGCACCGGCCATGCACCAGTTGCTGGCGCTCCCGCCCCACACGCGCTTCAGCGAGCTGACCCGCCCTCTGCGTCTTCGGCTCATGATCGCACTCACCGTCTCGCAGGCCTGCTGGTGGACCGCAGTCCTGATCGGCCTTGTCAACAGCACGCTGCGCCGCTGGACTGGTGCCTGAACGGTGGGGCGTGCCCGGGAGCCGACTCATCGTGTTCCTGCCGGGGCGGGGCCAGCGCCGCGGGGACATGATGCACTACGGTCGTGTTTGGGGGCGGAACCATCGTGACGAGGACCAATGCACAACATCGAGATCACTGACAAAGGCACCCTTGAGCTCACTGACGGGATCCTCAGGCTTCGGTGGAGGTCCGGACACGCCATTGGCCCGGAGGACGCGCATCGGGCCAATGCCGCGATCGAGGCGCTAAGCCAGGGACGCAGTCTTCCCCTGCTCGTCGATGTTGAAGGGGTCACGTTCACCCGACCTGCCCGAAAAGTACCCCCTTCGCCAAGCGTTTCAAAGATCGCGCTTTTAGGTTCTTCTCCGGTCGATTACGTCATCGCACTGTTTGTTCTGCGAATTAGCCCGTTGCCATGTCCGGTGGCGTATTTCACCTCCATCAGGAAAGCCATGAGCTGGCTTCGCCGCAGCAGCAATCGCGCCAAGGACAACTAGCCGCTACCCGGGGGCGCCGGCTGCCAGCCCTCCTGCTCCCGGATGGCCCGCTGGATCCGCAGGCTGATTTCGTGCAGCTGACCGCGTTGGGCTTTTGTGAGAGGTTCAAGGACCAATTTGGTGACCGTGTGACTCTGCACGGGAGTCGCCTTTAAAACGGTCATGGTCTTGTTTTTCGCGTCTCGCTCTGTTGTGCCGTAGACGACTCTGTTCGCGGCCAGCGCGAAGCGTTGAGGACAGTACGGAGGAACCCCCGCCGGTCATACCGGCGGGGGTTGTTCAGTGCGAAAGCGAGTGGCTAGTTGCTGCGGGCGGGGCGGGTGCGCGCCAGTGCAGTCACACCGGCAGCGAGACCGATCAGGCCCGCAGCGAGCCCAATCCAGCCGGCGGTGTCCCCGCCGCTGGATGAAGAAGCAGCGGCAGCCGGTGCGGCTGGCGCCTGCGCGGCGGCCGAACTAGCCCCGGCGGCGTCAGCGTCTGCTGCCGTGGTCACAAACGAGGGTGCCGGGTGGGTTTCTGCCGCCTCCGTTGTTGCTGCCGCTGACGCGGTTGCAGAAGACGCTGCTGCTGGACGGTCGTGATCTGCTTCCTGGACATCAGCCCAGTTGACCGTTGTCCCGTCGGTGTAACCCTGCGCTGCTGGCAGCACGACCGTGGTGCCAGCAGCCGGGAGGCGGCCGACGGAGAGCGTAAAGGTCTGGAACTCGTTCTGTCCGATCTTGTGGGTGGCATCGGCGGTCCAGACCACACTGGACGGGGCCTTGGTGACGGTTGCCCCCGCTACTTCTACAGGTTTGGGCAGGTCGGTGGTGATGACCTGGGCTGTCCACCCGTCCATGGGCTTGACCGAGACGGAGGTTAGCGGGGTGTCGGTGGGCAGCTTCACTTCGAGCCGGCTGGTCTTGGCGGTGGCGGATTCGTTGGGAACGCTGAACGTGAGTTTGGTGAACCCGCCCTCTTTGGTCACTGACGGGTCGACGGTGACGTGGGCCGAGGCTGCGGCCGCGCCGGCGGCCAGGAGAACGGCCGTGAGCGCGGTGGCCCCGGTCGTCTTGAGGGTGCGGCGGATGGAGGTCTTCATGGTCGGGTGCCTTTCAAAAGTGCATTAGGACAGGAACGGGCCGTACGGCGATGCGTCCGGGTGAAAGCGCTGTTGCCGCCTTCGGTTCCTGCCAGTGCAGAAAGGCTTTAGGCGGCGGCCAGTGCCGGTGGGCCGCGCCGTGAGGGCAGCCGGAGGCCTGGCCGCGACGCCCGAAGGACCACTGCCAGAAAGCAGGGCCCGGGAACGCGGTCCGGGAGAATGGCGGCCGGTTCGGGACGCCGCAGGAGCGGTTCCAGCCAGCCGGCCACAATCTCCAAGGCTCGTTCGCCACGGGCCAAAAGAAGTGCCGTCACCAGGGTGGCGACCGCATGCGAGACAAACATCAACGACTCCGGCGCCAAAGCGTGGGCACGGGCGGAGACGGCCAAAGTCTCGGAAACCACGCGTGTGGCCGCGCGGTGGAGGTGGTCGCCGTGGCTTGCCAGCATTGCTGCGGGGACCGTGGGCGGATTCCCTGCGGACAGTGCCTCAAACGCCCAGTGAAGCCAGAGCTGCCCGGCGCCGATCAGGCCGTTCAGAACCGGAATGGACAGACGGGAACGGGTCAACGCCGCTATCGGGATCATGGTCACGCCGCACAGGGCAGCCAGGACAGAGAACGCCGGCAGCTGGCCTCCGCCGGCCAGGTGCCCGCCCACTGCCAGGCTGAGCACCACCGAACCGATGAGCCCAGTGCGGAACAGCCGGAACGAAGCACGGGGCATCATCGGCGTTCCTCTCTCCGCGGGACCACCCTTGGCCGGAGCGGTGACCTCACAAATCTTACGGCCGCCTTCCGTGACCTGCACTGCAGCGCCGAGGGCGATGGGAGTGTTGTTGAATGTCAGTTTCACTGCCGCGGGAACCGATGACAGAACTGACCCGTCAGCAGGCTCCGCCGTTTCGATCGCGTCGTGTGCAGCCGCCGATGTGATCGGTGTCAAGAACGGCAGGGCAAGGGCCGCGACGCCTGCCTGCCGCCAGGCAGTGGACGACCGTAGCCGTCCCGAAACGGAGCTCGCCGTCGCTCTCCAGAGGCCCAGCGAGTTTTGAAAGTTCATCTGCGCCTCCTCCCATGGGGACAGACTGGTGAAGCAATTCCGGCCGCTAACCCGCAATTCCGATGGTAAGAACGTCAACGTGGGAAAACCTTGGACGGCGGGCCGAAGAATCCATGGTGGAGCCCGCGTTCAACGATCCCCTGTCTCAGCGGCGGGCGGGGCGGAACATTGATCAGGGACGGCGGGCGATGTGGCTCGCAACATTGATGGTGCAGCCACTCGGGTCGCGGAGGAAGAACCGCCGAATCCCCCAAGGTTCATCCCGCAGTTCGCGCACGATATCCAACCCGTCGGTCACAGCCCGCTTGTGCGCGCCGTCGACGTCAGCAACCTCGATTGACAGGTCGACCCCAAGCAGTTCAGGGTCGACCGCAGATGAGCTGTTCCAGGCGAGGATGATCTGAGTCGTTGGCGTGCTCGTGGATGCGAGCATGAGCATGCCGTCTTCGTCCATCACGACACGGAAACCAAGGAAGCCTTCGTAAAACGCCCGCGCCTGGGCCGGGTCATCTGTCTTGATTACAGGCATCGCCCGACGAATTTCCATGCTGCCTATCTACCACATTCGTCCGCGCAACGCCCTGCGGGGCTCATGACATACGAGACCCGCCGCGTCTTCCTGTCCGGGGGGCGGAGGTCCCGTAAAGTGCCTTGCAGCGTGGGCAAGAATAGAGGACGCTCTCCTGCAGACAGCAAGGAGCAGTGCTAGCCAGAACGCCACAATCCGCTGCGGAAGCCATGTAGGTGGGGAACGGTTGGCGTTACCCTATTGTCGGCCCTACCCAGGCACTGTAGTCGCCCCGTGTCCCTTCGCCGCGTTGATCGTCATCCT
This sequence comes from Pseudarthrobacter sp. fls2-241-R2A-168, assembly GCF_030209335.1. NCBI lineage: Bacteria > Bacillati > Actinomycetota > Actinomycetes > Micrococcales > Micrococcaceae > Pseudarthrobacter > Pseudarthrobacter sp. fls2-241-R2A-168. The sequence continues at coordinate 144,440 of NZ_JARVSG010000004.1, forward strand.
TGCCGCATCGGCGACAGCGTCTATAAACGCCGCCGTCTTCGGCATGTTCGAGATGCCATTCGTGCCGAATGTTCAGCTTGCACAGCAGGGCCTGGATCATGGCAGCCTCCGATTCAAATCGCAGCGCTCTGTACCTCTAATGATGGCCTCCGCCCCCACGCCGGGGAAGTGGCAGAACGACCTGCTGCCTAGACGACATAGAGCGAACTCGAAAAGATGGACTCGTCTGGGTAACGAGTCCTGACGCATCCACGAAAAGGCAGGAACCAGGAAGTGGAGAAATTGGAATCCGTGGGGGCCTCAGGCCGAGACCCCGATATGGTTCCTCGCCGTGATTGGGACGAACAGCTCGATAAGTACGTTAGCTTCGTCAAGGAGTGCAACCGGGTTCCCTCCCAGTCCGGCGAAGGCCCGGGCGAGCGAATGCTAGCTTTCTGGCTCCGGCATCAGAAGGCCAGCTTGCGGAACGGGCTACTCCTGCCGGAAAGGTTTGAGAAGTTGGAAAGGGTGCTGCCCGGGTGGAGCTCGCCCTACAGGCTGCGTCCCGGCTGGGATCAGATGCTTGCCCGTGTCGTTCAATTCAAGACCGGTCACGGCAGGTGGCCATCGAGCACGTCTCCCGACTTTGCCGAGCGAAGCCTGGCTAACTGGCTGTACCGGCAAGCTGCAAGCCGGGACCGCCAGCATGAGGAACGCCTAGCCAAGTTAAACAACGCGTTGGCCGGCTGGCGCCAGCGCCCCTCTGGTGACACCGAAGGTTGGAACAGCCGGTTGGAACAAATCGTCGGCCACCTGCAGACGTACGGCAGGCTTCCAACAATGGGGGCATCCGCATCAGCTGAGGAATACGCGCTGGGCAAGTGGCTGGCAGTTCAGCGGTACGCACTGAAGAAGGGAACGCTTTACCCGGAACGTCTGGGAAGGTTGGATGAGCTGCTGCCAGGGTGGAGGCCAGCGGCTGCCCCCTAGACAGAGACTCCGCCGGCAGGGAGTCCGATCAGCCGCTGGTTTCCAGCATTAACTCATCCAGTGCAAAGCCGAGAGCTTCCGTATCAAACCAGGCACCCGGCAACGCACCATGAATGATGGCATCGAATTCAAAGGGATGGCAGCGCCCGCCGTTGTTCCAGTACAGGATCCAGACATCGATCAGAGCCACAGACCTCTCCTGGAGCAGAATTCTGGCTGCCAGTCGCGCGTCCCTCATAACCAATCCTTGCTTCTGCTCCCCAAATCCGGCAAGACCATCAAGTGAGCCCAGGCCGAATCAGGATCAGCTTCTACAGTCGCCCGTGCACCCTGTCTCAGGGACTCCTCGCAAAACTGGTCGGGCCTTTGCTCTTGTCGAAAGCGCTCAGGTAAAGAAGTATCTGCAGTAGCGGTGTTCTACCTCGCTGGGGAGAGGTTCTTTTTAGCCTTCACCGGGGGCTCCGCAAGGGGCTGGCTCCTGGTCTCAGGAACGCTTCAGGAGCCAGCCCTGCCTCCGCTGCCGTGCGGGTGCCAGCAAGTGGGCAGTGCGCCGCGGCCAACGCAGACGTGGCACCAGATCGTTGATGACGTGCGGTGGAGATTGAAATTGAGCCCTTTACGCTGCCGGTCGGTCTGGGTGTTCAGCCGACATATTAGTAAGTACACTTATCAATATGGCTTGTAACGGCGAACGGCAGTTCCGCTCAAGGGATGCCGGGGTAGGAGGTGGTCAGTGTGGATGAAGAGGCCGAGCGCCGACGACGGGAACTTGCTCTCATGGTTCTTGCTGGTCTGGACCCCACAATTGCCTGGCCGGTTTATTTCGGGCGGCGTCAGTTTTCGGAGTTTGAATTGTCCGCCTACCTCCATGGGGCCCTATCCCTGCCGGAGCCTGAACGTCACGTCGATATCGGCGCGGGGGCCGATGGATTTGACAAGGGCAGTAGCCCGACAGTTGCAACCGGGACGAGCCGGGGCAATGCCGGACATGCCTCCGATACTCAAGAGGTCGATGACGAAGATATTTTGGCGGCGCTGGGAGCCGCCGGACGGACTCTGCTCAGCCCTGAGCGGGCAGAGGCGGAACGGCTGCAGTCGCTGCACGAGACGGGTCTGATGGACTCGGGGGCGGATGAGATCTATGACAGGGTGGTCGTCGCCGCCAAGGAATTCTTTGGCGTGAGCACGGCGTCCCTGTCCCTCATCGCAAAAGACACCCAGTTCCTGAAGTCAGCGGTGGGCCCTTTACGGGAGGAAACGCCCCGGGAGATCGCGCTCTGCACTAGGACGGTCGAGGGGAATGCGATGCTTGTCATCAACGACACACACGCCGATGACCGGTTCGCTTCAAACCCGCTTGTGGTCGGTGAGCCCTTTATCCGTTTCTACGCTGGCTTTCCCTTACACGGTCCGCGCGGCTGGAACATCGGAAGCCTATGCATCATCGACCAGGAGCCCCGGGAATTTCCTGTCTCCGAACAACAGGTACTCAGGGCTCTTGCCGCCGTCGTCCAGAGCCGCATTGACGTACGACGCTAGAGAGCATTTCAGACCCAGGTCCGTGGCTCGCGCGCCAGCATGCATGTAACTGCCAGCCCGTACCCGTTTCCAGCCGCATGACAGACATAGAAGCGACACTCCGCGCTACCTGCTTTGGCTGGTGGAACTGGTGTGACGCTTGACGGGCTTCTGCGCTTCCGCATATCCTGAACGAACGGTCGGTAAATAATTCGGCACGTCCCAGAAGGTCTTTGCATAGGAGCAACCATGGCAGCGCAGAACTTGCAGTCAGTGCCAGCTGAGCTATCCCCGGAAGATGAGGCGGCAGGTCAGGCCAACTTTGACCGCGTCATGGCCGAGGATTCGCGCATCGAGCCCAAGGACTGGATGCCGGCGGCCTACCGCAAGACGCTGCTGCGGCAGATCTCCCAGCACGCCCACTCCGAGATCATCGGCATGCAGCCGGAGGCCAACTGGATCTCCCGCGCCCCCAGCCTGAAGCGCAAGGCCATCCTCATGGCCAAGGTCCAGGACGAGGCCGGCCACGGTCTCTACCTCTACAGCGCCGCCGAGACCCTGGGCCAAAGCCGGGACAAGATGATGGACGACCTCATCGCCGGCAAGGCCCGCTACTCGTCCATCTTCAACTATCCGGCGCTGACCTGGGCGGACATGGGTGCCATCGGCTGGCTGGTGGACGGCGCCGCCATCTGCAACCAGGTCCCGCTGTGCCGCGCCTCCTACGGCCCCTACGGCCGCGCCATGGTGCGCATCTGCAAGGAAGAGTCGTTCCACCAGCGCCAGGGCTTCGAGATCCTCCTCGAACTGTCCAACGGCACCCCCGAGCAGAAGCAGATGGCCCAGGACGCCGTGAACCGCTGGTACGCTCCGGCCCTGATGATGTTCGGCCCGCCGGATGACGATTCACCCAACTCCAAGCAGTCCATGGCCTGGAACATCAAGCGCTTCAGCAACGACGAACTCCGCAGCCGCTTCGTGGGCATGATGGTGGAGCAGGTCCGGGTCCTGGGCCTCACCCTCCCGGACGACCAGGTCCGCTTCAACGAGGACACGAAGAAGTGGGAGCACGGCCCGCTGGACTGGCACGAGTTCCAGGAAGTCCTGGCCGGCCGCGGCCCCTGCAACGCCCAGCGCCTGGAGCGCCGGAGGGAGGCGCACGACGACGGCGCCTGGGTCCGTGAGGCAGCTGCGGCTTATGCGGCAAAACAGCAGGCAAAGCAGTCAATGACGACGAAGGAATACGCAGCATGAGCCCCCACGGCAACCCGGAAATGCCCGCCTCGGCCAGTCCAGAGGTTAAGTCCCAGAACCCGAGTCCGAGCCCGGAGGTTTCGACAAGCTCAACCAACGATCGTCCGGAGGTTTCGACAAGCTCAACCACCGGCGTGGCCCCAAGCTCAACCACCGAAGGTCGCAACGCCTGGGGGCTGTGGGAGGTATTCGTCCGGTCGAGCCGCGGTTTGAGCCACGTGCACGCCGGCAGCTTGCACGCACCGGATGCCGCCATGGCTCTGCGCAACGCCCGCGACCTCTACACCCGCCGGAACGAGGGCGTCTCCATCTGGGTGGTGCCGGCCGACGCCATCGCCGCCAGTGATCCGGACGCCAAGGGCTCGTTCTTCGAGTCGCCCCAGGGCAAGGACTACCGGCACGCCACGTACTACACCAAGAGCGAAGGGGTAAAGCACCTGTGAGCCCCGAAGCAACCGAGACCACCGGCCACGGCGACATCTCCACCGGAGTGGCCGGCGGCGACTCCAACGCCTCCGCCACCCGCATCACCCCCGGCAACGCCCTGCGCCCGGAGGACATCGCCCTCGAGGTCCGCACCGGCCTGGCCAAACCCACCGAAGACGTCGCCGAATACGCCCTAAGACTCGGCGACGACGCCCTGATCCTCGCCCAGCGCCTGGGCCACTGGATCTCCCGCGCGCCTGAACTGGAGGAGGACGTGGCCCTGGGCAACATCGCCCTGGACCAGCTGGGTCACGCCCGGAGCTTCCTCAGCTACGCCGGCGGCGCCTGGGACAAGAGTGAGGATGACCTCGCCTACTTCCGCCGCGAGCACGAGTTCCGCTCAGTCCAGCTGTTCGAGCAGCCCAACGGCGACTTCGCGGTGACCATCGCCCGCCAGTTCATCGTGAGCTACTACCAGTTCGAGCTGTACCGCCGGCTCACCGAATCCACGGATGCCACGTTGGCCGCCATCGCCGCCAAGGCCGTAAAGGAAGTGGACTACCACCGGGACCACAGCGCCCAGTGGATCCTCCGCCTGGCCGGCGGCACCGAAGAATCAAGAACCAGAATGATCCACGGCCTGCGCCTGATGTGGCCGTACGTCAACGAACTGTTCCAGGACGACGACCTGACGCAGCGCCTCGTCGAGGCGGGTGCCGCCGCCGCGCCGTCCGGCCTGCGCGAGGACTTTGACCGGCTCACCGGCGAAGTCCTCCAAGAAGCCGAGCTCAAGGTTCCGGACGTCCCCGCAGCCCCGGGTGGTGGCAGACGGGGCAAGCACTCGGAGCACCTGGGCTACCTTTTGGCCGAGATGCAGGTGCTGGCCCGCGAGCATCCCGGAGCAAGTTGGTGACCGCGGCCATGTACATCTCGGACTTCGAAACCCGTACCCGGACTCCGCGGCAGAAGGCCTGGGACATCGCCGCCACCGTGTGCGATCCGGAGATCCCGGTGCTCACCATCGAGGACCTCGGCATCCTGCGGAACGTGCAGGTGGCGGAAACAGGAAAAGTCACCGTCACCATCACCCCCACCTACTCGGGCTGCCCGGCCATGGACGCCATCCGCGACGACCTCAAAGCAGCCTTCGCCAAAGAAGGCTACGAGGACGTCCAGGTTGACCTGGTCCTCGCGCCGGCCTGGACCACGGACTGGATGACCGAGGCAGGCAAGGCGAAGCTGCAGGAGTACGGCATCGCCCCGCCGTCGGGCTTGTCCACGGCACAAAGGCACGCCGGTCCCATCCGCCTGACCATGGCGGTCAAGTGCCCGCAGTGCGCCAGCCTGAACACCAAAGAGCTCACCCGCTTCGGCTCCACTTCCTGCAAGGCGCTGTACGTGTGCCAGGACTGCAAGGAACCGTTCGACTACTTCAAAGTGCTGTAAGGAAGTCCCATGCCTGTTGTCCGCCAGACCGCCGCCGAATCGGCGCAGGCCACCGGCCGGCGTCGTCCGTCCTTCCACACGCTCGCCGTGAAGGAGGTGCGCCGGCTCACCGAGGACGCCATCGAGGTGGCCTTCCATGTGCCCCAGGAGCTCGCCGGCCAGTTCGACTACCTGCCCGGCCAGTACGTTGCCCTGCGCACCAAGCTCCCGGATGAGACCGGTGAACTGCACGAGGTGCGCCGCAGCTACTCCATCTGCGCCGAGCCGCGCAGCTTCGCGGACGGCAGCAGCGAGATCCGCGTGGCCGTGAAGAAGGACCTGGGCGGGCTGTTCTCCACCTGGGCCAACGCCGAGCTGAAGGCCGGGGACACGCTGGACGTGATGAGCCCCATGGGCGCGTTTGTGTCCAGGCACGGCAAGGACGGCCAGGCCGTGGAGCAGAACCGGATGAACTCCATGAACAACCCGGAGGAGCTCGCCGGGGACGTCGCCGGGCAGGGGGAAGCGAACTTTGTGGCCATCGCCGCCGGCAGCGGGATCACCCCGGTGATCGCCATCGCCCGCACGCTGCTGGCCGCCAACCCGCAGTGCCGGTTCGATCTCATCTACGCCAACAAGGCCGCCATGGACGTGATGTTCCTGGAGGAGCTGGCGGACCTGAAGGACAAGTACCCGCAGCGGCTGGCCATCCACCACGTGCTGTCCCGCGAGCAGCGGATCGCGCCGCTGCTCAGCGGCAGGATCGACGCCGAGAAGCTCCAGCAGCTGCTGGGCACCGCCATCCACGCGGACGATGTGGACGAGTGGTTCCTGTGCGGGCCGTTCGAGCTGGTGCAGCTGTGCCGGGACACCCTGGCCGAGCGCGGCGTGAAGCCGGAGAACATCCGGTTCGAGCTGTTTACATCGGGCAAGCCGGACAAGCCGGAGGGGCATGCGGGCCGGCCCGTGGTGGTGGACGAGTCAAAGGAGACGTACAAGATCACGTTCAAGCTGGACGGCCTGCAGGGCGAGGTGGCCAGCCCCACCCACGCCCGCGAGTCCATCCTCAACGCCGCGCTGCGGGTCCGCCCGGATGTGCCGTTCGCGTGCGCCGGGGGAGTGTGCGGAACGTGCCGGGCCAAGGTGGTCACCGGCAGCGTGACCATGGACGAAAACTACGCGCTGGAGCAGGATGAGCTGGACAAGGGCTACGTCCTGACCTGCCAGAGCCACCCCACCAGCAAGGAAGTCACCGTCGACTTCGACGTGTAATTTCTACTAACAATTGAGTCCGGGTACACGCCCGCAGGGTTCCCTGGCCGAGCTTGCGAGGTTAGGGTGCGGGTGGGGACACGGACGAACCAAGGAGCCCCATGATTTCCCTCTCCATCAGCAACAACGTCGCCGAGATCGTCCTGGACGCCCCGCACAAGCTGAACTCGCTGGATGAGCAGGCGCTGGCGGAGTTGTCCCAGGCGTACGACGACGCTGCTGCCGCCGCCTCACGTGGTGAGGTGCGGGCGCTGCTGCTGAGGGGAGAGGGCCGCGCCTTTTGTGCCGGCCGCGACATCCAGAACGTCACGCCGGAGAGCGACGACGCCGCCGCGTACCTGGGCGGGCTGGTGGAACCGCTGCTGAAGAAGATGAGCGCGTTCCCGGCTCCCACATTCGCGGCGGCCCACGGCGCCTGCCTGGGGGTGGGGCTGGGGCTGCTCCTGGCCACGGACGTGGTGTACGTGGCGGAGAACGCGAAGTTCGGCTCGCCGTTCGCCAAGCTGGGTGCCACGCTGGATTCGGGCGGGCACTGGTACTTCACGGAGCGGCTGGGCATGCACCGGACGCTGGACCTGATCTACACGGCCGAACTGATCAGCGGCACCGAGGCCGTGGCGCAGGGGCTGTTCAGCCGCGCCATGCCGGCCGACGAGCTGTTGGAGACCACCCGGGCCATCGTGGCCAAGGTGGCCCGTGGCGCCACCGGTGCCTTCACCGCCAGCAAGGAGCTGGTGGCCCACATCCGGGACCAGCGCCTGGGCCTGTGGGAAGCCATGGCCGAGGAGAACACCGAGCAGGCACGGCTTTGCAAAACCGACGACTACGCCGAAGGGTTCCGGGCGTTCCAGGAGAAGCGCGAGCCGCAGTTCGGTGGTTGAGCCGGGCCCACGCACGCAGGGTTCCCTGGCCGAGCTTGCGAGGCGAGGGTGCGGGTGGGGAGCGAAACCAAAGCAGGCGGGGTAGCCGAAGGGCGGCCACCCCACCCACCCTAGAGACCCAAGGCAGCGCTGCTTCAGGACGCGACTGCCGCAGGGGCGCGAAGCTGCGAGACGATCGCGTCGGCCGTCGCCTCGATTCCTTCCTGCGTGGACACCGTTAGTCCTGCCTCGTCTGCTTGCAGGGGCTCCAGCGTTTCCAGCTGGGAAGTCAGCAGTGAAGCGGGCATAAAGTGTCCGGGCCGCTTGGCAACACGCTCTTGCAGGAGCGGAAGCTCCACTTGGAGTTGAACGAACAGTGCCGAGGGTGCTTTTGCCCTGATGGCGTCCCGGTAGGCGCGCTTCAGGGCGGAGCAGGCAACAACAATCCCGTCAGCGTGGGCTGAAGCCAGCTCGGCTCCCACCAGATCCAGCCAGGGCCACCGGTCCTCGTCCGTCAGCGGCGTTCCGGCGGCCATCTTCTCGACATTCGCTTTCGGGTGCAGCGAGTCGGAGTCGACGAATGCCGCGCCCAGGCGTTCGGCAAGCGCGGCCCCGACTGTCGATTTCCCTGCGCCGGACACACCCATCACAACAATGACCGGCTTCATCAGAGGGTGCCCTGATGCGGTGTTCCTGCGGGGATCTGCGCGAGCCGGGTGACCTCAACGGGCCCCTGCAGGAGGCCTTCGAGCGAGGCGTTCAGGCGCTTGACGGGTTCCCCTGCGCCGTGGGCGTCCAGCAGTTCCGCGGATTCCCACTTTTCGATCATGACGATCTGGCCGTTGGGTGCCTCATGGATTGCATAGAGCTCGCAGCCGGGCTCGTCGTGGACTTCGGCGATGGCGGGGGAGAGGGCGGCCACCACGTCGTCGAACGCCCCGTCCTTGGGGGTGAAGATGGCGGTAACAATAACAGTCATGATGTGTTTCCTTATCGGCTGGGTGTCAGGAGGAGCGGGGAGCAGCTGCTGCGCGGGACAAAGTCTGCGTTGACTTCGATGACGCGCGGGGTGGAAGGGAGTTTGCCCTGCATGCGTCCCAGCACCAGTTCAAGCGAATGGACTGCGAGCATGTCGATGGGTTGCTTGATCACGCTGAGCGGAGGCGTTGTCAGCTCGGTCCATGGATTGTCGTCAAAGACTATGACCGAGAGATCCTCAGGTATCTGCACGCCCGTCTGGATCAGGCGCCGGACGGAGCTCTGCACCTGGGCCGTGTTGGCCACGATGAGGCCAGTAGGACGGTCAGGAAGGCCCAGGAGGGACCCCACCGCGTCACCCCCGCCGTCTCCCCGGAACGGCACATCGCGTATCAGCTGGGGATCCATAGTGACAGAGTGGGCCTCGTGGGCGCCCTGGTAGCCCTGGATCCTTGCCCGCCCCGTTGACGTTGTGACGGGCCCGGAAATGAGGCCGATGCGCTTGTGCCCCAGGCTGAGCATGTATTCAGTGGCGCGCCGGGCAGAGTCTGTGTTGGCAATGCTTACGACGTCGACGTTCCCCAGTTCGGGGATGGTGCGGTCCACGAAGACCACGTCCACGCCCATGGATTGGAGGCGGGCCCACTTTTCAACGTTCGCGCCCGTGGGCGTGGCGATGACTCCCGCCACGGAACGGTCAAGGAGGGTGTCAAGGGAGTCGGCCTCCAAGTGGGGGTCCTCCTGCGTGGTCATGACCATCACCTGCACGCCGTGGCTGCGGGCCTCCCAGACGATGCGGTCCGCAAGTTGGGCAAAGAACGGGTTGGCGAGGTCCGCCACTACCAGCCCCACAGTGGGCGTGCTGCCCACGCTCAACTCACGGGCGGCGGCACGCGGCCGGTAGGCGAGTTCCTCGATGACTCTCAGCACCGTTTCGCGTTTCGCCGGTGCTACCGGCCCCGACTCCGGGTTCAGGACCCGGGATACGACGGAGACTGAAACGCCCGCCGCCGCTGCGACATCGCGAATTGTTGGGGGCTTCTTCATTCTTCCTCCTCTTTCTCATCATGTAGGCGGCCCACGCATCTGCTCCAGTCAGCCGTGCCAGCGAACTTTTGGCCCTGCGAAGTGATTGTTGACACAGCCTAACACCGACTGGTACAAATGTGGAACCGGTTCCACTCCGGATGAGAATTCCAGTTAGCGACGAAGAAGTTGCTCCGCCAAATACCGGTGGAGGATGCTTCCGCGCTGAACGCAAGCAGAGAGATCCCCATGAACCTTCACAAGCTTCTGAGCGACCGCGAGCAAGACGGCCGCCCCATCCGGGTAGGACTCATTGGAGCCGGACGCTACGGCACCATGTACCTGGCCCAGGCGAACAACATCCCCGGAATCCATGTGGTGGCAATCGCCGACATCAACGTCAAGCGTGCAGAAGGCGCCTTTGACCTGGTGGGATGGCCCAAGAACCAGATCGCCCCGGACATCGCCACCGCGCTGCGGGACCGCTCAACGGCCATCATCGCCAACGCAGATGAGCTGTTCGATGTGGACATCGACATCATTGTCGAAGCAACAGGCAACCCGATCGTCGGCGTGAAGCACGCACTGCGCGCCATCGACACCAAAAAGCACATCATCATGGTCACCGTCGAGGCGGACGCACTGGCCGGCCCGGCCCTGGCCCGGCGCGCTGAAGCAGCAGGCGTGGTCTACTCCATGGCCTACGGCGACCAGCCTGCACTGATCATGGAACTGGTGGACTGGGCACGCACCAGCGGGTTCGACGTCGTCTGTGCCGGCAAGGGTGCAAAATTCCTTGAGCACTACCACGAGATGAACCCGGACAACGTGTGGGAGAACTGGGAGTTCTCCAAGGAACTGACCGACTCCGGGCAGCTGAACCCCAACATGCACACCTCCTTCCGTGACGGCACCAAGGCCTCCATCGAAATGGCGGCCGTGGCCAACGGCGCCGGACTGGTGCCTTCTGACTCCGGGCTGACCTTCACGCCCGGGGACGTCGAGGAGATCGCCACGATCTGCCGCCCGGCCGACGTCGGGGGAGTCCTCGCGCACGAAGGCAGCGTTGAGGTCATGTCCAGCGTCAAGCGCGACGGCACCTGGATCCCCCACAACACCCAGGAGGGCGTGTTCGTGGTGGTCAAGGCCACGAACGACTACGTCTCCGGCTGCTTCAACGAGTACCCCTGGCACCCGGACCCCACCGGCCAGTACGCGGCGCTCTACCGTCCGTACCACTACGTGGGCCTGGAGCTGAACATGTCCATCGCCAACGCGGTCCTCCGCGGGGTTGCCACGGGTGCGCCCATCGGGTTCTTCGGCGACGTCGTTGCCACCGCCAAGAAGGACCTCAAGGCCGGCGAATTCCTCGACGGCGAAGGCGGATACACCGTCTGGGGCCAGCTGGTTTCCGCGAAGCACTCGGTGGCCACAGGCGCGCTCCCGGTGGCCTTGGCCCATCACGTGGAACTGCGCAACGACGTGCCTAAGGGCGGAATCGTTGGCTGGGACGATGTGATCATGGATGACTCCCTGGCACAGGCCCTTGAGCTCCGCCGGGAAACCGAAGCCCTGGTCTCGGAAACCGCAGTCACCGCCTAACCGTCCACGCACTGCCCCCGGGCGCGGCAATGGACCTCACAGCGTTCACGCCTCCGGAACAAGACTCCTTCCAAAGAAGAAAGGCTTCACATGAATTCCAAGACCCGCGCCCTCACCGGGGTGCTCGCCTGCACCCTGGCAGCCTCAGTCCTCGCCGGCTGCGCCTCCGGAGCTCCCGCCGGCGGGACTGGCGCTCCGCCCGCCAAGATCCAGCTCTCTATCCCGGACCCTCTCACCTCCTCGGTGGGTGTTTCCGCACAGCACTTTGCGGACCAGGTCAAGAAGTCATCCAATGGTTCCGTGACTGTCACTGTGGTTCCCAACGGAACAAGCTTCAGCGGCGACCAGAACGCCGCCGTCACGCGTCTGCAGGGAGGGTCCCTGGACGCCTTGATCCTCTCGACGTCGGTGTACGCGTCGGTGGTGCCGGAGATGAACGCCATCAGCATCCCCTACCTCTTCAAGGACACCAAGGAGGAGGCAGCCTTCCTGAACGGTGAGCCCGGCAAGGAACTGAAGGACAAGCTCAAAGAAAAGGACACCGTTGCGCTCAGCTTCCTGACCCGCACCGGCCGGGAAATCACCAACTCGGTCCGGCCCATCCAGCAGCCTTCGGACCTGAAGGGCCTGAAAATCCGCGTCCCCGGCAACACCTTGTGGACTGACTACTTCACCAAGCTCGGCGCCAGCCCCACCACCATGGCGTTCTCCGAGGTCTTCACCGGCCTGCAGACCGGCACCATCGACGGGCAGGAAAACCCCATCGAAGTACCGTGGACCAACAAGTTCTCCGAGGTCCAGAAGTACGTCTCCCTGACCAACCACATCAACGACGCCTGGGTCCTGGCGCTGTCCTCCAAGAAGTGGGACAGCCTCTCCGAGGACCAGAAGAAGGCCGTCACCGAGGCCTCGGAGGAGACGGCAACGTACAAGACCGGCTATGACGAGGAGCAGTCCAAGAAGCAGCTGGACGAGCTGAAGGCCAAGGGCATGCAGGCCAACGAGGTCAGCGCCGCCGGCCTGGAGGAATTCAAGGCCGCCTCCAAGAGCCTCTACCCGGAGTTCTCAAACCTGATCGGCAAAGAGTTCTTCGACCAGGCAGTCGCCTTCAACGCCAGCAAGTAGCACGCGCGGTCCGGGGAGCCCACCGCTCCCCGGACCCCGCCCACCGCATCCCACTCTCAACGTCGACAGTCCGGAAGAAGACACATGAAACACATCAATACTCCCGAGGAATTAGAGGAGGTCATCCCCTCAGACGCGGAAGAAATCCTCCACCACGACCACGTCCCGCCGCGCTGGAGCGGCGCACTGTGGTTCGATAAGGCCCTCGAAGGTGTGGTGGGTGCGGCCATCATCGCAGAGCTCGTGGTCATCCTGCTGAACATCATGATCAGGGTCATCACCGGCGACTCCGTCCTTTGGACGCAGGAAGTCTCCGAAATCGCGCTCCTTACCATCGCTTTCATCGGCGGCGCCATCGCGTACCCCAAGGGCGCGCACATGTCCGTCCAGGCCCTCATCATGCGGCTCCCCGCGGCCTGGAAGCCCTACCTGGCGGCCCTCGTGGACTGGCTCGTCCTGGTGATGAGCGCCGGCACCTTCGCCCTCTTTGTTCCTACCCTGGTCCAGCAGCTCGAGGAGAAGACACCCATCCTGCAGCTGCCCGTCTTCTGGGTCTCACTGCCCTTCTCGCTCGGCATGGTCCTCATCGCCTGGTTCGCCCTGCTGAAACTGTGGCGCCAGGAACGCCGGCCCGTACTGGTGGCCGCAGGCATTACCGCTGTCCTCTTTGCCCTCGTGGCCATGGCCCAGCCGCTGTTCTACTACGCGTCCCCCAACGCCCTCCTCGCCGTGGTCCTGGCAGTCTTGTTCATCCTGCTGTTCCTCGGCCTGCCCATCGCCTTCGTCCTGGCCCTGGCCTCGGGAATCTACCTGTACCTGGGCGGCATCTCTGAAATCAGCGCCATCCCCATCGGTATGGCATCCGGGGCCAAAGGCTTCGTCCTGCTGGCCATCCCCTTCTTCATCCTCGCCGGAACCGTGATGAACTCGGCCGGACTGACCCTCCCACTGGCCCGGCTCGTGGACGCCCTCATCGGACACCTCCGCGGTGGACTCCTCCAGGTGGTCGTCGTCACCATGTACATCTTCTCCGGCATCTCCGGTTCCAAGGTGGCCGACGTCGCAGCAGTGGGCACCACCATGCGCGGCATGCTCGAAGAGCGGAAGTACCCCCGCGGGGAAGTGGTGGCCGTGCTGTCCGCCTCCGCGATCATGGGCGAAACCATTCCGCCCAGCATCGTGCTGCTCATCCTCGGCTCCATCACCACCATCTCCACCACCACGCTCTTCCTGGCCGGCTTCGTTCCGGCGGCCTTCCTGGCCCTGGTGGTCATGGCGCTGGTCTTCCTGCGGGCCAAGAAGCAGGGCGGCGTCGCCAGCCCCAAGGCCACCTGGCGGGCCCGCGGCACAGCGACGTTCTTCGCCATCCCCACCCTGCTGCTCCCGGTGGGCATGGTGGTCGGCATCCTCAGCGGCTTCGCCACCCCCACCGAAGTGTCCTCGGTGGCAGTGGCCTACGCGTTCATCCTCGCCGCGGCCTACCGGCGCGGCAGCAGGAAGCTGCTGGGTGACACACTGCGGGAAACCACCACGACGGCGGGCATGGTGCTGTTCATCATCGCCGCGGCCTCGCCCCTGGCCCAGACCCTCGCCGTTGCCGGCGTCTCGCAGCAGATCCATGACCTCATGTCAGGACTGGGCGATTCCCCGCTGCTCTTTATGCTCTTCACCATCGTCCTGCTGGTGATCATGGGACAGCTGCTCGAAGGCCTCCCTGCTGTCCTGATCTTCGCGCCGCTGCTGCTGCCCATCGCCGTCGACTTCGGCGTCAACCCGGTGCAGTACGCCATGGTCCTGATCATCTCCATGGGCATCGGCTCCTTCGCCCCGCCCGCCGGCGTCGGCTTCTACGTTGCCTGCGCCACGGGGCACGAAACGGTGGAACGGAGCCTCAAACACTTCTGGCCCTACCTGATCGCCGTGTTCCTCGGACTGCTGGTGCTCGCTGCCGTCCCGTGGTTCAGCACGTTCCTGCCCGCCCTTGCCGGACTCATCCCCTTCTAAGCCCGTGCAGACGCCCAGACTGGAACAGCAGCAGCTGCCCGGCACCTATCCGTCCGTTGCCCTCCTGGGCACCGGACCGATGGGCGCCCCCATCGCACGGAACATCCTCAGGCACGGAGTTCCCCTGACTCTGTGGAACCGGACACCGGAAAAGGCCCGGGCCATCGGAGGAGGCACCCTGGCGGCCTCCCCGGCGGAGGCCGCGCGCGACGTCGTCCTGACCGTTTTGCCCGACCTGCCCCAGGTGGAGGCCCTGCTCCACGGCGACGACGGCCTGCTGGCAGGCTGGCGGACTGCCGGAATACAGCACCCCATCCTGGTGATCCACGGGACCGTGTCACCCGTGGCGGTGGCCGACTTCGCAGACCGGTGCCAGCGCAGCTGGGGCGTGGTGGTGGTGGACGCCCCCTTGAGCGGCGGCACTATCGGGGCTGAAGAAGCCCGGCTGAGCATCATGGCCGGTGGCCCGAGGGAGGCCGTGGACCGGGTGACACCGCTGTTCGGGCTCTACAGCTCAACAGTGGTGCGGTTCGGGGAGACCGGTGCCGGGTCAACCGTGAAAGCATGCAACCAGATCGTGGTGGCGGCCACCGTGACCGCCCTGGCCGAGGCGATGGCCCTGGCGGCAGGCAGCAACCTGGATCTGGAGAAGGTCCAGGCGGTTCTTGCGGGTGGCTTGGCGAACTCCGAGGTCCTGGCGCAAAAGGGACGGCGGTGGGTGGAACAGGACTTTGACGGCGGCGGATCTGCAAAGAACCAGCTCAAGGACCTGGGCTTCATCATGGAAATCGCCGGACAGACGGGACTGAAACTCCCGCTCGCAGCCTGCGTGCAAAACGCCTTCGAAGATATGGTGGCGGCAGGCGACGGCGACCTGGATCACACCGGAATTTACCGCACCATCCGCGCCCGCTGAGATAGAGGTAGCAAGCGCAGAAAGCGCTGGTGGCACCGTGGTGCCGCCAGCGCTTTTGGTGGTTACACGCGAGGAGTCAGCAGCTGAGCGCCACCTTTCCCGTCAGTCCGTCAGGATCGGAGGCGGAACAGGTGAAGATTTCCGTTCCTGGAGGCTGCTCAATGACGAGCGTAATACTGGTCACCGAGAGTTTGGGGCTAACGCCTTTCCAGTTGTTGTTCGGGCAACCGGCCTGCGCGCCTGTTACAGTCGCGGGTGCTGTGAGGACTGTCGGGTTGGTTACCAGGGTCAGGTTCCCGTTCTTGATGGCACCGCTGTCAATAAAAGTGGGTGCAGTAGCAGGACCTTCGAGGACCTTGTTCTGCCCGGGGGCCTGCTGGCCACCATTGTTCTCACACGTGTAGACGGCAAAACCGCCGACCGTAAGAGTTGCCTTAAGATCCTCATTGCCTAGGCCTGACAGGACAGTTCGGCAGGTGGTACTTGATGTCGACCCGCTTTGGCTGATGGTACAGACGGGTTCGCCGCCTCTCTTGAAGTGCGGGCTCGCGGCCTGCGCCGCTGACAATCCCGCTGTGAAGACGAACAGCATGGTTACGAAGAGCATGACCAATCGACGGACATGAATTTTCATTGTTTGCTTCTTAGAAGAGAAAACAGTTCTTCCATACAAAGAGATGGAATTGTTCGGCCCCGGGCCGGCAGCGTCGTCGACCAGGGCCTGATAGGCCTCTTGTATGCCCCAGCGTGGGCCTGAACGCAGTGCCCGGATAGTCATCGGGCACCTTCGACTGCAGGGCACCTGTCTATCGTGCCCAGCGCTAGATTACGCCTGTTACCGTGCCTCGTCTATCAGTAGCCCGTAGCTGCTTAGTTCGCCTAGGGACCGCCAATTTTCTGCGGTGGTTGAGCTTGTCGAAACCCAGCCGGGTGGTGAGCGAAACTCGACCTCGTGGGGAGCCGGCGGTGACTGCCGGTGGGTTGATCCCGTCGAAACCATAGGGGGTTTGGGTAGTAGCACCTCTCCTGAGTATGGGGAAGTACGGTCGGCCTGGAGGAACGGGTATGGGTTACTCGTGTTTCCCGCTTGGCTTGGCTGTTTACTGGGAGTGCCGGCGAGGAGAGGGCTTTCGCACCAAGGCTCTCATCCAGCCTTTCGCCGGCACCATGATCGTGGTGGCAAGAACATTGAGTCGCCCGGCAAGCCGGGGACGATTCAGGAACGGCAGGATCCCATGCGAGCCAGATTATCCACTGGGGACGGCATCAACCTCTCGGCCTGCCCCCACCAATTTGTTGGGCGGTGCGATGACTGTTCCGCATCAGCGGTCCTGAGCGAATCGGACCAGTTGGTGACGGATGAAGGTGGGACTACGTTCTCGCCGGACTCCGGCACTTACCCGGGCGAATAGGTGGTGCCTTTGCCCGGGGCCGCGAGATGGGGTCCGGGCATTTTCGAAGAAGCGTGAGCCGCAGTTCGGTGGCGGAAAATTGCCTTTGCCTGCCCCTGATTTGTAAGGTTCAGCTATGACTACGGGGAAAGCAATAACCAAAGCCGTCATTCCTGCTGCCGGATTGGGGACTCGCTTCCTGCCCGCCACCAAGGCAATGCCGAAGGAAATGTTGCCGGTTGTAGACAGGCCGGCCATCCAGTACGTCGTCGAGGAAGCCGTCAAGTCCGGCCTCACAGACCTGCTGATGATCACGGGGCGCAACAAGCGCTCCCTTGAGGACCACTTTGACCGCGAGCCAGGCCTGGAGCGTGCATTGGAGCTTAAGGGCGACAAGGAACGCCTGGAATCCGTGCAGTACGCGTCGGAGCTGGGGCCCATTCACTACGTCCGCCAGGGCGAGGCCAAGGGCCTGGGCCACGCCGTCCTGTGTGCCAGCCAGCACGTCGGCAACGAGCCGTTCGCCGTGCTGCTGGGTGACGACCTCATTGACGAGGCCGAGGACCTGCTCACCACCATGATGGAGGTGCAGCAGAAGACCGGTGGCTCCGTGATCGCCCTGATAGAGGTAGATCCGTCCCAGATCAGCGCTTACGGCTGCGCGGATATCACCGCGGTGGAAGGTGAGGAATACGTCCGCGTCAACAGCCTGGTGGAGAAGCCTGCAACGGGAGAGGCGCCCTCCAACCTGGCTGTGATCGGCCGCTACGTACTGCACCCGTCCGTGTTCGGCATTCTTGAGACGACGGAGCCTGGCCGCGGCGGGGAGATCCAGCTGACGGACGCGCTGCAGACGCTTGCCGCAGGTGAGGGTGAAGGTTCAGGGGTGTACGGTGTGGTCTTCAAAGGACGTCGCTTCGACACCGGCGACAAGCTGAGCTATCTCAAGGCCGTCATCACACTGGCTTCCGAGCGCGTCGAGTTCGGCGAGGATCTGAAGACTTGGATGAAGGGCTTCGTCGGCTAGCCTTGACGTGCTAAGGCTTCTTGGGGGCCCGTTGGCGCAGGGCAGCGGGCCTCTTCTGCGTCTCGGCCACAAAGGCGGCCAGGAGGGCGCCTATGACCGCTCCTGACGCATTTGTCACGATGTCCGACGGGCTTGCAAAGCGGTTTTCAAGAAAGAGCAGCTGGCCAAGCTCTATACAACCGGAAATCAGCAATCCGAAGGCTCCAATTTGCCACCAGCGTTTGGCACGGAATGCAAGTGAACTTACAAAACCGACCGGCACGAAAAGAACAACGTTCGCGAAGGCTTCAACAAACTTGTAATCGAACCAGCCGGGTACGCCATGGCCGTGGAGAAAATTCAGGACCGCCGTGAGTTGTCCTGAAACAGGCTTATCAACTGGCGATGGCCAAAAAGCAACGAGCGCCAGGGGAATAAGCATGGCGACCAGTACTGTGCGCCAGAGGCGATAGTTCTCGAGAAACCTCAAGCGGCCCTCAGGAGGCCCGTAGAAGGGCGAAAGCGGACGTCCCGAGGGCTGACGCGGCTAGGAGGATAAGAAGCACATAGCGCAGCACCTCTGGGCGGGGGAAGGCAATGGAAAGGTCGAGCTGCCGTGGTGCTTTGCGCCAATGTCTCCCCATAGATCAAATAGATACCACACAAAGCAAAAGGTGGGTGCTTCTCCGAATTATCGGAGAAGCACCCACCTTCTTTGGTGCTGGAAAGCGTTGCGGTTAGGCAGCGGCCTCTGCCTTGGCGCGGCGGCGAACCACCACTACGGAGGTTGCACCGGCCGCCAGGGCCCCAGCGCCAACCAGGGTCCACAGGACCAGCCCGGAGTCGGCACCGGTGTTGGCCAGGCCGCCGGTGTTGGCAAGCGGAGCCCCGCCCGTGGTGCCGGAAACCGAGCCGCCGGTGTTGGCGAGCGAAGCTGCCACGGTGACCGTGACAGGGCCAACGGTCACGCCGGACTGGGTGCCAGTGGCCGTGATGGAGTAGGTGCCGGCCTCACTGATGGCGATCGGCAGTGAGACGGCACCCTGAGCGTCAGCAGTAGCGGACAGCTCCTGTGCTTCTGCGACAACTGCGATGCGTGCTGCTACTGCCCGGCCACCGGCAATGTTGGCGCCGTTGGAAGCAGGGGCCTGGCCCGGCGTAACACGGATGATCAGCCGTTCTCCGGCGAGGAAGCCCTGGCCACGGAATACAAACGTCTCACCCGGGCCTACAACACCGTCAGAAACGGCTGCCTGGGGCGGAAGTGCTGGGTAGGTGGCTGCCATTGCCGGAGCTGAGCCGACGAGTGCGATGGATCCAGCCAGTGCGAGTGCTGCAAGTGTTTTCTTCATGTTTGTCCCCCCGGAGACGTTTAAGTTTTTGATGTACCCGATTTTGGGGAGTTTTCCCCTCCGCACGAGACCGTGTGCAGAACTACGGATAGATATCCCAAAAAAGACGGTACCACCTGCAGTTCGTTGCGGGCAATCTCAATCCAGTCGGTTTACATAGTGTTAACGCGCTTGTCACGGGCCCTAGTCACAAACAGCCTTTTCGCTGGGCAGAGTGACGTCTTTTACAGATTGGACCGTAGGAGTGACAACCAAGTTAGGTTCGCTGTGTTGAACGATCTTCCCAAAAGTGAATTCGACGGTCTTGGTCTCACCCGGCGCAAGGCGCTGGGCCAAGACACCAACCGGACGCTCTGAGTGCACGTATGGCGCAAATTCCGTTTGCTTCCCGTCCGCCCTTGCAGACTCGACATTCGCCTGAACCGGGCCGTAGGCGACGATGTTGGTTTGAACTGATCCCGGAGGAACACCATAAAAGCCGCCTCCGGTCACGTATTCAGACAGCGACGTCGCCGCATCCCCGGGTGCGGTATTTGTGCTTGTGATACGGACCGTCGTCTGCTCGTAGCCATCCCTCGGGCATTCCTTGATGAGCTTAACAGTGCGCTTCACGTAGTAGTCCATCTTGGCGCCCGTCCCATCGTTGAAGTAGACGCCGAACTCTGCAGGTGAGACGGAAGGGCCTGCTATGGAACCGCTCAGAGTGTACTTGCCAATCACCGACTGTTCATCGACCCTCGTCGACCAAAGAAGCACCCGTCCCTCCTCTACTCCGCGCGTGAGCCCTGCTATGAGGCCCTGACTTTCTCCTCTTCCATGGGAAAGTGCAGCAAACACTTCCTGGGCCACAGCCGCAAAGTAGGCATCTTGCAATTTCGGTTGGTGAATTTTTGCATAAACGTCTGAAAGCAGGGTCGGCACAACGTTGCTTCCAGTCAACTCGGTTGGAAGACCCGAAGCCTCGACTGCAGCAAGTTCCGAACCTCCAATTGCAACCGGTCCCGTTGTCTGAAGGATGTAGCTCAGGACCAGCGGGTCGATGGAGATCACCCCATCAACACGTTGTCCGGTCTTTTCTTCCCACATAGCTTGCGCAGTAGCCGCGGTTGTAGGGAAATCCGGAGTCAAGTTGACGTCCTGCATGTACTTGCCGAGCCGAGCTGTGTATATCCGCTTTTGTTCTTCTTCGACCGGAAGGACGGGAGCCATGGGTCCAAGGATGGTGGCGCTACTCTGCGCGCCTAGGGTCATCTTGCCATTATCAAAGGTTAGGACCGCTAAGGCTCCAGGAATTCCCCCCGACGCGCGCGTTTCCGCATTGTTTTGAACCATGAGCAAGTAATTGCGAGCACCTTCACCTCCCAACATGGCGGGGGCTATTGATGAGGTGTTAGCGGCGGCCGATAGCGGGACCGAAATGCCGGCAAGTTCCTCCCGTGCCTTCACGAGCGGTTCCGACACCTGCGGAAGCAAGTTCTCGACGGAAATGGCCTCTAATCGGCTTGCAGATTCACGAACGGCGTGCGCGGCTGATGCAATCCTCGGTGCGGCCACGTGGATGCCTGCAAGGTCCACATCAGAATTTCCCGGAACCAACTTCTTCCAGTCGAGGGACTTGAAAACCTCCACGAGCGGGGCAACTCCAAGCACAGCAACATCATCCGCCGACCTGGCAACCTCCGAGACTGCACCAAAGTTTTCCCCGAATTCAGGGATTGCTGATGCGAGCACCCAGAGAGGATCGTTCGCAGCGCTTTTGGCGGTGGCTGTATGCGCTCTCAGTTCGTCAGCCGCAGATGTCGCGCGTTTGATGTCATCTGCGGCGATTGCAGTCTTCAGTTGCGGTATCAGGTCCGCTGCTGACTTCAGCTCTTCGCTTATTACGTCTGCTCTGCTGTATAGCCAAGCAGCCGCGCCCGTTGAAAGCAGTATTAACAATGCTGCTGTACTGACGACCTTAACGACCATTTTCCGGCCTCGTCCCTGCGCCATCGGCTCACTTCCTATCTGGAATTTTGTCCGCCTCGGGCGGGTTAGGCCGCCGCATCAATTTGCCCAACATGCTTATCGCGCATGGTGTTATCTACTGACCGCCTTCACACAGGCTGAAACGCCGAGGTGAGAGGTAATCAAGTCTTAGTAAGCTCCTGTGCTCCTGAGCACTACTCTTATAGTCCGAAGCAGGATGAGCAGGTCCCCAGTTAGCGACCAGTTCTCGACGTAGTACAAATCCAGGCGTACAGAATCCTGCCACGACAAGTTGGACCTGCCGCTGACTTGCCATAGACCCGTAAGCCCGGGCTTCACAAGAAGCCGCCGCCTGACGTCTCGTTCGTAAACGGCGACTTCTCTCGGCAACGGCGGCCTAGGCCCGACAAGGCTCATTGATCCGCTAAAAATGTTAAAAAGCTGTGGCAACTCATCGATGCTAAACTTTCGCAGAATCCGACCAACCCGGGTAACACGAGGGTCGTGTTTCATCTTGAAGAGCACGCCGCTACCCTCGTTCACCCCTTGCAAGTCAGCGAGACGTTCCTCAGCATCGACGGTCATCGATCTGAATTTGAGCATTTTGAAGATCCTGCCTTCAATGCCCACACGGTCCTGTTTAAAAAGTGCCGGTCCTTTGCTGTCAAGCTTCACAAGTATGGCTGCTATTGCCATCAGCGGTGAGGTCGCAAGAATGAGGAAACCCGCCGCAATGATGTCGAAGAGACGCTTAGCTACCCTCTGACCACCCTGGAGCGAGGGCGTTGTGACGTGAATTAGAGGAAGACCGGCCACTTGCTGTGTATGTATTCGTGGCCCTGCTATATCCGTCAGGGCAGGTGCCATGATCAAGCCGATGTTTCTGGAAGCTAGTTCCCAGCCCAAATGACGGAGGACCTGAGGATGCAACTGAACTCCCGCGGAGATGGCCACCGCATCAGCTTTGCACCGGTCGATCGCTTCGAGAATCAGGTTCGGGTCAGTGCTGGTGCCCAGTACGGGGAGTCCGGAGCCCGCCTTCACCGAGGCCGTGGAGTCCGATCCGGGCGTATATACAGCTACCGGAAGGTAGCCCGCCTGTTTAGACCTATTTAAGGACTTTTCAAGATGAGAAACCGCACCTGGTCCGCCTAGCAACATCAGCCGATTCATACTGTTGCCGCTATTTCTTTGCACGTTGAGATGCTGCCGTACTAGCCAACGCGCCAGAAATAAGCCGAGGAGCCCGACGGGAAGCGCAATCCCAACATAACCGCGGGCTGTGTCAATACGGAAAACGTACGAGAAAATGGCTATAAGGCCAAATAGCCAAAGTGAGGCTGCGGCAACACGCTTGTATTCATCTGAGCCAGAACCCAATACCCTGCTCTGCCGGCTATTCCAAGCGCCGAGCATTGTCCACCAAGTGGCAATGAGAAGTACCGACCCCCAGCCGTAGGCCATGTCATGTCCGTTGATTTGGTCGGATTCGGTTCCAAATCGAAGGACGAATGCGCCTAGGACCGCCCATGTCAGGACGCAGGCGTCCACCAGGCCCAAAAGTCTGGATGATCGAACGCGCCAATCCAATTCCTGACGCAAGTAGACCCTCATTTCATCACCGGGGCCGTTGAAAAGGCTGAATCGGCGCTCGGTCCCCGTCCAAACACCCTTGCCCTCATCGTCTAGCTACCGCAAGCGCGTCGAACCCGCATCACTTCAGCAGCTTGACCTGAAAGTACGCGCCAATCGTCGCGCATCGTGGCCGCGCTCCGCAAATCCTCAGCGTCAACGGGATGATTACGACATGATGCCATTCGGTGACGAGGATCATCGGCAAGATGGAGTGATGTCCCAGAGACGTTGGTACTGTTGAACTTGAGCCTGATTAGGCTTCGGGAGATTTGCTAGCCGGGGGGCAAACAATTGCAGGGTAACGAGCAGATCGTGGTCCATGTCGCCGAAAGCTACGGTGGGGGCGTGGCCAGCGCGATAGGGGACTACTGTCGAAATTATCCTGAGGCGAAGCACGTTCTTATTTACGCTGCTCGTTCGGATGCGCCGATCAACGATTCCCTGTTGAGTGATTTTGCGGAGGTCGTCGAGATGGGAAGCGGCCACATCAGTAGAATCGCTCGCATTCGCAGGATTATTCAGCGATACCCGGAGGCGACCATACATGCACACTCAAGTTTTGGCGGGGCATACGCTCGTCTAGCTATTCGCAAGTCTGTAAGGCATCCCATCGTTTACACGCCCCATTGCTACGGGTTTGAGCGACGCGACGTCAGTGCCGTACACAGGGGGGCCTATTGGGTTGCAGAATGGCTCCTAGCTTTCAACACTACGACGTTCGCTGCCTGTTCCAAAAGGGAGCAGGCTCTTTCGCAATGGCCGCTGGCGTCGAGTAAGACTGTCCTCCTGACTAACGTGCCAGCAGTTGACATCCAACCTGCTCCAGCCCCACCGAGTGGTTCGACTAAACTTAAAGTTGTAGGAGCAGGGCGACTTGGTGCACAGAAGGATCCAGGATATTTTCTCGAGTGCATCGAGTTTTTACGCGGGAACGGCTACTCGGTTGATCCTCTTTGGATCGGAGGCGGGGATCCTGAAATAGAGGCAATGCTCCACGCTGCAGATATCCCCACCACGGGATGGCTTCCCCGAGAGGAAACTCTGAAGCGTCTAGGCGAAATGGATGTGTACATTCATTCAGCCCTGTGGGAGGGATTTCCCATCGCAGTTCTGGAAGCAGCCCTAGTGGGAGTGGCAATCGTTGTTAGGGACATCCCTGCCTTTGCTGGAGTCGACATGCCATTACGTATTGTTGAACCCGATGAACTTCTCGCATTTTGGTCAGAGCTTTATTCCGTGGAGTTTAGACGGACCGTCAACGAGGCAGTGCGACACGCGCTTAAAGAGTGCAATGATCAGCAGCAAGGTAAGACGCTCGACCGCGTATACGCTTTTTCCAGCTGAACCATAAAGCAACGTGGCCCCTCCCATTCAGGCATGACGGCCTGTCTGTTCCACTGGGGGCCCGAGGATGTCCTGCTGGACCCTTAGGCGGTAGTGGGTGATCCCGGTCGTAGATCGACCCCGTCTGGGCCAACCGTCGACTGCTCCTGCGCGCCGGGGACACACTCTCGGACCGGGCACGGGAAAGGCTTAGCACCGTGTTCGGTACCGACGACGCCACCGGAAAACTGCAAGCGGCCTGGCTGGTCAAGGAACAGCTCCGAGCCCTGCTGGCCACCGGGTCCCTCGCCGACGCGGCCGCCGCGAAAGACCAGCTTCAGGCACTGGTGGTTCAAGCCTCGCAGCCCGAAACCAACCGGCTCTGGCGCACAGTCTGTCGGTGGTGGAAAGAGATCGAAGTGCTCATTGTCACCGGTGCGACAACCGCGAAAGTGGAAGCTAACAACACCGCGATAAAGCACATAAAGAGGACCGGCCGGGGATTCACCAACGCACGCAACTACAAAACGCGTATCCTGTTGCGCAGTGCCGCCAGAACAGCGGCATGAACATCCTTCACGGCAGAACATTCACCACGAACCGTGAAGAGCCTCCAAAGTTCACAAAGGACTTCTGGGTTGCAGCCATGGTGCTTCGTACTATTTCACACTGTCACGGGCTTATTTGAGTGGTTTCGAGACTGTCGTATGGAAAGCACGAATAAGAGTACGGCCGTCAAGCCATAGCATGCCGTGTCTGCTAGAAGTGCACCGGCGGCACCCGCATAGAGTGCACCTAGAGGACCGAGCACAAGTGAAACCACGAGAATCACCATTTTAATTACGGTGGCCCTCCACGTGATGCCTTGGACCCGCAGGGTGATAGTTGGAACGATCGATAGGCCGGCGGCAAGACGGTTAAGCGCCCCGGGGATCAGTAGGGCGGAAACGAGCATCCAAGTATCCTGGAGCAGAATTTCTCCAAGGCGTTGCGGCATCAGGAGAAGGGCTCCCAGCATGCTTACGATCGTGACAACGACCGGTATGACCAGCTTTCCCGACGTTCGGCTCAACCCCCCGACAGTACTAAGCATGTCAGCACGTAATTCCCGAAGAATCTGGGTCCGCATGAAATTGATAACCAGATTCGCCACCCCGTAGACGACCAAAGTTGCCCTATAAGCGGCAACCTCTGATGACGCGACGAAGACAGCAAGTATCACGACGATTGTGTAGCTGGCCAAGGCACCCATGGCGTTCTCCGTAAAATACGCGGAACTGCTTCTCCAGGTTCCACGAAACCAAGCCCAAGCGTTCTTAACGGATGGAAGGGTGGCGGTCCAGATCAAAGTAGCTAGGCTTACAACTAAGGACGCTAGGCCCCAAGATGCGAGCATGGAAAAGCTGTCTCGTGTTAGTAGTCCAGATGAAGCTATCGCGGTTGCGCCTATTACCAGGGTCAAGCTGTCATTAGTAACTAAGGCGCTTGTTTTCTTTTGCGCGATGAAGCAGTAGCGGAGCGAGTCCTGAAGAACCAAGCCTGGAGCTGCGATAGCTGCTGCGACGAGTGGGCCGCTAGTACCTTGTCCAATTATTCCAACGAAGTAACAGCAAGCCGCGGAAAATAGGCCAATAATGATCGTAAGCCCCAACATAGCTCGCGTATCGCGGGCAACAGAAGGACGCCCAATATACTGCCCGACGGAACGAACGAGCAACGGTTCTCCGCATATGGCCCGAGACAGGCTTACAATCAATAGGCAGGTAGCCAAGCCAAAAGAGTAATGTCCAAGTTCAGTGGGTGCAAGAAATTGTGCAGCAATTACGAAAGTTAATAGGCCGCTTGCGCTGACAATCCCTTGGTCTATGAAACCAAGCAGTAACCTACCTTTTGCCGAAGCACCCCGAACGCGCATATGAGACGCGTCTTTAATCGCCTCTTGCAAATCATGCCGATTGTTAGTCGGGCTTTTCATTTTTTTCCAAGCCCTACGGCTTGCTGAAGTGACGAAACAATCGCCCTGCGACTAGAACGCACCTCATCACTAGCGCGGGCTACAGAGGCGTCATAATGATCCCGTAATTCTTCATTCTCCAACAGATCCTGGGCTAGGCGTCTCACCTGCTCAGGATCAAAGTCATGTACGTTAAAAACGTACTCACTCAATCCGAGATCAGAAAAGGCGCCGAATCCTTTACGTTCATAGGATAGGTGGATAACGTAATGGCCGGCTCGAAGAGCCATAAGAGCCGCGTGAAGGCGCATGGCTACAACCACCTTGGCTGAAGCCGGCCGAAGCATGAGAGAAGCTTGGTCGAGGACCTTCCGGGGAAGGAGCGAGTGTACGGCACGAGTGTCATCATTCCCGCCCACGGTGCTTTGAATGAAGCTGTCTACAACTCCCATCTTGGCCCGCAGAACGTAAACTGCCTCAGGAACACTTCCGCGGTGACTTCGAACCGATAGGACTACCGGATCGTTTTGGCCAAAAGGTAGATAAGTGCGCTTCATCCCTAAAATTGCAAGATCAGGTGATCGTGACACGTCCGCGTCAGCAAACTCTTTCGCACTTCGATCATCGCGCACCCATACTGTACCTATTCTTCTTAACAAGGCGGCCATGAGACCTCGGCTACCAAGTCGGGCGGGCCCGATGCTTTGAGGAAGGTAGACGCTTGGAGTCTTGCTGCGGGCCACTTGCATGAGCTGTGGCCCCATGACTAGGCCTGTCTTCAGCAGTTCGAGGCAATTTCCAGCTCGAAGGTATCCGCCCCCAACTCCCACGACGACATCAAAGTCGCGAAACCTGGATCGAAGAAGAGATACATATTCCTTGTCGTAACCCCGACTAGTGGGCTTTGTACCAACAACTCTAACGCCCAGATGACTGAAAGATTCTGGGTAGGAGGCCAGGATTGTTAAGCACACCTCACTTCCGAAGGCTTCCTTAATAAGCTCGATGCTTTCATGTACAAGCAGACCGTCGCCGCTGTTTTTGGCACTATAACCATGGGCTATCAATACGCGCTTCACTGAAGTAGCTCCCCGTAAACTTCTAGGTGCGCCTGCACACTCTTGTCCCAACTGAAGCGGCTTGCCCAGTCTTGCCCTTCCACCGGTGCCTGAATCATCCAGGAAGTGTCTGCGAGTGCCGAGGCTAGAGAGTCCGCGATGCTAGCCCTGTCGGTACCATCCATGATTCTGGCGGGGCCACTAACCTCTGCTAGTGAGCCCTTATCCGTCGTAAGTACTGGTGCCCCGGCGGCCATGGCCTCTAGGATCGGAAATCCAAAACCTTCGTAGAGACTCGGAAACACAAAGATCGAGCACCTTTGCATGAGTGCACGCCTATCATCATCGCTCACGAACCCGAGGTAGATTACCTTCGAAGATGACTCTATAGCTTCCATGCTTTCCTGATAGTTCCACGCGGGGCGCCCAGCAATAACTAATGGAATGGAGGAAGAACAGGAAGAAATGCGATTTACGGCTTCTACAAGTTCGACAAGGTTCTTGCGAGGCTCGATATTGCCAAGGTAGAGAACGAACTCGGCGGGGAGCTTCCTTGCGATTTCCTCAGACAGGACAGATTCTGAGGCAAAGGCCGTCGTGTCAATACCATGATGGATCACAACAATATCTTCTCGCGGGACATTAAAAACAGCGGAGATGTCGTCCGCGCTTGATTCTGAAACCGTTATTATTCGGCGAGTATTGCTGATGGCAGAAGCAACGCGCTGACGCCAAATAAATTCTTGACGAGACGTCCTGGCCGTGGAGATCCAGCGACTTGCAACACCGTGGACTGTGACCACGGAGGGACCCCGAGTGGGAAGGAAGGGTCCAGTGTCTGCAACGTAATGAAGTATTCGGTCTTTGACTGGTGCCCTCAAAGCCTCTCGGGTCTCGAGGAGCGTGGTGTGGGCAGGATGTTTTCCGGCACGGATTCTCCCCACTAGAATGCCGCGCTCGTAAAGGCCCCTTGCTATATTTCGGGCATAAGTTGTATTCCCGCCGACATTACGATCAAGTATTCTCTCCGGCATCAAGACATGCATGTAAGCGTCCCCCTTAAAATGGATATATTCAATTGCGATATCGCTAGGACTTGAGGTGAATGTGCATCTGCACGGAATCCAGATCGATATAGACAAATCCGCAAGGCATCTTGGATGATCATCAACGTTTGCCAATGCACCCTCAGACAACCTGCCGTTAACACTAAGCACCCCTTCACGACAAAAGAGGCCTGGCGTTGCTGAGAATGAGTCATCGAGACGCTTCACAGCATCAATTTTCAGCATGATTCGCGGGCGAGGCGATGAAAGGTTGGATGCTGCCGAACCAACTCACTTTCTCCCAAACGCAGCTGCCCCTTTTTTGAAATGATGATCTCATGGCAGTTTCTTCACTCTGGCGGAGATGTTTGCCCGCTAGGAATCTTCAGACCCTATCCGCGACGTCGAAGCAACCAATTCGGACGTAGTGCGAGAAATCACGTCGTTCTTCAGAGTTACCTACTCGTGGCCCGAAATCCGGCTGAGTGACTTCGGATAGTTTGATGGCTCCCGGGAGGCTAATGTTCCCTGTGGCGTCTTTTCACGAGAGTATCTCGAGAGCTCAGTCTTTTCGGCCTTGACGCCTCGCCTTCTGGTTGGGCGGTCTCCGGAAGCCTGAGCGGTGTCCTCGCTGGTGTAGTAGGTGTAGGAGTACGCGTCCGGGCCTTTATTGGGCAGACGGTTAAGCACGATTCCCAGAATTTGGACTCCAACCATATTGAGTGCCTGAAGCGACCGTTCAAGGTCGTGACGCTTAACTTTTTGAACGCCAGCTACGACGATTGCCCCGCCGGCGCGCTGGGCCAGAACCGCTGCATCAGTAACTGGCAGTAGTGGCGGAGCATCAATGATCACCACATCGAATGTCTCTTCCAGCCTGTCAAGAAGATTGCTCATTTGAGCCGACCCCAATAGCTCACTGGGGTTTGGGGGTATGGGCCCGGAGGTGAGGACATACAGGTTGTCCTCACCCCATGCCTGAAGCATGTCATTGACATCGGCAGCCCCGATGAGAGTGTTAGTCAGGCCGGCGTTGCGATCCAGACCCAAGTAGTCGTTTACCATAGGTCGGCGGAGGTCGGCATCGACGAGGCAAACACTTTGACCACCTTGCGCGAGGGCGATGGCAAGGTTAGTCGCCGTTGTGCTCTTCCCTTCGCCTGGAAGCGATGAGGTCACCAGCACGGATCTTGCTGCTCCGGAGACATTGGCAAACTGCAGATTGGTACGCAGTTGGCGAAAGGACTCTGCCCTGGGCGAGTGGGGCGAGATCTGTGAAAGTAGGGGGCGCGTGTTCGCCTCCGCATCGAAGGCAATACCGCCCAGGACTGGGGCGTCAGTGACACGACGAAGGTCGGCTTCCCCTCTTATCTTCGTGTCCATAGCGGCACGAAGCACGGCAGCCAAGATACCGGCGATCAGGCCAAGAAGCGTGCCGAGGATCAGCATCAGCTTGGTGTTGGGGGCAGAAGGCTGCGTAGGCGCTGTTGCCGGCGTTACTACAGAGAGCCGGACAGGGGATTCTCCGCCGGCCCGAGGTCTTTCGAGGGTTTCTACGGCCCGAACCAAGCTTTCCCCGACAGCCTGCGCGATGGCGGCAGCCTGCACAGGTGACGTGTCCGTGGCTGTAATGGTGATCAGCACGGTATTAAGGTCAGTGCTGGCTTTGATCTTTTGGGCTAGTTGGCCAGAATCAGAGCCAAGCCCCAACGATTCGATCACAGGCTGCAGGACAACCGGGGTGCTAACCGTCTTGACATACGACTGCACCCTCGCTTGTGTGAACGTATTTCCTTGCTGCAGTTCCTGGATGCTTCCAGAACTTTGAGTTGCTACGAAAAGCTGCGTACTCGCCGTATACGAAGGCTTGGTGAGGAGTACGGAAGCGCCAGCCAGGAGGAGACCCACCGCTACGCAAGCCGAAATCACAATCCAACTACGCCTTAGAACTTGAAAGTAGTCGCGTAGGTCCAAAACGGGTCCCCCTGGCCTCTCGTCTGGAGACCTGCCTTGGGCACGCCACCAGAACGGCAATATTCGTGCGGTCCAGAACATTGTACCTATCAGCTCGGCGCCGGAAGACCTGTTCGACTTTCGACCACATGCCACTCAACACAACTGCAACAATCCAGTCGAAATGGCCACAAACATAGTTCTTTGTGACAGCGGCGGGCCCATCTCCTCACGCTTTGACCCGCCAGTGATCATTCGACTTGGGCTACGAGCTGGACGGGCTGCCTGTACCCTGGCTTTCCGTTCGACTTGCCGAAGACTGGCACCGCCGGGCTCGTGAAGATCTCCGTGATGCCTGCTGCGGATGGTTGGCTAGCAGCGCGGGAATTGCGGATGGCAAATCAGCCAACGTCTTGTGCGATGTGGTCGCGTAATTGTCAAAAGGAGCGTCCTGCTATGCCAGGAACGATTGACTAGATTTGTCAAACAAATTGAAACGTGGTTGGGTTCATTGGAAAGGTATCACTACTGACCAATGGAGGCTGTCGTGGCTTTTTCCGACTACGCCCTAGCGCTGAGCGCCTTGCTGGGCACTCTGCTGGTACCGTTCGTTATCCTGTATCACTTGCTGCGGCTTAAGCGTCGTGGAGTCCGGATTCCCGTCCGCCCAGTCCCCCGAGGTAATAAGCGCTAGCCATGCCGTATGTTGACATCAATCCTCATAAAGGCCGTCCCAGGTGGCAGGGTTACGCCGTCCTCGTGATTCTTCTTGTCCTCGCAGCAGCGGTGGTAGCGGCTGCGCTTACCCGCATCTGACCCGGCCTTTGCAACAAAGCCCATAGACTTAGTGTTTGAACCAGTGCTGCAGAACCTTTTGCCGAACGTCCTGGGGGGACACTCATGCCCGATCCGGCGGATCAAAACGCACGCTCCCATGCAACGGATGCAGGGCAGCCGCAGCCGCGCCGACGCCGCGACCTTCGTCGCGCCGACGGCTCGCCGCGGGATGCCTGGACAGGAACCATGCCAGCTGTAACACCGACCCTCTCAGTCCAGCCCGACGGTGAGCCGTTGACGCGCCGCACCTCCTGGGCGGACGCGGCCGCTGCAGCGGATGTTGGAAAGCCGGCTGCCCCCAGCCGGCCACCGGTATCGGCGCAGCCTGCCTCGCCAGATACCATCTCCTCAGTACCGAATCCAGGAGACGCAGCCGGGCCGGCTCCTACCCCCGCTCCCGCTGAATCGCCTGAATTCCGCCGCGTTCGACCGACTGTCGCCGACACCATCGCCGAAAGCCCAATGCCGGACTTCATCAGCTCACCTGGGCTATTCGTCAAAGAACAGAAGCCTCGCCCGGTAGGTGGGTTTCGTGGGGCCCTCTATAAAATGACTGGCGGCGCGTGGAACCTGGGACCGGGTGCCAAGCAGCGCCAAGAAGACGATTTGGCCCGACGCATTTCGCGTCAGCTCCAAGGCAGCTATAACACAGCGATCCTGAGCCTCAAAGGCGGCATCGGCAAGACCTCGACCACGGTCGGTGTTGGCCTAACCTTGGCCGAATACCGGGGAGATGCTCCCTGTGCCATCGATGCCAACCCTGACTCGGGTGATCTTGTGGAACGTGCACTCGGCGAAGGCATTTACCAGCAAGCCAGCCCCCGGACCATCACGGACCTGTTGGAGAACATTGAGTCGATTGATTCGCTTACTGCCCTCGCCCGATACATGCATCACGCCGGTAGGTTGCATCTGATCGCGGGGGAGCAGGATCCGGAGGTTTCGGATTCGCTCACCGCTGCTGAATATTTGCGTATCCGAAAGCTCATCTCCAGCTACTACTCGGTTGCATTGACTGACTGCGGGACTGGGGTCACACATAATGCCATGAGCGGGATCCTTCAGTCCGCGGACAACTTGGTAATTGCTGCTGGCTACGCCGTCAGCGGCGCCAAGCGCGCACGAAGCACGCTGCACTGGCTGGCAAGCCACGGGTACGAGGACCTGGCTCGCAACGCCATCGTGGTGATCACTGACAAGGACGAAGTCTCCTCACGTGTGGACAAGGACGCTATCGAGGAGCACCTTTCGGGCATTTGCCGGGAGTTGATCGCCGTTCCGCATGACCGTGGCGTTGCAGATGGTGACCTAGTCACCCTGGACGTGCTGAAGCCCGAAACCCGACGTGCCTACAAGGAGATTGCTGCCGCAATTGTCGACGGGTACCGGTAGGAAATCCCGCTTTCTTGCCCTGACTGATATCTGTCCTCTGCCTGGATGCTGCACAGATCTTGACCCAACTTATAGCCGAGCCTTCGGCCAATGCTGAGCTTGTATGGGTAGCTTGGGTCCATCAGGCAGGACAGCAGGGGAGGGGCAACGGAAATGACTATCACCGAATATGCAGTAGCGCTGGGCGGAATGCTGGCATCACTAGCGGGCGTGGGACTTCTGGCCGCAGGATTCATCAAAGCAAAAGCGCGCCACTGACCTAGCGCGTATCCAGATCCTCGAACACCA
The DNA here is from genome assembly GCF_030209335.1 of Pseudarthrobacter sp. fls2-241-R2A-168. Taxonomy (NCBI): domain Bacteria; kingdom Bacillati; phylum Actinomycetota; class Actinomycetes; order Micrococcales; family Micrococcaceae; genus Pseudarthrobacter; species Pseudarthrobacter sp. fls2-241-R2A-168. The sequence goes on from NZ_JARVSG010000004.1 coordinate 177,018, forward strand.
GGAAGGTCTGGGTGTCGAGTACTCCGGGCATGGACTGCAGTTGGTCGAAGATGACCCGCCTCAGGTCTATGTTGTCCACGGCGCGGACCAGCAGGATCACGTCGAAATCGCCGCCCACCAGGGCCACGTGGTGCACCTCCGGGATCGCGCCTAGCTGGTCGCGGAGTTCGCGCCAGGCATCCTGCTTCAGCTTTAGGGTCACGTAGGCGGAGGACCGGAGCCCGGCCTTGATCGGGTCCACCAGCGCCGTGAACCGGGACAGCACGCCCTCGCTGGTAAGCCGGCCGATCCGGGTGTACGCGTGCGCACGGGAGATGTGGACGTTCTCGGCAACCTGGGTCACGGACATCCGGCCGTCCCTGGTCAGTTCAGAAATGATCCTGCGGTCGATGTCATCCAGCGGGACTGGCTCAGTCCGCGCATCCCTGCTTGCCATTGTCCACAACGCCTGTCAGTCAGCGAGCTCACATCTACAATTCGTCTCTCAGTGTAGATGAAAGCCTTCAGACGTCTGCAGTTCCAACCGAAGCTGAATACGAAAGTTCACGCGGATCCACACTGGGCGTACAGAGTGGCTTCGTAGAGCAGATCGCAGGCGACCTCGGAAAGCCACCCACCACCAAGGCAGCCAGCCAAGAACCAGATGCGGGCTTGCCGGCCAAGCGGTCAGGAGCGCGGGGCGGCGGACTCGCTGCGGAGGGCATCGTGCCGTTCCGCTTCCCTGCGGATGAAGTCGCAGTCGCTGGGGGAGAGGACAGTTTCACCGTGCCGGTCCTGTTCCAACTCCACTCCCGTGGCCTTGCTGATCGCTGCCACCACGGCCCGGGGGAGGATCACGCACCCGGGATTATCCACAAACCACTGCCGCGTTTCCGTATCCAGCCGGTCCCACAGCTTTTCGATCCCCATGACGGTTTCTCCCACCCATTGTGATTCCCGTGTATGAAATGCCGCCCCGGTCCCGCAAGCCGAGGCGCTTGTTTCCACCGCCCCATCTTCCGCAGCTACGGTCACCGCGAAAGGTGATGGAAAGGCGGAGGAAACCTCGTTGTCCCCTCCGCGTCCATCCCCGCTCCAAGAACCCCCAATAAGGGCAACCCCTGCCACTTGGTGCGAAGCCTTCACCCTGTGATCGACAGGAGAAGAAACTCAATAAATTGGACGAATTGACGTTTTCGTCAACTCACTTAAAAAGTCTCGTCCTGAGGCAGGCCAGAGGTCAACGCAATTTTTTGTCAAGGCCGGTGCACGGTCCGAACGAAGGCTGGCCACGGCGGGCCCGGGGCGGACAGTCAGGCCTGTCCGGGGACCTGCAAGAATCAGTCGTCGCTGCTGTCCTCGCCTGTGCGCAGTTCTTCCAGCGCGGCTTCCAGAAGCGTGATTCTGCACGTACGGGCCACCGTGATGAGCCGGCCGGCCGCCGCCTCCGGGCTGCAACCGGTCCGCGCCGCCATCGCCTGGCAGGCGTCCGCGATCACCGAACGCGAAACCAGTGCCGCTTCCGGCGCCGAAAACCGCTCGCCCCACAGGGACGAGAACGGCTGCACCTCCGGCGTGGGGCCCAGGGAACTGACCGCTTCCCCTGTCCGCGCCTGAAGCACTGACCTGGCAGCAACCAGCAGCTCGGCAGCCTCCGGGTATGCCAGCCGATAGACCAGCCGGCCGCTGGACCGGAGGCATTTGATCAGGTGCTGCCCGCGCATCTGGGTCAGATGCCGGGACAGGTGCGAGGGCTTCAGCCCCGTGCCGTCACACAGTTCAGGGATGGTGCACTCACCCTGGGTGAGCAGCTCCAGGATCTGCGCCCGGGCCGGGTGTGCCACGGCCTTGAACAGCTCCGCCGCAGCATCCATCGATGAGCCGGCGTGCCCGTCCGGAACAGGTTCCATTGCAAGGCCCTGGTGGCTCTCCGTCTCCAAGTCATAGCTGCTCATGCGCGTCGCTCCTTCGGGCCGTGTATGCCATTATCCTCCGCCATCCGGTCCGCAGACCCACAGAGCCGCCCCCTGTACATCCATGTGTGCCCCCTTGCATGTCCAATTTGTCCATAGCCAGCGTCAGTAAGCCGGCTCACAATGACAATTCGTCTCCCGGCGAAGGCAGAATCAAGCAGCTTCTCCACGATTCCTCCAGATGCTGGATACGAAACCTGCTGCGGGCAGATACTGGGAAGGAATAGTGGCAACAGAAGGACGGAACAATGACGATCTCCGCAGACCACGCCGCACGCGAGCATGCCAGCCCGGTGCCGGCAGAGGACGCCCTCACCGAGGCCGCCAAAAAGTTCGGCATCACAGCCGAGGATTACATGCTCCCGGCCCGGCACCAGATCGAGATGGTGGACCCGGAAGGCCGGCTCTTGCCCGAAGGTGAGCAGGGCACCGAACCCGGCCACGAGTACCCCCTGCCCGGCGATGAGGAACTCCTGGCCGCGTACGAACAGCTCGTCGTCGGCCGCCGCGTCAATGACCAGAACTCGGCACTGGTCCGGCAGGGCCGCATGGCCGTCTACCCGTCCAGCCACGGCCAGGAAGCCTGCCAGGTGGCGGCCGCCCTGTGCCTGTCCGAGGGCGACTGGATGTTCCCCACCTACCGCGACGCGGTGGCCGTGATGACCCGCGGCGTGGACCCCGTGCAGGTGATGACCATCTTCCGCGGCGACTGGCACGGCGGGTTCGATCCCCTCGAGCACAAGGTGGGCATCCAGTGCACGCCGCTGACCACCCAGCTGCTGCACGCCGTGGGCGTGGCCCACGCCGCCAAGCTCCGCGGCGAGGACACCGTGGTGCTGGCCATGTGCGGCGACGGCGCCACCAGCGAAGGCGACTTCCACGAGGCCCTGAACTTCGCCGCCGTCTTCCACCTGCCCGTCATCTTCTTCGTCCAGAACAACAAGTACGCCATCTCGGTGCCGCTGGCACACCAGTCCGTGGCGCCGTCGCTCGCGCACAAGGCCGTGGGCTACGGCATGGCCGGCGAACGCGTGGACGGCAACGACGTCGTCGCGCTCCTCGCCGTCCTGGACCGGGCCGTTGCGCTCGCTCGGGAGGGTTCCGGTCCGCTGCTGGTGGAGGCCAACACGTACCGCATGCAGGCCCACACCAATGCCGACGACGACACCCGCTACCGGGAGAGCGCTGAAGTTGCCGAGTGGCGGGCGAAGGACCCGGTGAACCGGATGCGCGCCTACCTGACGGACCGTGGCCTGCTGGACGATTCCGTGGAGGCGCGGATTGCTTTGCACGCCGAAGCGGTGGCCACCCAGCTGCGCGAAGGCCTCAGCGAGGACGTGCCGGTGGATCCCCAGGAGCTCTTCCGCCACGTCTTCGCCAAGCAAACGCCGCAGTTGAAGGAACAGTCCGCCCTGCTCGCCGACGAACTGGCCCGCGACGCAGCATCTACCGAGGAGGCCGGCAAATGAGCCCCACCATCACCACCTCATCCGAGGCCAACGGCAATGTTTCCGCGGCTACCGCCCGGGCAGCCGCCTCCGCCGCTGCATCTGCCGAAGCCGCCGGCCCGCAGCCGGTCACCCTTGCCAAGTCGTTGAACACCGCTTTGGTTGACGCGATGCAGGCCGACCCGTCCGTCCTGGTGTTCGGCGAGGACGTGGGGACGCTGGGTGGAGTGTTCCGGATTACCGACGGGCTCACTGCAACCTTCGGGGAGCAGCGCTGCTTCGACACCCCGCTGGCCGAGTCGGGCATTGTGGGCATGGCCGTGGGCATGGCCATCAACGGGATGCGCCCGGTGATCGAGATGCAGTTCGACGCGTTCGCCTACCCGGCGTTCGAGCAGATCGTCAGCCACGTGGCCAAGATGCACAACCGGACCCGCGGGGCGGTGAAGCTGCCCATGGTGATCCGGGTGCCCTACGGCGGCGGCATCGGGGGAGTGGAGCACCACTGCGATTCCTCCGAGGCCTACTACGCCCACACCGCCGGCCTGAAGGTGTTCACCCCCGCCACCGTGGCGGACGGGTACCGGATGCTCCGCGAGGCCATCGACTCGGACGATCCCGTGGTGTTTCTGGAGCCCAAGAAGCTGTACTGGTCCAAGGACCTGGTGGACTTGGCTGAGCTGCGGTCCTCCTACGTGGAAGGCACGACGGCGGGCCTCGCCACTGAGGGGCGCGCCGCCGTCGCGCGTCCCGGCACTGACGCGACGCTGATCGCCTATGGTCCGTCCGTCCCCACCGCGCTTGCCGCCGCCGAGGCGGCTGCGTTGGAGGGGCGCTCGCTGGAAGTCATTGACGTGCGGACCATTGTGCCGTTCGACGACGCGACGGTGTGTGAGTCGGTGCGGAAGACCGGCCGGGCTGTGGTGATCGCCGAGGCGCACGGCTTCGCGTCCGTGTCCTCCGAGATCGTGGCCCGGGTCCAGGAGCGCTGCTTCCACTACCTGGCCGCCCCCATCCGGCGCGTCACCGGGTTCGACATCCCGTACCCGGCGCCCAAGCTTGAGAAGTACTACCTGCCCGGCGTGGACCGCATCCTCGACGCCGTCGACGACCTTCAGTGGGAGAACTGACTATGAGTGAAGCGCGTGTGTTTTTGTTGCCGGACCTGGGCGAGGGGCTGACCGAAGCCGAGCTGGTGTCGTGGCACGTTTCGGTGGGGGACACGATTACCGTGGACCAGCCGATTGCCGAGGTGGAGACCGCGAAGTCCACGGTTGAGGTGCCGTCGCCGTATGCCGGCATTGTGGCGGAGCTGCACGGGCAGCCGGGGGAGACCCTGGACGTGGGGAAGCCGCTGATCTCGGTGACGCCGGTTGAAACCCAGCCCGAGACCAAGCCCACTGAGACTGAACTGGGCGACCCGGTGGCCGCCATGGATGATGCCGCCCCCGTCCCTTCGCCGGACGGCAATGCTGCAAGCAGCATGCCGTCCGGCTCCGACAGGCCCGATGCCGCTCCCGGAGCGCCATCATCCGCGTCGGCTGTTGCTGAGGCGGCAGCCGAGACCTACCGGGAAGAAGAGAAAGCCGGGTCCGGGAATGTCTTGATCGGGTACGGAACTCCGGGTGGCCATGGCGTTGCTCGGCGCACTCGCGCTCGCAAGTCATCCGTTGCGGTGGTTGAGCCTGTCGAAACCAAAGCGGCCGAAACGAAGGACCTCGACGACCTCTCCCTCCTGCGCACCCGCGTCCCCGGCAAGCTCGGTGCCGTGATCTCTCCGTTGGTCCGTCGTATGGCCCGGGAGCACGGCGTCGACCTCGGCGAGCTGCCCGGCTCCGGCGAGGGTGGCTTGATTATGCGCAAGGACGTGGAAGCAGCCATCCACACACCGGAGGTTGAGCCTGTCGAAACCAAACCGCGGCCGTCGGTTGAGCCTGTCGAAACCAAGCAAAGCCCGGTGGTTGAGCCTGTCGAAACCCAGGGCCGCGACGCCCGCACTGGCCTCACCATCTCTTCCCGCACACCCGTGAAGGGAGTGCGCAAGGCCGTTGCTGCGACCATGACGCGCAGCCGGTCGGAGATCCCGGAGGCCACCGTCTGGGTGGATGTCGACGCCACTGCCTTGGTCGAGCTTCGCAAGGAACTCAAAGCCGGCGGCTCTGAAGTCCCGGGCCTCCTCGCATTTATTGCCCGCTTTGTTACGGTTGGGCTGAAGAAGTACCCGGAACTGAACACCCGGATCGAAACCGCGGACGACGGGTCGCAGGAAATTGTCTCGTTCGCCGGCATCAACCTCGGCATTGCGGCCCAGACCGACCGTGGCCTCGTGGTCCCGTCAGTCCGCGCCGCGGAGAAGCTGACCGCCAGGGAACTGGATGCGGAGATCCGCCGGCTGACCGACGTCGCGCGCCAAGGCAAGGCCACCCCCACGGAGCTGGGCAGCGGCACCTTCACGCTCAACAACTATGGAGTGTTCGGCGTGGACGGCTCAGCGGCGATCATCAACCACCCTGAGGTTGCCATCCTCGGCGTCGGGCGGATCATCGACAAGCCGTGGGTAGTGAACGGCGAACTGAGAATACGCAAGGTCACCGAGCTGACGCTCACGTTCGACCACCGCGTCTGCGACGGCGGCACAGCTGCCGGCTTCCTCCGCTTGGTGGCCGACGCCATCGAAAACCCGAACAGCCTCCTGGCAGACCTTTAACTTGCGGAGGAAAAGGATGTTGTAAGGAGCCTTCTCCGGAGACTACCAACTGGTGAGCGATGGCAGCGGCGCTTCACCCATCGTTCGTAACCCTTATCATTAGGGCAGGTCTCAATACATGGGGGAAGCATGGCGCAATCGACGCTGACCAAAAACCGCCCTTCAAACGCAGGGAAAACCGCGTCCCACGCTCGGCGTCTAGACATTCAGGGATTACGAGCCGTCGCGGTTCTCGCCGTTGTTGCCAACCACCTGACCGGATACCCAGGTGGCGGCTTCGTCGGCGTTGACATCTTCTTTGTTATCTCGGGTTTCGTGATCACGCTCGGCCTTGTGCGGGAGCATGAGACAGCCGGGCGAGTGTCTTTCAGGGACTTCTATTTCCGGCGCGTGGCGCGCATCCTTCCCGCCGGCATCCTTGCCATCGTCGTGACGGTCACGGTCAGTTACTTTGCGTTCTTCACGGAGCGCGCCAATGGCATCCTGCAGGACGGGCTGTGGGCGATGTTCTTCTCCGCCAACTGGCGCTTCGCTCTGACAGGCACCGATTACTGGTCTGAGGACGCACCCATCTCGCCGCTCCAGCACTACTGGTCCCTTGGCGTTGAGGAACAGTTCTACTTCGTGTGGCCCTTAGTGCTCGTCCTGGTGCTGGGAATGGCAGTCAAGGTGGGTGCTCCAATTGCCAGGAGACGCATCATTCTCGCCGTAGTTTTGGCCGCGCTGACTGCTCTGTCTTTCGCCTGGGCAATCTTGGAGACAAAGGACAACGCTGCGTGGGCTTACTTCTCAACGCCTTCCCGCACGTGGGAGCTGGGTGTTGGTGCCCTCCTTGCGGTTCTGAATCCACTGTTTAGGCAGATTGGCCCAACCTTCCGGCTTGTCCTCGGGTGGGTGGGTATCGTCGGGATCACCGCGAGCATTGCCATCATCGCTAAGTCCTTCACGTTCCCAGCGCCGTGGGCGGCCCTCCCCGTCGTTTCAACTGCTCTGGTCATCATCGCTGGCAGCGGCAGCCCGGTCGCAGGCTTCAACTTCCTTACCAACAAGGTCAGCGCTTATATCGGCAACGCCTCGTACTCGCTGTACCTTTGGCACTTCCCCGTCATTATCATTGGCGGCGCCCTCTGGCCTGCCAAGGACGTCACGTTCTACGTGGTGATGGTTGTGCTGATGGCGTTCCTGGCAGCGTTGTCGTATGAGTACGTTGAGAAGCCGACGCAGAGTCGGCTGACCGCGATGTATAAGGCCAATTCTTGGTACGCGCGCCGGAAGCAGACGGGTCCGCAGATGGACTCGAAACATCAGCTCTTCGGTCTAGCTTCTTTGGTAGTCGCGACCGCGGTAGTCGTCCCCCTAGCGGTTCAACACTCTGCTCCGGTTGAGGCGTCTTCTGTTCCGGTAACCTTCGGGACGCTGAAGCCATCGGCGCCCGTGGTGGAAACGAACGCCACGCGTCTTTCGGCCCAGATAGACACTGCCCTCACTGCTTCCGAATGGCCGGAATTATCACCGTCGTTGAGTAGCGTCCTGGCCGAGGGCAAGCCCGACGAGGACAGCGCCGGATGTGGCAGCACTGACCTGTTCAAGCCAACCTGCGTTTTCGGAACTGACAAGGCCGAGACAGCTGTGGTATTCGGAGACTCAACCGGCATTACGCTGCTTCCCACCGTTCGGGCTGCTATGGGCGATACCCATAACGTGCGGGGCATGACCAAGGCTGGTTGCACGATGCTGGACCTCGAAACGAAGGACGACAGGCCGGGTTTTATGGCCGAGTGTGCCGCATTCAAGGATGCGGCGATTACCGAGATTAACAACATTAAGCCGCAGGTCGTGTTCCTGACCAACACCTCCGGCCTTCTCGGGGCGCTTTCCTCCGGAGCGACTGGTGCCGCAGCGCAGCAGGAGTGGCAGACCGGGACGGCCGGCATGTTGGAGGCACTGAAGCCCAGCGGTGCTAAGCTCGTCATCGTCACGGCGCCGCCGTCCGGCAAGGCCCCTGCCGATTGCGCAAACCGCACCAGTACGCCGCGTGACTGCATGTACCAAATCCCCACCAGCTTCGTCGACACAGCGGCTGCCATGAAGACCGCTGCTGACGCTGCCGGTGCCAAGCTAATCGACACACGCAGCTGGTTTTGCAACGGCTCCGGATACTGCCCGTCGTTCGTGGGTAATACGCCCGTCAAGCGGGATACCGTGCACACGACGAAGCAGTACGCTGCGGCACTCGTCCCTGTGTTCAAGGACGCGCTGGCGACCTCCTAAGCGAAACCTTTTTACGGGATTGGCTCCAGCTTCAGCCAAGAACCGTTCTTCAGAATGGTCGGCGTGGGGTCAGCCGTATTCTGTGCCCACTTCATCGTGAGCGTGGCGAGGTCCAAGGTTTTTACAATGCCCGCAATTGGAACCGCAATGGGGGTGCCCGAAGCAGCCCCGCCCCACGCCTGAACAAAACCGGAAGATGCCTGCTGAGTTGTCACGCTCGAGATTCCAACGGACGACGTATGTGAAGAAGCGGGGCCTGTCCCGGCCCACTGAACCGTCCCGTTTGCTGCCGAGATACTTAGCTGCATCTTAAAGTCGCCATCCTGGCTCGCATCGAAAATGATCAATCCCGTCAGTGCATAGTTTGTTGCCGGCGCGAGGGCAATCGTCATGTCAGGGTCGCTCGACAGCACGGCGTCTGCGGTCTTGGAGGTGTCAGTGGGCTTGCGAACTACTGGCGATCGTGAGGCTCTAGTAGAGGTGTTCACTCGACTTGAGAAGCCGGGACTTCCGACCGTTCCCGGAATACGGTTGATGAACACATCCCCCCACGCGGCGGGGTCAATACTCAGGACGCTGTGGCTGGGAATTCCATTTGGGCCGAATGTGATTCGGTCAATTTCGTTGCCCTTGCTATTGGAGTCACCCTCGTTGCGGATTAGGGAAGCGGATGGAACAGCGCCACTTGTGGAGAACACGAGATTGTCGAATTTGGTACCAACAGCGCCGACATATCGGACGCCGTAAGCCTCGTTTGCGAGCTGGAGCGTGGTCGTTCCAGCAAATCGAGTGAGATGGGTGCGGGTAGTCGACGACAGACCTAGCCGGATGGCCTCACTAGCCGTACTGCCATTCGGGGATACATGTTCCATCCAGGTGTCGTGGAATGTTGAGCCGTAGCCGCCGTCAACCTTAATGCCGACCTCGTTCCAGCCGACCAGCGTTAGCCCGTAGCATCTAAGCTGCGCCTCCACGCGCCGCGACTCCACCCATACTCCGACGTTGTTATAGGCAAGCGTTGGGCTGTAGACGGTGTTAGTGTAGCCGGCGGCACGGATGGCGGTCTGATTCTGGAAAAGGTAGCCGCCGTGGACGTTGCAATCGCCCGATGAGCCGCCCACGCCGGGCCCTCCGTCGATACTACAGAACTCGATGCCCGTCGTGAGGTTGGAGAGGATGGGCTGCCAGATAGTCACGCGGTTGCACACGCGGTCCCAGCGTCCACCAAACGTGGAGATGTCGCCGCCAATGGCAATGCCCGTACCGTTCCCGAACGCCTCACTGTTGGACACATTGGCGTTGATGATCTGGCAGTCGGGAGACTCGACCTTCAAGACGGCCTTGCGTCCGGTCCGCCCAGAAACGTTAAGGCGCGCGCCCCTCTGGAAGCGGAGAATTTTCCGAGGGTTGAGAGCCGCGGACGACGGAGAGCCGATGGCGACAGTACCGCCCGTGGCATCCTGGTAGTTCCCCGCCAGGAGCACAACCTCGCCCGAAACCGCGTTGTTATCGGGTAGTTCATCCAGTGCAGCTTGGATGACAGCCAAGTCCCCGGTTCCGGTGCACACGTGATCGGCGCGGGCCTTGGCGCGCGGCGCCGAATCCGATGCTGCCACAGTCACACGCACCTCAGCCTTGCTGGCAAAGGTGGTAGAAAGATCAGGCAGTTGATCGGGAAGAAGCTTCGCAGTCGAGTCCAGGGTTGCGACGCCAGACGGTGAGCCCTTCTCCGCCACAGGGACGTATGTGTTTGGCGGCGTCTTGTCTCCAGGCGCAGCCGCAGCGCTGCCGGCAGCCAAAGCTGACACAGCTGAGGCGCCAGTGATCGCCGTTACGAGGGTGCCGAAGCGGAGTAAACCCCGGCGTCTGACGCCTCCGTAGTCTTGCACTTCTGCCGAACCAATATTTCCGATCTTGATGACCATACCCAGAAGCTATTTGGCGCAAGTCATACAAACCACAGTGGTAGTTACGCGTCTTGCTGGTAACCGAGTACTCATCCGGGGCTGGAGTTACTTGCGCCCGGTCTTGTTGGGCACTTGGTGGGCCGGGTGCGGGTCCCTATGGGGAGCACGTCATCGGCTCGGGAGAAGCCTTGGCAATTGGCGCCTGACTTTGCGGTGCTCGCGGTGATTGTCGTGGGCTTCATCATCGAAATGTGAGACTACGTTGCCATCCTCGCCCCGACGTGCGGGTTGGTCGGATCAGCCTTGGCACTTTGTGACGCCCCGCGACCGGACCTGAGGGTGATGCAGCCTTCGCCGAATGCCCGGTGGCTGATCAGAGCATAATCTGGTGGCCCCGGTGGGTTATCTCACCTACAGCGTCCGGCGCTAGGTTGAAGAACTCGTGGTCGGTGCTGTCGAAATCGAACTTTGCTTGACTTGTCCTACTATGGACTCTGTTCGCGCTGATGGGGCGCGCATTATATCTGGGGGATTCCAATGGCACATCGCCATGACGTGCTCGACCCGCCCAAAGTCAAAGGTCCTCGGCTGCTTGCTGGCCGCTACGCGCACATCGACGCAATGCGGGCCTTCGCCGTGCTCCTGGTGGTACTTCAACACGCGGGATTAACGTTCATCCCGGGCCCGTCCGGCGTGACGGTTTTCTTTGTCATCTCCGGTTTCGTCATCACAAGTATATTGATCAAGGAGCGCGTGCATTCTGCCTCCTTCAATGCTGGGGCCTTCTATGCTAAGCGCGCATTCAAGCTCGCACCACCGTTCATGGTGGCTATCCTTTTGCCCACGCTGCTTCTTGGGCCGATCCTAAAGACGTTCAACGTGGACTGGCCAGCTTTCCTGTCGCAGATCTTCTTCGCCTACAACTGGGTCCAGGTCGGAGCGAACCGCGAACCCACAAATCTATTGCCAGGGTCCCAAGTGGTTTGGAGTCTGGCTGTCGAAGAGCAGTTCTATATTGCCTTCGCGCTGCTTTGGCTGTTTCTGGTCCGGGGCCGGAACTGGCTCGCCGGGCTGCAAGTCGTCGCAGTGGTTGGTATTCTCGGGGCGACCTTCTGGCGGATGTGGCTCGTCTATGACGGAGCTAGTGACATCCGAATCGCCCGCGCCACCGATACTCGCATTGATGCGATCGGGTGGGGGATCGCAGCGGCAGTCATGGTCCATCTATGGCAGACAGGGCGGCTCGACGAACTCCGCCATCTCGGTAAGGACTGGGCACTTTTGCTCGGCGGGGCGTTTTTTGTCGTGGGCTTTGCGCCCCTCGGTTCAAATTATGAGATGACGTTCCGGTACACCTTCCATGCCCTCGCCGCATTGTTCGTGATCGTCTACGGCATGATACCGGGTAAAAGCGCGATCAAGGCTTGCTTCCAGTTAGTCAGCGCCTGGAAGCCCATAAATATCATCGGCCTCGCCAGTTACAGTATTTATCTCCTTCATTACGTCTTGCTCGACGTGATGAAGCCCACCCTTGACTTCCTGCCCACGATGCCCGAGGTCGCTGTCACAGTGGCAGTTGGAGTGGGCGCAGGGATTGGCTTGTATTACCTGGTCGAGGTGCCGGCACGTAAGCTTCAGCAGCGCATGAATTTTTGATGATTCTCCTTCACTTAGAATCAATGGAGTCTCAGTCAACGGGGGAACAAATGCCTACTCGAACTGCACATCGCGCCGTCCTGCGCAAGGCCGAGTTGGGCCAGCTTTACGAATTGGCCATCAGCATTCCATGGTGGCTGAACCCCGTCTGGCCGATACTCCTCGTTTCGGGGTCCATGGCAATAACAGCCGTGTTCCTCGACGATGCCGCATTTTCGTTGTGGCGAGTCCCAAAGTACCTAAACGAGGACTTATCCCTGACGTTGCTTTTGGCCATCGTGGCCACACTGGCCGGCACTTTAATCGGTACGGGAATGGCAGTGCGAGGCAGATCGATGACGCTGAAACTCAACGCGCGGCAAGTTGGATTCTTGCGCGTCGCGTATCGCGTCATGTTCGCCTTGGTACTCGCCGGATATGCGATCTGGATAGCCAGCGCCGTAATCCAAGGCGTGGGATTAGCCGACCTCATAGCCGTAGTGGATCGGGAGCTTGGCGCTATCCGCTCACTGAAAAGCAATGCCAAACCTATCGGTGGCCTCACGACAATGACGCAATTTGCTCCTGTAGTTGCCGTGATTGGGTTACTTCTTCAGCGTCTGGGAGTAGGCGGAAAGGCATGGGTGCTGCTGATTCTCCTCGCTGGCATTAGAACCATGTTCTATGCAGAACGCCTCGCCCTCATTGAAATCTGCATACCCGTCATGGTGATAGCAGCTGTCACTGTGAAGCCAGGCTCGCGCTGGCGTGGACTGGCAAGAATAGCACCGCTGATCGGGGCCCCCTTGATATGGGCCGTGTTCGCCATATCCGAGTACACGCGCAGTTGGGTCTACTACCAGACAATGACTACTTTGCCCTTCACGGAATGGGTTTCCGCACGGCTGGCCGGCTACTACGTTACCGCTTATAACAACAGCGCCATCTTCGCAACCGCGCATGCTGGTTCGGGCGCCGACCCGTACTTCAGCATCCCGGGCATATGGAACGCCCCCGGAGCGCCCCAGCACCCCGGTATATTCGGGTACGAACCCGAGGCCTGGTGGAAACAAACCCTCGGCACGATGGGGAACATCGAGTTCAACAATCAAGGTAGCTTCCTGGTTGCCTATGCCGAGTTCGGACTCATAGGGATGCTTGCCTTCTGGCTGGTCGTCGGCGTGATACTTGGCGCGTTGTACTCATCAATAGGCAAGAGTAGTGTCCCGTCGTTCCTCGCCTACGCGGTCGTCTTCGTAGGGGTGCTGGAGCTTCCTCGGTTCATATACTGGACAGAAGGCAGGGCCACCCCGATGGTGATTGCCTTGGTCGTAATCGGGCTCACCTACCCGCGGGCCAAATCGGATCTAACGCGCAAGACACATCTGCCCAAATGGGCGTCAGAACCAGCTGGTGAGCGGCTCCTGGCTAATCCCGAGCACTGACGGGCGCGCTCAGACTCTCGCTTCCCACATCATGTCGCGTGCCGCTGTCACTGCTGCTGCAACATCGACCTGGAACTGAGACGACGAATGCTGTTCGCGTAGGCATGGGCGGGTTCCGCACTCAGCCACGTAAGCATGACTACTGTAGGCGGGGTTGCGTTTGCATCCATGGCTGACGGTGATCCTCTACCGCCGGACGTGATGGTGGCGACGCCGTGGTTCTCGGCAACATCGATGCCATCATTCCGCATGGTCTCGCTGCTCGAGGTGTCGGTAGGACTCCCACGCTGCCTGCTTGGACATGCCGATAGAGCCCCCGATGCCCTCCCACGTGACTCCTGACGCGCGCGCAAGGCGCATTGAGTCCTCTCAGGGCACCCTTTCGCCTGGGCGACACGTAGAAACCGGTCCTTGATGACCTTCTCGCGATCGATTGTCTCCACGTCAAACCTTGGTGGCTTCACCCACCTCGCTGACGCAGCCTCTTCACGGCTGACCTCAAGAAGTACCCGGAGCTGAACACGCGGATCGAAACCTCGGCCGACGGGTCCCAGGAGATCGTCTCGTTCGACGGGATCAACCTCGGCATCGCCGCCCAGACCGATCGGGGTCTCGTGGTCCAGTCGGTCCGGGCAGCGGAAAAGCTGAGTGCCCGGGAGCTCGACGCGGAGATCCGGCGGCTGACCGACGTCGCGCGCCAGGGCAAGGCCACGCCCACCGAGTTGGGCAGCGGCACGTTCAACTGAACAACTACGGAGTGTTGGGCGTAGGCGGGTCGGCGGCGATCATCAACCACCCGGAGGTGGCCATCCTCGGCGTCGGCCGGATCATCGACAAGCCGTGGGTGGCGAACGACGAGCCGCCGTCCGGAAAGTCACCGAGCTGACGCTCACCTTCGACCACCGAGTCTGCGACGGGCCTATGACTTTGCGTGGCCTGACCAATGCGGGGGCTGTGGACGCCAGGCCGGTTCCGCCGATAGACACGAGAGGCTCAACCACCGGAGGCAACCGATGCCCGGCCGCGCCTCGCAATCTCTACTCGTACACCGGTCAGGGGAGTGCGCAAGGCTCTTGCCGCGACCATGACTCGCCCGTATGCCGAGTATGAGGTGGTGACGTCGTTCCCGAGAGATCTTGCCGCGTCTGACTGTTCGTCGTCGATTTGCACATTATGCCTACGACTACTGCGCTGGTTCCGGTTTCTTCACAGGAGATTTTTTCCATGGAAGCAGCGTGCTTGGATGTCAGGATGTTGCTCGAGCCCATGCGTGCTTCCCAGCGGCGAATGCCCTTAGACGAGGGACCGAAAGTACCGCAACGACCAATGTGGTCACCGGGGACCGGGGTCAACCTTTTCGGCCAATTCAATCGAACACTTACGACGTCTCGTATCCCTAGCGTTTCGAAACACCGAGGCTATGAGACACCAGATGGGTTCAGAGAAGGAGCCGGCGCCCGCAGGCCGGATCGCCTATCGCATCAGCCGGTCACTTGTCGGACCTGAACACAATTGAGTCGAAGATGGCGCGTGCCTCTCTCGTCATATCCGGATTGATCGATTCGGGGGGTTGGCCCACCGTGATCACGGCGCGTTCGCCGTTCAGGTCGACCACCCGGTAGGTTTCGCGCTCGCCCACATTTCTGTACGCGCGTCCGTCGCAGTCCTGCGCCAAATCCGAGTTGATGCATAACTTGCCGCCATCGCAGGCTGTGATGTCGACGTCGCTCTCGACGGCGTGGTCGAACTCGAAGCCGGAGTAGTCGCCCACCATGACCTTGACCGGAGGGGTGCTTACCGTTGACGCCTGCGCCGTCATCGCATCGACGAACGCCTCAGCCGTCGGATCCACCTGGACGAGCGCGCCGCTCCAGGCGCACGCGTCCGTCGGGACATGGGTGGCGGGCCAAAAAGTCACGGCGACATCCCATTCATCCGGGAGATCCGGGTCGTCCTTGCCCAGGCCCGACCCGTCGTACGTCACCCAGCCGTCTGGGACGGTGATCTCGAAGGGCACCGGGTAGCCGGTCACGAGGTAGGTGCCGGCGTCGATGACGCCGCTCTCCGGGAACGGTGCGACGGTGCGAGCCTCCGTAGTCGATGTGGGGGAGGGCGCCTCGGCGGCGGTGCACGCGGAGAGGCCAATGCACCCCAGCACTGCGACGGCGACACCGATCGGGTGTGAGCGCCCGCCGTGAGTGACGCGGGAGGGCCGGTTTGAAGTCCACATGTCAAGTCCTTTACTTCGATCCATGCAGCGCCGTGGCTGTTTCCACCAGTGAAGAACACGCCGGTATCAGCAGGATACCGGCGCCCAAAAACGCGGTATCGTCCCGATATCAGCCGACTTGACGGATGTGGGGTCAGGGCGGAACGTGGCCTCATGGAGGTACGCGTTCTTGGAGCGCTGACGCTCGATGACGATCGGATTCCTTTGGCACCGCGCGATCGTGTGGTGTTCGGTGCGCTCATGGTCCGCTTGGGCTCATCTTTGTCGGTCGAATCCCTCGCCGAGGCGCTCTGGGGCGTTGATCTGCCGGCCTCATGGTCGAAGGTGATTCCGGGCTGCATCATGCGGTTGCGTCGGCTCATCGCGCCTGCACGGATCGAAACGACCCCGTTCGGGTATCGGCTGACCGCGGACCATATCGAGGTCGACGCCGACCAGTTCGAGCGGCTCGTCAGTCGGGGTTCCCAACAGCTGAAGCTTGGTGAGCCGGAACGTGCCGCACACTCGTACTCGGAGGCCCTCGCGCTGTGGAGGGGTGAGGCGTTCGTCGAACTCATCGATTGGGGGCCGGCTCAGATCGCCTCCGGCCGTCTTGAGGAGATCCGCCTCGGAGCCGAGGAGCTACTCCTCGATGCGCGGCTGCAAGCCGGCGAGGTTCAGGAGGTCGCCGCCTTAGCGCGCACCCGCGTCGCCGAAGCTCCGCTGCGCGAGCGGCGATGGGTCATGCTGAGCGTGGCGCAGTACCGCCAGGGCCGGCAAGCGGAGGCGCTGGCCACCGTACGCAGGGCGCGGGGACTCCTTGTTGCCGATCTTGGACTGGATCCGTGCACAGAGCTCGCCGAACTGGAGCAGGCCATTCTCAGGCAGGATCCCTCGTTACTGTCCGCCCAGGTATTGCGGGCCGGGAGCTCCGAGTGTCCGTACTTCGGCCTGCCTCCCGCGGGCGTGACGGATGCCGAGTGGTACTTCGGTCGCGCGCAGGAGCTGACCGGAGCACTGCGGGCGCTTGATGAACACGGCGTGCTCCTCATCGCGGGCGCGTCGGGCCTCGGCAAGTCCTCATTCGTTAGGGCCGGGATAGCCGCCCAGTTCACCGCACGCGGCACGCAGGTCGTCATAGTAACGCCCGGCGAGCGTCCTCTCGAGGCCCTTCGAGACGTAGTTCGACGCCCCGGGGATTCGCTGCTCATCGTCGATCAATGCGAACAGGCGTTCGCCGCGGACGACCCCGCCGAGATCATGAAGTTCTTCGACGCTCTGTCGCGAGAGGCTTTCCGCGGGATGCTCGTCGTCACCATCCGCGCGGACCGTCTGGGAGACCTGGCTGAACACAAAGGCTTCGCCGAGATCATCCAATCGCACATGCTCATGCTGACCGCGCTGAGCCCCGAAGGACTCCGTGCCGTGATCGAGAAGCCGGCGGATCAGGCTGGACTCATCCTGGAACCAGGCCTCGTCGAGATCCTTATCCGCGACGCCGACGGGCGAAACCTTCCACTGTTGTCCCACGCCCTGCACCAGGTGTGGTTACGGCGCGAGGGCCGCGTCATGACCGTCGACGGGTATCGGGCATCCGGTGAGATCGACGGTGCCGTCGCGAAGACCGCGGAAGAGGTCTTCGGCGCGCTCTCCCCGGAGGGCACGCGGCTGCTGCGCGACATCCTTCTCCGTCTCGTCGAAGCATCTGCAGACGGTGTGGTGATTTCCCGTCGGATCGAGCGCACGCGGATCGCAATCGACGAGGACCATGCCAAGATCGTCGATCGACTGGTCGATGCCCGCCTGCTCACCACCGATGAGGAGTCGGTTCAGCTATCCCACGAAGCGGTTGCACGAGAATGGCCACGGTTGAAGGAGTGGCTAGCCGATGATATCGAGGGCCAACGGATCATGCGGCATCTTGGTTCCGCAGCCACCGCCTGGGATGCGATGGGGCGCCCAAACGGCGAGCTCTATCGCGGCGGCCGCCAAACGGCGGCCCAGCAGTGGCGGGATGCAGTCAAGCCCGCGCTCACAGTGGTTGAGCGAGAGTTCCTAGAAGCCTGCGCAGCTGCTGAGACCGCAGGACTGGCGGCTACCCAGAGACAGCTAAGTAAGGAGCGCAGCATGGTGCGCCGACTGTCCTGGGTGTCTGCCGGCGCAGTGGCTCTCGCGATCGTTGCTATCACGGCGAGTCTTGTGGCAGGGTTCCAGGCAAGTCTCGCCGGCGAGCGTGCAACGGTCGCAGAGGCGCGGCGCGTTGCCGCGACCGCGCTGGAGGATCCGGACTTCGATCGAGCGCTGCTGCTCGCGGTGGAGGCCATCCAGATCTGGGACAGCACCGAGACACGTACCAACCTCGTGCGGGTGTTCGCGCGGGCACCCCGGGTCACGAGCATCACCCGCATTCAGGAAGACGGAGTGACGCCCGCGAGCATGTCGCTCGCAAAGAACGGAACCCGAGCATCAGTGATCGACAGTGACGACGATTTACGGCTATTCGATCTCGCCAATCGATCCCAGCTCGGCGAATACTCACCCTTCGGAGGAATGGTGGCGGCAACCGCCGTCGACCCTGTCTCGGGCACCGTTGCATTCAGCCAGGCGTTGGGACTCTGCAACGCCCTCCCCTGCGATCGTGGACGAACGGGAACGCTCGATCTGGCTTACGGGGGTCGCGCCGGCTTGAAGACCTACCAGGGCTTGCCTGAGGCGGCGGCAGACGTTGAATACTCCACCGACGGATTCCTCTTTGCAGCGCTGGAGGCGACATCCTGGATCGAATCGTCCGGGAGCGTCGCCCTCTGGCGTGCCGGCACTGGGGACCCGATGCTATTGGACCTGGACGTGAACAGCTCTGACCCCGGCCCCTCCGGGTGGGTCGGACAGTTCGGCGCGGTCAAGTTTGCGCCGGACGGCTCGCGGCTGTACGCCAGTCGATTAGGACCCACCATGGTGTTTGATACGTCCTCGGGAAAGGCGATCGACCAGATTGCCGGCAACGGGCTTCTGGCCGTCAGCCCGGACGGCCGTCGAATTGCACTCCGGGACGGCTTACTCGCGGTCCGCATCGTCGATGTTTCCGGGGCAACGCCACCTATCACGGTCCCATTGCCAGCGACTCCAACCGTGGCGGACTTCAGTCCTGACGGCCATCAAATCGCCATCCCAGCCGGCACCCGCGTGGTGGTGGTGAACACCGGGACTGGCAACGTCGCGGAGAATCTTCGCACTCACGAGGGCGAGGTCACCGCAGCGGAGTTCCGGTCGACCGGTGAGCTGGTGACGGCCGGAGCAGACGGCGCGATGGTGACGTGGGACCTCGGCGATTGGTCGGCGAATTTTCGCACCGACACTTTCACCAGCAAAGGCACGTTCCTCGAAGAGGAGGACGAGCGCAGGCTCCTACTCGAACAGACTGACGGGAACACTCAAGTGATCGTCGCCGAGCCGACGGCGTGGGAGGAGCGCGCGTGTCGGATCGCGGGACGAATACTGACCCAACAGGAGTGGGGGGAGCTCTTAGGGGCTCGGCCCTACGCCCCGGCATGCCGCGAGTGACCGCGGCTGTACGTTCGAGACGCCCCATAGGATCGAATCAGTGTCAAGGTGACAGTGCCGCTCGAAACCCTGGAGAAACGAGACGTCGCAACCAGTGAACAATCCCCTCATCTGCACAGTCACAGATTTTCGGCGGAGTGCTGGATGTGCGGTGGCAAGGGCAATTCTCGTAACTATGTATTGCAACCCTCAGGCAAAATCGAGTACTCATCGTTAGTTATGAGACACACGAGCGCCCGTAAGCCAGAGCGGACTAGTGCGGCAGCAGTTAACTGATCGGCGGCAGGACCGACGGGCCACTGATTGACAGAGTGCTGTGAATGTCTCGTTCGACAGGCTCAGCCACGGCCAGGGTTTCGCCAGGCTCAACCGCCGCCCGATGCAGTAACGCCCTAGTAACGGCCTGTGTGAGCAAATGCGAAATGCCTACCAGGCATGAGGAGCAAGAGTGAACTCGGGCAGGGTTCCAGTACGCCGGCCGGACGCGCAGCGCAGCCGTGGATCGCCCATGCCTGCAGCCGCCCGGCTTAACACTGTCCGGCGGAAGTCGCCTTCAGCCCCCACAACGGGGGTGGATCTCAGCCACTCAATAATTCAGTGGTTTGCCATTATTGCGCCCTTGACCACTGTCGCCACCGCGCTGGCATTTTGGTTCGGCTGGACCATGACGGCTACCCGCACCGCCTATTTCGGCATAGATCAAAGCATTCTCGAATACTCCACCGTGGACTATCTGCTGCGAAGCGCCGACGCGATCATTGTGCCTGCGATATCCATACTTCTCATCAGTGTTGTCTGTATTGGAATTCACGCCCTTACACTCAATATCATCGGCCGGGGCGGCGTACACAGGTACATTCTCTTCGGGGCGTGGATAGTCCTCTTTGCGGGCGTTCTGGTCACCACGCTTGGCGTGTGGGTGATGTTTGAGGAACCTCCTTTCGTCTCCCCTTTCCTCTTTGAACCGGTTGCCCTGGGCAGCGGCGTTGCGGTAAGCGCCTACGCCTTTTGGGTCCTTCGGAGGCTGGCCGCACCGAGCGGCCAAAGGCTCAGATATCTGCCCATGTGGGAGAAACTCGGCTACGTGTGCACTGTGCTGCTGGTGGTTCTGGCATTGTTCTGGGCCTGCTCGCTCTACGCCGCGGCGCTGGGTACAGGCAGGTCCCGCGAATATGAACGAGAGCTGGCTAAACGCCCCTCCGTGGTTGTTTACAGCGTCCACTCACTGGCTCTGGCGAGCCCGGTCCGGGAGGACAGGATTCCGGACCCGGACGCGAAATATCACTTCAAATACACGGGATTGAAGTTTGTCACCAGGAGCGCTGACAAATTCTTTCTTCTTCCCGAAGGCTGGCGGCGCGAGAGCGGTGTGGCAATCGTCCTGGAAGAAAATCCGGAATATCGAGTCGAATTCGTTCCAGGAGGCTGAGAGTTGAGACATTCAGCAATGGAAATGTGCATTGCATGCCTACTTGGCGTGGGCGTCCTATCTTCCTGCACAGGTCCATCCGGCGGTGCCCGGAATACGGAGGACTCACAGCCGGTAGTTGAGAACCGGGTGCGGATTGGCGAGGACACCTGGATAGTCCAGGCCGCGCAGACCAACCCCGTTGCTGTTGCCGGCACTGTTGAGTCGATCGAAGTCACCAACGGCACTGATTCTGACGTGAGCGTGCCCGACGTCGGCCTAAACAACACGGCGTTCCGCGTCATTTTCAACGGCTGCACGGGAATCCTGAAGCCAGGTAAAGCGTGCGTGGTGCGCGGGGAATGGACCACCACCCAACTGCGGGAGGCCAACCTGGAAGTAACCGTGGCCGAACCGAACGCTCCGGAAGGATCAGTGAGGAAGGGGATTTCAGTCCCGCTCCCAGCGCCCGGGGCCGCCACCGCCGGCAATGCAACCCTGCCACCCACCACAGGTTCCATGTCCGGGCCCGCGCCGTCGCCGTCGACCACCTCTCCGTTCCCGCCGTCGCCGTCGCCGTCGGCAAGTTCAGGGACCGCTACGCCGGCGCCTGTGACCACCACCGTCAGACCCACCACGGGAACGCCTGCAGTGGGAGCACCCCCACGGCAAGTTGCTCCAACCCGAAGGTAAAGCGGCTTTCCCCCTATGACACCTTTTTTGACCGGCAGGAGAGAGTGCACTCTCCCTATCGAAGAAGGGGGTAGCAGCTTATTGACAGCACTGTTCGTACTGAGGATGCTCATTCATACCTGCCTCATCCTTTTGACAAATCGGAAATCAGGTTTCCATGGGCACCGTGGGCTGTGGGGAACTAAAACTGGACTTACTTCGGTCCTGGCGGCTTCGCCGGGACGACGAAATTCTCCATGTTGCAACACGCCAGCAACGGCTGATCGCTGCCTTGGCCGTGCATGGACCTGGCATGCGGGGGTATCTGAGCGGCCTGTTATGGCCGGAGTACCCTGACGCCAGGGCACTGGAAAGCCTGCGCGTCACGGTGCACCTGATTTCCCGCCAGGTGCCCGGGCTGCTGGTTAACGGCGGAGCCATGCTGTCCCTGGACGAGCGGGTGGACGTTGATGTGCAGCGCGTCCGGGCCCAGATCCAGGCTCTCCAGGAAGACCGGCACACGGGGAACGGCGCCGCCTTTTTGCATGACCTGCGCGACGCTGAACTGCTCCCCGGCTGGTACGAGGACTGGGTGGTCTTCGCGCAGAACCGCCTGACGGAGGAGCGTTTCCAGGCCCTCGCCCTGCTGGCGCGGAAATCCCTCGCCGCAGGTGATTGTGAAACGGCAGCGGAAGCTGCCCACGGCACACTGGAAATTGAGCCCCTCTACGAGCGTGCCGTTTCGTGGCTCGTTGCGGCGGAACTGCAGCGCGAAAATCCCGGCGCAGCCCTGCGGGCCTACGAACGGTACCGGGAGCAGCTGGAAAAGGACATGGGTCTCCTGCCCTCCGGATCCCTCACCGCCCTCGTGGCCCACCTCCTTGACCGCCAGGCCCGTCCGGTGGCGGACCGCCTGATTGCAGCCGCCGGTTCCCTGCTGGGCGGGCGGGCCGCGCTCAACCCCACCTAGGCAGTAACGCAGCCGTAACGGCTCCCGTGCTCCACTCTCTCCATGGGAAACACCCTTCACGACGGCCGGCTCCCGGTAATCTACGTCCGCGGGTTTGCGGGCACCGGCTCCGCGATCAACAGTGCTGTTGACGACCCCTTCTACGGGTTCAGCCAAGGCTCGGTCCATGTCCGTGCCGACGGCGGCGGACGGGCAAAATTCCACCAGTTCGAGTCGCCCATGCTGCGCCTGGTGGCAGACCACCACTACGAGGTGCCGGTCCATGGGGACCACTCGGCCTTCCTGAACAGCGCGGACGCCAAGTCCGTGAATCCGGCGTCGATCTGGATCCACCGCTTCTACGACGACGCGGCGGACACCTTCGATGAGGAGGCCGAAAACTTCACGTTCGAGGAAGCGGCAAAGGACCTGTTCGGCATGATCAAACTCGTGCTGGAGAAAACCGGTGCCCCCAAGGTCTTCCTTGTGGCGCACTCCATGGGAGGACTCATCTGCCGCTCACTCCTGCAGCGCGTCATCCCCGAAAGCCTGGCCGGCGACGACGGCGGGATCGACCCCGCGGCCGGCGCCAGGTACGTCGCCAGAGTGTTCACGTATGCCACGCCGCACGGCGGAATCCGGTTCGCCGTCGGCCTGGGCCTGTTCGAGAAACTCCGGGACGCCACACGCTTCCAGGGGGCAGACATCTTCGGCCCTGACCGCATGTACGAATACCTCACGCCACCAGCGCTCCGGCGGATCCGGACGCGCGAAAGCTTCCACGCCACCGAGATGCCCGACGACGGGTTCCCCGTGGACGAACTCTTCTGCCTGGTGGGGTCCAACCCTGAGGACTACGACGTCGCCATGGGCCTGTCCTCCAAAGCGGTGGGTGCCCGAAGCGACGGGCTGGTCCAGATCGACAATGCCGCCGTCAAAGGCGCGGTGGTGGCCGTGGTGCATCGCAGCCACAGCGGACGCTACGGCATCGTCAACTCAGAAGAGGGCTACCAGAACCTCCAACGCTTCCTCTTCGGCGACCTCAAAGTTGAGGTGGAACTGGTGGGCTTCACCGTGGGCAGGGCCGACCCGCCGGAAGTCGAGTACCAACTCGACGTGGGCCTGGCCATCCGCGGGCTTCCCGTCCTGGTCCACGAACAAAGTGCTGCCCACTTCTGCCCGGTCCAGATCGAGCACTGGAAAGAAGGGGACCCCATCGACTCACCGGTCCCGCTGTTGACCACGTTCCTTTCGTCCGCGGCCCCACGGCCACGCGTCGATGGGAAGGAAGTACCCCGCCTGCGCCAGGCGCTCAAGCTGACGCTGATGTCCATCATCGAAAAGGACGGGCACTTCTTCTTTGCCGACCACCTGGAGCAGACCGAGGACTGGCAGGACACACTGCTGGTGGACATCGAACCGCCTTCTGAGGCCCGGCCCTTGCCCAAGGCCTGGGCAGCGTGGAACAGCACCATTCCTGGCGCCCTTCGCAACTGGGACGCGGGCGATGAGGACCAGCTGAAGGACACCGACCCCACCCTGAACCGCTGGCAGGGATTCATTCCCGTTCCCGTCGTGTCCAGGAGCCTCCTCGGACAAAAAGCCGGCCTCCGCCTGACGGTGACCCCCAGGACACTGGTCCTCTAACACCATCCATCCCCCGCTCAAAGGAGACCTGAAATGATTAACCCCAATTCCTTCCCAGCGTCCGAGAACGCGTCCGGGTCCATCCCGGAGGCGGACTATTCCGGCGCCGAGACCACAGGCCGGTTCATCGTGGTGTTTGCCCGGGAAGAGGGCAGCCCCTCCTCGGTGCTGGAATCGGCAGGACTGTCCAACGTGGCGGACTCGCGTGACTTCAAGGACCGCGAAGTGGATGTCTCTGAAACCAGCGGCGCGGACGCCACGTTCTTCAGTTCCCTGGGCATCGCCGTGGTTTCGGCGGCGCCGGAGCAGATCGGCGCGCTGCAGAGCACCGAAGCGGTGCAGGGGGCGGTGTTGTCCGTATCGCCGGAACTGATCCACCACGTCCTCCCGGCAGGCCCCATAGAATACGTCAGGGGCTACCGCGACGCTGTCCTGGACCTGGACACCCGCCTTAACGGCGGAAACGGTCAGGGCGCGGCGGTGGCGGCACCCCCAACGGTGCCCATCTTCCAGGACACGGCCCAGTTCACGTGGGGGCTGCAGGCGGTCCAGGCCCACTCATCCCAGTATTCCGGGCGCGGGGTCAAGGTGGCCGTCCTGGACACCGGCTTCGACTCAACCCACCCGGACTTCGCCGGACGCAACATCACCATCCGTTCCTTCATCCAAGGGGAACCCGCCACGGACGGACACGGGCACGGCACGCACTGCATCGGCACATCCTGCGGCGCCAAGTCCCCGTCCACGGGGCCGCGCTACGGCGTGGCCTACGAGGCGGAAATTTTCGCCGGCAAGGTGCTCAGCAACGCCGGGTCAGGCAGCGACGCCGGGATCCTCGCCGGCATCGACTGGGCGGTGACCAGCGGCTGCGCCATTATTTCCATGTCCCTGGGAGCCGACGTGCCACAGGTCCACCCGCCCTATGTGGCGGCCGGCGAACGGGCACTGGACGCCGGGACGCTGATCATCGCGGCCGCCGGAAACAACGCCAAGCGGCTCCAGGGCAACTTCGGTTTTGTGGGCACCCCGGCCAACAGCCCCTTCATCATGGCTGTGGGCGCTTTGGACCATCAGCTGGACGTTGCCTTCTTCTCCGCACGCAGCCTGCCGGTGCGCGGCGGGCAGGTTGACGTTGCCGGCCCCGGCTGGCAGGTCTACTCGTCCTGGCCCATGCCTACCCGGTACCGGAGCATCAGCGGCACCAGCATGGCAACGCCCCATGCCGCGGGCGTTGCCGCCCTCTGGGCACAGGCCACCGGCTTCCGTGGCCGGGAACTCTGGTCTTCACTGGTCCAGGAATGCGACCGGCTGATGGCACCGTCTTTGGACGTTGGCTCCGGCCTGGTCATCGCCCCGCTGTGAGCACCGCTGTACGTACCGCAATGAGGATAATCTGAAGCATGGTCAACATCAACATCACGGTGGACCCGGAGCACGTGTCCGCCATCGCCGATGTCGCGGACGCCCTGCGCGCCCGCGGCATGCAGGTGGAGCAGGTGCTGCAGATGGGCTTCATCACTGGGTCCGCTGAGGATGACAGCCTGCCCGCCCTGAAGTCCGTGCACGGCGTGCAGTCCGTGGACGAGGACCTGGGATACCGGCTGCCGCCCCCGGAGGCAGACATCCAGTAGGCGAACGGCACACCCCTGGTGACTCACCACTGGATGGCTCACCACTGGATGTACTCACCACTGGATGTCCGACGGATCCTCCAGCGGCCGCCGGTCACCCACCGAGTCCGGGACCACGAGCGTGTCAGCCTGCCGCAGCGTTTCCGCGAACTGCAGGCTGGTCCGTTCCTCGATTTCGGTCACGGCAACCTGGAAAACCCGGAATTCGTCGAGTTCGAGCGCTTCCACCTGGATGAGGTTCTGGGTCAGCAGGAAGGCCCTGCTCTTGAGCTGTCCCTGCTCCACAAACGCGATGATCTTCCAGTACTCGCGCGGCAGGCGGATGCCCCGATACGCGCGGTCATCGTCCTGGAGGACGGGCCCGCCAAACACACTGACTTTCAGGCGGTCGACGTCGACGTCCGCGAACACCGCGTCCTCGATCCGTCCCCAGACCCCGTTCTTGCTGCTTTGGTTGAAATCGTCCATCTGCGGGGTGATGTTGGTGAAGTAGAACGAGTCCTTGTTGGCCCGGGCCGCCTCGTCGGGCTGTCCCCAGACCAGATCGGCGCGGCGGGCGATGTGCCCACGGTCCAGCCGGTTGCCGCTGTACAGCTCGTCACCTGTCTGGACGTCGGCCGGGACGCGGGGGTCCTTGATGAAAGTGATGCCGGTCCGGCTAAGTTTTACCAAGCCGGCGCCGTCGATGTTCCACGCCACCCAGCGGGCAAACCGCCGGGACTTACTCATCGAGAGTGAAAAGTGGGTGTACGGGATGACCTCCGAGCCTGCGAGGCGGACAGCGTCACTGTCCAGGCCGGCGGCAAGGGTGGGCAGGCCGATGTGGGGGCCGAGGAAATCACTGCCGAACCCTTCGGGAACATCCTCGGCGGCCTCAGGAGCTGCCGGCGGGCGGAGGGTGATCTCCAGCTTTTCGAACACGGATTGGGGCAGGCAGGCCAGGGCGTGCTCGTCAGGGCTGTCGCCCGATTCCCCGCCGAAATGCAGGCCCGCCAGAACGGTTGTGAGCCCTCCGGCAGGGGTCTTGAAAATCCACACGGACCCCGAGTCCCCACCGCGGCTGATTTCCCCGTCCACCGGGGGATTGTCCGGGTCCGGGCCGATTTCGAAGCCACCGATGGCGTGGGTCCCCGCGGACCCGTAACTCAGTTTTGCGATCACATCCACCCGGCGCACCTTGCCATGGGTCACCCCCGTGGTGCGGCCGCTTTTGACCACCTTGTCACCGATTTCGGGTTCGCCGAGCTGATCCGGGGTCACGTCCAACGACTGGATCGCGGTAGTGAATCCGCGGTCCTCGATGGTTGCCACAGCACAATCTCCGGCGACGCCCAGGTGGGAGCGCACCAGCTTGCCCAGCCCGTTGGCGCTCACCCGGTTGTCGTCGTGCGGGCCCGGCTGCACCACCGCGTCGCCCAGGGCGCCCGACTCACCGTGCAGCACATGCCAGTTGCTGAGGATCATGGGTGTGCCCTCGTGCCTGTCATACACGATGCAGCCGATGGTGCCGGCGCTGGACCGGAAGTGGCCCACGCTGACCCCCGGCCTGATGGGATCGAGCCGGACTTTGGTGGCCGGCGGCTCCACCTCGGCGACCGCCCGGAACGAGGGACGGTAGTTCCGCTCAATAACATCAGTGGGCACGGCAACCCCGTCCACCACGATCGCTTCCGGTATGGGCGTGGTGTTGAGGGCCTCCAGGGCTTCCGGCGCCGCCTTCTCACCCACCGTGAACTGGAGGGCAATCTCGCCTGTGGACACACCGTCAACCACTTTGTGGCCCACACCGATCGAAGTGATGTTCGGATCCTCAAGGTAGGCGGCGCCTCTGGTCCGGATGAACTGCCGCAGCGAAGCCAGCAACTGCTCTTCGTCAGGTGTTGCTTCCGGGGCGGGGCGGTCGGTGGTGTTCATGCCATGTCCATTTCCTGGTGGTGCCTTTTACTGCCGGCCGCGGCGGGCCATCCCGGGGTGCGTCGGAGGTGACGTACGACGGCGGCCGCGGGCCGCCGTCGTACCTTACGGTTCCTGCCACCCGCCTGCTCAGGCGCTGACGGACATGCCCAGGGCCGGCATGGCGCCTTCCTTGTCAGGCGTGCCGGGCTTGCCCGTGGGCTCCTTGGCTGGGGCGTCCATAACCCCGGCGGGCATGGCCGCCGCTGCGGGCTGCTTGTGGCCGTTGTTTGTCACGCTCCCGGCCATGGTGCCGGTTGGCATGTCCACTGTTTCGGGGACCACTGCCGCGGAGGCAGCGTCGGCGCCTGCCTCCTCCGCCATGGCAGCAGCGCCGGAAGCGCCGGTGGATTCTTCGGTCAGGAAAGGACTGTTCTGCCACATGTGCCACAGCGCGTTGTCCGTGCCGCGGACGAAGACCTCCAGCCGGCCGTCCGCGTTGTTCCCCACGGTGATGTTGGACGTGAGGATGCCGCCCAGGGAGGCCCAGCCGGACCAGCCGCTGTTGGGGGCCGTTTGCCACATATGCCACAGGGCGTTGTCCGTGCCGCGGACGAAAGCCTCGAGGCGTCCGCTCGCGTTCCTGCCTACGGCGATATCGGAGGTGAGGATGCCGCCCAGGGAGGCCCAGCCGGACCAGCCGCTGTTGGGTGCTGTCTGCCACTTGTGCCACAGGGCGTTGTCGGTGCCGCGGACGAAGACCTCGAGCCGGCCGTCGGCGTTGCTGCCGGTGGTGATGTTGGAGGTGAGCACGCCGCCCAGGGACTGCCAGCCGGCCCAGTTGCCGTTGGGTGCTGTCTGCCACCGGTGCCAGAGGGCGTTATCCGTGCCGCGGGCGAAGATTTCGAGACGGCCGTCCGCGTTCCTGCCCACGGAGATCTCGGAGGTGATCACGCCGCCCAGGGAAGCCCAGCCGGCCCAGTTTCCATTGGGCGCAGTCTGCCACCGGTGCCACACAGCGCCATCGGTACCGCGGGCGAAGACCTCGAGGCGGCCGTCCGCGTTGCGTCCGGTGGCCGGCGGCCCCGTGATCACGCCGCCCAGGGAATTCCAGCCGGACCAGTTGCCGTTGGGGGTGGTCTGCCACATGTGCCAGAGAGCGTTGTCGGTGCCGCGGGCGAAGATTTCCAGCCGGCCGTCCTGGTTGTTGGCCACGGCGATCTCGGTGGTAATCACGCCGCCCAGGGAGGCCCAGCCGGACCAGTTGCCGTTGGGCGCGGTTTGCCATCGGTGCCACACAGCTCCGTCGGTGCCCCGGACGAAGGCTTCCAGCCGGCCATCCTTGTTGTTGCCTACGGAGATGTCCGAGGTGAGGGTGCCGCCCAGGGAGTTCCAGCCGGACCAGGCCTGCGGCGCTGCCGGGTACAGCGCCCGGTATCCGTCGATGTCGTCCTGGGTGAGGGCCCGTTTGGTGAAGTTGGATGCCACGGTGGGTGCCATCACGGAATTCGCAACGCTCGAGTGCAAGAGGCCCACGATATGGCCGAGTTCGTGGAGTGCCACCGTTTCGATGTCGAAGGCGCTTGCCACTGCGCCCACGCTCCACACGTGCTCGCTGTCGTCGAAGTGCACCGGCTTGGGCAACGTGTTGGTGATGACGCTGCAGCCGGGAGGGAAGTCGGCGTGGGCCAGGATGCCGCCCACCATCGAATGGTCCGGGTCCGCCGCGGGCCGCCATCCGATCCGGATGTCGGGGCTGGAACCGAGGGCCACTTCGGTGAACGTCAGTCCGCCCAGGTTTTGCCAGGTCTGGATGGCCCGCCTGATGGCGTCGAACTCGGCGGTGCCGCCGACGTCGTCGGTTCCGGTGTCGAACGCGAACGTCAGGGTCCGGTCGCCCCAGGCACACGCGGTGGAGAAGGCCAGGCCGTCGCCGCGCATGTCCGGAAGCCCGCAGCGGGGCTGCATCATCGCGTCCCGGGTGGCGTCGTCGAACACGCCGGTGACCGGCAGGTGGAAGAACTCCTGGAAGTTCCTCAGGGCTCCTTCGGTGGGGTCGTCCAGGACGCCGATGTCCCGTGCGGTGGATTCGGCGAGGTAGCCGAACCGCTCAAGGTAGGCCTGGACCTTGCCGAAGCCCGGGTTGCCTTCACCCGCGGCCGTGTTTGAGACCGCCGCGAGGTACGGGGCGGCGGGGTATTGCTCTTCAGACATGAGACTCTCCTTCATCAGTACGGATGCTTCGCAGGATCTGCAGGGCGACGTCCCTTTCACCGTCTGCCGGTTGATGGACGACGGCGGTGGCGCGGCCGGGGATGGCGACCGCAACGGTGCGGGTGCCCTCCTCTTCAAACACCACAAAGTCAGCGGATTGGCTGGCCACAGCCTCCTGCCAATGCTCGTAGCCGGGCTTGTCCGCGTAGCGGGTGAGGGGGTCGGCGAAGGGGCTGGCATCCACAGTCAGCCGCATGCCGGCGCCCTCAAGGGTGGCGGCGCCGCTTTCGATGCCGTGCTCCTCCGACGGGGCAAGCTGGGCCGGCACGTCCAGGGCCAGGCCCGCCATCCGGACCGAACTCCAGGGCTGCCTCATCACACCGGCCTCACACGCGGGGGAACCACAGGTATGAGTCCATCAGGCGCGCGTTACTGCACCGTTACTGGTCCGGCCGGGGGTGGATGCGTGGCGGATGATGCGATGGGGTGAGCGTGCGGAGGCGGCAAGTGCCGCCGTCGTACACCCTGCTCTCTATGAAGGGAGCCTAAGCCGAAGCAGTCACACTGGTGCCCGCGCCTGCCTCGTGGGTTCCGGCGTCGATCGCCCCGGGGGAGAAGACCTTTCGCATCACCAGGGTGACCAGGCCCTGCGATGCGGAACGGTCCCCGGGATCGCCGGCCTCGATGGCCAGCCCGTCCGCGATGCGCTCCACCACTGTGGACATCACCGTGGCGCTGACCTGTTCGACGAAGGCCGGGACCGCGCCGATGATGCCGCCGATAACCAGCCGGTCCGGATTCAGTGTGGTGATGGTGGCGGACAGCGCCAGGCCCAGCACACGTGCGGCGGAGGTCAGTGCCGGCGTGACGGCGGGATCCCCGGCACGGCCGGCCTCGCTGAGCGCATTGAGGCTGGAGGGCCCGTGCCCGCCCAGGCGCTCTGCAATTGCGCGGCCCGAGCTGTACGCGGCCAGGCAGCCGTGGCGGCCGCACCGGCACAGCGGACCATCCTCCGCCATCCGGATGTGCCCGATGTCGCCGGCCGCGCCGCGGGCTCCGCGCAGGATGGACCCTTCCACCACTATGCCGCAGCCGATGCCCGTTCCCACTTTGACGTACACAACTGTTTCCGCGTCGCTGACGCGTTCGCCCAGCGCGGCCGCCCGGGCATCATTTTCGACGGCGAAGGGCACATTCCAGGCGTCCGTTACCGCCCGTGCCACGGCGTCGCGGGGCCAGCCGGGGATGGTGGTGGCGTGCGCAACGTAGCCCGTCTCCGCTTCAACCGGTGTGGGCAGGCTGACGCCCACCCCCACCAAAACCTCGCCGGACCCCTGGGCCAGCAGGGCTTTCCCGGCGTCAATGAGGGGTGCCAGCACGGACCCGGCCGGGCCACTGATGTCCTGGGTGCTGGTGATCGAGCGCAAGGCCTCGCCGCGGATATCCGTGACACACACCGTGGCATGCGTCTGGCCAAGGGCGATGGTCAGCACCACCCGGCCCCGGTCATCGAACCGGATCTTGCGCGAGCGGCGTCCGCCCGTGGCCTCCAAGGATTCGGCCTCGTAGATGAATCC
Organism: Pseudarthrobacter sp. fls2-241-R2A-168; assembly: GCF_030209335.1. Lineage (NCBI taxonomy): Bacteria > Bacillati > Actinomycetota > Actinomycetes > Micrococcales > Micrococcaceae > Pseudarthrobacter > Pseudarthrobacter sp. fls2-241-R2A-168. The sequence continues at coordinate 208,144 of NZ_JARVSG010000004.1, forward strand.
ACGGCGCAGCAGGCTCTCCAGCCGCTCGTACAAGGTGGCGCGGGACATGCCGGTGGCGGCCAGCAACTGCTGGCGGGACAACCCGCCGGTGGACCGGATCAGCTCCAGGAGGTGCCCGTGGGAGGTCGCCCCGCCCAGGCTCGCCGGCACCCGTTCCACCGTCATGTCGTCCTCCCGTTTTTCCTCAAAACAACTTACTTCATACCGGGAAGGAAGCGTGTGCCCTGATCCAGTCCCGTGCGAGCTGCTCAGCGGAGTCCTCCAGCAGGGCCGCGGCCTGCGCCATGCAGCGGGCAACGTCCGGTTCACGCTCGGTGAGGGCGTAGGCCTGGCTGATGCCCTTTTGGGCCAGTTCGCTGCGTCCCAGGTGCCGCTGCCCGCACACTGCCACCGTGGGAACACCCGCTTCCCACGCCGCCTGGGCGATGCCCGCCACCGCCTTGCCGTTGAGGGTCTGTTCATCAAGGCAGCCCTCCCCGGTCACCACCAGGTCGGCGCCGGTCAGGGCAGCCAGGGCATGGCGGTACCCCGCGATGTCCATCACCACATCGATCCCCGCCCTGGTGGTGGCACCCAGGATGCTTTGGGCGGCAAAGCCCAGGCCGCCGGCTGCCCCAGCACCCGGCACGTCCTCGGCACCGGCGGGAACCCCGGCTGCCTGCAGGACCTGCACGTAGTGCCGGAGTCCTTCTTCCAGCAGTTCCACGTCCGCCGCGGTAGCGCCCTTTTGCGGCGCATAGACGGCGGCGGCCCCGTTGGGACCCAGGAGCGGATTGTCCACATCCGCGGCCAGGATGATCCGGCAGCCGGCCAGCCGCGGATCAAGCGTGTCAAGGCCGACGGCGGCCAAGCCGGCCAGTGCCGAGCCGCCGCGTTCCAGCGGGGACCCGTCAGCCCGCGAGAGGTTGGCGCCGAGCGCCTGCAGGAAACCGGCGCCACCGTCCGTGGTTGCACTGCCGCCAAGGGCCAGGACAATGGTCCGGGCACCCGCATCAAGGGCCGCCCGGACCAGCTCGCCGGTGCCGAACGTGGTGGCGAACAGCGGATCGGGAACCCCCCCGGGAAGCTGAAGCAGCCCCGACGCCCGGGCCATTTCCACAACGGCTGTACCGTCGTCGCGGTTCAAGGCAAATGAGGATGCCACCCGCTGCCCGCCCGGTCCCGTGACCGTCGTCGTGATCTCCTCAAAACCCGCGTTCAGCGCCACCGCAACGGTGCCGTCACCGCCGTCGGCTATGGGAAGCGCCACCACGTCCGTCCCGGGACGGGCCTTTTTGATGCCTGAGGCCACTGCCGCGCAGACTTCGGCGGCCGTAAGGCTGCCCTTGAACTTGTCACACGCCACCAGCACTGTGGTCACGGGCGGCCCAGCCATTCCAGGGCAGCCGCCGCCGTCCATGCCTGGGCCAGGCTGCCCAGGGGCTCCGCCGTGAACGGCTCATAGTATTCGGCGAACGTGAGGTCGGACAGCTGCTGCAGGGACTCGGTGCGCAGAGCCTCGTACAGGTCCCGCTGCCCGTCGCGGGCGCTGGCCCAGCCCAGCAGCAGGTTCAGGAACGGCCAGACCGGGCCGCGCCAGTACGTCCGGGGCCTGAACGCCGCGCTGGCGGGCGAGGTGGACGGCGGCAGGGCAAACTTCATGCCGGGAAACCCCATCCAGTCCTTGCCCAGCAGCAGTTCGCGTTGGCTGGCCAGGAGTGCGGTGTCGCCGCCGGCCACCAGCGGCGCGAAACCGGAGACCGTTTCGGTGGAAATCCACTTGCCGGCCAGGACATCGTAGTCCCTGGCCAATCCCGTTTCCGGATCCACGGTGGATGCCACACCGCGACGGAAGCGCGCGGCCATTTCACGCAGTTCAGCGGCCTCGGGGCGGCCGATCTCCTGGGCCAGGGCGGCCAGGACCTCGGTGGACGCTGCCATGATTCCGGAGAAGAAGACGTCCCGAACCCGGAAGTCCACGATCTCCTGGACGGCCTGGTCATCAAAGCCCACGGACGCCATCTGCTGGACCAGCCACAGGTACTTTGCGTACTCGGCATCGTCCGGGCGCTCCCTAAGATCCGCCACGTGGAGGGTGTCCCGGCGCGTGAAGGGCTCCAGCTCGCCGGGCTGGATGGCCGCATACGGGCCGTCCCAGCGTGGTGAATTGTCAAAGCCCGATTCCCAGCCGTGGTGGATCTCCACCAGGCCCACCCCGTCCGGATCGCGGACCTCGGCCAGCCAGCGGTGCCAGGCCAGCCAGCCGTCGAAGGACTCGCGAAGGAACTCTTCTGCCGCCGCCTGGTCGCTGCCGCCGTTCTCCCGGCCCCGGTCCAGGATGTGCTGGAGGGCAATCACGTGCACGGGCGGCTGGCAGATGCCGCTGCTCTTGACACCCTCCGGGAGTGCCTCGGCGGTGGCCGTGCCCCAGCGGTCGAAGCCCGGGAAGTAGCGCTCTTCGTCGTCGCTGAACACAATATGGGGGATCATTCCGCTGGACCACTGCGCGGCCAGCAGGGTCCGCAGTTCGGTGATGGCGCGGGGTACGCTCACCCTGGCGAGGCCGATCGCGACGAACGCCGCATCCCAACTCCACATGTGGGGATAAAGGTCCGGCGCCGCCGTCGTCATGGTGCCCAGGTCGTTGCGCCGGAGCACTTCCATCGCCGCAGCGCGGAGCTCGTCGGTGCTGACGTTGGGGTGGGCGTTCATTTAGTTGGCCTCCAGTGCCATTGAGGTTTCGCGGTCGTAGAAGCGCATCGTGTTGGGGGAGAAGCCCAGCCAGATGGTCTGGTGCGGTGCGGTCCGAAAGCTCGGCGGGGCCTGGACCTTGAGGGTCTGGCCCTCCACGTCCACAGTGAGCAGGATGGTGGAGCCCATCGGTTCCACCACCAGCACCGTGGCGGCGATGTACCCGGACTCGCGGTCCTTGGCCACGGACACGTTTTCGGCCCGGACACCCAGGACGATGTTGTGGTTCCCGAAGGACCGGAGCAGGGACGGCGCCATGAGCCGCTGGTCCCCGACCACCAGTTCGCCGTCAGGGGTCACTGCGGCATCCACGAAGTTCATGGGCGGGGAGCCGATGAAGCCGCCCACGAAGCGGTCGCTCGGGGCGTCATAAACATCCAGCGGATCGCCGAGCTGGGCAATCCGGCCCTTGCGCATGACGGCAACCTGGTCGCCGAGGGAGAGTGCCTCGCTTTGGTCGTGGGTGACGTAGACCGTCGTGGTGCCGAGGTCCTGCACGATCTTCTTCAGCTCCGACCGGAAGTTCAGGCGCAGCAGGGCGTCAAGGTTGGACAGCGGCTCATCCATGAGCAGCACGTCCGCGTCCACCACGATGGCCCGGGCCACGGCCACCCTCTGGCGCTGGCCGCCGGAGAGCTTGGCCGGCAGCCGGTCCAGGTACGGGGTCAGCTGCAGCAGGTCCGCAGCCCACTGGACTTTCTTGTCGATTTGCTCCTTCGGCACCTTGGCCATCTGCAGCCCGAAGCCGATGTTGTAACGGACGGAGCGGTGCGGGAAAACGGCGTAGGACTGGAACACCATGGAGATGTTGCGCTTGTTCGGCGGCAGGTAGGTGACGTCGCGCCCGCCGATGGTGACCGCGCCGGAGTCGGGCAGTTCAAGCCCGGCCAGCATGCGCAGCAGCGTGGTCTTGCCGCAGCCGGACGGGCCCAGGAGCACCGTGAAGCTGCCGTCGGCAATGTGCAGGGAGACGTCGTCGGTGGCCCGTTCAGTGCCGCCTGGGTATGTCTTGACGAGGTTGGAAATGGTGATATCAGCCATGGGATCGGCTCCTTGGGGGATTCTGGAAGCTGGGAAGTTTGTGGATGCCGGGAGGACCCGGCTGGCCGGGTCAGCGGATGGTGGAGCCCCACATGTTGGTGAGGTAACGGCGCATAAAGGCGATGAAGATGATGGACGGGATCACCAGCGCGAAGCCGCCGGCAAACCGGTAGGCGAGGGGCGAATCGGCCAGCGAGGTGAGCACCTGGGCCGGCAGGGTGCGGTGGTCCAGGGTGAGGATCGATGCGCCGAGGACCTCGTTCCAGGACATCACGAACGTGAAAATCGAGGCGGCGGCGATGCCGGGAAGGGCCATGGGCATCACCACCCGCATGAAGGCGCTGAACGGGCTGCAGCCGAATACCCGGGCCGCCTCCTCTACGTCATGCGGGACGCCAAGGAACACGCTGGCGGATATGAGGATGGTGGTGGGCAGCGCCAGTGCGGTGTGCAGCAGGATCACGCCGTAGGTGGTGTCGTAGATGTCCACGGTGAGGAAGAGCCTGGCGAGCGGGACGGACAACACCACGATGGGCAGTGCGCGGGTGAAGAGCAGGAACAGCTGGTACGGCTCCTTGCCGGGAAAGGCGAACCGGGCCAGGGCGTAACCGGCCGGGACGCCGATCAGCGCGGAGAGCAGCAGGGTGCCGACGCCGACAATCAGCGAGTTGCCCAGTGCACCGAAGACGCCGGTGGAGCCAAGGAACGCGTTGAGCGTTTCCAACGAGAAGCTGGTGGGCAGCAGGCTCAGCGGGAACTTATTGAGGGATTCGCGGGTGGACAGCGCCGCCAGGGAGATCAGGTAGATGGGGACCAGCATGAACAGGGAGACGGCGAGGCAGGCGAGCTGCAGCAGGACCCTGTTCCGTTTCTGGCGCTTCAGCGGTGCGGTATCGACTGTTGCGTGGGCTGCGGTTGCCTGGCTCATCGCGTGCCTTCCTGGGTCTTGTCGCGGAGAGCCCGCAGGTAGAAGATGGACGTCAGCATGGACACAGCCAGGATCACCAAGGCCAGGGCGGCAGCGACATTGGGGTTCTGCAGCCCCGTGTACCAGCGGTAGGTTTCCCCCACCACCAGCGGAAAGTTCTGCCCGGTCAGGGCCTGTGCCACCGCGAACGTCTGGAACGCCAGGATGGTGCGGAGGATCAGGGCCACCTGGAGGCTGGGTTTCAGGAGGGGCAGGGTGACGTGGCGCAGGCGCTGCCAGAACGTTGCCCCGAATACCTGGGCGGCCTCGTCGTAGTCCTTCGGGATGCCCTGCAGGCCTGCGACGACGATCACCAGCACGAGCGAGGTTGCCCGCCACAGTTCTGCGATCAGGACGCAGATGAACATCGTGGTCTGGTTGTCATAGGCCAGCCAGGAGATGCCCTCGATGCCCAGCCATGACAGGGCCGAGTTCAGGTAGCCGCGGTCATTGAAGATGGAGAGCCACACCAGGCCGGCGGCGAGGTCGCTGAGAGCCAGGGGGATGGCCCAGACAAAGAAGTGGACTTTGTTCAGCCGCGGATTGGCGCGCAGGAGCAGCGCCATGGTGATGGCGAAGGCGAACTGGATGGGGATCATCACAGCGATCAGCAGCAGCGTGTTGCGCACGGCCGGCCAGAAGTACGGGTCCTGGACCATGCGGTTCACGAACTCGAGGGTGAAGCCTTGCTCGTTCCGGAAGGCTTGCAGGACGCCTTCCACCACAGGCCAGCCCAGGAGGAGGGTCATGAAGAGGACGGAGGGCCCGATCAGCCAGACCGCGGCCGGGACGCGGCGGCGCCGCGCGGGGGCGGCGGCTTTGGCGGGAGCCGGGGGCGCTTGGACGGTCATTACGCTACCTCGCATTTCGCGGAGACGGGATCGGGCGCCCAGCACGGGACGTTGAGTTCCTGGACGATGGTGTTAAGTTCCTTCGCCTGCCGGTCCAGGACAGGCTGGATGTCCTGGTTGTTCAGGCAGACTTCCTGGAAGACGTTCTTGAAGATCTGGGACACCTCACCCTCCTTGGCTCCCAGGCCCACTGGCGGCAATGCCAGCAGCGCGCCCTCGGACCGCTGCTGCAGCCGGACGGCGCCGGCTTCGAGGGCGATGGCGCCGGCCAGGTCCGTGGGGAGTTCGGTCTGGACGGTGGGGAAGAAGGCATTCTGCCGCAGGGTTTCCACCTGGGTCAGCGGTTCGGACAGGCCACGGATCACCTGTTCGGCCAATTCGCGTTCGGTTCCACCCGTGGGCAGGGCGAGGCCGGCCACGATCAGCATGTAGCCACGGCCTTTGGGGCCTTGGGGGGCAGGCACCATGAGCCACTCGCCGGGGTTGTCCGCAGGGGCCTTGATCAGCCGGGCCACGTGGTCCCACGCCACCAGCACTTCGCCCCGGCCCAGGGGTTCCTGCATGGCGTCGAAGTTGGTGGATGCAGGCACCATGTTGTCCCACAGGTCCTGCATGTATTTCCATGCTTCCACGGCGTCAGGGCTGCGGAACGTGGTGATCTGGCCGCCCGTGAAGCTGGGCAGCAGGAATCCCTGGTAGAAGCGGTGGTGCAGGCCCTTGGGGCCTGCCGGCATGCCGAACACGGGGCGTCCGGCGCCCTGCTTGGCTGCCTTGGCCCACGCCAGGTAGTCCTCATAGCTGAGGTTGTTGACGTCCACGCCGGACGGCAGCCATTCGAGGGCCTTCTTGTTAATGGCCACAACATAGGTTGCCTGCATCCAGGGGACGTACTTCGCCGAGGACGTGCCCGCCTTGGTTAGTTCCAGGATCTCCTTGGCGAACCCGCGGCCGGCCAGGTCCGAGAGGATGCTGTCCACGTTCTCCAGCGAACCTGCCAGCGGCGCCAGCTCACCGTGTAGCCCGCCGAGCAGCGAGGTGCGGATGTTCTGGGCGGACGTCTGGGTTTTCACCGTGGAGGCGAAGACGCTGGGATCGACCGCGTTATAGGCGACGGGCACCCGGAGGGATTTCTTCAGGACTTGCTCATAGCGCTGCTTTTCCTCGACAGGCGTGAACTGCGTGGACAGGAAACTCACGGTTCCGCTGCCGGCGGCTGCTCCGCTGGTATCGAAGCCTGCACATGCGGACAGGAAAGGGGCCGAGAGGGCTGCCCCCAGGCCGGCCAGCAGCATGCTGCGGCGGGAGGGCAGGTGGTTTGGGGAGGGGAATTGGTGGTTCATGCACTACTCCATTCGAGTGCGCGGCTCTGCGGCACTTTCGTTTAAGCATTGGACAGAAGTTGGAATGTGTCAAGGGTCACGACGTATTGAGGGTGCGGCCGCCCTCCCCGGCGGTGCCCGGCTGCGGCCGCATGGCACCGCGTACGGTTCCAGGAGACTCCGGCCACCGAACGGCCTCACGGGGTTTCATTCCCCACCCGCTCCCTACCTCGCAAGCTCGGCCAGGGAACCCTGCAGGCGTGGCCCCAGGCTCAACCAAGGGCCGGTGGGTACAATCGACGCCTAGACGAACGAACACTGCTTTGCCGGAGGTACGGAGAAACAATGTCGGAATGGCTCGAAGTCGGCGCGAACAACTATGTGCTGGTCACCGAAGGATCGCTGCTGAACACCGGACTGATCGTGGGATCCGAGCGGGCCATGGTGATCGATACCGGCTGCGGCCCCCGGCAGGGGCGGGAGATCCTGGACGCGGTGCGGGAGAAGACCCAGCTGCCGCTCGTCGTCGTCAACACCCACGCGCATTACGACCACTTCTTCGGCAACGCCGTGTTTGCTGAAGCCGGCGTCACGGAGTTTTGGGCGCACCAGAACTGCGCCACTGAAATCGACTCACGCGGGGACCTCCAGCGCCGCTTCGTGGGGACGCTGGAGCCGGAGATGTCCACGGGCGAGGGCGAGAACGTGGAGCTCGTGGTTCCCAACGCCCTGGTGAAGGACCAGCCCGTGCTGGTTGATCTCGGCGGGCTCACCGCCACCCTGTTCTACCTGGGCCGCGGCCATACCGACGGCGACCTGCTGGTGGGCACCCCCACCACCCTGTACGTGGGTGACCTGGTGGAGCAGGGCGCCCACCCGTCCTTCGAAGACTCGTACCCGGAGGAGTGGGCGGACGCGCTCCGGCACATCTCGGCGCTCCGCCACCGCTACGAGTTCCTGATCCCGGGGCACGGGAAGCCGTGCAGCGACCAGTTCGTCAAGACCATGGCCAACACCATGACCACCGCGGTCCGCCAGGCCCGCGGGTCCATCCGGGACACCCCGGACGATGCCACCAAGGCCATCCCGGTGCTGCCCTACGGGCCGGAACAGTCGCGTTGGTTCATCAAGCGGCTGCAGGAGACCCGCCGGGAGAACTAGGCGGGATAGGCCCCGGTGCGGCAGAGGCTGTCCAAATAGTCAGCCAAAGCAAGAGGTTCGCCTTCGGGGCCGGCAATCATCAGGCTCCCGTGCGGGGTGAGGACCAAACCATCGCCGCGGGGTTCTTCCGCAACTTTCAGGGCGCGGATGAACTGCTCATAGCTGTCAGCCACGCTCGGGCAGCTGACAGGCACCAGCCTGTGGGCGTTGCCTGTGACCTGCACGGGATGGTTGCGGGCCAACCGGCCTGAGCCGTCCAGCACCACCTCCGCCACGGCCATGTTGGAGGCCGTTTCCGCCCGGGCACCTTCCAGTTCCAGCCTGCCCAGGACGTAGGCGGGAGCCCATTGCCGCCCGTGGGGGTCGGTGACGGGGATGGGCCTCACTCCGGCGGCCCGAAGCGTCGCCACCACCGTTCCAACAAGCTCAGCCAGGCGCGGTTCCACCCGCATCCGCAATTGGTGGCCGGAAACCGGGAGCAAATCGACGAGGGACGGCGGGGTGGCATCGTGCCGGTGGAAAGCACGTCCGAAAAAGCCTCCCGAAATCGCCACGCCGGTCTCCTGTTCCAAGCCACGCTGCCGGCGGCTTCACACCAGAGTGAGGTGCGCCGCGGCCCGCTGTCCAGCACTTGGTGCCCTAAACGTGTTTGTTGCGGCTCAAGAGTTGGGCGCGGCCGGGAGGAACCTGGAAAAGGGAATGCCCCTGTCCCGGGTAGTGGGGGCAGGGGCATTCAGTGGTTGGTGGAGTCAGCTGGCTGCTGAGGCGCCGGGCTCCAAGGTGAACTGCTTGGGCAGCTTCAGGGACCGCTCGGCCATGACCTCGCGCAGGCGGTTGGGGTAATCGGTGATCAGTCCATCCACGCCGGTGTCCATGAGGGCGCGCATGGTGGGCTTGTCATCGACCGTCCAGGGGATGACCTGCATGCCTTTGGCGTGGGCGCGGTTCACCATGTCGGCCGTGACGTAGGGGACGTATCCTGCGTCGGTGACGGTGCCGTTCTGGGGTGTGCCGTGAACAGGGGAGATGGCGTCCACGCCGAGGGAAGCGGCTGAGTCCACCAGGTCACCGCCGAAGTCATCCGAGTCGATCCCGCCGAGCCACGGTGAGGCTTCGGGCTTGCCGGCCTGCAGGAAGTCCTTGTTGGTCAGGGCGACGGTGCGGATGCCGGGCTGGCGTTCCTTGACCAGGCGCAGTGAGCCCCAGTCGAAGCTCTGGATGGAGACGCGGCCGGCCATGTTCGCGGCGTTGATCTCCCGCAGTGCGACGTCCACGAACTGCTCGCGCGGTGCCGTCTGCTCCGGGGCGCCCGCTTCGACTTTGGTTTCGATGTTGAACTTGACCTGGCTGGCACGGTACTGCCGGGTGAGGTCGAAGACCTCGGCGAGTGTGGGCATTTTGGCGCCGGGGGAGGCCTGCTGGCCCGGGAACTGGGGCAGGGTCAGCGACCCGCAGTCCAGGCTGCGGACCTGGGCGAAGGTGAGGTCCTTGATGTATTTGCCCACGTAGGGAAACTGCGGATCTGCCGGGGTGACCGGGGCGGTGTCCTGGCACTTCTGGCCGCTGATCTTGCGGTCATGGGTGATGACTTCGCGGCCGTCCCTGGTGATCTGCAGGTCGAGTTCGAGGGTGGAGACGCCTGTCTCGAGGCCCTTGGCGAAGGAGGCCAGGGTGGATTCGACGGTGAGGCCGAGCCCGCCGCGGTGCGCCTGCAGGTCGAAATGGTTGTCCGTGCCGTTGGGGTTGGTGTCCGCTGCGTGGGCGGGAAGGGATGTTCCCAGGGCCAGGCCGGCAGCGAGTGCAGCCGCGGTCAGCAGCTTGGTGTGCTTCATGGTGAATTCTCCACGTTGATGTCATCGGTAATGAGCACGCACCACTGTTCACCTGAGTGCCGTACTGAATGAGTCCGGCAGGCAGCGAACACATGACACCGCGGTGAACGTGAGGCGACCCGGGGCGCCCTGCGCAGGCCCGTACCTTAATGAGGTGGGCGTACGACGGCGGCCGCGCGCCGCCGTCGTACGCCTTGCGCGGAGAGCGTCCTCGCTTAGTCCGCTGCATCCGCCGGGCGCGGAGAGGAGGCGGAGTCCATTCGCAGCCCGCTGAACGCTGTCCCGGCCCCGGCCAGGAAAATCAGGACGGCCAGGTAGACCGGGCCGAGGTGCCCAAGCGTGGCCAGGCCCCACGGGTAGTGTGCGGGGACTGCGACGGCGAGCCCGGCAACTGTGATGACGACGGCTGTGGTGAAGGCCCACCGTTCTCCGCGGCGCACCCCGAACCAGGCGAGGCCGGCTAGGGCCAGCCCGGTGGCGGCGATAAAACCGCTGAGGGCGATGTGCAGGTGGCTGATGTAGTGAAACAGCTGTGGGCTGAACGCCTCCACGTCCGCCTTGGTCTTGTCCACTTCATCGGGCCCGATGCCCAACTCCAGGAAGGTGCCGGCGAAGTTGAGCGCCAGGAAGACCGCGGCGTATGCCACGAAGGCCAGCCCGGCCAGTGCCATGAGGCCGGCTCCCGTCCGGAGGCGGGACTGCTTCGCCGGGGGAGTTGCTTGGATGGCAGGCATAGCCACCACGGCCTTTCCTGATCAAGTAGGTACGTGAATCAGAAGGCCAGATCTGGGGCCTGTCAAGAGGGCTTCGGCGGCTCCTTCTGCCTCAACTTGCCGGGCGCCTGATCTTTTCGGGCAGGGATAGTTGGGTTGCCTGAACCCTGCTGGCCATACCGTAGAAGGGAAGGGGAGGATGCCGTGCAGGAATGGAACCGGGCCGTTGAGCTCATTGAGGCGGACCTGACCGCGCCGGTCGACGTCGGCGGGCTGGCCCGCGTCGCGCTCACCTCGGAGTACCACTTCCGGCGGATGTTCGCCTCGCTGGCCGGCATGCCCGTCTCCGAGTACATCCGGCGCCGGAAACTCACGGCGGCGACGGCCGAAATCATTGCCGGCCAGGGGGTGCTGGACGTCGCAACACGGTACGGGTACGGGTCCGCCGAGGCGTTCACCCGCGCCTTCAAAGCCATGCATGGGCTTAGCCCCTCACAGGCACGCCGCCCCGGCGCCGTGCTCCACTCACAACCGCAATTGAGATTCCATCTTCGAATTGAAGGGAGCGCAGGCATGAAACACCAGATCGTCAAGAAGGAAGCCTTCCGCCTGATTGGCCTCAGGACACGGATCCGGCTCATCTATGAAGGACCCAACCCAGGCATAGAGGCGTTCGAGCGGGGACTGGACCCCTCGGTGCGGCCACGCCTGGCCGAGCTGTCCGACACCGAGCCGCTCGGTCTCGTGGCGGTCACCGAGAACATCGAGGAGCCGGGAACCGAGGGGAGCGAACTGGATTACTGGCGTGCCGCGGCATCGTCGCAGCCGGTGCCGGAAGGATTTGACTCCAAGGAAGTCCCGGCCGGCCTGTGGGTGGTCTTCGAGACTGAGGGAAAATTCCCCGAGGCCCTGCAAAAGCTGTGGGCCGACGCCGCCGCCGAGTGGTTCCCCGCCAACCCCTACCTATGGGCGCCAGGACCACAACTGCTGACCGTCCAGCCGGAACCGGACGGTTCGAGGGGCCGCGGACAGCTGTGGCTACCGATCGAAGCGAAAACTACTCCGCCTGCCGCCTAGCAGCGCCAGCGTACGGGCTGGTGCTGCCAGGCGGCCGGCAGAGTCCTTGAATCCCAGGGACGGGTGGAAGCGCTGGCGCTTTAGCGACCTGTCAGGGCTGGCTGTGCTTTTGCATGGTCATCCTGCGGGGTTTCCACCGAGCCGACCATCGCCAGGCTCAGCTCCTGCGGACCGGTCACGGTAAGGGTTACCGCCGCGACCGTGATGGGCAGCGGAACCGCCATGATGCCCTGTTGGCCGGAGATTTCCAGCACTCCGGCGTCGATGAGGACGCGGACGTCTGTCCCCTCAGCAACCGGGAGGAATACCCCGGTGAAGTCGGCGTTTCCGGGCGCCGTCACCTCCAGGCCGGCCCCGTTGTGGCGAAGCGCGGCCAGCTGGCCGTCCGGGCTCCCGAAGCAGATGACCGTCCCAGCGGCGACTGTACAGCGAAGGTCCGCGCCGCCGTCGAGCACGGTTTCATAGGCACCGCCGCCCAACTGCTCCACGCGCGCGGTCTGCGTGTAGTTGGCGAGGTCGGCGTGGGGTGTGGCCACCAGGGTGTCGCCGTCCAAGGTGAGTGTGTGCGGGACGCTGAGGGCGCTGGCCCACTGGCCGTCGGGGCTGATGACGCCGCGGACCCAGAAGATCAGTGCCGGCACACCGTCCTTGTCCCGGAAGAAGGAGGGCGCGTAGTAGCTCTTGCCGTAGCTGAGCTGGCCCCAGGAACGTGCAGTGAACGTGCCGTCGGAGTAGGTGCCCACCCCGTAGGCCACGTAGTGCAGGACATCGTCCTCCCAAATGGACGTGACCAGCACGTGCGAGCCATCAATCTCGAACAGCTGCGGGCACTCCCACATGGTGCCGGTCCACACCGGTTCCATCTCAGCGCCGGAACGCTGCGCGGCGATGCCGTCCAGGGTCCACTGCTTCAAATCAGGGGAACTGTAGGAGACGGCGGCTGCCGTGCCGCCCTCAAGCCCGGCGCCCACGAACATGCGCCACTGCCCGCCGTCGCGAAACACGAACGGGTCCCGGTAGGCCACCACGCCCAGCTCGGGGGCGGTCATCAGCTTTCCGCCCTTGGCCCAGCTGTTCCAGGAAGCGTCGTCCGGGGTGGCGGTCCGCACGGTGCCGATGCCGAGGTCCGGCTCGGTGACGGAAGTGTAGAACATGGTGGCGGCGCCACCGGCGTCGGTCACGATGGAACCCGACCAGACGCCGTCGTCCCCGTCACCCGGGGCGATGGCGACACCCTGCTCCGTCCAGGCGACCATGTCCGGGGACGTGGCATGGCCCCAGTGGCAGTTGGACGCCCAGGTGGTGCGGCCGGGGACGTACTGGTAGAAGAGGTGGTACTGGCCGTCCTTCCACGTAACGCCCAGGGGATCGTTGATCCATCCCTCGGCGGCAGTGAAGTGGAAGGCGGGCCGCAGTTCGTGCGCATTCATGCTGGTCCTCGTGGTTGCGGTAGGAATGGTCAGGAGACCGGGACGCTGTTGGCGGCGTGGAACCTTTGCCGGATGTCCCGGGCCTGCTCCGCGTTGGCCTTTTCCCACTGGTCTATTTCGGCCCGCCGCTCGTTCCGGACGGCGTCACGGGCCTCCGTGAATTTCTGCATCCGCTCGGCGGCCGCGTCACGGGCAGCCTGCTGCGCGGGCGTCAGCTCCGGCAGCGGGAGTTCTTCCACCTGGTCCCGCGGGCGCAGCGGCAGCCGATCCTCCACGGCGTCGATGTCCAGGACGGGAGAGGGAAGCGTCTGGTACCAGTAGGCGGTGGAAGACCAGTCATCGGAGAGGTGGTTGGCGTGGCCGTGCTCGAACGTGACTTTGATGCGCTTCTGGAACCGGATGGGATCGGTCATGTGGAAGCGGTAGCTGTGGTGGAAGCCTGGCACATTTTCCTCATGGACCATGGTGCCGTTCATGAGGAAGGCGTTGTGCTGCATTCCCCAGGCGTGGCCGAAGTAGTCCTCCATGCCGGTGCCGTGGAGGCTGGGCGGCCAGGTGTCGTCATCGATGAAGATCATGTCATCGCCCTCGCCCCACCAGGAGCCCTGGAAATGCCGCACGGCCAGGTTGCAGCCCACGTAGTGGCCCTGGCCCTCGGTCTCAAGCACAACGTAGTTGTCCTCGCCGGTGAGGTTGGGGATGGCCACTTCGATGCTGTTAGTCTGCAGGTCCGGGCCCCAGCCGGCGTTGGGCTTTTGCCGGCGCCAGTGGGCGTGGAAGTACGCGGTGTCTTCCGGGAGGGGCTCGGTGTACAGCTCGTAGTCAATGTAGAAGTACTGCAGGTAGGGGATATCGTTCTGGTTTTCGACGACGATCCGGGCCCGTGAGTTGAACGGCATCTCGAAGTAGCTGTTGAAGGCCGCGCTGCCGCCGAAGGTGTTCAGTTCAGGTTCTTTGGCGGAGACGGAGAGCGGCAGCGAGTCGTAGGAGCCGGAGAGCGAGTTGAGCAGGCCGAAGAAGTCGCCCAAGGGTGCGATGACACTCGGGGTTTCCTGGTCATCCCAGTACATTTTCAGGACGATCTTGCGGTAATAGTCCGGGTCCACCACTTCCCAGCTGACACCCAGGGCGTTGTGGATTTCCAGCATGGGGACACCCACCAGTTCCGGTGAGATCTGTCCCGGCCCCGGCTGGATGCGGCAGGACTGGGTCATCCAGATGTGGGTGATGGCGCCGGGGCCTTCGAGGTCCGCCAGGACGCGTTCCTCTCCGGGCATGATGATCCAGTTGTCCCGGTTGCGGCCGGTCTGGTCCCAGCTGGAGGCTCGGGCGGTGCGGGCCGTGGAGAGCTTGGTCAGGCTTGAGAGCAGGCCGGAGCGCGGCGATGTTGCCATGGTAGATGTACCTTTCAAAAGAGTTGGTGGTTTAGCCCTTGACGGCTGACTGGGTGAGGCTGGCGATGATCCAGCGCTGTGCCACAAGGAAGACGATCAGTGCCGGGGCGATGGCGATAGTGGTCGCTGCCATCACCTGGGCCACGTTGCCGGCGCCGTAGGGGCCGAGCATCAGGACCAGGCCCAGCGGGAGGGTGGCGGTATCGGTGCTGTTGAGGAAGATGGACGGGGCGAAGTAGGCGTTCCAGCTGCCCAGGAAGGTGATGACACCGAGGGTGCTGACCGCGTTTTTGGCCAGGGGAAGGGCGATCAGCCGGTAGGTCTGCCAGGCGGTTGCCCCGTCCATGCGGGCGGCGTCGATGATCTCCTGGGGCAGGCCCAGGAAGAACTGCCGGAGCAGGAATACGCCCAGGGCTCCGGTGATGCCGGGCAGGATCAGGCTGAGCGGGTTGTCCAGCAGGCCGAAGCTCCGCATGAGCAGGAACAGCGGGATGATGGTCACCTGCGCCGGCACCATCAGCGAGGACAGCAGGCCCACGAAGATGGAGTTGCGGCCCGGGAATTCCAGCTTGGCGAAGGCGTATCCGGCCATCGGTGCGGTGATGATCATGCCGACGCTGACGGCAATCGCTATGACAGCGCTGTTGAACATGTTCCGCAGGATGGGCACCGGCCCGCTGACTGCTGCGGCATAGTTTCCCCAGTCCCATTCGGTGGGCAGCCACTGCGGCGGCAGGTCGTAGGCGTGGCCGGCGTCCCGCAGGGACGTGGTGAACATCCACAGGAAGGGGGCGATCATTCCGACGGCGCCCAGGACAAGCAGCCCGACGGAAATGGACTTCCCGACGCCGGCGCGCCGCCGCCGTCGTACGTCCTGTCCTGAAAGGGTGCGGGAGGGGAGGACGGCGTTACTCATTGTTCACCCATGATTTCCTGAGGCGGAACTGCACCATGGTCACCAGCATGATGATCAGGAACAGGGTCACCGCGATGGCTGAGGCGTAGCCCATGTCGAACTTGTTGAAGGCCACTTCGGCGATGTACATCACCACGCTGCGGCTGGCATCGCCGGGGCCGCCGCGGGTGAGCACGATGATCGATTCGTAGATCTGGAACGCGCCGATGATAGTGATGGTGATGTTGAAGAAAGTTGCCTGGCTGATCATCGGCAGGACAATCCGGCGGAAAATCTGCCACTCGTTGGCGCCGTCCATCCGGGCGGCCTCCACCATGTCCTTGGGGACTTCCTGCAGGGCGGCCACGAAGATCAGCATCGCGAAGCCGACGTTCCGCCACGTGTCCACGATGACCACTGACACTTTGGAGAACTCCGGGCTGTTGAGCCAGTCGATCCGTTCCCCGCCCATGGCGGTGAGGTAGTAGTTCAGGATGCCCGTGTCCTTCTGGAAGAGCGCCTGCCAGATGATGGACACGTACACCAGCGCCACCAGGTACGGGAAAAAGTAGGCGGAGCGGAACACGTAGGTCAACGCGCGGGGGAGCCGCTGGTTGATCAGCACGGCGAACAGGAGCGCGAACCCGTTGATCAGTACGACGGCGGCGCCCACGTAGAGGACGGTGTTGCCGTACGTCGTGGCAAGCCGCTCATCCCGGAACATCCGGACGTAGTTGTCCAGTCCGATGAACTTTGGTGCCGTGAGGATGTTGTACTTGGTGAGGCTGAGGTACAGGGCCGCGATGAGCGGGCCGAGGACGAAGACCAGGAAGCCGATCACCGTGGGTGCCGTAAACAGGTAGCCGGTGAGGGCTTCCCGACGGCGGGCGGCGCTTCGATGCCCGGGGCGGCCCCCGCGCCCGGACGGGGGCGCGGGCGGCAGCTCAGTTTGGGGGACGATCAGGGTCACTGCTGCAACGCCTCCTCAACATCCTTTTGGGCCTTCTGAAGGGAGGCGCCGATGTCCTGGCCGGACATGATCTCGTCCATGGCCCGCATAAACGCCGGATCCAGCACGTTGTAGGCACGCGGAGCCGCTACCGGCTTCGCGTAGGAAAGTGAGTTGTAGAACTCTTCGGCGTGCTCCGGGGAGGCAAGGAAATCCGGGGACGAAGCGGCGGTCCTGGTGGACGGGACAGCGGCGCCGGCGTCGGCCCATTTCTTCTGGGTCTGCTGGTCAGTGAGCATCTTGATGAACTCCCAGGACAGCTCCTTGTTCTTGGACGCTTTGGAGACTGCGAAGGCGCCGGCGCCGAACACGGTTGACTTGGTGGTGCCCTTCGGCCACGGAAGGATGTCGTAGTCGCTGAAGCCGGCCTTTTCGAAGCCGCCGGTGACAAAGTGCCCGGCGCCGGTCATGGCCGCCTTGCCGGCGGGGAACAGCTGGTACGGGTCGGAGCCCTTCGGCTGCGGGGATACACCGTGCTTGGTGACGAGGTCCCGGACCCAGCCCACGGTTTCCTTAACCTTCTCGTCGGTGAGCTGGGCCTTGTCCAGATCATCGCTCATCACGGACGTGCCATTGGAGTACAGCCACGGGGTGATGCCAAAGGAGTAGTACGGCATGGCGAACCCGTACACCTTGTCCGCGCCTGAGCCGGTGGTCAGCTTCTTGGAGATCTCCAGGAAGTCGTCCCAGGTCCAGTCGTCGCTGGGGCGCTCAATCCCGGCGGCCGCAAACATCTTGGTGTTGTAGTAGATCACCATGGTGTTGAACGTGTTGGGCATCAGATACGTGGAGCCGTCCTTGCTGAAGCCTTCGAGGAGCTTGGGGTCGATGTCCTCGCGCAGGGACTTGGCCTCCGGATCGTTCTTGAGGAAGCCGTCCAGGGGTGTGAACAGCTCGTTGGCCAGGCCCAGCTCGACGCCCTCGGTGGCGATGTTGATGACATCCGGCGCTTGCCCGGCTGCTGCCTGCGTGACGAGCTTGTTAACGTACTCGGTCCAGGTGGTGATCGGGGTGAAGTTGTTGTTCACCGTGACGTTGGGATACTTCTCCTTGAAGCGCTCGGCTACGCCGTCATAGACGGCTTTGTCGCCGGGATCGCCCCAGTTGGAAACGGAGATGCTGGCGGTGATGTCCTTGGCCGGAGCGGCGTAGGGACCGTCCGCCGCCGGCGTGGCTGCATCCGTGCCGCTGCCGCAGGCTGTGAGGGCCAGCAGGGCAGCGGTTGCCGCTGTGGCCAGGGTCGTGCGGACTGTTTTTCTCATGGAATGCTCCTTTGCATGCTGCGCCCGGGGGAGGTGCGCTGGTGGGATGCGACGTTGGTTTGTTTGGGTTAGTCGGTGGAGCTGTTGCTGGTAGAGCGGCGGAACTCGATCCGGGACTCGAGCCGGAGGATAGTGGCGGGCGCAGCGGGGTTCTCGAGCCGCTGCAAAAGTAAACTCACCGCGCTCTCACCCAGCTGGAACGCGGGCTGGCGCACGGTGGTTATTTGTGGTTGGAACAGGTCCGAGTAGGTGAAGCCGTCAAACGTCGCGAAGGCCATGGTGCCAGGCACCCGGAGTCCTTCGTGCTGCACAGCCCGCAACGCACCTGCCGCCAGGAGGGTGCTGCAGGCGAGGATCGCCGTCGGACGTCCTGAGGGGGTGGCCAGCAGCGGCCGGACACGGTCGAACGTGGCTGCCGCAGTGACTGTGCCTTCGCAAAGAAGTTCGGGTGGTACTGCCATGCCTTTCGTGAGCATGGCGGCCCGGAAACCGTCATAGCGCTCGCGGAGCGAAGACACCCGCAGGTCCCCGGAAACGAGTAGGATCCGCTCGTGGCCCTGGGACGTGAGGTGGTCAACCAGGGCTGCCATTGCGGCCTGGTTGTTGACGCCAACCTGGTCCACCTGCCCCTGGTCCCCGCCCAGGTCCGCCAGCCGGTCCAGCAGGACCAGCGGCTTATTTTCCTTCCTGATCCGCTCCAATAGTCCGGCGGTTGACCCCGCCACCCGCGCGAGGATGAGGCCATCGACCCGGCGGTCCAGGAGGGCTTCCACCGCTGCGCGCTCCCGGGCGGGATCTTCCGCCGAGTTGGCCAGCAGCAGGGAGAGGCCGTTGTGCGCAGCCGCCTCCTCCACGCCATGCACCATGTCTGCGAATGCCGGTTCACCGGCATCGGAGACCACCAGTCCGATGGAGTCGGTCCTGGCGCGGCGCATGGAGCGGGCCAGCACGTCACGCCGGTAGCCTGTGGCCTTCACAGCGCTCATTACACGCTTTTTGGTTTCCGGCTCGACGTGCCTGGTTTCGTTCAGGACGTGCGACACCGTGGACGTCGATACGCCGGCAAGTGATGCGACATCGACGATGGTTGCCACTGTGACTCCCTCTAGCGAAACGATTGCGCGAACGTTTCGATAGTAGAGACAAACGTTTCGATGTGCAATGGGTCACGTTGAAGTTTTTTGAACAGCGGTTTCCTGCGGGCGGACCCGGGTCCGGGTTCACGGCGGATTCCCGCCCGCAGCGAAAGGTCCTCAAGCCGGTGTAGCCTACACAGGGACCAACCAGCCTGAGGGGGCAGAGCATGGATACACCCGGCTACTTCACCACCGCCTATCCCGGCGTCACACCGTTGACCCGCGGATGGAAGCTCATCATCGCGTTGGCCGCTGCGGTGGGCCTGGGTACCTGGGTGGGCCTGGCATTTCTCTGGTCCGCGCTTTTCCTCGCCCAGCCGGGAACACTTGATGTTCTGGAACAGGCACCGACCGATCAGGACGTGCTTGCGGGAGATTATTCGGACCTGGAGCAAGAGGTGTGGTTGGAGGATGTCCGGTACCTAGGTGAGTACAACAACAGCAACTACTTCGTGGCACCGGACCGGCTCGACAGTACCGGCTTTTGTCTCATCACTGAGCGCGTCCTGCCGGACGGCGGGTGGAACGCCAGCTGCGGGCAGCTCATCGACGGCCGGGATGCGCTCACCAGCCTTTCCGACCCGGAAGGCAGGCTGGTAGTCCTGGTTCCGGACCAGTTCGACCACCGCCCGCTGGAAGCTGACGGCTGGGTAACTGTCCACACCAACCTGCTCGTGGAAGTGAACGATGCGAGCGGTAGCCGGACCGGCTCAGAAGGTCCGGACGCGAAGTCCGTCAGCCTGGGCTAGGCGGGAGCTGGGCCGGTGGACGCCCGGTATTCGATAACGGGGGCGAGGCGGACGATGGCCGGTTCACGTGACTTGTCTGCGATCCGCTTTGCCAGGAGCTCGGCCGCCGTGGAGCCCACATCGAAAGCCGGCTGGCGGACCGTGGTGAGCTGGGGTTCGAACAGGTCCGCATAAGCGAAGCCGTCGAAGACTGCGAAGGCAATTTCGTCGGGCATGCGCAGGCCACGCTGCTGGATCTGCCGGAGCGCAGCGGCGGCGAGCACCGTGCTGCAGGCTATGACGGCCGTTGGTGGCTTAGCCGCTCCCAAGGCCTTGCGGATTCCGGCGTCGGTCTCCTTGGAGTCGTGAGCTGAGACGGTCAGTTGCTTTGCCGCGGGGATGCCGGCGGCCGCCATGGCTTCGGTGAAGGCTTCGTGCCGCTCCCGCAGGGTGGCAACCCGGGTGTCCCCGGCTATCAGCAGGATCCGTTCGTGGCCCTGGGCAGTGAGGTGCTGCACCAGTTCCCTGATGGGCTCGCGGTTTTCCACGCCCACCTGGTCGTAGGGGTCGTCGGACAGCCGGTCCATCAGCACCAGGGGAGTCTCGTGGTTGGCAAACTCGCTGATGGCGTCCAGGCCGGAGCCTGCGACGCGGGCCAGGATGAGGCCGTCCACCCGGCGCTCCAGGAGTGCCTGGACGGCCCGCGCCTCGCGCTGCGGATCCTCGGCGGAATTGGCCAGCAGCAAGGTGACTCCCTGGCTGGCGGCTGTCTCCTCGACGCCCCGGATCATTTCCGCAAAAGCCGGCTCGCCGCCGTCGGACACTATGAGGCCGATGCTGTCAGTCCGGGACCGGCGCATGGCGCGGGCCAGCGCGTCCTGGCGGTAGGACGTTTCCTCGATGGCCTTTAGGACCTTCTGCCGGGTCTCATCATTGACGTGCCTGGTGCCGTTAAGGACGTGCGAGACGGTGGAGATGGACACGCCGGCAAGCTTGGCCACTTTTACCATCGTCGTCATGTCGCCGTCCTCAGGGAATCGTTTACGCGAACGTTTCGCGCAGCCTCCGCCAGTTTACAGACGGGTGGCCGACAGGTGCCGTGACAGGTCTGGAAGTAGGTAGCAGTAAGTGCCGTTATCAGGGGCCATAACGACACATTCTGCTACTTAGTTTCTGGAACATTCCTTTGTTCAGGCTCTCATCAGCGGAGAGTGCCGGCTAAATGGATGTCAGCGGAAATTACTTAGCACAACCCCTTTACTCTCCCCGGACCCGTTATTAGAGTTCATAGTCCAGATGGACGCCGGGGGGCGTCTGGAGAGGGGGCAGTGCATCAAGGCTGATATAAACCAGAAGACACATGACCACTACGTGGAAAGCCCCTCTTAGGAGGGGCTTTCTCCTTTCCAGGCAGGGGCATGGGCCGAATCTCGGGCCCGGTGAAGTCCCGATGTCTAACCGAAAAAACCGAGTAAACCGAGTAGTCGCTCTCAGGTAGCACGCGGAAAAACGAGTACCCGGTACTCATGACCGGCTATGGCGCCCCTCATAGGGTGGACCGGACAGGGGGATGCGGGCGCCGCACAACGGTTTCGCTTGAGGTTCCCTGCCGGACCATGCATGGGAGGACAACTATGCAAGCGGGGATCTACATCCAGGGGAGCCGCCTCAGCCGGATCCAGAGCTGGGCGTTGCTGTCGGCCGCGGCAAAACGCACCAGCTCCTTTCGGAGGAAGTGACAACCGTGGATAAACGTCAGCGCCATACGAGGACCCGGATCCTCGTCCTGCTAATAGCCATGTTCGCTCTCACCTGCGGCACCATCGGCGTTGCTTCCTATTCAGCGCCCACCCCTGACGGGGAAACGAAAGGTCCACCGCCCAGCCAAAGTGCTGATACGGCAAGCGCAGCACCCAGCCAAACTGAAAGTCCAGCGCCCACACAAAATGCTGAAACGGCGACTCCGGTTCCCGCGGACCCAGTTCCAAGTGCTGCACAACCGACTATTGAAATCCCAGCTCCGGCTCCCGAGCTTGTTCCGGAATCCGCGCCCTTGCCTGCCTCCGATGCCATGCCCGTCGGCGACCTGCCCGGGTGGAGGCAGGTCTTCGCGGAGGACTTCAACGACGGCGACGTTGGACTTGGTGGCTTTCCAGGCATCTACGGCACACGCTGGAGCGCGAACTACTTCGATGGCACGCCCGATACGGCTGCGCAACAGCAGCCAAAGGGCGCCCGGACATCCGGGTATTTCCCATCGAAGGTCCTGAGTGTCCATAACGGCGCCCTGGACATGTTCCTCCATTCGGAAAATGGCGTGGCCATGGGCGCCGCACCATCCCCCATAGTTGGGGGAGCTACCCAGCGGCCCTGGAACAGCCAGGTGTACGGGCGCTACTCTGTGCGCTTCAAGGCCGATGTCCTCCCGGGATTCAAGTTGGCATGGTTGCTGTGGCCCGACAGCAAGCAGTGGCCACAGGACGGGGAGATCGACTTTCCGGAGGGGGACCTGGGCAAGGTCATTTATGCGGCTTGGCATTACGTCGGCCCAGATGGGCATCACTTTGAAGTCTTTCGTCCAAACGTTCCCCATGGAGGATGGCACACAGCCACCACTGAGTGGAGTCCCGGGCGGATCGAATTTTTCCTCGATGGAGTTTCCATCGGTGTAGCCGCCAGAGGCGTACCGGCCACACCAATGCACTACATCATGCAGACGGAGGCCTGCCTAACAAGCTGCCCGGCGCCCGAAACCAGCGGCCATGTCTACGTTGACTGGGTCGCTATCTGGGAGAGGACCTAATTAGCTCAAAACTCGCGCCTCGGGAAAGTGAGCGTACGACGGCGGCCGCGCGCCGCCGTCGTACGCCTCACTAAGGGGGGTGGTCACCCGGGCCGTGGAAACAGGTCTGGACCGTTCCCGCCGGTAGTATGTGCCGGGTGACAAGGAACGGCGGGCGCCCCAGCATCAGCAAACAGGAGTGGATCAAATACGCTGCGCTCTTTGTGCTGGCAGTGGCTGCCTTCGGGGTGGCGGCCATCGCCCTGATGGGTCCGCGCAACGTGGATGAGGCTCTCCCGCCGGCGCCAAGCATGCCGGCCGCCACGAGCAGCGTTACTCCGTCAGCCACCGCCACTCCCGCGGGGACGGCGACTGCCTCTCCTACGGCTACTGCTAGCGCAACATCCCAGGCACCGGGAATCGAGCTGCCCGCCGAGCCCGTGGTGCTGATTCTTGGCGATTCCTACACAGCCGGCGTCGGTGCGGGACGGCCGGACCAGGGGTGGGCCTACCTTGTTGCCGGGCAGCTCGGATATCCCACCAATATTGACGGGGTGGGCGGGACAGGGTTCGCCTGGGGCGGTGGCGCCCGGGACGATCAGGGCGGTGAGTACGAAGTCCGGTTGCGGAACATCGCGGCGAACCCCGCTTTTGTTCCCAATGTCCTTATTCTCCAGGGCGGCCAGAACGACTCCCAGATCGCCAATCCGGACGAAGTCAAAGCAGCCGCCACGCAGACCATCGAAGCGGCGCGCAGGTTTTGGCCGGGCATCCAGGTGGTGGTGCTGGGACCGTCCGCACCGCAACCCCTCGGGGAGGACCTGCGCCGCGTGAACAGCGCTGTCCGGGACGGTGCCGCGGCGGCCAGCGCTCCATTCATTGACGCCGTCGAGGCCGGATGGTTCACCACCGCGAACAGCCCGAATTATGATGCCGACGGCGCCCACCCCAACACCGCCGGGCACGCCTACCTTGCCGGGAAGTTCCTGGAAGCCTGGAACCGACTGACTCAGTAAACAGGACTCCCCGTCCCGGCCAAGTGGTTGTCAGGGAAACATCACCTTAATGACACCTCGCCGCCACCTTGGGACGGAAAACTGGAGGTGGGGAGAAGTCTCGGCAACCGGAAAGGACAGTCATGGCAAGCAACGGCCGTGTGGTTGTGGAATCAACGGATGAACTCGCGTCAGGCGACGGCATCGAAGCCTTCCATAAGGACATCCTGGTCCATCGAGGCCCGGTCACGGACACGATGCCGGAGTGCGGGCTGTTCTGGATTTTGGACACTGTGACCGGAGGCCGACGCCTTCTGGACATGTCCGAACTCTCCATCTTCCGCCTCCCCTCGCCAACCGAGGAGCCGACGCTTCCGGGCGTCCTCCATGGCGGCCGCCGCCAGGAGGGTGAAACCGTGGCAACGTCCTACTGGCGCGACGCCACTCCGCTGGACTAGCCGCAACATTTGTCCGCTGCCCGCCGCCTCTGAGCAGGGCGGAGAATCTCCATCGACTTTCCTTTGCCCAGGCCATTTACTGGCCCCGGTCGCTTGATTAGAGTCAGTTCTTGTCATAGTCCGGATGGGCGCCGGGGCGTCCGGGAAGGGGGAGTGCATCACCGCTGACCTACATCAGAAGACAATTGACCACTACGTTGAAAGCCCCTCCCAGGAGGGGCTTTCCCTTTGCGTAAAGGCACCCATCACCTGTGGATCCACACGCGCGGGAACGGCAATCGGCGTTACAAGCCGTGGTCGGGACGCGGCACGGGCGCCGGAAGAAGCCAGGACAGGGCCTCATTGCGGGAGGTGAAAAACCGGGTGGGACACGGGAGGGTGCGCCGTGCCATGGCGAAGTTGGCAATGACACGGTTGACCGGGCTCGAGCCAAGCAGGGCAATTCGTGAAGCTGCACACTTGTGGCTGAAGACGGATTTGGCCTGACGCGTCACAGCCTGGGTGTTCGCCATATCGATCAACATCGGGTACTCGGCACCGTCGGCAAGCTCATTAAGCTTTGCCATCGCCGCGTGTACATCGGCGGCCACCAGTACGGTTCCCGGCTTCCACACAAGGTGGAAAACCCCGTCGTCACCGAGTTCCAACGTGCCCTTGCCGCCGTCAACAGTGATTGGCTTCATCTCTACTCTCCCCCCAGAGTCTGTGTAGCCCAGCCTAACTGCCCGCTTCACCATTCGCAGCGAAACGACACGTCGGCCGGCAGGGGGGAACGGACTTCCTAGGCAACGGCGGGGCGATGTTTGGCGGCAAGCGCGGCCAGGTCGATGATCAGCCGACGCACCTCATGCTCCCGGCTCCTGGAAGGCCTGCTCTGTTGCGCTGCGCAGGGTCTTTCCAGGCGTGTCTTGGGCGGAGCGGGGACGGGGGATGCCCTTGGCCGCTCCACGCTCGGTGCTTCTTGTCCCGCGAGCGGACTATCCGAGGCCATCCCGTCCCCCTTGACGTAGTAGTTCCTGCTGCGCTTACAGCCACTCTAGGAAGCCAAGTCACTTGGCGGAAGCGCATATGTCCATCATCGGGATTTATTGTGTCGATCTTGAGCTTTTCTCCGCTTTGGCATCTGCCCGGTCCTGAAAAACATGCAGTTGTGCAATCTTTGCAGTTATGCAAAAATAAACGCATGCCCCCCACTTCTTCCCCCTCCCTTCGTGAGCGCAAAAAGGTCGAAACCTGGACTGCCATCCATGAAGCCGCAGCCTCGCTGGCACAGCAGCGCGGCCTGGAGCACGCCACTGTCGAGGCCATCGCGGAGAGCGCGGGGGTCTCGCCCCGGACATTCTTCAACTATTTCCCGTCGAAAGAGGACGCCGTGCTCGGCCTCCACGAGCCGGTCCTGGACGCGGCTGAGGCGGCGAAACTGGGCGGGGCACAAGACTTGCTGGAGCAGGTCACCCTGCTGCTGGTCGCCGTCGCCCGTTCCTCCATCCGGGACACGGACAACGCCCGGCGCCGGCTCATCCTGAAGCGGCACCCGCACCTGTTCGCGCGGCAGATGGAGTACATGGCCAAGGCCGAAGCCCTGGTGTGCCAGGCCGTGGCCGGCCACTTCAGCCGTGACCCGGACTGGGCCGCAGGTGCTGGAGGCTTCAGCCCGGAGGAAACCGCGCGGATGACCGTGATGCTCGCGGCAGTCCCCGCCAAGTTCCGGGCAAAATCCACCGATTTCGATCCCGCCACCGGGCTCACTCCCGAAGACCTAGCGCCCGCGGTGGCGCTCTTCCACCACTTGCAAAGGAAACTCTCATGACCACGGCCCCTCCGCCCGAAACAGCGCAGGCCCCGCAGAAGCAGCACATGGTGCTGCTTTTTGTGGGCCTGATGCTCTCCATGCTGCTCTCCGCCCTCAACCAGACCGTCCTGAGCACCGCGCTGCCCACCATCGTGGGCGAACTCCACGGCGTCAGCGACATGCTCTGGGTGATCACCGCGTTTATCCTCACCTCCACCATCAGCATGCCCATCTACGGCAAGCTCGGTGACCTGATGGGGCGCAAATCACTCCTGATCGCTGCCATCCTGCTGTTTATGATCGGCTCCGTGGTGGGTGCGCTCGCCAACGACATGGGTGTGCTGATCATCGCCCGCGTCATCCAGGGCCTGGGCGGCGGCGGCCTGATGATCCTCTCGCAGGCGGTCATCGCCGACGTGGTCCCGGCCCGGGAACGCGGCAAATACATGGGCATGATGGGCGGCGTCTTCGCCATCGCCTCCGTGGCCGGCCCGCTTTTGGGCGGCTGGTTCACCGAAGGTCCGGGCTGGCGCTGGGTCTTCTGGATCAACATCCCGCTGGGCCTGCTGGCCCTGGCCGGAGCCGCGTTCTTCCTCAAACTGCCCAAGCACTCCGGCAAGCCCAAACTGGACCTTGGCGGGATGGTGCTGATGGCCATCGCCACCACCTGCCTGGTGCTGTTCGCCACCTGGGGCGGCAGCAAGTACGAATGGTCCGATCCCATCATCATCGGCCTGATCGCCGGCACCGTGGCCAGCGCCGTGGCGTTCGTCCTGGTGGAGCGGCGCACGGCTGAACCCATCATTCCGCTGCACCTCTTCAAGGACCTGAACTTCAACCTCTCCACGTTCGCCGGCCTGCTGATCGGCGTGGCCATGTTCGGCGCCATCGGCTACCTGCCCACCTACCTGCAGATGGCCTTCAGTGTGAACGCCACCGAATCCGGCTTGCTGATGATTCCCATGATGGGTGCCCTCCTGGTGGCCTCCGTGGGATCCGGCCAGCTGGTCAGCCGGACCGGCCGGTACAAATGGATGCCCATCGCCGGTTCCCTGCTGGTGGCGGTGGCCCTGGTGCTGCTCTCCACCCTCAAACCCGGCCAGCCGCTCTGGGAGATCTGCGCCTACCTTGCCGTGATGGGCCTCGGGCTGGGCCTGAGCATGCAGATCCTGGTGCTGGTGGTCCAGAACTCCTTCGCCCTGCGCGAGGTGGGCACCGCGACGGCGTCGAACAATTTCTTCCGCCAGATCGGCGCCACCCTGGGTTCAGCGGTGGTGGGTAGCCTGTTCGCCAGCCGCCTCGCCGAACTCCTCACCGAGCGCATGCCGGCCTCCGCATCCGGCGGCAACGCCCCCGGCGGATCGAACTCGCTCACCCCCGCGCTGGTCAACCAGCTGCCGGCGGAGATCCGGGAGCTGATCATCTCCTCCTACAACGACGCCCTGACCCCCATCTTCATCTGGATGGTCCCGCTGGCGCTGATTGCCGCCGTCGTGCTGCTTTTCGTCAAGGAGAAGCCGCTGGCCACGGCCGTGGAGCACGACGTCCTCTCCGAGTCCATCAGCGAGGGCAACATCCTCATAGCGGCCGACGACGAGTCCCCGGCTGTATCCCGCTAGGCTGCGGTTTCCGCGGCGCCCGCGTACGGACGAGGGCCGCGGTTCCCAGCGCCAGGCCCAGGATTCCGGTACCCAGGCCGGCCAGGCCAAGGGTGTTGTCCGCGGCGGGTGACACCTCCGTGGTTGCTGACAGCCCTTCCGGTTCGGCCGGGGCCGCGGGGCCGTGGCCGTCCTGGGCTGCTGTGGTGACAAACGAGGGCGCCGGGTGCTTCGGTTCCTCCTGGCCGGGGGTTGCCGGATCTGCCCAGTCCACCACCGTTCCGTCCGAGTACCACTGGGTTGCAGGCAGGGCCACTGTGGTTCCGGCCGCGGGGAGCCGGCCCACCGAGATCGAAAAGCTCTGGTATTCGCGCCGGCCCAGCTGGTGGGCCGCGTCCGCTGTCCAGGTGACGGCGGAGGCCGCCTTGGAGATGGTGGCACCCTCGATGGTCACGGGGGAGGGCAGTGCGGCCTCGGTGATCTCTGCGGTCCAGCCCTCCAGGGGTTTGACGGAGACCGATGTGAACGGAGTTCCGGCGGGCAGCGCCACCGCAATCCTGGTGGTCTTGGCCGTGGCCGACTCGTTGGGAACCCGGAAGGTCAGTTGCGAGTAGCCGCCGGCAGCGGGCGACGACGGATCCACGCTGACGTGCGCGAAGGACGGGCCTGCGCCGGCCAGCAGGAGTCCGGCTGCCGCGCTGAAGGCGGCAGCGGTCCTTGCGGAAGTGCGGTGGCGTGCAGTTGTCATGGGGAGGTGCCTTTCAGCTGGCTGCGCGCGTTTCTGACGGGGAAGCTGCGCTGGCCCTTTTGAGGTGCGCTTCGAGGATGTAGGTAGTCTGCCCGGCACGCTGCCTGATCTGCGGCAGGTGGTCCGCAGCGAGCCAGGGCAGGACGCCGGACGGGTCACGGTCACGGGTACCTTCACGCACCGCCAGTTCCAGATCCCGGGCGTGGCCGGCAAGGCGTTCGGCCCCTACCTGCAGGCTCGCGGTCTTGAGGCTGAGGACAGCATCGATGGCATCCGGGAGATCTCCGGTGGTCAACGCCAGCCGCAACCTGTCGATCCTCAGGGGGAGGGCGGCGACGAAGTTTTGGACGAACACCCGCCACACTTCCTCATAGTTGTCCAGGTCCGCGCGCAGCTTGTCCAGGACGGCATGGTCCAGGAGGGGGACGCTGTCCAGGAGGGGCCGGGCAGGTTCCTGGAAGCCCGCCAGCGGCAAAGTCCCGCCGGTTTCGGGGCCAACCAGGGTGTGCAGCGGTACTGTGGTTGCTCTCATGCTGGAACGGTATTGGGCGGATGTTGGGGGAACCCTGCAGCCGTTGCCAAGGGCAGTCCTAGTGTTTTCCAAGGTGTGGCTTCGGAGGTTCCGCCCAGCCTGCACCCAGCGCAGTTATGGAAACGTTATATATGCTTGCTTAGTGGTTTTTACGTCAAGCAGTGGAAATGTGTCAGCTCCCGGACGTCCGGACGTGCCCCCATCCGGGCTTATTTCCGGGCGCAAACACGCCCTGGACGGGCTGCGGACCATTGCCGTGGCGTTTGTGTTCCTCTTCCATGCGGCCACGGGCTTGGCCCCTGGCGGATCCATCGGTGTGGACGTCTTCTTCACCCTCAGCGGCTTTGTGATCACCCTCCTGATCATGAAGGAGTACCTCGCCACCGGCGGGCTGCGCCTGGGCATCTTCTACGCCAAGCGCCTGGCCCGGCTGTGGCCCGCGCTCCTGGCGGTGTGCGCAGTGGTTGTCACTGTAGGCGTGGTGTTTCCGGCGTCGAAGTGGGGCGGCCAGGAAGGCTTCGTCCTGCCCGCCGCCGGATACGTGATGAACCTGGCGCATTTTGGGACGTTCGGCGGCTCCATCACCGGTGAAACCCTCGGCCCCACCTGGACTCTCGCCGTGGAGGAACAGTTCTACCTGGTATGGCCGTTGCTCCTCCTGGTCCTGCTGCGGTTCTGGAAGGTGCGGACGGTAGCCTGGATCACCGCCGGCCTGGCCGCGGCGTTCCTGCTGGAGCGGTTCTTTTTGGTCCTGGCCGGGGCGCCGCTGAACCGGCTCTACAACGGGCCGGACACCAGGGCCGATGAGCTGCTGATCGGATGCACCCTGGCGCTGGTCCTCACGGTTGTCCGGCAGGGATCCCGGTCCCACGCGTCGCTGCTTGCCGCAGCGAGATGGGCCGGGCCGCCCGCATCCCTTGTCCTGCTGGCCGCCGTCTTCCTGCTGAAGGAACCGGAAACCCCCGGCCTCTGGTTCAGCATTTTTTGGACTGCCGGGCCCACCGCGCTGGCACTGCTGGCGGCACTGGCCACCGGCTGGCTGGTGCTGTCCCCGGCCGGCTTCACCGCACGGATATTGAGCCATCCCTGGCTTGCTGGCCCCGGGCGGGACCTCTCCTACGCCCTGTACCTCTGGCACATGCCCGTCTACCTGCTGCTGATGCCGCTGGTCCCGTCACTCTGGCTTCGCGTACCGCTGGCTGCAGCCGTCACGGTACTGCTCGCCTACGCATCCTTCCGCGTGGTGGAAACGCCCGTGCGCCGCTGGGCCAACAAAAGGCTCGATGCCGCCGTCGGCCGCTCCACTGCTGCACCCGAGCCGGAACGGAAGGTGGAACGGGAACTGGCAGCCGCGGCCGGACGGTCCTAGGCGGCCACCTCTGAGGACTCAGGGCACTCAGTGCACCGGGCATCGGCGATCAGGGCGCCGGTGGCGTCCTTCTGGAAATGTGTGACGTGTTTGGTGCTTCTGCCGCAGGCATTGCAGAACGACTGATGCTGTTTAGTCCACATGGATGAATAATACGGATGCCGGGCCCAAAGGGAACCTGGGAAGAGTAACTATGTGGTTTTCCGCAGATTCCAGGCCCAAAAATCAGAAACCCCTTGTGCTGCCGGGCAAAATCGGACTCAGAGTTCGAAGCGTGTCCCGGGGGTCCCGTTGGGGAGGTTCTTCAGGAGTCCCTCGGCCACTTCGCGGACCTGCTTGTTCCGGTGGCTGGACGCACTTGCGAGCATGCCGAAGGCGTCCGAATAGGAGCACCGGTTGCGGCCCATAATCACCCCGCAGGCCACGTCGATGGACGTCCGGCTCTCCAGCAACGTTTTCAAATTATCTCCGGCCGAGCGGACGCTCCGGACCTCGAGGGCCAGTTTCAGGCTCTGTGACGCAACCCGGGCGAACCACCTGGCGTGGCTGACGGCATCGGCATCGAACCGCACGTCCAGCGGGGCGAAGAAGGCCAGGGCGGCGGTGGTGCCGGGGTCAAGGCGCAAGGGAACGGCCACCACCTCACCGTAGCCGGCGTCAAGGAACCTGCGCTGGTAGGCCCGCCACCGCAGCGAGGCCGCGGCACCCTCCACCACCACCGGAGTGTCTGCCGCCGCGGCCTGGGCCAGGGGGCCGTCGTCGAGCTCCTGTTCCAGGTAGCCCAGGCCCGCGGCCCGGCCATTGTTCGCCGCGCGGATAGGAGCCCTGTGGCCCGCAACGAGCATTGCGGTGCAGTCCACCTGGACCCCCATGGCCTGTGTGAGCGCCACGGACGCTGCCACCGCCAGGCGCCTGAGGGATGCCGCTTCGGAGTCGGCATCCGTGACCAGGTCCAAGAGGAAGCCGTACGGCTCAAAGGCCGGGCCGTTGGGGAAGCCAGCGGCTTCCTGGTTGCCATCGCCGGACTTGATCACTCTTCTGCTGGTGCCCTGCACCGGTACTGTCATTGACGTTCCCCCTCATGAACGGCGCCCGCGCGGGTTCATCCGCGCGTTGCCCCTCGAACGTAACGGGGGAGCGGGGGCAGGGGCACGAGTAGCGTGTACTCGAATTTGGGCGCGTGGGAAACCAAGTAGTTGTGCCTTGGGCGGCCAGGGGCGCGGGTGATATGCCCTGATTGGCGGTGCCGGCCGGACGTTCCCCCTGGCTTTTCGCGGGCTACAGGCCTTCGCCGGCTTCCAGCCACTCCAGGAACGTCTGGCGTCCGACGGCGGCACCCGCCACCGGGATCAACGCACCCTTGCGCATCGCCCTCCCCATGGTGCCGGGAATGCGCAGCGGGACGATCCGCTTCTTTTGACTGGTTTTGGCGAGGTACGCCTCCACCATGGCTTTCAGCACTTCCGCCCGTGGGCCGCCCAGGTCCGGAAGGCGGCCCTTCGGCCCGGCCTCGGCCGCATCCACCAGGGCAACAGCTACTTCCCTTGCGGCCACCGGCTGGGTAAACATCCTGGGAACGAAAACCAGCGGGCCTGCAGAAGCGGCATTGACGGTCATGGGCACAAACTCGTGGAACTGGGTGGACCGCAGGAGGGTCCAGGGAATGCCACCGTGCCTGACTTCGTCCTCCTGCACCAGTTTTCCGGCGTAGAGGCCGGAATCAGCTTTGTCGATGCCCACGATGGACAGGGCAACATGGTGTTTGACGCCCGCCAGCTTCTCCGCCGCCAGCAGGTTCTGGGTGGCGTTGGTAAAGAAATCGACGGCCTTTTTGGTGGATATTGTCTGGAGGCCGGAAACGTCAATGACGGTGTCCACACCCTGCAGCGCCTGGACCAGGCCGCGGCCGTTGACCAGGTCCACCCCTTCTGAACGGCTGAGGCTGACCACGTCATGGCCGCGCTCCCTCGCGACGGCCACAACGTGGCGCCCTGCAATTCCGGTTCCCCCTGCAACGGCAATCCTCATGGGGAAATCCTATGCCTGCCGGGAAGCAGGATGGGATAGAACCGCAGGTCATTGGGGGAAGCCACACATTGGGAGGACTCTGGCGGCGTCACAGCCACGGGTGGCCCGGGAGCTAACTTTTCGGCACCAGGGCGTCCTGGGCGCCTGCGAGCAGCCCCGGCGTCCTCTTAATCAGGCAGAGGGTGTTGATGGTGAGGGCCAGGGCGTCCTCGCGGGCCGTAGGGAACTGTTCCCGGCGGATCAGGGCCTCAATGCCATGGCAGCAGGCCTCGACGTCGAATGCCCCGGCCATGGCGGAAGCGATTTTCAGGCTCAGGATGGCGTCCATGGATGTTTCCACGTCGCTTGCCTGCAGGCCCCGCAGTATCCGTTGCAACCGGGCGGGAAGCATGTCGAGGTAGTCGCTGAGGAACTGCAGGGCGATGCGGGAGCTGCCGGTCTCATCCGCGAGGTTCCGCGCAGCCCGCAGGATCAGGGCAGCCGGCGGCCATCCGTGATGGGCATCTGTACCCGGGGTGGTGGCCATGCTGGTGCCCAAAAGCTGTCCTTTGCGTTACTGGCGTGCCTCGTTTGAGGACTGCCTTGAAAATGCAGGCAGTGCTGCCGGCCCGACTATCTCTACATTTAGTGGAAATGCATCAAGGGCAACCGCCGGTCACGCTCAAGAATCAGGAAAGGTCTATTTTCATAGCCCGGGATAATGTGACACAAATTACCCGCAACGCGGTTTTGAGTGCGGTGCTGCGCGAAGAAGGTGCTGGTCAGACGCGTTTTCTGGAAGTGAAATAGCTATTTTTGGAGCACGATTTCGCAAAGTCGAACTATTGGTGTAGGTGCCTGAATTTGTCTGTTGATGAAGAATTGAGAGTAATTGACTGAACCTTGATGCGCCCCGGGGGCTAATTCTGCGGCGGGGGCTATTAGCTGGATTTTGCGTCCCGTTGGGACGAATGAAATTCAGAAGGAGATTCCCGTGTCCGTTGCCCTGCCCCCGGCAGCTGAAGAAGTGGTGCGTTCCGGCGCGCCTGCCCTGCGGGAGCGGGTGCGCACGGCCGACGACCACACGCGTGAAGCGGCGGGTCCGGGCCTGCGTGTAGTGGTGCTGGTACCTGCCTATAACGAGGCCGGTTCCATCGGGGCTACCCTGGAGGGGCTGATGGGCCAGGAACGGCCTGCGGACCTGGTGGTGGTGGTCCCTAATGGCTGCACGGATGCCACGGCATGGGAGGCCCGCAAGTACCCGGTCACGGTGATGGAACTGCCCCGGCTGGAGCACCGCAAGTCCCAGGCACTGAACCGTGCCTGGGCAGAATACGCCTCCGATGCTGACGTGGTGGTCTGCCTGGACGCGGACACCGTGCTGCCGCCGAACGCGCTGGCAGCCTGGGAGCGCGAATTTGCTGACGAAACGGGGGCACTCCTGGGCGGGTCGTCGTCGAAATTCACCATGCAGGATCCCGGACTGCTGAGCCGGCTGCAAAAGGCCGAGTTTGCCACCTGGACCGATACCGCCTTGCGGCGGGGGCGAACGAGCGTGCTGGCCGGAACCGGCTGCGCCATCAACAATGCCGTCCTGCGGCAGATCGCCGCCCGGGATGACAGGGAAGGGCCGTGGGTTTACACCTCCCAGGTTGAGGACTTCGAACTGACCTACCGCATCCGCGAGCTCGGCTACATCTGCCAGGTTTCACCCGACGTGAGGGCCTACACCGATTCCATGAAGTCCATCAAAGCCCTCTGGGGCCAGCGGATGAAGTGGCAAGTGGGCACGGTGGAGGACCTGCTGGACCTGGGAGTCAACCGGCTGACGCTCCGGGACTGGGCCCAGCAGGCCATGGGCCTGCTGGGCGTCTTCCTCAAGCTCCTGTGGATCGCCGTGATCGTCCTGGCCGTGGCCCTGAACGTGTTCCACGTGGTCTTGTTCTGGTGGCTGGTGCCCATCCTGTTTGTGGCGCTGGACATCAAACGGGCACTGCGGATCCCGCACAGGGACTGGAAGGACATCCTGATCGCGGCCACCTTCTTCCCGCAGGAATTGTTCATGTGGCTGCGCTCCGGATGGTTCCTGGCTTCCTGGAGCGCCGTCCTGAAAACCAAGATCACCCGGCGGCGCATCGACCGCTGGGAAGCGCAATACACAGCAGAGGAAATCAACTAACAATGTACGGAATGAACGCCTCCATCCCCGCGTCCGGCGCCGCTTTGGCCTACACCGGACTCAACGTTGGAGCCGGCATGCTCACCGCACTCGGCATCATGCTCATTGGTGTGGCACTGATCGCCCTGGTACGCCGGAACCCCGCCGCCCGGCCGTAACCGGCCCCAAGCCCTACGACGCCCGGCGGGCCGCCAACGCTGACTTAAAGGCGGCCGCCGAGGCGTCACTGCTGTTAATGCGCCAGTCCGCTTCCTTTTGCATATGGAACCAGACGAAACCCATCACGTCCGGCTGGGCCGCGAGGTAGGACACCAGATCCGTGTTCCATGCGGCTTTGGACCCGCCGGCCTCGCTGGAGGCGGTCTCAGCGATCAGGATCGGCAGGCCCGGGGCCAGCGCCTTCAGTTCGGCAATACCCGGAGCAAAAAGATCCTGCGGCGAGACCCAACCGCTCCACGACGCTGACGTGCCCCAGTTGTATCCGTCCAAGGCTACGACGTCGACATATCCGGCGCCGGGAAACAAGCCGGCCAAGTCAGTGGAACCCCAATAGGGAACGTTCGGACTCCATACCCATGAGACATTGGATGCGCCCGTGGCAGCCACCACATCATGCACGTGCCGCCATGCCTGGACGTAGTCCCCGGCCCCATTGCCGTTGACGCCCTCTGCCCAGGGATACCAGTTGCCGTTCATCTCATGGGCGAACCTCAGCTGCACCGGGTAACCCCAAGCAGCCAGTGCCTGCCCCCACTCAACGATCCGGGCATCAAAATCGCCCGCAGCGATCCTGTCCAATGCGTAAGCGGGCTGATCCAGTCCACCTCCCCATGCCCACGGCTCCCACGTCACCAACGGCACTGCGCCACGTGCCCGTGCCGCATTCATTTCGCTGATCGGCGGAGCCTGCAGGAAGTCCTTGTAGAAG
Source organism: Pseudarthrobacter sp. fls2-241-R2A-168 (assembly GCF_030209335.1). NCBI lineage: Bacteria > Bacillati > Actinomycetota > Actinomycetes > Micrococcales > Micrococcaceae > Pseudarthrobacter > Pseudarthrobacter sp. fls2-241-R2A-168. Next base: position 243,077 of record NZ_JARVSG010000004.1, read on the forward strand.
AGGACACTGGACGGGCTTTCCCCTGCCAGCCGTACCACCTCGTCCAGCTCAGCGCTGGCCAGGGGCCCATTTGGGGTTGCCGCCCCGAACCGCAGGCGGGCAGTGCTGACCGGCGGGAGCTCCTGCACCGGGGGAGCCACGGTGAATACCGAGGACCCCTGGATGGAGGAGGTCTTGGCGGTGATGGTCAATTTTCCCGTTGCGGCCGCCGGTATGGTGATCGCCGTGCTGAACGCTCCGTTGGAGGCCGTCCGGAAAGGGAACGTCGCCGAGCCGACTATGACCGTTCCGGACGTGGAAACCTTAAAACCGGCCCCGCTGACAGTGACGGAAGATCCCGCCGGCCCCGTGGCCGGGCTGAGCGTAACCTGGGCCGCTGGTGCTGCCTGGACCGGTTGAACCCCTGCCAGTGCCAGGCCTGCGCTGACGGCAAGGGCAGCGGTAAGTACTTTTACAAACTTGAACACAGCGATCGGTCCCCGCAATCGTCGGGGCTGCCAGTCCGGCAGCCGTCAGTCCGGTGCCAGCGGCACTGACCCGATCCTAAGGTCCTGCCGGAGCAAAAGTCTCAAGATCCGCTCAAGTTTCTTGATGTCATTTTTGGTCCGGCCTGCAAAACCGTTCCGCCCGGAACGGGCTCCATGGGAACGCCTGGCCGCTAAAGGTGCCGCTGCAGGAAATACCTGGTCTGTTGCGCGCACTCCTTGATCTGCACCAGGCGGCCTGCCGCGAGCCGAGGCAGGACAACAGCAGGGTCGCGGCCGGAGCATTCGACGCGGAGCAGGTTCTCCAGCTCAAGCACAAGGTCCGCGAGCCGTTCGGCCCCCACCATCTGGCTCGAAGTCTTCAGGCTCAGCACTGCCACCATGGCGCCCACGCTGTCTCCTGTGGTCAGCGCCAGGCGCAGCTTCTCCGTCCTGGCCGGCAGCTGGGCAACGAAGTCCTGGATAAATACCTTCCACACACCTTCGTCGTCATCCAGCTCCTCACGCAACCTGTCCAGTACTGAACCGTCCAGCAGCGGTGCGCTCTCGTCGTCGTACTCCGCAACGGTCATTGCTGGTCCCACCGGGCGCTGCCAACGGCGCGGTCAGGGGATGAAGCCGCGTAGCCCGGGCGCGGCCGGGAGGGTGCAGGGGCCGATGGCTCTTTGCGGAACAACGCTGTTCCGCCGCCTCCGCCATCGGCCCCGGTCCTGGGATGCCCTGTCCGCACCCGGAAATTTATCCGCATAACCTGCCCGCCTGACAGTTTCGAAACCCTGAGCGAGTGACCACAACGGCACTCTGTGCTGCACGTTACGGGGCGGGATATTTGGAGCGCACGAGTAATGAGTACTCAACTATTCAGGACACACCTACTGCGCTCGCTGGGACTACTGTGCACCTCCTTGATCAAGGACCGGTGAGCAGATGATCAAGGACGGCGCAGGACTTGCTCAAGTTCTTCACTTGATGGGGGAAGGTCCCTTTTCCCGCTCCTAGGGATTCCCTAGGAGCCGTGGGGACACTGCCGGTATGGCACCAACAGCATTGCGCACGCGCACCAAATATCTTGTTCCGGCAATATTGCTCACGATCGTCGGGGCCCTGCTGGCCAGCATCCTGCTGGCCACCCCGCGGACGCCTCCTGCCATGCTGGGGGCATCAGGAAGCCTTGATGGCGGGCTGGCACGCATCCACGGCGTGATACCCCTCGAAGTGGATGGATGGATGCCCCCCACGCCGTCGGCTGCGCTCGCCAAGCCGCCGGGCAACGAAGTGCACCGGGTACGCATCCTGGTGGAGCTGACTGCGATGGAGCAGGACGGCCTGTCCTTCGACCCGTCCAGGTACACCGTCTCGGCCCTTAGCACCGGGACCTGGAAGCCGGTCTGGTTTTCTCCCGGACCAGCCAAGGCCCGCCAAGGGGAAAGCATCAACGCCACGCTCGTGTACGAGCTCCCGGATAAAGCAATCGACCTGGCGCTGGAACTGCCAGGAGGACCAGGGCTGTCACTGGGCGCCGGACACCACCGGGGAGGGAAGTAGCGTGTCCGCCGGATTTCCGGGATGCGCGCCGGCCTTCATGGTTTCTCCAAGGGCACGCAAATCCTGCGCAGGAAATCTCCAAGCTGGTTCCGGCACAGTCGGACACAACAACGAAGGAGGCCGGCCATGACCATTTCACGCCGACAGGTTCTAATATTCGGAGGACTCGGAGTCCTGGGAGCAGGGGCTGCCATGTTGCCCACAGGATCGGTGGAGGCCAAGTCGGCCAGCCGGCTCAGCGACAGGGATATGCCTCGGCCGTTCCAGTCATCCTTTGTCCAGTCCCCGATCCTCGAACCCTATTCCACCGGCATCGACCCTGCAGACGGGTTGCCGGTCAACTACTACCGGGTGACGGAGAAGGCCGCCACGGCCAACATCCTTCCGCGGCTCACCACGCCAATCCTCGGCTACAACGGATTGTTCCCCGGTCCCACCATCAGCCTTGACCAGGGCACAAAAGCCGTCTTGAGGGTGCGCAACCAGCTTCCGGCCCAGCACGCGCTGGACGGGCACTCCCTCTCCACGTCCACCCACTTGCACGGGTCAGCGTCCCTGCCGCAGTACGACGGCTACGCCAGCGACATCACGCTTCCGGGTTTCTATAAGGACTACCATTACCCCAACTTCCAGCCGGCCCGCACGCTCTGGTACCACGACCATGGTGTCCACTTCACGGCCCTCAACGCCTATTCCGGCCTTGCCGCGCAGTACCACATGCACGATCCGATCGAACGCCAGCTGCTCCCGCAGGGCCGGTACGATGTGGCGCTGACGGTCAGTGATGCGATGTTCGCCGCCGACGGGTCCCTGGGGTACGACGACAACACCCACTCGGGCCTGTGGGGCGACGTGATCCTGGTCAACGGGAAGCCGTGGCCGGTCATGAAGGTGCAGAAACGCGTATACCGCTTCCGGATCCTTAACTGTTCCATCTCCCGCTCGCTGCGGCCGACGCTCAGCACGGGGGATCCCCTGGTGTTGGTGGGGACCGACGGCGGCCTGATGCCGGCGGCGCAAAGCGTGGCGAATTACCGCCATGGCGGTGCGGAGCGCTACGAGGTCCTGATCGACTTCCGGAAGTACAAGACCGGGCAGCGGATCGAACTCCGGAACCTGTCCAACAAAAACAATGTGGATTACGACTTCACCAACAAAATCATGGCGTTTGACGTCACGGACGAGCCGGTGGACACCTCGGACCCCACCTGGAACCGGATCCCCACCACCCTTGTGAAGAGCGAGGCCATGTCGCTGTCAGCGGGGCAGGCAGTGAAAACACGTAAGTTCCGGGTCAAGCGGAATGACAGCTCCAACCTGTGGACCATCAACGATGACAGCTGGCAGGACGTCATCGCCAGCGGCTACAAGAAAGTGGTCGCCGATCCCGCGCTGAACGACGTGGAGATCTGGGAAATCGAGAACTCCTCCGGCGGCTGGTTCCATCCCGTCCACATCCACCTGGTGGACTTCCAGATCCTCAGCCGCAACGGAGGGGCCCCCTTCGCCCACGAACGCGGTCCGAAGGACGTGGTGTACGTCGGTGAAGGCGAGACCGTCCGGGTCCTGATGAAGTTCACGCCGCAGCAGGGCATTTACATGATGCACTGCCATAACCTCCCGCACGAGGACCACGACATGATGGTCCAATTCCGGGTAGGACTGAAGGACAGCGACTGGGACCCGAATGATCCCATGACGGCGGCCAAGGCCACGTGGGACAACGAGAAGGACTGACCACGGCGCGCATCATTGGCCGCGGCAGGCGGCGGGCTCCACGCCACCGCCTGCTGCGGCCAAAAGTCCATGTCCTGAAGGGACAGCACTCCCGCCTCCTGGCCAGGGCGCTGATTCCCGCCCTGGCCATCTTCGCCGCCCGCGCCTGGCTGGTGGAACCCTTCACCGTTGCCTCGGACAGCATGGAGCCCACCATTGCCGAGGGCGCCGTGGTGCTCCTGTACAAGCCAGCCGCCGCGGCGGGCTGGATCCGGAATGGCGTGGTGGTTGCCTTTACCAGCCCCGTTGACGGCCACACGGCCATCAAGCGGATCATCGCAGTGGAGGGTCAGACCGTGGCCATCCGGGATTCCGAACTGTACGTCGACGACGTCCCCGTTCCAGAACCCTTCATCGACCACAGCCGCATCGATGCCACGTACTTCGGGCCGGAGGTAGTGCCGGCCGGCAGCGTTTTTGTGTTGGGGGACAACCGCGGTGTGTCCATCGATTCCAGGGACTACGGGGCAGTGCCTTTGACGGCGATCCAGGGAACACTGCTGACGGGCCAGAAGTAGGCCCGTCCTTCAACGCACAATAGCAACGCCCCGGTCCGGGAGACCGGGGCGTTGCTAGTGTGCCTGCCCTTTCGCCGGACGCATTGCCGGGCAGGGCAGGACGGGTAGGCGCACGAGGGGGGGCTAATCAGGGCTGCGGGATGGCGCGGACCAGGTTGTTGCGCTTGTCATGGGTGAGTTCGGCAAGGCCGAGTTCCTCCAGCAACGGCGGAAGGTACATCCCGAACCGGCCCCGGTAGCCCTTCCGAAGCCCATACCAGCCGCCCACGGGGTTGGCTTCATCCCTGCCCCAGGCCTCAACGCTGCCTTCGGGTGCCAGCTTGTTCTCGTCCGCCGCCCCGAGCGGAACCCAGCCGCCCTGCTCCACCAGCCAGGCATGCAGGTCTTCGATGGCTTGCAGGTGATACTTCAGCGTGGTGGAGCCTACCTGGCAGACCAGTGCCGGAGGATCCGCCTCGGGATCCTTGTACATGGTGTATTCAGACGATCCCGGGGCGGTGACCAGCCGCCACGGATCGGCCTTGGTTCCTTCTGCCACTCTGCACCCCTTCATGGATTCGGACCTCGGCCATCAGCCTATGGGCTGGAAGGTGTGCTGCCTAGCCTCGGCAGCCAAAAGTCCAGGACCCTGCCCGCATCAGCGGACAGGGTCCTGGACTTTTAGCATCCAGAGCGGCTAGCGGGTAGCGACAGCTCCCGTTGCAGTGCCGCCGCGGCTGGTCTGGACCAACACGCTGGTGATCTGCCGGTTGGGTCCGGGCTTGGCCCTCAGGGACCAGGCGCCCAGGGTGTCAACCTGCGCTGTACCGAGTTTGGTCACCGGCCGGCCGGGAGTGGTGTCGTAGACCACCACGGTGGTGGCCGGAATCAACAGGGTGGTGGTGCCCAGTGTGGAGGTGCCTTCAATGCGCATCTCCGTCCCGAGGCGGTGGCGGGATCCGGGGTCAACGGCCACGGTGTCCGTTTGGATGGCCAGGTCAACGAAGGCCGGGGCGCTGCTGACACCGGCCTTATCGGTGACCACCAGCTCGATCCGCACCGCACCCTCTGTGACAGCCGGCAGGGGCGCCGTGTCCGTGGTCTTGGCGTAGAACGGGATGGATACCACGGGTTTTGCTGCCGTGTCGCTGGACAGGGTTACCGCGGGACCGCCAACCTGGCGCCACTTGTAGATGGCGGCCCCGGTGGAGGCGCTGCCATCCAGCTGGACGCTGCCGCCACGGGTCAGCGTGGGAGAGGCGGCGGTGGCTGTTGCGGTGGTGGCGGGGGTGGGGTCAGGAGCCGGGGTGACGGTTCCTGAACCGCCGCCCGTCTCCACCACAGGACCCGGGTCCGGCTGCGGAGTGACAGGATCCAGTCCCGACGGGGTTGCCGTGCCGCCGCTGACGGTGACCTGCAGGGACGCTGAACTGCCGGAAGCGGACTTCACGGTGACATTTGCGGGAGGTGCTTTGACCGGGAAGGACTTCTCGGTGGGTGTGCCCGGAGCGGGATTATCCAGGGTACCTACGTCGGTTACGGTCAATGCTCCGTCTTCGCCGGATACGGCGCCGACTGTCAGGGATGTCCCGTCGAACGTTGCTTTGGTGACGGAAATGGTGCTTGGCTTGGCCAGCTTGACGATGCTGCTGCTGGCGGGTTTGTCGCCAATATTGGTGATCTTGATGCTCTCCGGGGCAGTGCCGTTGAGCTTGATCCGGGCGTAGTACCGGCCGCTGCCCGGATCGCTGATCATGGGGGTGGTCGCGAAGGCGGAGCCCTGTCCGTCCACCTGGAGCTGCGAGTCGGGGCCACTGGTGGCGAAGACGTCGATCATGTCCCCGTTGTGGACCGCGCCATCGGCACTGACTCCACGGTTGGTGGAAATTTTGCCCTGAAGGCCGAACTGGTCCGTTTCAAGGGAAAGCCCGCCGCCTGTGACCGAGAACTTGTTGTAGTTCATGGGGCTGCCCGTCACCGCGTGTTCCTGGTTCGGGTCTCCGAGGTAGCCCTCGGGGGCCGCCGGAGCGACCGCCGGATCCCACTTCAGGAAGGGTCCCACGTTGCTCTTCAGGGCGGTGGTGAAGTTACCGGCTGCTGGTGAGATGTCTTCCACCAGCTTGCCGTCCCCGGCAGCGTCGGTGTCGATGGTGATGGTGCCGTACGGGTGCTTGAACTCCAGCGCGGCGTTCGCCGGTCCGCCCTTGACCACAATGCGTTGGCGGCCAAACACCACCTGGTCGCCGGCGGTAACCGTATTCGCAAATGCGGCTTCCAAACCGAGGACCAGCACTGCCCGTCCACCGCCGGGCAGGTCTAGCTCCGAGCCGGCGAGCATATAGAAGGCTTCGTCCGGGAAGTTGTCCGGGAACGAGATGGGTGCCGTTTCGTCCGGTACGTCGCCGGGAAGGAATCCGCATAAGGGGTTCTCCGCGTCAAGGCACAACTCCACGCGGGTTTTCGTGCTGTCCTCGTACCAGGACGGGAAGCCGTATTCGGTGTTGACAGGGCCGACGGCGGTCAGTTGCCCCGGGTTCTTAACTGTTACCTGCGTGGCTGCTACAGCCGAGCTGAGGCCAGCGGCTGTCAGGATGACGGCGGCAGCCGCGGCAACGCCGCGGCGCGTGGCAACTCTAGGGTTCAGGCGGCTGCCTGTGGATTCAGCTGGTGTGGATACCATTTTTTCTCCTCAGAAAAGGGTGCTGATGGCATCCAATATTCGGCATGGGGCTTGGAGATACGTTGTGCCCGCCTTGGAGTGTGCAGCAGCCGAAATGCTCGAAGATTGCCGCCCCGGTTGGCCTTGGAAAAAGCTTGGAGCGCTAAGCGCACACGCCGCCGTCGCTGTTTGCCGCATCGATGAAGCTGGACAGCGTCCTGGCCTCGCTGGGCATCAGGAAAACTTCCACCGGCTTTATCTGGCCGGCGATTTCAAGGGTGAGGGTGAAGCCCTCAGACCCAACGCTGGGGCGGGCGCGCCAATTCGCGAGGATGGGCGCCAGGTCCATGCCCATCAGGACCAGGTTCCCTTCCATATCCCAAGGGGCGCCGGCTTCGATCAACGCCTTGTGCTCCGCACAGACGTAGGCCTCGTGATAGCCGGGAACCAGGCGTTGGCTGCCTACCGTAAAGGCGGAGCCGGGATTGGTGCATCGGAGGACTGAGCAAGTAACCATGAAGTGAAGTTACTGCTGACATGTTGTGGGAACCATGTGCAGCCAGCCTTAGTGTTTCGCTCTTTCCCAAGGTGGGAGTTTCTTTAGCCAAGCGGGGAGCACGCCGGGCGGCGTGCTCCCCGTCAGTCAGGCTTTGGTGGGCTCCTTGGCGGCTGCTTTCCGGGCGCTGGCGCTGGTGTTGGCACGGGCGCGGTACAGCTTGTAGGCCAGCAAAGCGCAGGCTGCCAGCAGGCCCCCTGTGGTGAGGGCCAGGGCCGCGGTTCCGGGGCTGGTGGACAGGTAGTGGGCCAGTGCCGCCAGGGTGATCACCGGTGCCGTTCCGAACACTCCGCCGAACGGTGCAGCTCCTGCCGCCGGCAGCTGGTCCGTCCCGGCCTCCAGAGGCAATGCGTCCTGGTTGAAGGTGCGGCGGTCCTCCTCGGTGGCGCCGGGCACAACGGCACCACTCAAGTCGGAGAATTCGGGAACACCGCCGTCGGCCGGTGCAACCTGGAACCTGTAGGGGGTGCCGTTCTCCAGGCCGGGAACCACCACCCTGGTGGCACCGGGTTCGGCAGCCACGATCTCGCCCACCTGGGTTCCCATCGAATCAACGGTTCGGACGAAGAAGCCGGCGGGTGCGGGATCGGCGGGTGCGGGATCCGTGGGTGCCGGATCGGCAGATGCGGGATCGGCAGGTGCCGGATCCGCGGGCACCTGGTCTGCCGGTGCGGGACCGGCGGGTGCCTGGAGAACGGGGGCCGGGTCCGCTGGCGCCGGGTCCACGGGTGCAGGACCGGGTGCAGGGTTGGCTGGTGCGGGGTCCACAGGCGCAGGACCGGGTGCGGGCTCCGTGTCCGGCGTCGGCGTAATGATGACCACCACCTCGCCGTCACCCGGAATGACCTCGTCGATTCCGTCATCGACTTCCTCCTCGACGCCTGCATCCACACCGTCCTCAACCTCGTCCACCTCATCCTCGGCCTCCTCGCCGAGATCGTCGCCCGCTGCAACGGTTCCGTCGCCAAAGACGAGCTGCTCGATGTTGGACAAGGTGTCCGTGCCGTCCCCGCCGGTGATGTGCTGGACGGTGGTGACGGAGCCCGGGGAGCCCAGGGTGCCGTCGCCGCCGGTGGTGGTGACGGTGTAGTTGGCCTCGAAGTCCGAGAACACCGCGGTGTCGGTTCCTTCGCTGGAGCGCAGGATTTCCCGGACAACGATGATGTTGGCAGGGTCCACGGTGCCCGCGAACACAGCCTGCTGGAGCGTCGGGCCGGTCAGCGCGCCGTCGGAGGTGCGCTGGTACTGCGCGTTCATTGCCGTGGCGCTGCCGATTTCACTGGATGCGTTGCTGGCATCCGTGCGGACGCTGAGCCGGACGCTGAGGTACCGGTCGCCGTCGATGATGTCATCGCCGCCGCGGCCCTCAAGGAGGTCGCTGCCGCCGCCGCCCAGGAGGATGTTGCCCTCACCCCAGACCGAGGGGCCGGCCAGCACGGGGCATTCCTTCGAGGCGGAGGCATTGACGACGTCGGCCAGGGGAGTGGGCAGCGACGGGATCAGCTCGCTGAGTCCCTTGATGCGGTCCACGCCGGCCTGGTCCAGCACGTCACAGCCGATGAAGCCTGCGCCGCCCCTGGTTTTGGGAATGATGTCGTCGCCGCGGAGCCTGTCGTCGAAAGGACCGCCGGAGAGCGCTTCCACCTCGTTGTACCTGTCCCGGACACCCACCTGGAGGATGTCCAGCGGCGCTATGGGCAGGTCAAGGTCCGCGTCCTGCGGCTGGGGATCATATTCGCCGCTCTCCCAGTCGTAGCCGGACGCACCAGCCACCTTTTCCACGCCGGGCCCGGCAATTCCGATGTCGTCCCCGCCTTCCATGTCGTAGTCGTCGTCGCCGCCCTGGCCCACCAGGATGTCGTTGCCGGGCTTCTCGGAATCGTCCAGGAAAAACAGGTTGCTGGAGTCGCCGATGAGCAGGTCGGGGCCGTCGCCGCCTTCGGCCCAGTCGTTGCCGCCGCCGCCGAACACGGCGTCCAGGCCTTCACCGGCGATCACGAAGTCGTCGTCTTCGCCGGCGAACGTTTCGTTCGAGTTCGCGCCGCCATTGATAAAGTCCCGCCCGTCTCCGCCCAGGAGCAGGTCCAGGCCGGGGCCGCCGTCGATTGCGTCATTGTCCGGGCCGCCCTTGAGGATGTCGTCGCCATTCGAGTCGGTGATGACGTCATTGCCATCGCCGCCCAACACGGTGTCGGCGCCGTCGCCGCCTTCGATGACGTCGTTGCCCGCGCCGCCCCACATGGTGTCGTTGTCCACGCCGGCGTGGATGCGGTCGGCATTGACCGATCCGTTGTAGACGGCCTGGCCGTTGATGCCGGCCGGGTCCACACCGTTCGATGCGCGGTATTTGATGGTGCCGTCGGGCATGCGGATCAGCAGCGCAGACTCGTTGCACTCCGACTGGGGATCGTCCGCGACGGCGTTGCCGGCGGCCGCGAAGCCCGCGGGCGTTCCATTGAGGTTCTTCAGCTCAAACTTGCAATCGGCAGTGGCGAAGGCATCGGCTTTCAGCGCCTGCGCGTTGGTGTTGCGCATCATCATTTCGGCGAACGAGTTTCCTTCGAGCTGTGCCATCAGGTTCATGCCGGGCGTGCGCGCCAGGTAGTACAGCCGGTCACCGTTTTGCAGATCGGTCATCTGGCTCTCGAAGACATAGTTGAAGGTGCTGCCGAGCAGACCGCCGAACAGGTTGGTCCGTTCGGCCAGGCCGCCGATCCACAAATCCACGTCGTCGAGCCCGGTGATGGATGTAGTCCCCTTGTTGGCCCAGGCACCGGTGCTGTTCATGAAGTCCACCGCATCCTCGGGGGACACCTCGCCGGCCAGGGCGTCCGGGCTGACGATAAGCCGGGCTGCCGTGCGCCTGGCTTCCAGCGTGGTGGCTGCCAGGATGGAGGGGTGCTGGCCATAGGCGGCCACGAAGTTGACCAGGGACGCCGGGTGTTTGATGTTTTCGCCAAAATCGATCCAGTTGGCATACGGCTTGAGTTGGCTGTCGTTGGTGGCGCCGTGAAGTTCCCGGCGCAGCGCGTTCAGCGTGGGCAGGCCCTCTGACCGGGCTCGCGTGAGGTTGATCGCGGCCAGGTCCATGGGCAGGCCCAGCAGTTTGTTGCGGAGCGTATCGGTGACGAACTCATCCAGTTCGCTGCCCACCTGGTCCGACATGCCCATGATGATGCTGCCTGCGGCCTCCTCGGAGGTGAGCGCCCCGGCTGGGCCCCCATCGGTGTAGGCGGGCGGATTCAAGAACCCCTCGAGAAGGGAAATGTCATTCCGGGAGCCCCGGACGTCGTCGGACGTTCCAAACACCTTGTCAGCCCCCGGGCTGTCCTCGTTGCGGCGGGAAATGGTCTCCGTGAGCATTGAATGGCCAAAGCGGTACACCGCGTGGGCGAATTCGGCGCTGACGGCCGGGTTGATGTCCGTCTGCGCGAAGGCAAAGGGCTCAAAGGGGTTGATGCCGGGCTGGATCTTCCGTGCGAACTCCTCGAACACCAGGTGCTGGTACTCCATCTCCGTGATGAACCGTGCGGCCTGGAACAGCCGCTCGCCGTTCCAACCCCCGGCGCCCGCCGCCAGCTTCCACTCGGCGAGGGCTGCGGTGCCCCTGGCCGAGGTGTCATTGGCGAGGACCCGCTTGATGTCCCCCACCAGGCGGTCATGCTCGGAGTGGAACACCTGGTGGATGGCGGTCAGGCCGATGTTCTCGTTCACCCTGCCGTCGCCGGCGATGTAGTGCGCGTCCAGCATTTCGTCGTCATAGGTGCCCGGCGCCTGGCTGGCGAAATCCGCGGAGGCGGCCTTGTCGCCGTCGGGGGTGGGCGCCGACGGCGGGGTGGCCGGATTGTGGTCGGAGTCCTGCGGGGACGGGTCCGCATTGTGGGCGATGTCCGTCAGGAACGGGGTGTTGAAGTACAGCACGTCCTGCGGGACCAGCGTTCCGCGGCCGTCATTCGCGGTGCGGTCCGCCTCCACCAGGCCCGACCTCGTGACGAACTGCGGCAAACCGTTTTTGGGGCCGGGGATGAACTTGCCGTAGGGATCGGCGGCGAGCAGGGGGACGTTCAGGACGTCCTTGTCCAGCAGCTGTATTCCGAGCAGCTCCCGGGCCTGCCGTTTGGTATCGGCCCAGGTGGCCATGCCGCCTTCCGTGGGCGTGCCCGCCGGGCCGCCCAGCATCCGGCCTGTAGCCACCGGCCGGCCCGCGGAGTTGTTGACGTACTCGCGCAGGAATACGTGGTGGGAGGAGTGCGAGGCGTAGGTCTGGCTCTGGTCCACCCACGGCGAGTTGGTGTTCAGCGCGTCCTGTACATCGTCAGCAGTTCCCAGGACGCCGTCCTGGCCCGGCTGGTTCTGGCCCCGGGTCAGCACCATAAAACGCATGTGCGGGTTGAGGTCATCGGCGTTGCCGAAGACGTGGTCCGGGCCTGCGATCAGCGGGTCATCGGCCTTGAGCGGAACGTAGACGGTGCCTCCGCCTTTGACTGTCTGGTCGATGCCGTGATCGAAGAACTGCCCGAACAGGGTGAAGAGGGAGTTGTAGGGCGGGGAGAGGCCGACGTCGGTGGTGACATTAGGGATGAACAGCGTGTTGTGCGAGGGGACGCAGCCGTCCGGTGCGGCTTTCACCGGGGGATCGGCGTCCGGATCGGGGTCCGTGGTGCAGGGCACCACGCCCTCGTTGCCCTGGCTTCGCGCGGGGAACCCGGCGGCCGTCACAGCTGCGGGGTTGGTGGAGGTCTGGTCCGCGATGAGGTTGCTGATGGTGCGTGGCCGCGAATCGAAGACACTGCCGGATTTCTGGGTGTAGCCCGTTGCCATGGGTGGTCCGCCGAAGGAGCCGCTTTCTGCGGCGCCGAAGGACTTGGAGCCCAGGCGCGGGAACACCTGGTCCGAGGCGCCAAAGTTTTCCTGGCCGGGCTGGAGATTGTTGCAGCTGCCATCCACCGTGCGGAGGCCGTGGGACAGCAGGGGGCTGGCCAGCTGGTTGGGGCCGGTTCCCACCAGGGCACCGCAAGGCCCTGTTGCGGAGGTGGTGTTGGCAACGTGGGCTTCAGCGATCTTGATCTGCTTCAGGATGAAGGACAAGTCGGCAGGTGTGATGGTGAAGCCCGCGCCCGGTGGGGCTTGCACGGCGTTGGCAGGGAGGGGCGGCAGGCCCATGGAGGCCGCCAAAGCCAGCGCTCCGGAAGCCGCCAGGAACCGCAGGCGCGCGCTCCCGGTCCTGTGGTGTGGCATGGACGGTGACTGGCGCGTTAAAGCCTTCATCCTCAATCGGTTCCCCCCGTAGGGCCGGCTCCCCAGTAGAGCCGGCGAAACAAGGCCATGGTGTTATGGCCTTCTAGGGAAAACCTTGTGCCGGGCGGTCAGGTGCTGGCAGTCGCTGCCCTAATCGTCGTCCCCTTCCCGAAGACCGCCCTTGTCGTCGCCGGCGTCATGGGTGGGGCCGTCGTCCGAAACGCCTGCGTCCCTGAGCCCGCCTTTATCGTCGCCGAGGTCGTGGGTGACGGGGTCGTCGGTGACGCCAGGTGCCCTGAGGCCGCCTTTGTCGTCGCCGAGGTCGTGGGTGACGGGGTCGTCCGAGACGCCGGGTGCCCGGAGGCCGCCTTTGTCATCGACGACGGGTGGAACAGTCTGCGGTTCGGCCGGCACGAGCTGCGTTTGACCGGCGGCAGGCTCGGGAACCGCGGTGATGGTGGCGCTGGGCCTTGGGGCGGGCAGCTGCGCCGGCCGGTCCTCGGTTTTGGGCTTGTCGTCGCCGGACTTCACGTCCGCGACCACCACGCCCGGCGACACAGCCGGGGGCGGGCCTGCGTTGGCCTGGGTCCAGACGGTGAGACTCGCCGCGCCCATAACAGCTGCAACAGGAAGATACCAGAACTTCTTCATCGGTTCGCCTTTCTTGGTGGTGTATCCGCTTTTGGTTGTGCATCCACTGTGCCCGGGGCCCGTGAGAGGGGGATGAGATGTTTATGAGAGACTTCTCATCCAGCCGAAGATGCCTGCGAGGGGGAAGCCGGGACGGCTACAAAGCGGTATCCCGCACCGCGGACGGACAGGAATTTTTCCGGGCCAAGCTTGTTGCGCAGGTACCCCACGTAGACGTCCACCACGTTGGAGGACCCGTCAAAGTCGTATCCCCATACCCGGCTGAGCAGCTGCTCCCGGGTGAGCAGTTTGCCCTCGTTCTCCACAAACGCCCGGGCCATGGCGAATTCCCTGGCGGACAGCGGCACTGTCCGGCCCCGCACGGTTGCGCAGCGGAGGTCGACATCGAGGCTGATGTCCCCGTGTACCGGGACCGGCGGCGCCTGCGCACCGGCGCCGTCACGCAGCCTCAGGCGGATCCGCGAAAGAAGTTCCTCGAAGCGGAAGGGTTTGGTCATGTAGTCGTCCGCACCGCCGTCGAGCGCCCCAAGGGTGTCCTGGAGTGAGTCCTTGGCCGTCAGCACTATCACTGGAACCTCGCAGCGCATTGACCGCAAGGCCGCAAGCACAGCCAGTCCGTCCATCCTGGGCATGCCGATATCCAAAATGAGCAGGTCGAACTCCCCGGAGCTGCCGTAGTCCAGCGCCCGGATGCCGTCCTCCACGGAAGTGGTGGTGAAACCTGCGGCTGTGAGGCCCTTGGTGATGAAGCTCGCGATCCGTGGTTCGTCGTCGGCGATCAGGATCCTTGGCATGTCATTCCTCCTGGCAGTGAAAGGACAAACCGGCTGCCCTCGTTGATCCGTGAAGTAACCCGCAGTGCGCCGCTGTGTGCTTCGGCGATGGCCTTGACGATGGGCAAGCCCAGCCCCGATCCTTCCGTGCCGCGGGAAACTCCCGCCCTGGCGAAGCGGTCGAAGATCCGTTCCTGGTCCGCTGCGCTGATGCCGCACCCTGTGTCTGCCACCCAGATGTCCAGGCCCGCTCCGGAAGATCCGGGTTGTCCCGGCAGTGCCGTGCCGTCCGGCGTTCCGGTCCATGCTGCACCAAGGGAAATCACATCGTGCGGCCGCGTTGACTGCACAGCATTCGCTGCCAGCTGTTCCACCGCCTGGGTGAGGCGGTGGCGGTCTGCGCGGATGCGGCCCCCTGGCATGGCGTCGATCCGCCACTGCCGGTCGGCCAGCACCTTGATCCTGTTCATCGCAGCCTGCAGGAAGGAGTCGACGTCGATCCAGTCCGGCCGGAGGAAATCCGGACGCCCGCTGCGGGCGAGCAGGAGGAGCTCATCCACCAGGGATTGCATTCTGTCCAGTTCTTCCAGCAGCAGGACCTGGGTTTCGGCGACGTCCTGGGGGTCTGCCGCCGAAAGCAGCTGGAGGTGGCCGCCGATGATGGTCAGGGGTGTACGAAGTTCATGGCTGGCATCATCCACAAACCGGCGCTGGTCGGCGATGCCGGTTTCCAGCCTGTCGAGCATGCGGTTGAAGTCGGTGGCCAGTTGCGAGACGTCGTCGTCTCCGGGCGGTACCTGGACCCTGCTGCTCAGATCGTCAAAGGTGATGGATCCAGTGGCTTGGCGCAGGCGCCGGACGGGAACAAACAACCGGCCCGTGACGATGTAGCCCACGGCGCCGGCCAGCAGCAGCGTGGCCAGCGAGACCAGCGCGAAAGTCCCGAAGGACCCGATGGCCTGCTCGCGCTGACGCCCAATCTCATTCGCTGCCACCAAAAGCCCGCCGGCCGTTCCGTCACCGAGCGATACTGACGTGATGGCCAGGCGTACCTGCCGGCCGTCCAGGGTCATGTCATGGAACACGGTGCGCCCTTCCCGCTGCTCCGCGCGGACAGTCTCCAGCACTGCGGAAGCCGCGAGATCTGTTGGCTGGCCTCCCGCGGGCAGGAACGTATTGCCGCCGTTGATGGTGGCCATCACGGAGTCATACCGGCCCGGGGTGTCACCCTGGAGGAAAACGGTAAACAGTACTTCCAGGGAGCTGGAGGGGCCTCCGCCCGGAACACCCTGTTCCGCGATGTTCTGGAGCCGCTCGGACTGGAGCAGGAGATCCTCGTTGACCCGGCTGTTGAGGCTACGCAAGTCAAGGGCAAGCGTGGTGATGCCGGCAACCAGCAGGCCCGCCGCCAGGAAAGCCAGGACAGTGGCAAGAACGCGAAAGCGGACAGTATGCAGTCCTGCCCGCAGCCGCTGCCAACCACCAGCCAGTGACAGATTGCCCAACATCGAAGGGAGATTGAGGAAAGCCCTGGTGGATACGTTCATCTGGATTCCCCTCCCATCGGCGCCGGCACCAGAGCTGTCGTCACAAACCGCCAGTGTGCCCATACAAGGAAAAATAGGGTAGGCCGGTTGGGGAAAGCTTTGGCTCTGCCCATCGCGCTCCCAAGAGGCTACCTAGGTTTTTCCCAACATCCCCACGAGCATCAAATCGTTGGTCTAACCAGCGGAAACGCTTCCCCGCCGGTTTCTTCCTTCAGGTCACGGCGTGGGGTGGCAAAACCGGCTGTGCGTAGGGGCCTCAAAACCCAAGTATGGGTACTCCAAGAACTGAGTACTCAACACTGTTGTCCGGGTGTTTGCCCACCCTTTTCAATGGGACTCACGCATTGACCTATTTGTATTTGGGGGAGACCTTCGTGATTACTCTGGAACTGGCGAAGAAAGCGGCCGATGCCCGCACCCTTTCTTTAGCACCTTCTGTAGCACCGCCACAGATGCCGGCGCTTCAGATTTCTGTTTTTGGTCCGCTGACAATCCGCCGCGGTGGAAAGGAACTCACCGCCAAGGACCTGGGGGGACCCAAGCCCCGCCAAGTGCTCGAAATCCTCTTGTTGAGTTTCGGCTCGGCGGTATCCAAGACCCGCATCATGGACTTGCTCTGGGACGGCAACCATCCAGCCGTTGCCCTGCCTACGCTTGAAAGCTACGTCAGTGTCCTTCGACGCCACCTGCAGCCAGGCGCTGGCCGGACTGGCCCCCTCCGGACAGTCACAGGCGGCTATGCCATCGACCGTTCGCTCGTGGAACTGGATCTGGACCGCTTTGAGACTCTGACAAAAATGGCCAGCCAGGCCGAACCCAGCGAGGCGCTCGCCTTGCTCACCAAAGCACTTGAGCTGGCTTCGGCTCCGCTGCTCGGGGACGAACTGCTGCCGGCCTGGGCCGAGCAAGAGCGGGCCTTGCATGCGGACCAGGTTAACATTGCACGCGTGCTGGCTGCAGAAGCGGCCCTTTCTGTCGGTGACGTTGCCAAGGCGATGACCTTCAGCAACGCGGCGCTGAAGGAAGATCCCCTCAACGAGCGGGCATGGACGGCCCTGGTTCTTGGACTGGAACGCAATGGGGAGAACACCGAAGCCCTGCGGACGTACGACCGCTGCCGGAGGGTCATGGATGAGGAACTGGGCTGCGCCCCCGGTCCGTTGCTGAGGGCGGCACAAGCCAGGCTCCTGTCAAACACCGCGGCAGCGTCACGACCGGCGGAAGTCCGGGGTCCCATTCATGTGGTCAAGGAAAGCCGCCACCCTGCCCCCGCAGCCACCCGGCAGGAAACGGAACGCCTGCGGATCCTGATCGCTGACGATCACACCACGTTTTCGGACCTGCTGGCCGGAGCGCTGGACCGGGAGCCGGACCTCGCGAGTGTGGGAGCGGCCAAGTCAGTGGCATCAGCGGTGAGCATGTTCCATGAACTGCAGCCCGACGTCGTCATTATGGACCTGCACCTCGCTGACGGTTCGGGGCTTACGGCGTCCGAACGCATTCTCGCTGAAGCCCCCGATGCCAGGATCGTCATGCTGACGGGCAACCCGTCGCAGGAAGCCCTTCGTGAGGCCGCCGGCATGGGGGTGTGCGCATTCCTTCCGAAGGACGGCGCCCTGGGGATCATGCTGGACACCTTGAGGCACGCCCGGCCCGGCAACCTGATTGTGCACCCGTCCCTCCTTATCGGGTTGGGCAGCACGGGGGCGCAGGCACCGGGACTTTCGGCTTAGCCACAGCAGGCCCGCCATGCCAGGACGAAATGCCGGGGATGCCGCTCCCGCCAACCGCGGTGGTCGTGGCAGCGCCGAGCGGCGTGAGGTCAGGGCCGCCGTTGCGCGTTTTCTTACCGCAGGCTTCATAGCGCTTGTCCTGGTGGCCACCCCCGTTGCCTTCTGGATCCGGGACGCTGCCGAAAGGCACGCTTTGGACAACGCAAGAAATGTTACCCAGCGTCTGGCCGACCGGGTGGTGGGCCCCTTGATCACGGACCAGCTCATTGCCCATGATCCTGCCGCGCTGCAACTGCTGGATCAACGGCTCGAGCCGTGGCTGGCGGAGAGCGGCGTAGCCAGGATTAAAGTGTGGGACGAACACGGCGAGGTGATCTACTCGGACGCCGAATCACTCATCGGGCAGGTGTTCGAACAGGAGGAATGGGCGCGCAGGCTGCTCGCCGGCGGCCCGGCCACGGCCACCCTGGAACCACAGGACGCGGCGGAAAATGCGTTCGAGACCGGCTCCGGCGAACTGGTGGAGGTCTACGTCCGTTCAACGTCCCAAAGCGGTGCGCCGATGATCTTCGAAACCTACTCTTCGGGCGACGGGGTCCGCAGCGAACAGCAGGCCGTCCTGATGGGTATGGTGCCGCCGATGCTGTTGTCATTGGCCGTCCTCCAATTGGCGCAGCTGATTCCGGCCGTCCGGCTGGCCCGGCGGATCCAGGTCCACCAGGCCGCACGCACAGCCCTGCTGCACTGTGCGATCGAGGCGTCGGACCACGAGCGCCGGCAGATCGCCAGTGAACTCCACGACGAAGTGATCCAGGACTTGTCCGGGCTGGCGTATGCCCTCGAATCAGTAGAGGGACGGGGCCCGGCAGAGCAAGGGCCCGTGTTCTCGAAGGCGCGCAGCATGCTGCAGGACAACATCCGCACCCTCCGGGCCATGACCAGCGAGCTGTATCCTCCCGACCTCGATGAGCTCGGGCTGAAGGCATCCATTGCGAGGCTGGAGGCGCCCCTCGTGGAGCGCGGCATCCGGTTGGCCGTTGACATACCGGACAAGCTGGACCTGGACCGGGACCGGGCCGTGCTGGTTTATCGTGTGGCCCGCGAAGCCCTGGTTAATGCCGCCAAGCATTCCGCGGCGCACTCCGTGAAGATTCGGATCCGGCAGGCCGGCCAGATCACGCAGATCACAGTCTCGGACAACGGCCGCGGCTTCAACCCGGGCGGGCCCCGGCCGGAAGGCCATTTTGGCCTGCGGATCCTGGGGGACACCATCCAGCAGGCGGGCGGCGGCCTTGAAGTCCGCTCCACCCCGGGGCTGGGGACCATCGTGACAGCCACCTTCGGTGTGGCCGCGCCCGCCCTCCGGTTCGCCGGCCTGCCTGGCCCGGGTGCAGCCCCTGGACAGGACGTGGCGGCGATACCGGCACAGCGGGGTACTGCCGCTTTCTGACCGGCCTGGTGGTCTTTTGATCCATGCGGGCTGTCCGGCTGACAACGGCTCCGGGACGCAATGGGTGGCAGAGCGCAGAGCAGTTGGGTGCAGCACGACGGCGGATAGCACCTTGGGGACAACGCCTGACGGCGGATAGCGCCTCATCGGGACAACGCACGACGGCGGATACCGCCTTGTCGGGACGGCCCGACGGCGGACAGCATCAGGGGTGGACAACGCGTGACGGCGGATAGCACCTTGGGGACAACCCGCGACGGCGGATAGCGCCTCGGGACGGCGCGCCAGCGAACAGCACCAAAAGGGACCAGCGCGACAGCGGACACACCGAGGCCCGGCGGCTTCCGGATTGGTACCGGGAGCCGCCGGGCCTTAGTTAGTGCAGGAACCCCTTGCGGCTATTTGTTCGCCACAGCGGTGGGGCCGGCAGTGCCTCCCACACTGGATTCGATCCAGACGCTGCCGGGGTTGGTGGTGCCTGCGTCGGCATTCCGCAGCCGCAGTGTGTAGACGCCGCCGGTTTCCGGAGCGACCGCGGGGGTCACGTTTGCCTGGCCCAGCACACGGCCCTGTGGGCCGCCAACGTGCACGGTCACTATGCCGCCCACCACGTTGCTGGTGCCGTTGATCCGCAGATCCCCGATCTTCCACTGGGCCAGGCTGATGGTGACCTTGTCCGGGACGGGCGTTACCTTGACCTCGTCCGTGAGTGTGGTGGTGCCAACAGTGACTGTCAGTTTGAAGGTCAGCGGATTGTTGGTCATCGGGTACTTGTAGATTGGCAGGCTGAAGGTTGGCTTCAGTGTGGTGTCTGCGCTCAGGAGAACCTTGTCCGGATCCGAGGCTCCGGTCAAAACCTGCTCCCATTTATAGGTGGCGCCGGCGGTGCTGGAACCGGTGCCGTCCAGGGTGACCGTAGTGGGCGTGGTCCGCCGCGTGACGGTCTGGTCCGGTCCGGCAATGGCCACAACGGCGCCCTGTACGGTGACGGGAGCGCTTCTGGCTGATTCTGGTCCATCGCCGTTTGCGTTGCTGGCCCTCACGGTGAACTCGTAGGCCGTGTCACCAGTCAGCCCGTCATAGACCAGCGACGTGATGTCCCCGGCAACCTTCTTGGGACTGCCGAACGCTGGACCGCCGGCGGTGTAGGCCTGCACTGTGTAGCCGGTGATGTCCAGCCCGGCCGCTCCGGCGTCCGGTTTTGTCCAGGACAGTTCCGCCGTTCCCATCCCTGCCTTGGGCGCGGAGCTGATGACAGGGGCGGCCGGTACCGGATCATTGGTGATGGTGAACTCGGCCGTGCCGTTATCGGATTCATTGCCGGACGGATCGATTGCGCTGAAGGTGAAGGTGGTGCTCTCGCTGACCATGATCGGACCCTTGTACAGGGTTGCGTTGGGAGCGCCACCGCCGTTGGTCGCAGGGTCTGATCCGTCCGTTGTGTAGTAGATGTCGCTGCCCGGTTCGTCGGCTTCCAGCTTCAGCTCCTGTGGAGTGGAGAAGGTACCGCCATTGGGCGACGCCGTCACCAGCGGTGCCTTGGTGTCCGTTTCGGCAAAGGCGTGGATGGCCGGGTACGTCTCGCCCACGCTGCTGACGGATACTACGTAGACGTCATATTCTTCACCGCTGGCCAGGCCCTTGATGGTGGTGCTGGAGGCAGCCTGGCTGTTGATGCGCACGCCGGACTCCACCTGTTCGTTCCCGGTCATTGTCTGCGCAACCGCAGTGACGCGGTAACCGGTGATAGCCGGTGTTCCGGGGATAGCCGCAGCGGGCGTCCAGTTCACCTTCAAGTCACCGTTGACTTTGGCTGCGGACACGTTGGTGGGCCCCACGGGACCGGAGCCCAGTGGCCCGTTAGGGCAACCGCCCATTCCAGGGCCGCCGGCTTCGCCGAACTCTGCGATGGTCAGGCCCTGCCGGTTTCCGTCTGCATCCTGTTCCTGCCACGCCATGGAACGCGCGCCGCCGGCGGCGGCGGCAAGTTCGGCGGCGGCTGGTTCGTCAAAGATGTACGTGGCGGTGAAGGAATCCGGGCCGTCGAGTCCAAATTCAAGGCGGGACTGGTAGCCGTCCTCCACCGCCTGGGGCCCGGAGACCGCACGGACGTCCCGGCGGCCTACTGAGGTGTCCTTCAAAGCAGGCTCGATAATGCGTTGTTCCATCTGGTCCCTGTTGACACCCGATCCGACGTGCCCCTTGACGGTCACGGTGTTCCCGTTGGTGAGGACGGAACTGGTGTTGACGAAGGTGTCCTGCACGGTGGTGGTGCCTGCTTCCGCGCCGCCGAACTTGATGGACACGGCGTCACCGGGCTGGATATCGGGAGTGACTTTCAGGTTTGTCCCGGCACCCCAGCAGAAGCCGCCGGGGTGGTTGATTTCGAAGGCCACGTCACCGGCTGCGACGACGCCCTGGGCGGAACCGACCAGGCCGACTCCCGGCCGGCTGACCTCCACGGTGGCGGTCTGGCCCAATTTGTCCTGGTAGCCCTCAATCGTGACGAAGTCACGGTCGGGGAACACCACCACGTTGTTGGGGAACGCCGGGACAGCCGCGTTCGCCGTCGGGATGGCTAAGAGGGACGCGGCGCAAAGTACGGTCGAGACAGAGCCGACAATGGCGGCACGTCCGTAGCTTTGGCGGCGGTACCTCGGCTCTCTTGGTTGGTTTGGTGCTGTTTTCATGACAACCTCGCAGGTCCTGGGAGCATGCGCGAAGGCTTCACGCACAGCTACAACCTAGGAACGCCACCTTGGAGAAAGACTAGCCAGCAGCTGGATCCATGCCTCGTCTGTGGTTGTCAGGAAGGCGTGAAAGCCCCAGTGCCCGTACTGCGGGTTCAACCGTTCCTAGGGAATCCCAAGGAGCGGACGCGGGCATCAAAACGGCCGCGCTTCATTCCTTGAAATGCGTTGAGGGCAGGCCGCCCGGCAGTTCCCGCAGCATGGTTTCCGCTACGACGCGGGCTTTGACGTTCCGGTGGCTTGAGGCTTGGGCAAGGATGTGGAAAGCGTCGTCGTAGGAGCACCGGTTTTGTCCCATGATCACTCCGCAGGCGACGTCGATGGAGGTACGGCCCTGCAGGGCCGCCTCGAGTTGTTCCGCCCTGGCCTGTGCTGCGCGCAACTCAGCTGCCGACAGGTAGCTGCCTGCTGCCAGTTTGCTGAAGGCGCCGGCCGCGACTATAACGCCGGGAGTGAAGGCGTTGTCCTGCGGGGCCAGGAGCGTCAGGGTTGCCAGGCTGTCCGCGTGAAGCTGCAGCGGCACGGACAGGAGCGACCTGTAGCCGGCCTCGCCCAGAGGGCGCCAATACGAAGGCCACCGGGGATCGGCCGAGTAGCTGTTGGCCATGAGCGCCAGATGCCCGGCGAGGGCGTGGGATACCGGTCCGTCCCCGCGGCTTTGATCGGATTGTGCCAGGAAGGTGGCGCCGCTGCTGGCGCCTGCCGTCAAGGCCGGGTGGCGTGGGCGTACCAGTGTCACGGCACAGTCCAGGGTGCATCCGGCCAGCTCCGACAGGGCGGATGTTGCGGCCAGGCCGAGGAGTTGCAGGGAGGCCTCGTCACTGTGGGCACGCAGGTCCAATAGAACGCCGAACCTGGGCGGGGCCGCTGACCGGCTGTGGAACCGCGCCGTTCCGTTGCTGCCGTCACCGGCCCCCGCTTGATGGGGCGCCCGCTTCAGGCGCAGCTCAATTCCCACAACCTGCTCCCGTCAGCAGCGGTCCCCGAGGATATCTCTTGCTGCACGATACGGGGTGGGGGAGAGGGAACGCCCGAGTAACCGGTACTCGACTTTTCAGCAGGGCATTACTGCGGTGGCCTGGGGCCGGTACATGTGCGCCGGCTCAGGACTGGCCGGCGAGCGTGAGGGTAATGAGGACAATGTTCAGGCCCACGATCAGCGTGGCGCTGGTCCACCCGGCGATCTTCAGGGCATTGGAGTCCGTATGGATGCCCATGACCTCCCGTTTGCCGGTCAAACGGATCAGCGGGATCAAGGCAAACGGGATACCGAAGCTGAGCAGCACCTGGCTGAGCACCAAAGCGAGGGTGGGCTCAATCCCGGCCCCCAGGATGATCAAGGCCGGAATCAGCGTGATGATACGGCGGGTGAGCAGGGGGATGCGGACTTTCAGCAGCCCGCCCATGATGGTGGCACCCGCGTAGCAGCCCACGGACGTCGAGGCCAGGCCCGAGGCCAGGAGGCCGATGGCGAAAATGATGCCGACGGCGGGGCCAAGCGCGGATGTGACAGCAGCGTGGGCGCCGGCGATGGTGTCCGTTCCCTCGATGCCGCGCAGGCTGGACGCGGCCAGCAGCAGCATCGAAATGTTCACCACCCCCGCCAGCAGCAGGGCACCGACGACGTCGAACCGGGTGGCACGGATCAGCCGTGTCCGGACGGCGGGGTCTTCGGAGAAACCGTGCCGGTCCCGGGCCAGGGCGGAGTGCAGGTAGATCGCGTGCGGCATAACGGTGGCACCGAGCATGCTGGCCGCGAGCAGGACGGTGTCAGTACCTTCAAAACGGGGCAGCAGACCGCCTAAAGCACTTCCGCCGTCGGGCGGGTTGACGAACAGTCCGGTCATGAATCCGACAGCGATGACGCCCAACAGCACCAGGATTGCGTACTCGAAGGACCGCTGGCCCCGTTGGGACTGGAGCGCCAGCAGCAGCATCGATGCCACGCCGATGATCACCCCGCCGGCCAGCAGGGGCAGCCCGAACAACAGGTTCAAAGCTACGGCGCCGCCGATGACCTCGGCCATGTCGGTAGCACCGGCAACGATTTCGGCCTGCACCCAGTACAGGCGCCGACGCTTTGTGCCCAGCCGCTTGCCCATTATTTCTGGAAGGCTCATGCCCGTGGCCAGGCCCAGCTTGGCCGACTGGTATTGGACGAGGACTGCCATGGCGTTGGCCACCACCAGGACCCACACCAGCAGGTAACCGTAGTTGGCTCCAGCGGTGAGGTTCGCGGCGACGTTTCCGGGATCCACATATGCGATCGCGGCGACGAAGGCAGGGCCGAGCAGCAGGAGCCGGGACCACACCTTGCGGGGTGCGGGGCGGAGTTCAAGAGTGGGTGCGGCCATGGCAATCCTCATCATCGGGGCGTTCTGATACGAGGATAACCGAAAGTTAGGCATACCGAAAAGTAGTTTTTAGGAGGTCCGACGTGGCGGGCTGCGATGTCCTGGGCTTCTCGGTACAGTTTTGCGTGAATACATCCAGTCTTGTACTTTGGTGGCATGGAAACACTCACGCAGGCGCCTGTACTGGCCCGCTTCGGGTATGCGGTCTCGGACCCTACCCGCGCGCGGGTTCTCTTGGCACTCTCCGGCGCCCCGGCTTACCCCTCCGTTTTGGCTGATTCCCTGGGCGTCTCCCGGCAGAGCATGTCCAATCACCTGACCTGCCTGCGCGGCTGCGGCCTGGTGGTGGCCGTTCCTGACGGGCGGCGGACCCGGTATGAGCTTGCCGACGCGCGGTTGGGTCACGCGATCAGCGACCTGATCGGTGTTGTCCTGGCCGTCGATCCTGCCTGCTGCGCCCCGGACGGGAAGTGCTTCGCATGACCGCGCTGCCCGGAGCCCCCACCGTGGAACGGCGCACCGTCCTGAACCGCCGGATCCGGCTGTTCGCCGCCGCAACCATCACCTACAACGTCATTGAAGCGGTGGTGGCACTCTGGGCCGGCAACGTGGCTGATTCTTCCGCGTTGATCGGGTTCGGGCTGGACTCCGTCATTGAGGTGAGTTCCGCACTGGCTCTGTCGTGGCAGTTCTCGTCCAAGGATCCGGAACGCCGTGAGCACCTGACGCTGCGCATCATCGCCATCTCGTTCTTCGCCCTGGCCGCCTTCGTGGCCACGGACGCCGTACGTGCCCTGACCGGAGGCGAAGAGGCCCGGCACTCCACTCCCGGCATTGTCATCGCCGCGTTGAGCCTGGCCATTATGCCCGTGCTGTCCTGGGCGCAGCGCCGTGCGGGCCGTGAACTGGGTTCAAGGACTGCCGTCGCCGATTCCAAACAGACCCTGTTGTGCACCTACCTTTCTGCCGTCCTGCTGATCGGCCTGGTCCTGAACGGCACCCTGGGGTGGTGGTGGGCCGATGCCGGGGCCGCCCTGGTTATTGCCGGGATCGCGGTCCGTGAAGGTATCAGTGCCTGGCGGGGTGAGGCGTGCTGTGCAGTTCCCCACGCCAACGACGCGCGCGGTCACGGCGAAGCCGGCGATGACTGCTGTGCACCAGCAGCCACTCAGACCCCCGCCGCGGCGGAAGCTCCGGTTGTTGGGGAACAGGAAGATGCCTGCTGCCCCGGCTGCCGGGCCGCTGCCGGGCCGGCGCCGGTGAGCCTGACCCTCGGGACGAAGCCGGCTGATCGATGAGCGCTGTTTCCACCGCACGGAACGTCCGCATTGCCATCTGGACCATCCTCGCGGTGCTCGTCGCTGCTGGCCTGGTCTGGTACGTCGTGTCCGCTGCCAACAAACCGTCTCCCGCTGCGCCCCAGGCCGTCGATGCCCAGTTGGTCCGGGAGGACAGCCACCGCGTCTCGAACCCCGTCACTGAAAAAGCCCAACTGGTGGAGTTCCTGGACTTCGAATGCGAATCCTGCCGTGCCGCCGAGCCGCTCGTCCAGGAGCTCAAGGCGGAGTACGGAGACAGGATTACGTTCATTCACCGGTACTTCCCACTGCCGGGCCACGCGAACTCCGGAGTAGCCGCACTCGCCGTTGAGGCGGCCGCCCAGCAGGGCAGGTACGACGCCATGGCAGCCAGGCTTTTCGAGACCCAGCCGCAGTGGGGCGACAAGCAGGACTCCCAGGCGGCCCTGTTCAGGACATTCGCCGAAGAGATCGGCCTGGACATGGGGAAGTTTGACGCAGCCGTAGCCGCCGAGGAAACCAAGGAGCGGATCCGCAGGGACATCGCCGACGGAAAAAGCCTGGGCGTAAGCGGGACCCCCACCTTCTTCCTTGACGGACAGAAGCTCACGCTGAACAGCGAGGCCCAGTTCCGCCAACTGCTCGACGACGCCGCACGCTAGTCTTTGCCTGGCCCCGGCGGAAGCGGGATCTTCAGGCCCTGCCAAGATTGGTCCGTGAGTATTTCAAAATCTGTCCTCTTGTTCATCCTGGCTGCGGCGGCCGAAATCGGCGGTGCCTGGCTCGTGTGGCAGTCCGTCCGCGAGGGCAGGCAATGGTGGTGGGCAGGCCTTGGCGTGGTGGCCCTGGGCATCTACGGCTTCGTGGCCACGCTCCAACCGGACGCTCACTTCGGCCGGATCCTGGCAGCCTACGGAGGCGTGTTTGTCGCCGGATCCCTGGCCTGGGGCATGGTTTTCGACGGCTTCCGCCCGGACCGCTGGGATATCGCGGGATCAGTGATCTGCCTGCTGGGAGTCGCGGTCATCATGTTCGCGCCCCGCAGCGCAGGCTGAACTGACACCCGCCCCGTCAGCCTGTCCGGCAGGTTCAGGCAGTGGGGGAGCGGCGTTCAATCAGGATAGTGTCCCGCCATTGCCCGTTCAGGGGCCCGTGTCCCATGTGCGCAATGCGTTGACGGCGGCCCACAATGACATAGCCATTGGCGAGATGGAGTTTGAGGCTTGCTTCATTCTCGGGGAAAACGCTCGCCTGGATGGTCCAGATCCCATCGTTTTCGGTTGATGCGGCCAGAGCCTGCAGCAGGGCTGTCCCCACGCCGAGGCCGCGTGCTTCGCCTGCAACGTACACGGAGTGTTCGACGACTCCGGAGTAAACGGGACGTGCCGACACGGGGGAGACGGCCGCCCAGCCAACGATCCAGCCAGCCGCAGTTTCCGCGACGAACCGGTGGCCGGGAAGCCGGGAAACGTTGAACCTGTCCCAGTCGGGCGCCTGGGATTCGAATGTGGCGTGGCCGGTATCGATGCCTTCCTGGTAAATGCTTCGGACCGCCGGCCAATCCTCCGGGCGCATGGAGCGGATCGTCGTCGCCGGCTCCGCTGGTGTCACAGGCTCTCCAGCAGTTCCCCGATACGCTCGAGGGCGCCGGGGATGAGGGAGTAGTAAGCCCAGGTGCCACGTTTTTCCCGGTGCAACAGCCCGGCATCGACCAGGATTTTCAGGTGATGGGACACGGTGGGCTGGCCGAGGTCCAGCGGTTCGGTGAGGTCGCAGACGCAGGACTCACCGCTCTCCGCAGCCTTGACGATGGACAGGAGCCGCAGCCGGTTGGGGTCGGCCAGGGCTTTGAACACGGCGGCGGTGCTTTGTGCTTCGGCGGCACCCAGCGCTGGCGCTGCCGGCGGGCAGCAGGCGGTGTCGACAGCCGGTTCAAGCACGGGCAGTGTGGTCATTTAGCCATTATGCCGCAACATTGACATTCATCAATATAGTGACGTGCGGCCTACGCCTGGGGCTTGCCGGCTTGGCTGCCGTGTGGAATGACGACGTCGTCAGCTGCGCGGGCGGCGGCCGGGAACAGCAGGAGCAGCAGGCCCAGGCCAATAGCGGCACCGACCAGCTGGGCGATCACAAATGGGGGTACGGAGCCCGGGGCGATGCCGGCAAAAGTGTCGCTGAAGATTCGGCCGACCGTCACTGCGGGGTTGGCGAACGAGGTTGACGAGGTGAACCAATAAGCGGCTCCAATGTAGGCCCCGACTGCGGGGGCGGCGAGGGCGCCCCGATTGGTGGCGGCGAGGGCAAAGATCAGCAGGATGAGCCCCGCGGTGGCAACAACCTCACCCAGCAGGTGCCCTGCAGTTGCCCGGTCCTTGACGGAGATGGAGGTCCCGACGTCGAACATTGCGTTGGCCAGCACGCTGCCGCCGATGGCCCCGGCAGCCTGGGCCGCTACATAGGCGCCAACGTCCGAAAGCGTCAGGCCCGAGCCCGTACGCCGGCCTAGGAACCAGTCGGCCAAGGACACCACGGGGTTGAAATGTGCGCCGCTGACCGGGCCGAACACCAGAATCAGCACCGTCAGGCCAAGGACGGTGGCGGTGCTGTTCTGGAGCAGCTGCAGGCCGACGTCGTTGGGCGAGAGTTGATGGGCGGCGATCCCGGAGCCGACGACAATGGCAACGAGCAAGGCGGTGCCTAGCAGCTCTGCAACGGCACGACGCCACAGGGCTGGTTGGTGTGAAGTCATGATCTAAGCTTGACGCACGAAATTACCTCAGTCAAAATTGAATCAATGAATATTGAGCCAGCTTCCAGCTTTGAAGCGCGCGTCGCTAGACATGCTGCCCTTGCCGATCCGGCGCGCCTGCGCATTGTGGATCTGCTGACCCTGGGCGACTTTTCCCCTACGGAGCTGCAGGCGGAGCTGGGCATGTCCTCCAACCTGCTCGCGCACCACCTGCGGACACTTGACGATGCCGGACTGGCCACCAGGCACCGCTCTGAGGGGGATAAGCGCCGCAGCTACCTCCGACTGGCTGCCGGCGCCCTGGATGGGCTGGTACCGGGTGCGGTGCAGGGTGCCGAGCGTGTCCTGTTCGTCTGCACCCGCAACAGTGCACGTTCCCAACTGGCTGCGGCGCTGTGGCGCCAGGCCAGCAGTATCCCGTCAGTCTCTGCAGGGACGCACCCGGCCGACCATATCGCTCCTGGAGCTGTGGAGGCTGCCCGCCGCCACGGACTCGACCTCCCCGACCAGGCCCCGCGCTCCCTCGACGATGTCGCGGGAGCCGCCGACTTCGTGGTCACCGTTTGTGACAACGCCCATGAGGAACTGGCCGGGCTGCGCGGGATCCACTGGTCTATTCCCGACCCCCTGCGCCTGGGCACCCGGGAAGCGTTTGATAGAGCTTTCGAGGACATCGCCCGCCGCGTCACCGACCTTGCTCCGCGCGTCACCGCCGCCTGAAGCCTTCAAGCGACCTTCAAAAACATATATTGACATCCATCAATGTGTCGCCAGATACTTGCTATATCGATCATCATCAATGTTCGGTTTTGGCGAGCTGTCTGGATACAGTCCACCGCCAACCGACACCAGGAGACACTCCGTGAGCACCGAAACCGCCAAGAAGCCCTCCGTATTGTTCGTCTGCGTCCACAACGCAGGCCGTTCCCAGATGGCCGCCGCGTTCCTGACCACGCTGGGCAAGGGCCGGATTGAGGTCCGCTCCGCCGGATCCCAGCCGGCGGACAAGATCAATCCCGCCGCCGTGGAAGCCATGGCAGAGCTGGGTATCGACATGTCCGCGGAGGTTCCGAAGGTCCTCACCACCGAAGCCGTCAAAGAGTCTGATGTGGTCATCACCATGGGCTGTGGCGATGAGTGCCCCTACTTTCCCGGCAAGCGCTACGAGGACTGGGTCCTGGAGGACCCGGCCGGGAAGGGCGTCGAGTCCGTCCGCCCCATCCGTGACGAGATCAAGACCCGCATCGAGGGCCTCATTGACTCCCTGACCCCGGCCGCCAAGTAGCCGTGCCGTTGTCGAGAGTGACCCGCGCCTAAACCGAAACAGGGGAGGGGGTGACTCTCATGACCAACGGATGCTGCGGCGACTCAGGTTGCTGCGACGACGAGGACTGCTGCTAACCCCTCCCACCCAACTAGGTAGCAGTAACTGTCGTTTTGGGGCCTCAAAACGACACCTACTGCTACCTAGTTGGGCAACCCCGCCGCTAACTGAACCGGACCACGGTTACGGATGAAAGAGGACACCTTGGATTCAGCGAAGAACCTCCCGGTTGCCGTGATCGGCGCCGGCCCTGTCGGCCTGGCCGCGGCCGCCCACCTCCTCGAACGGGGCCTGGAACCGCTGATCTTTGAAGCCGGCACGACGGCGGGCGCGGCCATCGAGCACTGGCGTCACATCCGCCTTTTCTCACCATGGCGGTTCAACACCGACGCCGCCGCCGTCCGCCTCCTCGAGGCCGCCGGTTGGGAAGCACCCCGCCCCACCGCGCTTCCCTACGGCGGGGAGCTGGTCGACAACTACCTGGCACCCCTGGCCGCGCTGCCTCAGATTTCTTCCCGCCTGCAGGCTGGCGCCCGCGTCACGGCCGTCACCCGGCAGGGCCTGGACAAGACCCACATCAAGGGCCGCGATACCACGCCTTTCGTGGTGCGGATCGAACACAGTGACGGCGAAACCCGGGACCACACCGTCGCAGCAGTCATCGACGCCTCCGGCACCTGGTCCACCCGTAACCCGGTGGGCACCTCGGGCCTGCCTGCCATCGGCGAACAGGCAGCAGGGGACCGGATCTCTGCGCCGCTGCCCGACGTCACCCGCCGCGACCGGGCCGCCTTTGCCGGCCGCCGTGTCCTGGTGGTTGGTGCGGGCCATTCGGCCGCCACCATGCTGATCAACCTCGCTGACCTCGCCAGGGAAGAGCCGGACACCCAGATCCTGTGGGCCGTCCGGGGGGCAAGTGCGGACAAAGTCTACGGCGGAGGAGACCTCGACGGACTGCCCGCCCGCGGGCAGCTCGGCGGCCGGGTGCGCCGGCTGGTCGCGGCCGGAAAGATCGAGCTGCACACCGGTTTCGGTATCAGCTCGATCAAATCCCTGGACTCATCCGTCACCGTTGGTGCGGTCGACGGCCGCACCCTTGAGGCCGACGTCGTGGTCCCTTGCACGGGC
This sequence comes from Pseudarthrobacter sp. fls2-241-R2A-168, assembly GCF_030209335.1. Classification (NCBI taxonomy): domain Bacteria; kingdom Bacillati; phylum Actinomycetota; class Actinomycetes; order Micrococcales; family Micrococcaceae; genus Pseudarthrobacter; species Pseudarthrobacter sp. fls2-241-R2A-168. The sequence continues at coordinate 273,593 of NZ_JARVSG010000004.1, forward strand.
TTCAGGCCTGACCTGGACATCCTGCGCGAGCTCCGCCTGAACCTGGACCCCGCCGTCGAAGCTCCGATGCAACTGGGCCCGCTCATCGACCCGGAGTTCCACTCCTGCGGCACTGTCCCGCCGCACGGTGCCAAGCTCCTGGCCCACCCGGACAAAGACTTCTACATTGTTGGGATGAAGTCCTACGGCCGGGCTCCCTCCTTCCTGCTCGCCACCGGCTACGAACAGGTCCGCTCCGTCGCCGCCGCCCTTGCCGGTGACCACGAATCCGCCGACACCGTGCACCTTGAACTTCCGGAAACCGGGGTCTGCTCCACCGACGCCGGCACCAGCTGCGACGCCCCCGCCACCGCCTCGGCAGCCGGCGCCTCCGCGGATGCACAGTCCGGTTGCTGCGCTGCACCAGAACCGGTGCTGGTCGGCTTCCCCACAGGCTTGGCCCACGGCCGCTCCGGCATCAACAACTAACCCGCCATCTCACCCGAAAAGGAAACATGCCACCCATGACCCCGAAAAAGACTCCGTCAGTGCTGTTCGTCTGCAGCAAAAACGGCGGCAAATCCCAACTCGCCGCCGGCCTCATGCGAGACCTTGCCGGAGACGCCATTGCTGTCTATTCCGCCGGTACTAAGCCGGCCAAGGACCTGAACCCGCAGGCAGTGGAGTCCCTGACCGAACTGGGCGTCGACGTCACCGGTGACTACCCTAAACCGGTCACTGACGAAGTCCTGGACACCGTGGACGCTGTCATCGTGCTGGGCACCGAGGCCAAGCTTGAACCGGTTGAAGGCAAGCGCTTCGAGGTCTGGGAAACGGACGAGCCCTCCGAGCGCGGGATCGAGGGAATGGAGCGCATGCGCCTGGTCCGGGACGACATCAAAGCCCGTGTGCAGAAACTCCACGCGGAGCTCACCGGGGACTAAACATGGTTTGCACCAGCCGGGCCTCCGCATGATCCCGTTGGATGACTGCAGCTGATTGAGGCCGCTGCGGAGCCCGTGGGTGGAAGATCCGCTTGGCGGTGCCAGCTTCTAGACACCGCCAAGCGCTAAGACCTTCGGTTGTTCCCGAATCAAGGCCCTGGCGCTACCGGGCCCAGATCCCAGTTGCAGTTGCGCCGCGCTTCAGGCCTTACACGGAATACTGTGCACTGAATTCCTCAAGGGCCAGCGCGCATACGGTCAAGACTCGCTCAAGAATTGCTCAAACCTGCTCCGGGCTCGGATGAAACCAAGGGCCGGGCCACCGCATCCGCATCCGGAAGGGTAATCGTTGCGGTGGTCCCTTTTCCGTGGGTGCTGCTGAGGGTGATGCTTCCCCGGTGGTTTTCGATGATGGTCCTGGTGATCGCGAGTCCCAGGCCGGCACCGGGAATGGCGGAAGAGTGGGCTTTGGCCGTGCGGAAGAAGCGGGTGAAGGCCTGGGCCAGGTCCTCTTCTGTCATCCCGACTCCGGTATCGGCCACCTCGCAGGTGAGGTTCTCTCCGCTGGTGCTGACGCGGACTGTGACAGTACCGCCTGCCAACGTGTACTTGATGGCATTGGACACCAGATTGTCGATGGCCTGGCCCATCCGGTCGGGATCGAAGCATCCCGTGGCCGGACCGTCCGTCTGCAGATTCAACGTCACGCCGCCGGACTTGGCCCGCGACTGTGCGGCCTCCACCCTCTGGGCGGCAACCTCGGCGAGGTCGGCGGGGCGGGGAGTGATGGTCACGGTGCCGGAGGCAGTGCTGAGCAGGTCGCCCACCAGGGTCAGCAGGCGTTCGGCGTTGCGTTTGGCAACCCCCAGGGAATGTTCGACGTCGGGATCGAGGCCTTCATCCAGCGCCAGGGCCAGGTAGCCCAGGATCGACGTCAGCGGCGTTCGAAGTTCATGGGAAACATTTGCGACAAATTGGTCCTTGGCAGAGAGGGCCTCCACCAGCGCAGTGACGTCGGTTAAGGCCATGACGGCACCGGAATGCCGGCCCTCCGCCGTGGTGATCAGCCTGCAGGTGGCTGAGTACGCACGCTGACCGGTCCCACTGCCGACCCATACCAGTTCGTCGGTGAAGGGCTCACCCCGGGCGGCGCGGAGGCGCGGATGCCGCTCCGGGGGAAGGGGCTGTTTGCGGTCGATGCCATAGACCGGAAGGCCCGCGCCCCCGTCTGCCGGCGTATCCATGAAGATCGTGCCGGCGGGGCCGCTTCCCGGATGCTGGTTGGTGAGGATGGTCCTGCCTTTGTCGTCGAGCGCGCAGACAGCCACGCTGACGGTATCCATGACAGTGCCCAGGAGCTGCTCGCGGTTTTCGCTGGCCGCCAGCAGCCGCCGGACCTCGGCTTCCTGGTTCTCAAGCCGGAGCCGCTGCTGGCGGAGGGCCTTGGCCACTCCGTAGGTGGTGAGTGCCATCGCTCCCAGGACCACAGGAAGGAGCACGATGCGGATAAAGGAGGCGCTTGTGTAGCCCGTGTCGAGGATCGCCGGCGGCAGTGCGACGCTCACGAAGGCAGCCAGTACGGCGATGATTACCCCGCTGCGCTGCGGCCCGTAGGACAGCCAGACCACCGGGAAGACCAGGAGGAAGCCCAGGACCGACAAATATTGGTCGCCTGCTTCGCGGGTCAGCCCAATGGCAAGGCAGTCCAGCACCGGGATGCTGAGCGTTGCCCGCTCCGGAAGCCGTTCCCACGGCACCAGGGCGCAGGCAGCCAGCAGGAGGAGGTGGCCCAGCAAGGTGTACGGGAAGGGCCCGGTCCACTCGAAAGCAGGATGCAGAATCGCGGCCAGGACCACCACCAGCAGCATGGTGATGGACAGCGGAAGCTGGAACATCACCGTCCGGCCCCTCGGCCCCAGCGTCCGAAAATAGCGTGCTATCCACTCAAACAACATCGTCTTCCCCCAGCCCCGCCCCAACAGGTCAGTATTCGTGAAGCCTACTGCTTGCCCTGCGCGCATGAACAGAACGCCCACGTAACCTTCCGCCGCCGCCAGTCACGTGGGACATGGCGGCGCTTTACTCGCCGGAATAGTAAGGCTACTGTCGATCTAAGGATGACCTCACGGCTGACCTGCGTAAACAGTACTTTCAACCCGTCATCCAGCAGTACGGCGGAACTCGGACAAAGCTGTCCCGGACGAAAGGAAAACGGCCATGGTGGACCGGATTGCTGACATTTGGGGGACTCGAACACCATTCGCGCAGGGGGACCGGTGGCCGGTCCGGGTGGACCAGGTCCTTGCGAAGGGGCTGAGCGAGCAGGACGTGGACCGCTGGGTGCAGTCGGCTTGCGTGCTGTGCAGCAACGGCTGCGGAATCGACATCGCGGTCAAGGACGGCACGATGGTGGGTGTCCGGGGCCGGGCGATGGACATCGTCAACCACGGCCGTCTGGGTCCCAAAGGGCTTTTCGCCTCCTGGCAGGGGGTGAGCAACAAGGACCGGCTGACCCAGCCCCTGATCCGCGAAAACGGCGAGCTCGTGGAGACTGATTGGGACACCGCGATGGACCGCATCGTTTCGCGCAGCAAGGCATTGCTGGAAGAGAAGGGGCCGCTGAGCCACGGCTTCTACACCTCCGGCCAGCTGTTCCTGGAGGAGTACTACGCCCTGGGCATCATCGGCAAGGCCGGGCTCGGCACCCCGCACATGGACGGCAACACCAGGCTGTGCACGGCCACCGCAGCGGCGGCGATGAAGGAGTCCTTCGGCTCGGACGGTCAGCCGGGCAGCTACACCGACATCGACGAATGCGACGCCATCTTCCTTTACGGCCACAATATGGCCGAGACCCAGACCGTGCTGTGGGCCCGGGTCCTGGACCGGATTGCCGGGCCCAATAAGCCGATGGTGGTGTGTGTGGATCCGCGCTCCACCGAAGTGGCCCGGCATGCAGACGTTCACCTGCCCGTCCGGCCGGGCACCAACCTGGCCCTGATGCACGGCCTGATCCGCGAGGTGATCCGGAACGGGTGGATCGATGAGGAGTACATCGCCGCCCACACCCTCCGCTTCGAGGATCTGGCGGACAAGATTGAGCCGTGGACGCCGGAGGCGGTGGCCGCCGAGTGCGGGGTGGACGCAGCCGCGGTGGTGGAGGCGGCCCGGATTTTCGGGACCTCGCAGCGGGTGCTCTCCACGGTGCTGCAGGGCTTCTACCAGTCCGCGCAGGCCACGGCCTCGTCCTGCCAGGTCAACAACCTGCACCTGCTGCGCGGCATGATCGGCAAGCCGGGCTGCGGGATCCTGCAGATGAACGGGCAGCCCACCGCACAGAACACCCGCGAGGCAGGGGCCGACGGCGATCTGCCGGGCTTCCGCAATTGGGAGAACCCCCAGCACATCAAGCAGCTTGCCGAACTGTGGGACGTGGAAGAGCTGGTCATCCCGCACTGGGCCCCGCCCACCCACGCAGCACAGATCTTCCGTTATGCCGAACAGGGTTCCATCAAGTTCCTGTGGATTTCGGCCACCAACCCGGCGGTGTCCATGCCCCAGCTGCCCCGGATCCGCGAGATCCTGGCCAAGCCCGAGCTGTTCCTGGTGGTGCAGGACCTCTACCTGACCGAGACAACGCAGTATGCGGACGTAGTCCTGCCGGCCGCCGCCTGGGGTGAAAAGACCGGGACGTTCACCAACGTCAACCGCACCGTTCACCTGTCCGAGCAGGCGGTCGAACCGCCCGGCCAGGCCCGGAGCGACCTCCAGATCTTCTTGGACTACTCCCGGCGCATGGACTTCCGCACCAAGTCGGGCCGTCCGCTGCTGGACTGGGAGGGCCCGGAGGACGGCTTCAACGCCTGGCGGGAATGCAGCAAAGGCCGCCTGTGCGACTACACCGGCCTCAGCTACGAGCGGCTGCGCGGCGGAAGCGGCATCCCCTGGCCGGTCAACGAGGAACACCCCAACGGGACGGACCGCTTGTACGGCGACGGGGTCTTTCCCACCCAAGCTGATGCCGCCGAAGATTACGGGCACGACCTCGCCACCGGAGCCACCGTGGGGGCTCAGGCCTACAAGGCAATGGCGCCGAACGGACGCGCCATCTTCAAAACGGCGCAGTACCAGGGGGCGCACGAAACCCCCGACGGCGAATACCCCTTCCGCTACACCACAGGCAGGACGGCCTACCATTTCCACACCCGCACCAAGACCGGCCGCTCCCCGCAGCTGCATGATGCCGCCCCGGCCATGTGGGTGGAAATGGCGGAGAGCGACGCCGGGGCGCTGGGCCTGGGCGAGGGGGACATGATCCGCGTCGAGTCCCGCCGCGGGCACCTCTTCGCCCCCGTGCGGATAGCCAACATCCGTACCGGAACCGTCTTTGCTCCCTTCCACTACGGGTACTGGGACGCTGCGGATCCAGCCGAGGCCGATCCGCAACAACGCCCGCGGGCGGCCAACGAGCTGACCCTGACGGAGTGGGACCCGGTGTCCAAGCAGCCCGTCTACAAGACCGCCGCAGTGCGTGTCACCAAAGTCGCCGATGCCACCGGTCCGGCGCCCGCCCCCACCACCACGGCGTCCCGTCCCGCCCGGGCCGGCCGCGTCCTGGCGACGGTGGGCGGCGCAGCCGGTGAGGTGAGCGAGACAATCGCCCCCACAGAACCGCCGGCGGCGCCCCGGGACGGGGTGAGGTCATGAAGCTCCCCATCTACCTCGGCCTGCTTCACCGCTCCGAACACACCCTGGCAGAGTCCTTCCGGCAGGTGGCCGACGGCCACGGCGATGAACCGGACGTGTACTTCCTCTGCAGGTCACTGGCCGATCAGTGCGAAAAACATGAGCAGGCCCTGCTGCCCATCGTGGAACGCTACGGCGAGGTTGAAAAAGACGACGAACCGGAGCGGCTGCATGCCGATGGGCTGTCCAAAACCCGTTCCGGGGCGGTTGGACTGCTGCGCGATCTGCAGGACCTCTATCTGCTGGGATCCCTGGTGGACATCACCTGGACCGCCGTCAAGCAGGCCGCCCAGGGGCTCCGCGACGCGGAGCTGCTCGAGGTGGTCACCCGCTGCGAGGGCGAGACCAAAACCCAGCTCGAGTGGCTGTCCACCCGCATGAAACAAGCCGCACCCCAGGCCCTGATCGTCGCCGAATGACCATGCAGAACATGCCCCGGACCCGCAACAGAGGAGGCGCCCAGTGCCCGACGCGTCACGGCTGACCCAAAGCCGCCCCGCAGCCGCACTGTATGCGGCCGCGCTGTCCCTGGTGGTGCTGGCTGCCGCCGGCGCAGCAGGACTAGTGCTCCACCAGCCCTGGCTATTCCCCAGCCTCGGACCTACGGTGATGCTGTTTTTCGAGTCCCCGTCCCAGCAGGCCTCGCGGCCGGCCAACGCGCTGATTGGCCACGTCGTTGGCCTGCTGGCCGGCGTCGCTATGCTCTACGCCTTCCAATTACAAGACAGCCCGCCGGCCCCGGTGGGCGGACTCACCCCGGCTTACCTGCTGGCCGGCGCACTATCGGTGGCGCTGACCACACTGGTGCTGACACTGCTCAAGACCCCGCACCCACCGGCAGGGGCAACCACCCTGATCGTGAGCCTGGGCATCCTGACCGCTCCGGCGGAACTGGCGTCCATGGCCGGAGCCATCGTGCTCATCACCGTAGTGGGCTGGGGACTGAACCTCCTTTTTGGAGTGCGTCCCGGGAAGGAAGAAGGCTGACATGGTCCCGCTGACGAAGAGAAGGCGCCGCCTGTGCGTTATGGCCCTGGTGGGGATCGCGGCCCTGCTGGCCCTGACAGGCTGTGCCCCGGAAGGAACGGCTGCTGCTGATGCCGCCCGGGAGTTCCACCAGGCCCTGTCGGGCTCCGAATGGTCCGCAGCCTGCTCCATGCTGGCGTCCGATACACGCGAGAAGACTGCCCGGGAGCAGGAGAGCAGCTGCGAGGACCACCTGAGGAACCTGCATGTCCAGGAACCCGGAACAGTGACGCGCACCGAAGTATACGGACGGGGCGCTTTCGTGGAATTCGAGAACGACGCAGTCTTCCTGGCTGCCGCCGAGGGCGGCTGGAAGATTACGGCAGCCGGGTGCACGCCGAACGGTGACGCGCCCTATACCTGCGAAGTGGGAGGCAAATAGTCATGCGGTGGAGCTTTGCCCTGTACCTGATCCTGATTTTCGGCGGACTGGCCTACATGGCTGTTGTCGGACTCGTCCACGGATAGGAGGAAGCAGTGAAAAAAGCACTGAGGAACAACGGACTGAGCCTCTTCTTCGGGCTGATCTTCCTCCTGGCCCTGCTGGGACAAGGGCTGACCGGTCATGCCCTGTTCAACCAGGAACAGGTTGCGAACGGGCTTGAGGAAATAAGCCTGGGCCAGTACCTGACATCCTCCAATTTCGCCGTGGACGTCTCGGAAAACTGGCAGTCCGAGTACCTGCAGTTCCTGCTCTACATCCTTGCCACCATCTGGCTGGTGCAAAAAGGATCACCCGAATCAAAGGAAGTGGACCAGACCGGAATCGAATCCGACAAGGACCAGCTGGTGGGGGAGTACAGCAACCCGAAATCGCCGGCGTGGGCCAGGGCGGCCGGCTGGCGCCGCACGGTCTTTTCGAATTCGCTGGGGACAACGATGGGGCTGATCTTTGTCCTGTGCTGGCTGGTCCAGTCCCTTGCCGGCACCAGCGCCTACAACGAAGAGCAGATCAGCAACTTCCAGCAGCCGGTCACCTGGACCGAGTATGTGACGTCTGCAGAGTTCTGGAACCGCACCTTGCAGAACTGGCAGTCGGAATTCCTCGCCGTCGGCTCCATGGTGGTCCTGTCCATCTACCTCCGCCAGCGCGGCTCACCCGAGTCCAAGCCCGTCGGCGCCGCCCACGACGACACCGCCTCAACGGGCTAGGCCGGCCTCCCGCGCTGGCGGAGGCCAGGCGGTCAATCCACCCTGTGTCCGCCCAGCCGGCTCACCATTGCGGGGTCGCGGTGGTCGAAGAAGAGGCTTTCGTCGGTGTCCAGGCTGGCGATCCTGCCCATTTGCTCGTCGCTCAGGGCGAAGTCGAATACCTCGAAGTTCTCTGCCATGCGCTCGGGGCGCACGGACTTGGGAATGACCACGACGCTGCGCTGGATGAGCCAGCGGAGCACCACCTGCGCCACGGACTTCCCGTGTGCCTGGGCGATGTCGCTGAGCAGGGGGTCGGTGAAGAGGTTGTTGCGGCCTTCGGCGAACGGGCCCCAGGACTCGATCTGGACGCCGCGTTCCCGCATGAGGTCCTGCTCGGCGCTGCGCTGGTGGAAGGGGTGGGTCTCGATCTGGTTGACGGCGGGCACGATTTCGTTGTGGTCGATGAGGTCCACCAGCCGGTCAGAATGGAAGTTCGAGACGCCGATCGCCCGGGCCAGGCCTTCCTTGTTGAGGTTCTGCATGGCCCGCCATTCGCTGTAGTAGTCTCCCAGCGGCTGGTGGATCAGGTACAGGTCCACGTAGTCCAGTCCAAGCCGGGTGAGGGAGTTCTCGAAGGCCCGCCGGCTGTCCTCCTCCACGCTGCCGGCCGGCGCGTGCTGGACCCAAAGCTTGGTGGTGATGAAGAGTTCGTCCCTCGCGATGCCGCTTGCCCTGACAGCGGCACCCAGCGCCTCCTCGTTGCCGTAGGCTGCGGCGGTGTCCAGGTGCCGGTAACCGGCTTCGAGGGCGGCTTCGACGGCGGCCTGGGTTTCCTCCGGCGGAATCTGATAGACGCCAAAGCCCAGGATGGGCATTTCGACGCCGTTGTTGAGGGTTACGTTGTCCATGGTTTTCCTTCGTCGGTTCTTGGTTCTCAGTGGTCCAGGCCGGTGCTGAGGCTGAGGTCCCGCCACTGGTCCAGTTCCGCGCGCTGAGCGTCGGCTACTGCGGCAAAGGCGCCGAAGGCGTCCTCGCCAAGCACCGCGAGCGACGGCGGGTTGGGGCTCTGAACGATGGCCAGGATTGCTTCGGCGGCCTTGGCCGGGTCGCCCGGCTGGTTTCCGTCCATGGTGTCGTTCTCCTTGCGCCGCTTCCCGGCAGTTTCCGCGTAGTCACCGATGGGCGAGGCGGACTGGGTCAGTGAGCGCCCGGCGAAGTCGGTGCGGAAGGCGCCAGGTTCAATGACGGTGACGTTGATGCCCAGCGGTTCCACCTCCCTGCGGAGCGAGCCGGAGATGCCCTCCAGCGCAGCTTTCGTTGCCGAGTAGTAGCCGGACCCGGCGGGGGTGATGCGGGCTCCGATCGAGGAGATGTTCACAATGGACCCGGACCTGCGCCCGCGCATATCCGGAAGGACCGCTTTGATCATGTCAACAGCGCCGAAAACGTTCGTGTCGAACAATTGCCGCACATCGGCGTCGTCCGCTTCTTCCACGGCGGCCCGGTACCCGTAGCCGGCGTTGTTGACCAGGACGTCCACGCCGCCGAAGCGCTGCTTCGCCTCTTCCACCACCGAGCTGATCCCGGGGCGGTCCGTGACGTCGAGGGGCAGGGCAAGTGCGGTGTCCGGGAAGGCGTCGGCCAGGTCCTGCACGGTGGCAGGGTTCCGGGCTGTGACGACGGCGTTGTGCCCGTGCGCGAGCACCGCTTGGGCCAGTGCCCGGCCGAGTCCTGTGGAGCAGCCGGTAATGAGCCAGGTAGCCATCGGTGGTTCCTCTTCGTTGTGTGGATGGGACTGCGGGCCTGCATCCAGGCCCAACCACTAGGTAACTCCAATTTGCGCGTCCTGGACAGGTACTGCCGGTACACCCTTCACACCGCATGTTGACCTATCACCTTTGGTTCCCAAAGCAGTGGTTTGGGAACCAAAGGTGATAGGTCAACGGATTTACGGGACGGGCTGGTGCTCGGGTAGCTCCCCCTGAAGTTCCGCCAGCGTGGGCGGGTTGGCCCCTGGGCGGCGGACCGTGATGGCGGCGGCTTTCGAGGCGAGGCGGCCCAGCGACTCCAGCACTGACGGGGTGAGCCCGTCGGTTCCGCGCATCAGGAGGCCGTAGATCAGGGCCGCCATATAGGAATCGCCGGCGCCGATGGTGTCGGCGACGGCCGAGCTCACCGGGGGAATGGCCAGCCGCGTTCCTGACACTGCCAGCAGGGATCCGTCTGACCCGAGGGTGACGGCCACGAGTCCGGTGCCGAGTTCAAGGATGCGCTGGGCGGCGTCTTCCACCGGCAGCCCGGGGTAGAGCCACCCTGCGTCCTCGTCGCTGAGTTTGACCACGTCGGTGAGGGGGACCAGGTCCTCGAAAATGCGCTGTGCCTCCGCCTGGCTGCCGAGCAAGGCGGGGCGGACGTTCGGATCGTACGTCACCAGGCATCGCTCGTGTGCTTGTTCCAGGAGGTCCCGTACTGCAGCCGCTCCCGGTGCCAGGAACGTTGCGATGGAGCCTGTGTGGAGGATTTTGGGCAACGCTGCGGGAACGGTGCGTGGCAGCTCCCAGCGGACGTCGAAGTCATAGCTGGCTGAGCCATCGGAGGCGAGCACGGCCGTCGCCGTCGCCGTCCGGCCGCCGCCCCGGGAGCCGGGCAGGAGGTCGACGCCGGCACTCGAGAGGTGCCGCTCGATCGTCTGGCCGTGGGGGTCGTCGCCGAGGGAAGTCAGCAATGCGGTGCCCACACCCAGCCGTCCCAATCCGTAGGCCACGTTCGCAGGTGATCCGCCCGGGTGCTCCACGGTGCCGGCGGGGGAGACGACGATGTCCACCAAGGCTTCGCCGACCACCACCACATCTATGGATTTGGGCTGCTGGGTTGTGGGCATGATGTACCTTTCGTTGTTGGTCAGGAGCCGATGGCGGGTGTGGCCCTGATGGCGTTCACGGCCCTGTCCGCAACAATCTGGGCCTCGCTTCCGGAATCCAGGATGGTATTCCGTGCCGATGCGGGGTCCACCGAGACCGCCGTAACGGCAAGGACTTTCGAAGCCTCGGTGGTCAGCAGGGCGTCCACTTGCGCGGAGAAGCAGGAGTCGCTTGATGTGGCGTGGACGTCCATGGCCACCGCGTGGTTGTTGGAGACGAAGTTTCCGGCCCCCGCAACCAGCCGGATGATTACCGGCGTAGCACCGGCCGGTTGGATGCTCTCTGCATCGATGATGTGGGAAAAGTGGTTGCCGATCACTGAGTTGTTGCTGCCGGTGACGCTGAGGAGCCCGTGAAGGTCATCCAGTCCGTTGCCCACTCCCACGAAGGGTGTCCAGGGTTCATGGTCACGCAGGAAGTGGTTTGTGGCCACGAGATTCTCCGAACTGTCTGCGGCGAGAATCAGCATCCCGGGGTAGAACGAGTGCAGGCGGTTGTTGGTGATGCTTGACCGCGTGACGCCGGAAAGGTGGACGCTGCTCGCCCCGCGGGGGAAGACGTTGTTCGCGGTGATCAGGAGCCCGCCATGGTTTTCAGCGTAGATCGAATGGCCCTTGAAGCCCGCTCCCACCAGGTTGTCGGTGATCTTTGATGCCTGCCCCCACCCGCGCAGCTCGATGCAGCTGCCGCATTCGGCGATGAAGTTGTCGTGCACGGAAAGTGCGTCCGCGTTGTAGATGGTGAGGGCGTTCTCAAGGTAGACGAAGCCCATGCCGTTGACGCGGAATGAGTCATTCTCGTTGGCGACAAAGATGCCGGTCTTGCCGTTGACGTAGGTGTTCTCCGGATGCATGCCTGAGCCATCCGCCTCGAAGTGCAGCCCGTCGATGCAGAAGTTGGAGAACTCCACCGAGCTGATCCGCGGGCTCCCGGTCCGCTCAACGTAGAAGGCGGCTCCCTTGGCTTCCTCCGTGTCTGCGCCCTTGGGAAGGTCGACGATAACGCGGCTGCCGCCCGGCCACAGCTCATGAAGGCCGGGCCATTCGTCCTCGGGAACGTTGAACCGGATGCTCGAGGACGTAAAGCCGTGTCCCGAGCCCTGGATCCGAAGGAAGCTGATGTCGATCACCACCTGGGTTCGGAGGTGGTAGTCGCCGGGCGGAAGGTAGATCACCGCTCCCGGCTTTCCTCCGCTGTTCTCATCGGTGGCGGACTGCCGGTCCTTGATGTCAGCGATGATGCTGTTGATGACTTCACCGACGTCTTTGGATGCATTGCCGACCGGCCACGTGGTCACGTCGTAGTAGTTGCTGCTTGACATGGATTTTTTCCCCTTGGGTTGCGGTTAGGCGAGTGTTGAGACCGCGAGCTTCAGTATTGCCGCTGCGCCTCCCTCAGCCGATAGCCAGTTTTCCTGGCTGCCGGCTGAGGGGAAGACGAGATCAGTCAGGACTACCTTGCCGCCTTGGGCAAAGACCTCCACTGAGCAATGGTCGACGACGATCTGCAGCTTGAGTACGCCGTCCTCAAGGACCAGCGGGGCCGACTCCACGGAAGGAAACTTCTCGTGGAAGCCCGTGTTGCCGGAATGCCTGCGGTCCAGGGCGAGTTGGGCGGTGGCGGCGTTGTAACTGAGCACGGTCCCCGTGCTTCCGTCATCAGTTGCGAAGAGATGGAAGGCCACGTGTCCGGTGCTTCCCGGCAGGATTTCCGCTTCGATGATGTGGGCGCTGCCCGGTACGGACGCTGGCAATCGGAGGTTCGAATCCCGCAGCTCAAAGGCATCCGGGGCCAGTTGGTCCCTGGCAGCAGGAACCTCGTTTCCGGTGCCGGGGCCGGCCAGCAACGGTTGCTGGATCAGGCGGGCTGCACCGTTGACTGCTGTCAGGCGCAGTTCCCGGGCGAGGGTCATTGAGGACCGCCAGGGGGCGGTGGGCAGCTGGTTGGCGTAGTCCCAGTTGTTCATCCAGCCAATGATGATGCGCCGGTCATCCGGGACGTTGCTGAAAGATACTGAGGCGTAGCAGTCACGTCCCCAGTCCAGCCAGAGGCATTCCTGCAAGGCTGCAGCGGCCGCCGTGGCGTCGCCGATGGCCGCCACTCCTGCCGGCGCCACCACGGAACCGGGATCCGGGGTGAAGCGGAGGCCGTCGAAGTCGCCCACAAAGTACTGGCCGCCGGACCCGCCGGCCACCGCGCCGGGGTTGACGTTCACTATCAGGACCCACTTGATGTTGTCTGGGTCGCCGTCCACTGCCAGGGGAAAGAGGTCAGGGCATTCCCATTCGCCTTGGTCGGCGTTGGCCGGGCCGAAGTCGCTGAGGAGCTCCCAGGACTTGAGGTCCTCCGACCGGTAGAAGACCACCGTTTGGTGCTGCGCTTCGACGGCGACCATGACCCAGAACCCCCCATCGCGCCCTTGATAGCGGATCACTTTGGGATCGCGGAAGTGGGCTGAGTTGCGGGTGAGGACTGGGTTTGCGCCGTACTTCTGCCATGTCAACCCCGCGTCTGTGCTGTAGGCCAGGGACTGGGCCTGGGTGCCGCTGTGTTCCGACGCGGCTTTGAAGGCACTGGTGTAGATGGCTACGAGGGCAGGTGCGTCCGCCGTGCCGAAACCGGACGTGTTGCCGTGGTCCACCACAACGCTTCCGGAAAAGATGTCCTCTGTCTCGTCGCAGGCAATGGCCACAGGATGCTCGGTCCAGTGCAGCAAATCGTGGGAAGTGGCGTGGCCCCAGGACATGTTGCCCCAAACGTTGCCGAACGGGTTGTTCTGGAAGAAGAGGTGGTACACGCCGTCGTGGTAGACGAGGCCGTTGGGATCGTTCAGCCAGGTATCCCTTGCCGTGAAGTGGATGGCAGGCCGGTACCCGGCGGTCCCGGCCGGGGCTGTTTCCGGGCGTGCGGCATGAAGGTAACTGGTCATGTCTGGCGTTCCTCTTGCGGAAGTGGGAAGTGGTAAACGGAAGGGGCTGGCTGCCTATTGCCGGGGAGCCGTGATGGAATCGCGGCTCACCAGCGGGCAGCTGAGAATGGTCGGGTGAAGTGTCATGAGGGAAAGGTCGGTCTTGCCTTCAACGGCGTCAATCAGGTGCTCGGTGGCCCAGGCACCCATCTCGTAGTGCGGGAGGGCAACGGTAGTGAGGCCCGGGTGGAGGTTGGCGGCGATCAGTTCCTGGTCATCGAAGCCCACCACCGAGAGATCGCCGGGGATGGAGAGACCCAGTTCCGCAGCCGCGCGGTAGGCGCCCATGGCCATCCGGTCGTTGTAGCAGAACAATGCCGTAGGCCGGTCATCCCGGGACAGCATCCGGCGGGCCGCCGCATAGCCGCCGTGCACCTCGGACACCTCCGACTCCACAGGTGCCGAGTCGCCGTCGAGCCCTGCTTCCTTCAGCGTGGCCCGGAAGGCATGGAGCCGCTGGCGGGTCGCGGGGACATCGTCGGTGTTGTTGAGGAAGCCGATCCGCCGGTGCCCGGCCGCGAGCAATGCTTCCACGGCGGTGCGGGCACCGCCTTCCTCATCCGGGATGACGGCGGTGATGTTTCCGCCGGCGGCCACCGAGTCCACCAGGACGGAGGGAACGCTGCCGAGATTGGCCGGCAGCTCCACGATGCGGTGGTACATGGTGGCGTAGAGGATGCCGTCAACCCGGCGTTCCAGGAGGGCCTCCACATCGTCCCGCCGGGATTCGAGGCTGGCTGAGCCGGAGGTGTTGATGATCATGAGGTTGTATCCGCGTGCTTTGGCAGCCTCCTCGGCGCCCAGGATGATCCGGCCGGCGTGGGGGGTGGTGGCAATGTCTTCGCTCACCAGGCCCAGCATGCCTGTCCTCTGGGTGCGGAGAGCCTGGGCCAGGCGGTTTGGGCCGTACCCCAGTTGTTCCGCGGCGGACCGGACCTTGTCCCTGGTTTCGGGGCTGATCCGGGCATAGGCCACTTCATTGAGGACGTGGGAGACCGTTGTCACGGACACGCCGGCGGCGGTGGCCACGTCCTTGATCCCGATGTTCTTGTTGCTCATCTGTCTCCCACGTCCTTATGGTCGGTGATGCCCCTGGGCGTCATCAGTAGGCTACTGGTTATTGGTGGTCTAGCCCTTGACCGCGCCGAGCGTCATGCCTGCGACGATCTTGCGCTGCAAAAGCAGGGTCAGCAGGATGACCGGGATGGAGTACACAGCGGCCAGGGCTGTCATGGACCCCCAGTCCAGTCCGAACTGGGTCTGGAAGTTCGCAATCACCACCGGCGTTGTCTGGGAGCGGATCGCCGTCATCAGCAGTGCGAACAGGAACTCGTTCCAGGAGGCCAGGAAGGCAAAGATCGCGGTGACGGCGATGCCGCCGGACACCACCGGGATCACCACCCGCCACAGGGCACCGAGCCTGCTGCAACCGTCCACGGTGGCCGCCTCCTCCAGGTCCTTGGGCACCGCTTCGAAGAAGCTGGACATCAGCCAGATGGAGAGCGGCAGCGAGATGGTGGTGTGGGCGATGGACAGTGCGATGGGCGTATCGGCCAGGCCCATGGACGCCATCATCGAGGCCAGCGGTATGCCGATGGCCACCGGCGGCACCATGCGGGTAACCAGTGCGGCCATGATGAAGATCCGGCCGCTGAGGGTCTGGTACCTGGTGATGCCGTACGCCGCGGGTACCGCCAGCACCAGTGACAGCAGGGTGCTGATGATGGCCGTCTGGATGCTGTTGATGAAGGAAGCCAGCACACCGCTGCGGCCCAGGGCGTTGGCGTAGTTCTCCAGCGTCCATTCCTTCGGCAGGATGGTGGGCGGCACCGCGATGGTATCGATGGGGGTTTTGAAGGATGTGAAGAGCAGGTACAGGAACGGGAATCCGTAGAGCACCATGGCAGCTGCCAGAAGCACCCAGAGCAGGGTCCTGGTGCTCCGGCGGCCTGCTTCCAGGCCTTCACGGTTGACGCCCCGGCGCTTGCGTCCGCTGCCGCTTCCGGTGGTTGGCGCGGAAGGTCCCGCAACCGCTGCAGGTGACTTCCCGGCGTCGTTCTTAATTCGCTCGGCGACGCGCATCAGCTGTCCTTTCCTGGCCGCCAGATGGTGGACACCGCAACAAACGCGACGGCGAGCATGGCCAGCAGGTAGAGGGTGCCCATGGCGCTGGCCAGTCCGGGATCGCCGAAGCGGATCATGGTCCGGTAGATCAGCAGGCTCATGGTTTCGGAGGCGGACTGCGGGCCGCCGTTGGTCTGGATGAGGATGGTGTCGAAGGCCCGGGCCGCATCAATGCCGCGGACCACCAGCGCGACGGCGATGACCGGGCGCAGGAGGGGCAGGATGATGCGGAACAGCAGGGCCGGTGCGCGGGCACCGTCGAGGCGGGCCGCCTCGATCAGGTCACCCGGGATGTTCTGCAGGCCGGCGAAGAGCACCAGGCACATAAAGGACGTGGTCAGCCAGATATCCGGAATGGCCACGGAGTAGAGCACGATGCCCGGGTCCGAGAGCCAGCCGATCTGGTTGGGGTTGGACAGGATGCCGGCCTGGTGCAGGAGGGTTCCGATGAGGCCGAAGTTATCGATCATCAGGAACTTCCAGAGGAGGCCTGCCACGATGGGGGCGATCATCAGCGGGTACATGAACACTGTCCGCCAGATTTGGGAGCTGCGCCCAAGGGTGGTGAACAGCAGGGCCATGCCCAGGCCGAGGGCGAATTCGAGGGTGACCACGATGACGGTGTAGCCCAGGGTCCGCCAGCCCGCGCCGGTGAAGGCTTCGGAGGCGAAGGCCCGGAAGTAGTTGTCCAGGCCCACGAAGTCGCGGGGACCGCCGGCAATCGGTGAGATCTTGAAGAAGCTGTCCGCAACGAGGCGGAACAGCGGGAACGCGACAAACACTGCCAGGAACAGCGCCGCTGGTGTCATCAGGAACAATGCGAAGCGGCGATCGGAAATACGCACGGTTTTCTCTTCCGCTGGTTGGGGGCCGCTGCCGGCACCGGCTACCCAGGTGCCGGCCGCGGGGGTCTTACTTGACGAGGTCCTCGATCTGCTTCTTGGCATCTGCGAGGAGGGTGGCGGAGTCACCGCCGGCCACGGCTTTCTGCAGCATCGGAACCAGCACGGTGTCCACGATCTGCTGCCACTTTTCGGTGGCCGGGCGCGTGGCCGTGGCCTTGCCGTTGAGGGTTTCGATCAGCGGACCAAAGCTCTCGTAGCCTGATTTGTCCTGGTACTTCTCGAACGCTGAGATGCGGGACGCCAGGCCGAGGCTGGACTCGATGCCCATGCTGTTGTTGTCATAGGCGCACTTGATGAACTTCTTGGCGGCGTCCGTGTTCTTGGTGGCCTTGGGGACAGTCAGGTACCAGGGCCCCGGGACTCCGCCAATGCCGGCGGACCCGGCGATCATCGGAGCCGTGCCCACCTTGCCGGCCACCGGTGAATCCTTGGGGATCTGCCGGTAGGCATGGGCCCAGAAGCGGGTCATTGCGGTCTTGCCCTGGTTGAACAGGTTCTGCGCGGCGGCCCAGTCCACCTGGGCGGCGCCGGACGGGGCGGACTTGACCAGGCTGACGTAGAAGTCCAGGGCTTCCTTGTGGGCGGCGTTGTCGATGACCACCTTGTCCCCGTCCAGGACCATGGGGGAGCCTGCCTGCAGGACGTGGGCGAGCCATTCGGTTTCCACGCCGCCCTTGACGTCGGTGCCGTACATACCGTCCTTGGTGAAGAATTCGGCGATGTCCTGGTACTGCTTCCAGGTGGTGGGGGCGGCGAGCTCATAGCCGTACTTGGCCTGGAAATCCGCCTTGTTCTTGGCGTCCTCGAAGAGGTCCTTGCGGTACAGGATGATCTCGGCGTTGGTCCAGGCAGGCAGGCCGATGAAGTGCCCGTCCACATTCGCTTCCTTGACCAGGGCCGGGAAGATGTCCTTCTTGGCTTCATCGGTGAAGATCTCGTCGATGGGCTGGACGGCGTCCTTGAAGCTGGGCAGCCAGACCGAGTCCAGGGCTGCGACGTCGAAGGAGACATTGCCGGAGGAGAACTCGCTGGAGAGGCGGTTGAACATGCCGTCGTAGGGCAGTTCGACGAAGTTGACGTTGACTCCGGCGTCCTTTTTGCACTGTTCGGCGACGCCGGTCAGTTCGGCGTGGCCGCCTGCCTCCACCAGGACGTTGACGGTGCTGGTGCCGGCGCTACCCGTGGTGGACGGGCCCCCCGCGCCGCACCCGGTGGCTGCCAGTGCCACGGCGGTGCAGATGCCGCCGATGGTGACGAACCTGTTGATGGTCTTTCGAGTGGACATCGCTGTCGACTCACTTTCTCTCGAACGGAAATGGCGAGACAATGCTTGGGGTGAAAAATCGTTTTGCTAAAACGACTTGGCAACACCATAAGACGCGCTGCGCGGACGTGTCAAGAGTCACCTTCGTCTCGGAAAAATCGTTTTTTCAAACACGATCGCACGAAGGGTCTAAAACCCACCTCCTCAAGGAGGAGTAACCTGCCGGTTCGATTGACTTTCGATAGATAGTAACTGAAACTCGATGCATGAAGATCAATCGCGTGGCTGTCACCGCCCTTCGGATCGTCCTTGTGGGCGCGTTCCTCCTCCTGGTCCTGTTCCAGGTCATGTCCCTGCCGGGCCAGTTCGCCCACATGGCAGCTGAAAACCCGGAGCGGGCGTACCTCCAGTGGCCGCTCACCATCTTCGGAGTCCTCGAGGTGGCGTGCGTGCAGGTGGTGGTCGTCAGCACCTGGAAGCTGCTGACCATGGTCAAGCAGGACCGGATCTTCAGCAGGCGGGCTTTTGTGTGGGTGGACGCAATCATGTGGGCCATCGCGGCAGCCTGGACCATGCTGGCCGTGTTCTCGGCCATCGTGGTCCTCAACGCCGATGACCCGGGCGTGCCGCTCCTGCTGATCCTGATGCTGGCGGCCGGTGCCGCCGTCGGCCTGGTGGTGGTGGTGCTGCGCGCCCTGCTCCGGCAGGCCGCGGACCTCCGCTCCGACATGGAAGCGGTGATCTGATGCCCATCGTGGTGCGCATCGACGTCGAACTGGCCAGGCAGAAGATGAGCGTGGGGGAGTTCGCCGAGCGCGTGGGCCTGACGCCCGCCAACGTGGCGGTGCTCAAAAACGGACGCGCGAAGGCCGTCCGCTTCAGCACGCTGGAGGCCATGTGCCGCGTCCTGAACTGCCAACCGGGCGACCTGCTGGAGTTCGTGGAGGACTGACGGACGTCCGGCTACGGCAGGCGTTAAGAAAGCGTTAAGATCCCCGGAATTCCGGGCGGGAGGCGCGAGGCCCGGTGCTAGGCTCCGTTAGTTATCAGCACAGCGTCGCGCCTGGAACCGGGGAACTTGCGCCCGTAACGGGCACCAAAGAAAGACACGTCCTTGACGGCTTCCGCCCGGTCTTCCCTTCCCGCCATCGTTCCCAACCCGGAGCTTGAAACCGAACCGCGGAGCGCATTAGCCAAGTGGCTGCTGGAACACCGGGTCAGCCAGCCCGTCGGCCCCGAGGCCAATGAAGCCCACGCCGCACAGCAGAGCTGGTGGAAGGTCATGTGCCTCACCGGCGTGGACTACTTCTCCACCCTGTCCTACCTGCCGGGCATCGCAGCGCTCGCCGCCGGCGCCCTTTCGCCGCTGGCCACCATGCTCATCGTGGCCCTGACGCTCCTGGGCATGCTCCCCATGTACCGGCGGGTGGCCAAGGAAAGCCCGCACGGGCAGGGATCGGTGGCCATGCTCGAACGGCTCCTGCCCTTCTGGCGCGGCAAAGTTTTTGTGCTGGTCCTGCTGGGCTTCGTTGCCACCTCGTGGATCATCACCATCACCCTCTCGGCGGCCGACGCCACCGTGCACCTGCTCGAGAACCCGTACCTGCCGCCCTTCCTGGAAGGCCAGGCGGTAGGCATTACCGTCTTCTTCCTCCTGGTGCTCGGCGCCGTTTTCCTGATGGGCTTTTCCGAAGCCGTCGCCGTCGCAATTCCATTGGTGGCCGTGTTCCTGGTGATGAACGCGATCATCATCGGGGCCGGCATTACCGAGGTTCTCGCAACTCCGGGCGCGCTTGGAACGTGGACCGACGCCCTGGCCTCCTCCGGCGGCGGACCGGGCGGAATCGTGGGTCCGGCCCTGATGGCCTTCCCGCTGCTGGTCCTGGGACTCTCCGGATTCGAGACCGGCGTCAGCATGATGCCCCTGGTGTCCTCCAAAGGCGCCACCCCTGAGGAAAAGCTGGCCAGCCGGGTGCGCAACACGCGCAGGCTGCTCACGACGGCGGCACTCATCATGAGCGTCTACCTGCTGGGAAGCAGCTTCGTCACCACCGTCCTGATCCCGGCCGAGGAGTTCCAGGCCGGGGGACAGGCCAACGGCCGCGCCCTGGCGTACCTGGCCCACGAGCATCTCGGCAACGGATTCGGGTCCGTCTATGACGTGAGCAGCATCCTCATCCTGTGGTTCGCCGGCGCCTCCGCGATGGCCGGCCTGATCAACATCGTCCCCCGCTACCTGCCCTCCTACGGCATGGCCCCGGACTGGTCCCGCGCCGTCCGTCCCGTGGTGCTCGTCTACACCGCCATCAGCATCCTGATCACCATCGGCTTCAATGCCGACGTGAACGCCCAGGCCGGCGCCTACGCCACCGGCATCCTGGCCATGATGGTCTCCGGCGCCATCGCCGTCACCATCTCCGCCATCCGCCGCAAACAGCGGGCCGCCGCCGTAGGCTTCACCCTGCTCACCCTGGTGATGCTCTACGCACTGGCGGCCAACGTCATTGAAAAACCGGACGGCCTGGCCATCTCCGGGTTCTTCATCCTGGGCATTGTGGCCGTCTCCCTTGTCTCCCGCATCAGCCGCACCACCGAGCTGCGGGTGGACAGGATCGAGTTCGACGACGATGCGCGCCGGTTCATCAGCGACACCCTGGATTACGACGGCCGGATCAACCTCATTGCCAACCGGCCGCAGGGGCGTGACGCCGCTGAGTACGCGGACAAGGAAGCAGTGCAGCGGGAGAACAACCCCGTGCCCGGGACGGCCGATGTCATATTCCTGGAAATCGACATCACGGATCCGTCCGAGTTCAGCGACACGTTGCAGGTCCACGGGGTTGAAGTGGCCGGCCACCGGGTCCTGCGCGCCCAGAGCCCTGCCGCCCCCAACGCTATCGCAGCCATCCTCCTGGCCCTGCGCGACGGCACGGGCGTCAAGCCGCACGCCTACTTTGAATGGTCTGAAGGGAACCCCTTGGCCCACCTCATGCGTTACCTGCTCCTGGGCCGCGGCGACACTGCGCCGGTGGTCCGGGAAATCATCCGCGAGAACGAACCGGACCCGGCCCGGCGGCCGGGCATCCACGTGGGATGAGCCTGCGAAGGAGCCTCCCGCCGTCGGAACCTGCCAAACCGGGTCCCGACCCCGCCAGCGTGGCCGCCGTCCAAAAGATGCTGCGGGACGCCAAAAACGAAAGAGAGGGCCGGAAGGCAAACGTCGTTCGCAGGATCATGACCCACCCGGTCAGGGCTGTTCCCGTTGCCTTCCTGATGGTCATCCTCATCGGCGCGGCGCTGCTGATGCTTCCGGCCTCACGAACCGATCCCGACGCTGATGCGTTTATGGACTCCCTGTTCACCTCGGTATCGGCCGTGTGTGTCACGGGCCTGGTCACCGTGGATACGGCAACATTCTGGACCCCGTTCGGGCACGTGGTCATCCTGGCGCTCATCCAGGTGGGCGGCTTTGGCATCATGACGCTGGCCACCCTCCTGGCGCTGCTGGTCCGCAAGAGCATCGGCCTGCGCGGCCAGCTCGTGGCCCAGACGGAAACCCACACCCTGAACCTTGGCGACGTCCGGGCAGTGCTGCTGCGGGTAGCGAAAATCATGTTGACCTTCGAGGCCGCAACGGCCGCGATCCTCACAGCGCGGTTCTGGATCGCGTACGACCAGAACCCCGGAACTGCCCTCTGGCACGGGATCTTCCACGCCATCTCCGCCTTCAATAATGCGGGATTCTCGGTCTACAGCAACAACCTCATCGGCTTCGCCGAGGACCCGTGGATCATCACCCCCATCTGCCTGGCCATCATTGCCGGGGGGCTGGGGTTCCCGGTGATCATCCAGCTCACCCGCGGCGAGACCAAACCCCGGAACTGGACTGTCCACCTGCGCCTGACCATCTATGGAACGCTGTTCCTCCTGATCGCCGGCATGGCGCTGTTCGCGGCGTTTGAGTGGAACCGGAACGAAACCCTCGGTCCGCTCTCCCTCACCGGCAAGATCCTCGGTTCCTTCGCCGGCAGCGTCTTTCCCCGTACTGCCGGCTTCAACAGCATCGACTACGGCGCCGCAGCCCCGGAAACGCTGATGGTCACCAACATCCTGATGTTCATCGGCGGCGGCAGCGCCGGCACTGCCGGCGGTATCAAGGTCACCACCTTCCTGGTGCTGGGCTTCGCCATCTGGAACGAGGTACGGGGCCGCGACCAGGTGACCATCGCGCACCGGTCCGTCAGTTCCTCCTCCCAGCGCCAGGCCCTGTCCGTGGCACTGCTGGGGGTCGCCGCCGTGGTGATCGGAACCATGCTGCTGCTCATCTTCACCGACTACAGCCTGGAGAAGGTGCTGTTCGAGTCCATTTCGGCGTTCGGCACCGTGGGCATGAGTACCGGCATCACGTACAACCTTCCCCCGTCCGCGGAGTGGGTGCTGATGGCGCTGATGTTCACGGGACGCATCGGCACGGTGACGGTAGCGTCCGCCCTGGCCCTCTCGTCACGGCCGCGCCTGTACCGTCTCCCGGAGGAGCGCCCCATCATCGGGTAAGGAAAGATTCCATCAAGCCGGGCCCCGCCCTAGGATTCGCCGGCGTGCCGCGGCTAATATCTGAGGCAACACGAAGCAACCTTGCTTATTACCCCTTGGAAGCCGGTGCGGCATGGTCGAAACAGTCACCTCAGCAGTTTCCCCCGTTATCCGGCGGAACAACGTCACCATATCCGGGCAGGCCGACGCGCCGGTGATGATGTTTGCGCACGGCTACGGTTGCGACCAGGACATGTGGCGCCGGCTCCTGCCCTACTTCGCCGACACGTACCGGCTGGTGCTCTTTGACAACGTGGGCGCGGGCCGCTCTGACGTGGACGCCTACGACCGCGACAAGTACGCGTCGCTGGACGGTTACGCGGCGGACCTCCTGGAAATCTGCGATGCCCTGGAGCTGGAAGACGTCATCCTGGTGGCGCACAGCGTCAGCGCGATGGTTGCGGTGATCGCTGCCGCGCGGGAACCGCAGCGGTTCTCCCGGCTCGTCCTGGTGGCACCTTCCCCGCGCTACATCAACGACTTAGCCGATGGTTACGTGGGCGGGTTCTCGCAGGAGGACATTGAAGGCCTGCTCGCTTCGCTGGACAGCAACTACTTCGCCTGGGCTGAGGCGCTGGCACCGATGGCCATGGGCCACCCGGAGGCGCCGGAGCTCTCGGAAGAACTCCGGAGCAGTTTCTGCCGGACCAATCCTTCCATCGCCCGGCATTTCGCGCGGGTCACCTTCCTCTCGGACACCAGGCCCATGCTGGAACAGGTGGGGACTGACAGCCTGATCCTCCAATGCTCCGATGACCTGCTTGCGCCGCCGGAGGTGGGTTCCTATGTACACGGGCATCTGGAACGAAGCACGCTGGTGCAGCTGCAGGCCACCGGCCACTGCCCGCACGTCAGTGCACCCGAAGATACCGCCCGGGCCATCCTGGACTATCTATCGGCCAGTACGTGACAGGTTCCGACGAGCCGGACCGGGCCGATTTTGAAGCGCTGTTCCAACAGGCGCCATGTGGATATCTGATCACCGACGACGCCGGACGCATTACCGCAGTCAACGACACCTTTGTGCGCTGGTCGGGTTACTCCCGCAGCAAGCTGACCGGATCCAAGCTGCAGTCGCTGATGCCCGTGGGAGACCAGATCCTCTATTCCACCCACTGCATCCCGCAGCTGGGCATCAACGGCGCTGTCTCCGAAATAGCCGTTGAAATCATCGACGCCGACGGCGGGCGCCGCGCAGCGCTGCTCTCCGCGTCACGGTCTACGGGCTCCGGAGGGCAGCCGGCCATGGTCCGCGTGATCGTCTTCAGCGCCCATGAGCGCCGGACGTATGAAAAGGAACTGGTATCGGCAGTGCGGGCTGCCGAGGAATCCGAAGCCCGCCGGGCGGAGGCTGAAAAGGAACTGCAGCGGCTCGCCCTGCATGACGCCCTGACCGGCCTGCCCAACAGGGCCGGACTGAAGGCGAAGCTGGACGCGGTTTCGGGAAATGGCGCTAAGGGCGGCGGCCGGCTGGCCGTCCTGTTCATCGACCTCGACCACTTCAAGGCCGTCAATGACAGCCTGGGCCATTCGGCGGGGGATGAGCTGTTGGTCTCCGTTGCGGAGCGCCTGGCAAAAGCAGCTCCGGATGCAGGTGCCGTGGCCCGGCTTTCCGGGGACGAGTTCGTGGTGGTGGGCCCCTTCACCGGCCCCGGCGAAGCCACTGCCCTCGCGGCAGAACTGCTGGAGATCCTCAAGACGCCGATTCGGATCGAAGACCTGGAAATAGTCACCTCCGCCAGCATTGGAGTAGCTGCCGCGGAGGGGGAGGGGGAAGGCCTTGAAGAGCTGATTCGCCGCGCGGACATCGCGATGTACCGGGCCAAGGAACTGGGGCGCAGCCGCTGGGAACTGCATGAGCCCGCGGCGTCTGATCCCACCGTGGACCGGCTCCGCGCGCTGGGCGAACTCCGCCGGGGAATCAACGAGGGTGCACTCCGCGTCCACTACCAGCCGCGCGTGGACCTGCGCACCGGGCGGACCATTGGAGTGGAGGCGCTGGTCCGGTGGCAACACCCGACCCGCGGACTGCTGCCGCCGTCGGAATTCATCACCATGGCTGAAGAATCCGGGCTGGTGCGCCCGCTGGGAGCCTGGGTCCTGGGCGAAACCCTCAGGCAGGCGGACAGCTGGCGCCGGGAAGGCCGCCGCGGCGCGGGCCTTGAATTCGCCGTCAACCTGTCCGCCCGGCAGCTCACCGACCCGGAGCTGGTGACGATGGTGGAAGGCGCACTGCAGCTGCGGGACATTGATCCGTCACACCTGCTGCTGGAAATCACCGAAACGGCCCTGATGGCGGACCCTGACGCTGCACTCGAGTCGCTGACAGCCCTGAGGAATCTCGGTGTCAACCTCGCCGTGGACGATTTTGGTACGGGCTACTCAAGTCTGACGTACCTGAAGAAGTTCCCCATCGACGAGCTGAAGATCGACAGGTCCTTTATCAACGGGCTTGGTTCGGACTCTGGAGACTCGGCGATCGTGGGCAGCTGCATTGACCTGGCCCATGCAGTGGGTATCCGGGCGGTTGCCGAAGGCGTGGAGACGTCAGGGCAGGTCCAGACGCTGAGGGCGATGGGCTGCGACCTTGCACAGGGCTACCACTTTGCCCGCCCGCTGCCTGCCCCGGCCCTGAAGGAGTGGCTGGACGCCCACGGTGACGGCGAACCCGCCATCGCATAAAAGGTTTCCACCGGACTGGGAGTGCGGCTACCCGTCTATTCGGATACGGCTGCACTTCCAGTCGGTGGAAAGTCTAAGGAGAGAAGAAAGTGTGCGGCCGGCACCACTGGCCCGATCAGGGGGCGCTGCGGGTGCCTTGGCCATAATCTTTATGCGGCGAGCAGTTCCGGCCGCGAGGTGGTATGTTGCCGTCGCGGTGCCAGGACACTGATATCGCACGGCTTCTGGTACGGATCAATAAGTGCCGGCAGGTGATGGGTCTGGGAGCACGCCTGCAGCTGCTCCAGTGCCTCGTCATCCACCACGGCATGAGAGACATCCAACTCCAGGTACAAACCCTGTTTGATGGAATTGGCGCGCTTGGCCACAACATAAAGCGCATTCACGCTGTGCACGGTGATGTGCCCCTTTGCAATCACCAGTGCTTTCGCGTGGTCGAGATCTACACGGACAACGATGTTGAGCTTGGAGTTCAAAATGTAAAGCCTTCCCCGGCATTGGCTGCGACGCTGCAGCTTCTTGCATTGGCCTGTTTCTCAAGCCTCAATCAGAGTAGGGGGTGAATGTGATCCACGCAACAGTTACGTATTTATTACACCGAATGTAGATGCTGATGTTGTGACGCCAGGGGCGGCAAAAACAAGCACGCTCGCCTCTTCCTGAACAGCAGCCGGCGGCACCCGTGCCGCCGGCCGACGTCGTACTTTCCCGCCAAATGCTTCCGAGCAGAAGGTCAGACCACCTCCGGAAGCCTTCCCGTTATTACTGACACCGGTGCCGATGACCAGCGCTCGCGCTCCGGCTCGTAGGAAATCACCACCGCGGCGTCGATTTCCCGCGCTTCGTCCATGGCGAGCAGCAGGGCGTCTTCAACGTGCCGGGCGTATTCGAGCCGCTCGGCCAGGCCGCCCTGCAGGTCGCTGTCATCAATCAGGACATGGCCTTTGCCGTCCACGATGACCTTCAGCGAAAAACCCTGGTCCTCATGAAGGGACCCGCGGGTGGATGAAATTTCGGTGACATAGTCTGCCCGGACCAACCCGTTGCCGAGCGTACGGATCCACACTTCACCCATGAAATGAACCTCCCCTTTGGTTGTGGGCGCGGATCAGCACCCATAAGGCAAACGCTAGTCCTTTGCAAGGGTTTTGTGACCCCCAAACCGGCGTCTTTCTGGCCCCTGCTGCAGCCCGCCCTAGGATAAATCTGATGACTTCCCCGGATGACCCACAGCCCTTTACCTTGCGCGGTATCGCCGTGGCCGCTTTCGGCCCCACGCTGCTTTTTGGGGTCGGGCAGGGCGCCATTCTTCCGGTG
This sequence comes from Pseudarthrobacter sp. fls2-241-R2A-168, assembly GCF_030209335.1. Lineage (NCBI taxonomy): Bacteria > Bacillati > Actinomycetota > Actinomycetes > Micrococcales > Micrococcaceae > Pseudarthrobacter > Pseudarthrobacter sp. fls2-241-R2A-168. Next base: position 300,196 of record NZ_JARVSG010000004.1, read on the forward strand.
GTGGCACTGACCGCCCGCGGGCTTGGTGCTTCGGTGGCCCTCGCGGCGCTGATCGTCACGCTGATAGGACTGGGCTCGTGGTTCTTCAACCTGCCCGCCTCCCTGGTGACGCTGAAGTTCGGCGAACGCTGGGCCATTGTGGGCGCCGCAGTGGCTGCCGGCCTGGCCCTGGCCGCCGCGGGGCTGTCCTCGCTGATCCCCAACGGACTGTGGCTGCTTGCGGTGGCGATGGCCGTTGTCGGGATGTCCGGCGCCGTGTTCGGGCTTGCACGGCAGAAGTACCTCACCGAGGCTGTGCCAGTGGAGTTCCGGGCGCGGGCGTTGTCCACACTGGGCGGAGTGAACCGGATCGGTGTGTTCATCGGGCCGTTCCTGGGCGCCGCGGTGATGCAGTTCTCGGGCATCGGCGGTGCGTACTGGGTAGGGGTGGTGGCGATGGCTGCGGCTGCCTTGCTGTCCCTCACCATCCCCGACCTGGAGCTGGCTGGAACGTCCGACGGCGGGCACAAGGGTCCGGAGCCCACCCTCCGTAACGTCGCTGTGTCCCACGCGAAGGTGTTCCTGAGCGTGGGTGTGGGCATCCTGCTGCTGAGTGCGCTGCGCTCCTCACGCCAGGTGGTGATCCCGCTGTGGGCGGACCACCTGGGCATGGATGCCAGTTCCGCATCGCTGATCTACGGTCTGTCCGGAGCCATCGACATGCTGGTGTTTTATCCGGCCGGGAAGCTGATGGACCGGAAGGGCCGGCAGTTTGTGGCCGTTCCGTCCACGCTGCTGATGGGACTGGCCCTGCTGCTGATTCCGCTGACCGGGTCCTTTACCGGGCTGCTGCTCGCGGCGCTGCTGATCGGGTTCGGGAACGGGATCAGCTCCGGACTGGTGATGACCTTGGGGGCTGATTTCTCGCCGGACCGCGGGCGCGGGCAGTTCCTGGGGCTGTGGCGGTTCATGGCGGACGCCGGTTCCACGGGCGGCCCGGTGCTCCTGTCCGGGGTGACGGCCCTGGCCTCCCTGGGCGCGGGGATCTCAGCCACCGGCATCCTGGGCTTCGCGGCGGCGGCCGTGTTCGCCGTCGTGATTCCCCGACTGAAGCACCGCCGGAACTACTGACCCTCCACTTGAGCCATCACTTTTGGTGCCCAAACTGCCCGGTTGGGGACCAAAAGTGATAGGGCAACGGGGTGCGGGCGCTATCCTCGACAGATGAGTGAAACGGGGATGCCCGTCCGTGGCAGTGGCCTGCAGAAAGCCGTGTGGTGGCTGCAGGACTACGTCTATGCCGCCATCTGCCAGGTCCAGGGCACAGTGTCCAGGGTGCAGCCGGGTTCCTTCCATAAAGGCCACCTCAGTCCCGTGCTGATTATTCCGGGCGTGTACGAAAACTGGCAGTTCATGATGCCGCTCATCCGGTCCATCCATGATGCCGGCCACCCGGTCCACGTGGTGACGGTGCTGCAGCGGAACAAGCTGGATGTTCCCGCCGCCGCACGCATGGTGGCCCAGCACCTGGAGGAAGCGGGCCTGCGTGATGTTGCCATAGTGGCGCACAGCAAGGGCGGGCTGATCGGAAAGTACGCCATGCTGAACCTGGACCCCGAGCACCGGATTGAGCGGATGATTGCCGTCTGCACGCCGTTTTCCGGCTCCCGCTATGCCCGCTACATGCTGCTGCCCAGCCTGCGGATCTTCTCCCCGCGCAACGCCTTGACGCTTCAGCTGGCACGGGAGGAGACCATTAACAGCCGGATCACCTCCATCTACGGCCCGTTCGACCCGCACATCCCGGAGGGCAGCGTCCTGCCGGGTGCCACCAACATCGAGCTGCCCGCCGCCGGGCACTTCCGGATTCTGGGCGAGCCGGAGACGGCCCGGATCATCGTGGAGCAGCTGAACCTTCCGGCCTAGTCTGAGGGCGTCCGGCTATCCCACCGGACCTTTTAGGCTATTGGTGAGCGACCGAAAGGAGAAGCGTCGTGACGTCCACTGGCTCCCAGCGGGCTGTTCCGGATGAGCCGGACCACTCACGTTCCAGCAGCCCCGTGGTCCGCCGGCAAAGCAGATGGGCCACCGTCCTGGCCGTCCTGCAGCGGCTGCTGTACCTGGTGGTGACCATCGCCGTGGGCTGGGCGGTCTACTATTTCCTGCTCGCCCGCCTGTCACGCGGCCCGGAACAGGCGTGGGTGTTCCTGCCGGTCTGGCTGATCCTGGCCTACGCCCTGCTGCCGCGCGTGCACAAGATCCTCAGCAGCCTGTACATTCCGGACTACTTCATCGGGAGGACGAGGACGGGCGACGGCGTTTTGGGCGACCCCGTGAACCTCGCCGTGGTGGGTCCCAGGGAGGAATTGCGCCAGGCCATGATGACGGCGGGCTGGGTGGAGGCTGATCCGATCACGCCCGGCACCGCCTGGCGCACGCTCACATCCACGGTCCTGGGGCGCAGCTATCCGGCCGCACCGGTCAGTTCGCTCTACGTATTCGGCAACAAGCAGGACCTCGCCTTCCAGCGCGAAATCGAAGGAAACCCGCGGAAGCGGCATCACGTCCGGTTCTGGAAATGCCCGCCCGGATGGCGGCTCCCGGGCGGACTCGCCGTGGACTGGGTGGGCGCCGGCACCTACGACCGGAGCGTGGGGCTGTCACTGTTCACCTTCCAGATCACCCACAAGATCGCCGACCGCACGGATGAGGAACGGGACTTCATCATCGAGACGCTCCGCTCGGCCAACGCCGTGGAGTCTATCCACATCATCCTCAACTACTCCAGCGGCTACCACCACCGTAACGGCGGCGGTGACGCCATCCGCACCGACGGGCACCTGCCGATTATCGACCTGCACCCGCCGGAGCGGTTGCGTAAATCCTCATAGGTGGCGGAACCACCGGATGGTGCTTACTCCGCGTTGAACGAGTTGCTGGTGTCCCCGGCCAGGGAGCCGCTGCTTGCGCTCAGCGTGCAGCCCGTGGCCTTTCCGGCAATCTGGAGGTCCGGGAAGGACGCAACTCCCGCAGAAGCGGATACGGTGAGGGTGCCCTTGACGGTACAGGTGGACGTCAGCGTGACCTGGGCCGAACCATCAGCCGGATTGCCAAAGGCATCCAGGAAGCGGACCGTCACGGTGGGTGTTATCGCCGTGTTTTTCAAGACTATGGCGGGAACGGCATCAAACTTCAGCTTGCCGGCCGGGGCTGCTGTGATGGTCGCGGTGACTGCAGCAGGAGCGGTCAGGCCCGGCGCCGTTGCCGTGATGGTTGCCGTGCCAACTTTGGTATCGCCGTAAAAGTACGATGCGGACGAGGACCCGGCCGGGATGGTCACTGCAGTGACCTTTGCCCCGTTGGCCGTTGCCGCGAAGAATCCCGTCGCTGCGGAGGTGGTCATGGAGACGGTGGTGGTCCCCGCCGTCACCGGGTTCCCGTAGGCGTCCTGGCGCTGCAGGGTTACCGGACCCAGTAGTGCCGCGGAGGATGCAGGGCCGGTAAGAGTGCTTCCGGGGATGAGGACCAGCTTGTTCGCGGCCGCTGGGGTGACCTCGAAACTGCTGCTGACCGCTCCGGAATATCCGGTGCTGGAAGCGGCAAGGGTGTAGCCGCTTCCAGACTTGTTAATGGACATGCCGGTGAAGGTGGCGGTGCCGGACAAGTTGGTTATGGCTGTCACCGTGCCGGACAGTGTTCCGCCGCCGGCATTGTTGGCGAAGCCGATGGTCACCGGAACGCCTGCCACGGGAAGGCCCAGCAGGGTCTGGGCCTGCACGCTGACAGAGATGGTGGCCGTGCCGGCTGTGACGCTCGCAGCCGGCTGCGACGTGAACGCCAGAACGCTCACACTGCTGACGGTTACGCTTCCGCTCGCGGTGCTGGCGGCAGTCCATGAGCGGTAAACCGCCGTGACCATGTATCGGTGGGTCCCCTCCGGTACAGAGGTGTCCGTGCAGGAGGTGGCAGCGATAGGTGCCGAAGGGCTCGAACCGCACGCAGCAATGGCCGTGGTGCCGGTAAGCCGAGTGACGTAGTAGCCCGTGGGGACGATCGCACCGGTGGAAGCAGTCCAGCTGACGGCAACGCTGGAGTTGCTGGTGGCCGGCACCGACACGTTGGTGGGCGGCAGCAGCGTAGCGACTGACGCCGTCGTACTCCCCGTTCCGGCGGCGCGCCAATAGGCGGATGCCGGAACGGCGCCCACGAGGGTCGCAGCGATGAGAACGATAACGGCCAAGGCCGCTGAACGAACCATCGGAAAAAACAAAACCAGCTCCCGCCGAAGCCGGGGGGTGGCTTCGGGGGAGCTGGCGACTGTGGGCACGGGAACCTTCCAAAAAGTCGAGCTTGTAGCAGTTAGGCGGGCTTCATCACCATCGGGCTATGAAGCTGATGGACTGTTCCAGGAAGGTTAATCCCTGCCCTCTTCAGCTGGCCGAGAAGTGCAGGGGCACCGCGGCACCCTTGCAGCCGTCCTGGTTGATGCCGGGGCGGTCGACCATCTGAAGGGTAACGGTGCCGGTCACGGCGCCATTGGCCGCGATCTCGGTGGGAGTGAAGGCCGGCGTGCCGACTACGAAGTCAGCTGCCGAGCATCCGGTTACAGCGGTCCAGGCCGCACCGTCCGTGCCGGCGACCGTCACAACAACGTTGCTGAGTTTCTGGACGCCGGTGCCCGGGTTGGTCACCGTGAAGGTGGCCGTCTTGGTGGGGCCGTTGGGGGAGAGCGGGTTCCCCGTAATCGTGCTGGAAATGGTGAAGTTGGTGGCGGTGCCGGCGGCGGTGGTGGTGTCGTGCGTGCCGGTAGCGCTCCAGTAGGCAAAGGCGGCTCCGCCGCCGATGGCTACCAGTGCAACTGTGGTACCGATGATGCGCTTTTTACGTCCTGCAACCTTGCCCATGATGTGCCCCTAAAAATTTTGTGCGGTGTTCCGCTGAGACCTTGTGAGCCTTAGCGGCTCCGATAGGAATAGCTTCGCGGAGCTGCCTCAAATTACACACGGGTAATCACTCAAGGTTCTGTCAATAGTTCATCGACGTTTCCGCAGGTCAACGGCATCCTTCCCAACCAGGTACCGCTAAGTGACGTTATGGAGCATCAAAACGACACTTCGCGCTACCTGGTTGGGCTGGGGAAACACGAAGGGACTGTTCCCGCAGACCCGCGTGTGCCAGTCTGTGTTGAGGGGGCCCTTTCCCGGTGGCAGGAGGACGGACATGAGGATCGCCTCAGGGCAGTTCAGTGCCGGCCGGGTACCCCGGAACAACCTGCAGCAGATCGCGCAGCTGATGGAAGCTGCCGCCCTGGGAAACGCGGACCTCCTGGTGCTTCCGGAGTCCAGCCTCTACGCCAGCGCCGAACCAGCCACCGTCCTGGCCGTTGTGGCGGAGCCCCTGGACGGCCCTTTTATCAGCGGTATCGCAGCTCTCGCCAAGAACCTCCGGCTGCCCGTCGTCGTGGGCACCACCGAGGCCAATCCCGACGGCCTGCCGTTCAACACCCTGGTGGCACTCGACGCCGCCGGCGCCATCCAGGGCACGTACCGCAAAATCCATCTGTACGACGCCTTCGGCTACCGGGAAAGTGACGGCACCAGCCAGGGATCCATCGGGGTGCCCGCCCTGCTCTCCTACGGCCAGCTGCGCCTGGGCATGCTCACCTGCTACGACCTGAGGTTTCCGGAGAGCGCCCGCTACCTGGTGGACGCCGGAGCCAACGTCCTGCTGCTGCCTGCCATGTGGATCGCCGGGCCGGGCAAAGAAGACCACTTTTATACCCTGCTGCGCGCCCGGGCCATCGAGAACACCTCCTATGTAGTGGCGGCAAACCAGTGCGGACCGCTGGCCACTGCCTATTCCATGGTGGTGGATCCCTTCGGGGTGGTGATCGCCAATGCCGGCGAGGCGCCGGGCCTGGTCTTTGCGGAGCTTGAACCCGAACGGATCGCGGCCGTCCGGACGCGTGTGCCCTCCCTGCGGAACCGCCGTTTTCGGGTGGTCCCGGCAGACGAGGAATGAGCCGCAAGAAGTGTGATCGTCTTGACACTTGGAATTGACACTGGCGAAACATTCCGGGGCTGCATGGGCCATAAAATTGGAGTCAGTAATTCTTCCTGGAGGGACCTCAGTGCACACCACCGACGCCGCAATGAAACCTGTCATCGGACTCACCACCTACCTTGAGCAGGCGGGTACTGATGGTTGCGGCACGGTCAGGGCAGCTTTCCTTCCCGAGACGTACCTGAAACCGATCATCGCCGCTGGCGGCATGCCCATCCTGCTGCCGCCGCAGCCGGTGATGGCAGGCGTGGTGGAACTGCTGGTCAGCAGGCTCGACGGCCTGGTGGTACCGGGCGGCTGGGACGTCAACCCGGCCCTGTACGGCCAGGAAGCCCACCCCGCAACCGACGCGCCGCATCCGGAGCGGGACGCCTGGGAGCAGGCCCTCATCCAGGAAGCCATCCGGCAGGACGTTCCACTGCTGTGCATCTGCCGCGGCGAGCAGCTGCTGAACGTGACGCTCGGCGGCAGCCTCCACCAGCACCTGCCCGATGTCATCGGCAGCGGCAATTACCAGCCCGGAGGCTACACCTTCAACCGCATCCCGGTGGAGATCAAACCCGGTTCCCACCTGGAGCAGCTGATCGGACCCAACCCCGGGCCCGTGCCGGTCTCCCACCACCAGGCCGTGGACAAACTGGGCGAGGGCCTCACCGCCGCCGCATGGAGCGAGGACCAGGTGGTGGAAGCCATCGAGCGCCCTGCCAGCACGTTCGCCCTGGGCGTCCAGTGGCACCCGGAGGAGTTGCCGGAGGACTTCGGCCTGTTCCGCGGGTTTGTCGAAGCAGCCCGCGGAAAGTTCCTGTCCCGGCTGGTGCCGGCCACGCCGCCGTCGTCCGTCTCCGCCGAAATCAATGCCAGCATGGCCGGACCCGCGCTGGCCTGACCCGGAAGCTTCCTTTCAAGAGCAGCGGAACCGCCCCGAAGCAGCACGTCAAAGTGCGCCGTTCTGGGCGGTTCCTGCGTTGCAGCTTGCCCGATATAAATAAGCATGCTTAGTATGTTTTAGACACTGAAGTTAAGCCAAAGCTTCATGGGTTTGATCCAGGAGCGAATGATGGCTGATTTCCTTATCGTTTTTCCTCCTGCCCATCGACCAGCCCCTTGCAGGGGAGCTGACGGTCCTAAGGGGCAGCTGTGATGCGCCGGGTAGGTGTTGAGGAGGAGTTCCTCATCGTCGATGCCGCGGACGGGCATGCCGTGCCCCTCGGAGACCTCCTGGAACGCCTGAACGGTGACGACGGGCTGAGCCGGGAGATGAAGCAGGAGCAGATCGAAACCTGCACGCTGCCGAGGATCAGCCTGGACGAGCTCGCCCGGGACATCACAGTGCGGCGGCTCAGCGCCGATTCAACTGCCCGCGCAGCGGGGGCACGGTCAGTGGCCCTGGCCACGTCACCCCTACATGTCAAAACCACAACGAGCCCCGGCCTGCGGTATGAGCGGATGATCGAGCGGTTCGGCCTGACGGCGGTGGAGCAGCTGACCTGCGGCTGCCATGTACATGTGGAAATCGAGTCGGACGAGGAAGGCGTCGCCGTCCTGGACCGGATCCGGATCTGGCTCCCGGTGCTCATGGCCATCACCGCCAATTCCCCTTTCTGGAACGCCACGGACTCGGGGTATGCAAGCTACCGCTCCCAGGCGTGGAACCGGTGGCCCACCGCGGGGCCCTGCGAGATTTTCGGATCAGCCGATGCCTACCACCGCCAGGTCAACGAGATCTTGGGTTCCGGAGTCCTGCTGGACAGGGGGCAAATCTACTTTGATGCCCGGCTCAGCCACCGGCATCGCACCGTTGAAGTACGGGTGGGGGATGTGTGCCTTTTTGCCGACGACGCCGTCCTCCTGGCCGGGCTGGTCCGGGGCCTGGTGGAGACGGCAGCCAGGCAATGGCGTGAGGGCGTGCCTCCCGCCCCTGTCTCCGCCACACAATTGCGGCTTGCTTCCTGGCAGGCGGGCCGCTTCGGGCTCGACGGCGACTTGCTGGACCCTCTCACCGGCCGGCCCCGGCCCGCGTTCGAGGTGGCCATGGCGCTGCTGGATCACGTGCACGCAGCGTTGAAGAGCCAGGACGAGTTCGATGTTGTGGAGTCCCTGCTGTTCCAGGTGCTGACCAGGGGTACAGGCGCTGCACGCCAGCGTGCCGCGTTCGCGGAGCGCAGCCTGTGCCACGTCATCGCCGACGCCGTCCACATCACCAGCCTGCCGGCCACACCGCTTCAGACGCTAAGGGGATTGCCGCTGCTGGCCACCGACCAGAGTTCCTAGACAACCATCCGGGAGGACACATGGACCAGAACGAAACACCGGTGCTTGATGCACTGGCCGAACACCAGAAACTGGACAGGTACGGCTTCACACCGCCTGCCCACCGCCAGGGCCGCGGCGTCGATCCGCGGGTGCTGGAGGTGCTGGGCGAACAAAGCTTCAAGTCCGACGTCGTTGCCTCCTCAGGCCTGGACGACCGGCAGTCCTCCAATGGCTACCTGTCCAAAGCAGAGCAGCTCCTTGCCGAAGCCGTGGGAGCAGACAAGGCCTTCTTCACCACCTGCGGCAGCTCCCTGTCCATCAAGGCCGCCATCCTGGCCGTCACACGCGGCGAGGGGGAGCTCCTCATCAGCCGCGACGCCCACAAATCAGTGGTCTCCGGGCTTGTCCTGTCCGGGCTGCAGCCCCGGTGGATCAAGCCGCGCTGGGACAACGAGCTCAAGCTGAGCCACCCGCCGTCACCGGAAACTGTTGAGGAGATGTGGCAACGGTACCCGGACGCATCCGCCGCATTGATCGTCAGCCCCACCCCCTACGGCACGTGCGCGGACCTCAAGGCCATCGCCGAGATCTGCCACAAGCGGGGCAAACCGCTGATTGTCGACGAGGCCTGGGGCGCCCACCTGCCCTTCCACCCGGACACCCCCACCTGGGCCATGTCCGCCGGCGCTGATATCTGCGTGGTCAGCGTGCACAAGATGGGACTCGGGTTCGAGCAGGGCTCCATTTTCCACCTCCAAGGCAACCTGGTGGACCCCGTCCGCCTCAACCAGTGCGCCGACGTCCTCTCCACCACCAGCGCCAACACGCTGCTGTACGCGGCGATGGACGGCTGGCGCCGGCAGATGGTGCAGGAGGGCAAAGCCATGATCGACAAGGCCCTGGAGCTCACCAGAGGACTCCGCCGGGACATTGAGGCGATCCCCGGCCTGCACGTCCTTGAAGACGAACTCGTCCACGCCGAAGCCTCCCACGACCTGGACATCCAGCACATCATGATCGACGTTTCCAGCCTCGGCATCAGCGGGTTCCAGGCCACCGACTGGTTGCGCGAAAACTGCCGCATCGACATGGGCACAACAGACCACCGCCGGACCGAGGCGGTGATCTCGGCGTCAGATGACCAGGAAACTGCGGAGCGTCTCCTGGGCGGGCTCCGCGCACTCACCGAAGCCGCTCCGGACCTGCCCCGGCCTCCCGCCGTCGTCATCCCCAGCGAGGAGGACCTTTTCCTGGAAACGGTGATGCTGCCCCGGGATGCGTTCTTCGGGCCGGTGGAAGTCATCCCGTGCGAGGAAGCGCCGGGGCGTATTGCCGCAGAAATGGCCACCCCGTACCCGCCGGGTGTGCCGCTCCTGCTGCCCGGCGAGCGGATCAACAAAGCCGCCATCGACTATCTCAGGAGCGGGGTGGAGGCAGGGATGGTCCTGCCTGATCCCGCCGATCCAACGCTCAAGACCATCAGGGTGGTCCGTGAAGAACCACACCGATCGCAGTAAATCGCAAGGAACGAGGACAGCAGCATGTGCGGTATAGCCGGCGAAATCGCCTTCAACGGTAGACGGGCCTCGCAGGAGGCAGTTCTGGACATCATGGGGGCAATGACGTCGAGGGGACCGGACGGACGGGGAACCTGGGAGGCGGGCTGGGTTGCACTGGGGCATCAGCGGCTCAGCATCATCGACGTTTCCACGGCGGGCGCCCAGCCCATGGTGGACGACGGCGGCCTGGCCATCACCTTCAACGGCTGCATCTACAACTACAAGGAGCTGCGCCGCGAACTCGAACCCGAATTCACCTTCCGGTCCACCAGCGACACCGAGGTGATCCTGAAGGCCTACCGGAAGTGGGGCGACGACTTCGTCCACCACCTGGTGGGGATGTTCGCCATCGCGCTGTATGACCCCCGGCGGCAGGAAGTCCTGCTGGTCCGGGACCGGCTGGGCATCAAGCCCGTGTACGTTTCCCACCGGCACGGCCGGCTGCGCTTCGCGTCCAGCCTGCCTGCGCTGGTGGCTTCCGGCGGGATCGACACGTCCATCGACGAGGCTGCACTGCACCATTACCTGAGCTGGCACTCGATCGTTCCCGCCCCGCGGACCATCCTGGACGGCGTCCAGAAGCTGCCCGCGGCCACCATCCGCACCATCCGCCCGGACGGGACCTGGCACGACCGCGAGTACTGGAAGCCTTCCTACACGCGGAAGGCGGAGCACTCGGGCTGGTCCGCTGCCGACTGGCAGGACGCCGTCCGCGAGTCGCTAAAAACGGCCGTACGACGGCGGATGGTGGCCGATGTGCCGGTAGGCGTACTGCTCTCCGGGGGACTGGATTCGAGCCTCCTGGTTGCGTTGCTGGCGGAGGAAGGCCAGCACGGCCTCTCGACCTTCAGCATCGGGTTCGACGGCGCGGGCGGCGATTCCGGGAATGAGTTCGCCTACTCGGACCTCGTGGCCCGGGAGTTCGGAACCAGGCATGAGCAGCTGCACGTGAGCACCTCCGAGTTCGCCCCGTCCATTGCCGGGGCAGTGGGGGCGATGTCCGAGCCGATGGCCAGCCATGACGTGACGGCCTTCCACCTACTGTGCCAAACCGTGACGGAGCACGTGAAGGTGGTGCAGTGCGGCCAGGGCGCCGACGAGGTATTTGGCGGGTACGGGTACCACCAACCGCTTGCTTCTGCGGGCCGGTCCGGGGCTTTATCGGCTTTTTCAGCGAGCTTTGTGGACCACAGCCATGAGGAGCTCCTGAACATCCTGGAGCCCGAGTGGTACTCCGGTACAGATGTAAGCCGTGAGGTCCTGGCCGACAACCTGCGCGCTCCCGGGGCGGAGACGGCCCTGGATGCAGTGTTGCGGCTGGACACCCACCTGCTGATGGTGGACGACCCCGTTAAGCGGCTGGACAACATGAGCATGGCATGGGGCATCGAAGCGCGCGTCCCGTTCCTGGACCACGAACTGGTGGAACTCGCCGCCGCCTGCCCGCCCGAATTCAAGGCCTCCCAGGGCGGGAAAGGAATTCTGAAGGACCTGGGCCGGCAACTGCTCCCGGCGGCTGTGGTGGACCGGCCCAAGGGATACTTCCCCGTCCCGGCCCTGCGGCACCTGGAAGAACCCTTCATCAGCATGGTCCGCGAAGCGCTGCACGCGCCCGAGGCCAAGCAGCGCGGGCTCTTCCAGCCTGCGTACATCGACGGTCTCCTGGCCAACCCCAACGTGCAGCGGACCCCGGTTAACAGCAACGTGCTCTGGCAACTGGCACTGCTTGAAATGTGGCTCCAGCACCACGGGGTGGGCTGATCCTTGGCCCTGGAAGGCACCCACATCTCCCTGTTGTCCCCGCTCCGGCAAGCGGTGGGCGCGGACTTTGCCGCCGTCGTCGGCCAGTTGTCCGGGCTGGTCCGGATTCCGGCCATGGCGTGGGACTCCTTCGACCCGGCCGAACTGGACACAGCCGCCAAGCACGTAGCTGCGCTGCTTCACGAGGCCGGGATCACCGACGTCGACATCCTGCAGGCACCCCGGCCGGACGGTGCACCGGGGGCACCTGCGGTGGTGGGACGCAGGCCTGCCCGCAACGGCAAGCCGACGCTCCTGCTGTACGCGCATTACGATGTCCAGCCGGCAGGTGACATCACGCTCTGGGAGAGCCCGCCGTTTGACGCCGTGGAGCGGGACGGCCGGCTCTGGGGCAGGGGAGTGGCGGACAACAAGGCGGGCGTGATGCTGCACCTGGCCGCTTTCCGGAACGCGCTGCACGTGCTGGGCGATGATCTGGAGCTCGGGGTGACGGTGTTCATCGACGGCGAGGAGGAAGCCGGTTCGCCGTCGCTTCCCCTGCTGCTTCAACAGCACGCGGACCTGCTTCACGCCGACGTCCTGGTGGTGGCAGACTCCGGAAACTGGAAGGTGGGGGTACCGGCGCTGACCACCAGCCTGCGCGGGTTGATCCTGGGCACCATCGAGGTGCGGGTACTGGACCATGCGCTGCATTCGGGCACGTACGGCGGGCCGCTGCTGGATGCGGTCACCGTGCTGTCCGCTTGATTGCCACGCTCCATCACGACGACGGCAGCGTCGCGGTGGAGGGGCTCCTTTCCTCTGATGCACCGGGGCCTTTGCTGTCCGAGGAGGAATTCCGGGCGGATTCCGGCGTGCGTCCCGGGGTTCCGCTGGCCGGCTCGGGGTCCTTGACGTCGCGGCTGTGGACCAAGCCGGCGCTGGCGGTTATCGGAATGGACGTTCCTTCGGTGGCCCTTTCCTCGGACACTCTGCTGCCGGTGGCCCGGGCCAAGTTCAGCCTCAGCCTGGCGCCGGCGACTGATACGGCTGCCGCGATGGAGGCAGTCCGCCGGCATGTGGAGTCACACACTCCCTTTGGCGCCGACGTGACCTTCACGCCCGCCGGCCGGACCGAGGGGTTTGCGGGCGACGCAACCTCACGGGCCGCCCGGACCATGCTCGGGGCGATGGAGGACACGTGGGGCGTCCCGGCCGTCTGCATGGGGGTGGGCGGCTCGATTCCGGCGGTCGACATCCTGACCAAGCTGTACCCGCGGGCGGAGGTCCTCATCACCGGGGCGGAGGATCCCGATTCCCGGGCCCACGGGGCGAACGAATCAATCCACCTGGGCGATTTCGAAAACGCCATCGTCGCCGAGGCTCTGTTGATTGCCCGGCTTAATTCCCCGGACTGACCCTGCGGCGCGGCATCAGCGCTGAGGTGAGTCCCGCCGTCGTGCGGAGAATGCGAACAGGGCAGTGGTGGCGACGGTGGCCAGATACCCGGCTATGACAATCAGGGAGATACCGGCCCAGAAGTAGTTGGTGGTGCTGGTCTCCTGCCAGGGGCTCGGCGCGATCCGGGCCAGCGAATACATCGCCACGGCCGCCGACGACAGCCCGATCACCACCGGCAGCGACAGCCAGACCCTGGCCGAACCCACGTGCGCGCCGAAACCGTCCCAGGCGTTCCACATTCCCCGCCGGATGATCAGCCAGCCTGCGGGAATCATAAACGCGCCCACCAACAGGAATGCGGCCACCACGTCGGCCGGCCGGTGCCACTGGTTGATCAGCGTGGACACGCCGGAGGCGATGGCGAACGTGCCTCCCACGAAGCCGGCCATCGGCCGCCACCGCGGCGATGCCATCAGGAATACGGCAGCCGCAGCGGATGCCGCGAGCGTGGTGTGGCCGGACGGCAGCGAGTTCAGCTCCAGCGTCACCACGCCCTTGTCCGGCCGCGCCGGCAGCAGGTCCTTGAGCACCTGCGTGGCGATGTTCGCGCCTATGCAGGCGGCCACTGCAATGCCGGCCTCGGTCCAGTGCTTGCGGATCACGGTGACAAACAGGACCACGACGGCGGCCATCACCAGTGAGATGGTGGGCAGCAGGTCCAGGAACTTGGTGCTCGCCTTGCCCGCCGGCCCGTGGATCTGCACAGCCTCCACCAGCGCCGACTCGTCAATGAACTGGCCTGTGGTGGTCTGGACAAAGTAGTGGTACGTCGCGATCAGACCGGCGATGCACGCCAGCGTGGCAAGAACGAACAGGAAACCCGAACCCGGAGCGGGCCGGCTGGGTGTCCTGGTGGAGGTCTGCCGCGAGATTGTCACCGGTTAAGGGTGTCACAGAAAGCTGGGAGCTGGCCGCACCCCAACTGGGTAGCGCTAACTGTCGTTTTCGAGCTCCAAAACGACACTTGGCGCTACCTAGTTGGGCAGGCGGGGCGGGACAGCGCCCAGCCGCGGGATGCTGGCCGCCGCAACGAGCACCGCCAGGGCGCCCAGGCCGAAAGGCAGGGCCGTGAGGGTAGCGATACCGCCCACCAGCAGCGGCCCGCCGGCGTCGCCCAGTTCCCGCCCGAGTTCGGCGGACCCCATAGTCCGTCCCATCCGCTCCGGCGGTGTGGTGTCCGCGAGGTGGGCGAACCCGAGCGGGGTAACAGCACCGATGCCCGCGCCGATTACTGCGGCGGCGACGAAAATGGTGACCACGCCCGGGGCGAGCGCCACCAGGCCGACACCCGTAGCGATCAGCAGCAGGCCCGCCGTCGTGCCCCGGTTGTCCGTGATGCGGTGGCTGTCCCGCATCCGGCCCATCCACGGCTGGACCAGTACCGAGCCGGCGGCGAGGACGCTGACGGCTGCAGTGCCGGCCAGGGCGCCGAGCCCGTGCCGGGTGGCCAGCGCGGGAAGGAAGCCAACGGCTGCGCCGAGTGCAGCAGTGGACGCGGCCAGCACCAGCGTGGGCACCAGGAAGCGGCGCTCGCCCACCTGCCGTGCCAGGTCCATCACCGTGTACCGCTGGCGGGGGAGCGGCTCCAGGTGCGGCACCGCAGCCAGGACCCAGACCGCCGTCGCCACAGCCAGCGCGGAAAGGGCCCCGAACAGCAGGGGGAAGCCGCCGGCGAAGATGAGGCCGGCGCCGAGCAGCGGGCCGATGATGTAGCCCAGGCTCTTCCAGGACCCGTACCTGCCGAAGTACGTGCCGGCTTTTCCGCCGCGTGCCAGCCTGGCCACCATGGAGGACGACGCCGGGGAAAACGCCGACGCCGCCGCGCCCTGGCCCAGCCGGGCCAGCGCCAGCATGAGCGGATCCGCCGCCCACAGGCCGATCAGGGACAGCGCCGCAAAGGCGAAGAGCCCGCCGACGATCACCGGCTTGGGGCCAACCCGGTCACTGAGGGCGCCGAAAACGGGTTTGAGGAACACCTCCGAGATGTCGTACAGCGCAAGGAGGATGCCCAGGTTAAGCAGCGTCAGGCCGATGTTGCCACTCTGCGCGCCCAGGCCCGCAGCAATACTGTGCGCGCCGAACGCCGTAACGAATCCGGCGGCGTAGAGCGGGGCGGAGGATGAGCGGGTGGCAAGGCCGGAAGCGGTCACACCCGCGAGTTTATCCGCTGCAAGGGTCAGGAGAGCGAGGCCGCCAGCTCTTCAATGATCTCGAACTGCTCGCGGACGCCGTCCTCCATGCCGGACTGGACGATCATGTCGCGCACTTCCTTGCTGCCCGCATCGGTGCGGATGCTGACCAGGGTGGCGCCGCCGTCGGCCTCTTCAAAGGTGACAGTGTTCAGCACGGCGCCCTCCTCGCTGTCTGGAGCTGTGCCTGGCGTCTCCATGATTTCGGTGTGGACGATCCGCTCGTTGGGCACGATCTCCCGGTACGTCCCGTGGAAGGCCACCTCGGATTCACCGTGCGCCACCATCACATACCGCCAGGCACCTCCCACGCGGAAGTCCATGTCTGCCACCGTCATCTCCCCGCGCCTGCCGGGCCACCATCTCCTCACGAGGTCCGGCGTGGTCCAGGCTTTGTAGACGAGGTGCCGTGGCGCGTTGACGGTGCGGGTGATCAGGATTTCCTGATCGCTGGGAAAGCTGACGTCCAGAATGCTGGTGTGTGGCATTGCCCTGCTCCTACTCTTGCGTGTCTGACTCTTTGAGGTCCTCCAGCACATCTTCCAGGAGCTCGAAGCGCTCCTCCCAGAGATGCCGGTAACCGGCCACCCAGTCGTGGATGGGCTTGAGGGCTTGCGGATTAAGCCGGTAGACGCGGTGCCGGCCTTCATCACGTACGACGACGGCCCCCACCTCGCGCAGGACCCGCAAGTGGCGTGACACGTGCGGCTGTGCCAGGCCGAGCAGGTCCACCAGCTCGTTGACGGGCCGCTCGCCTTCGCTGAGGGCGTCCAGGATCTCCCGGCGGCGGGGCTCGGCCACCGCGTTGAATGCATCTGCCGTTGTTGCCGCCCGCGCCATGGACACATCATATATCCATATGGGTATGAGTGGAAGATCTGTTGGAGCGCGCGTTTCAGCGCTTGCGGTGTTCAGTCTTCCCAAAACCGTGAAGCTGAGTAGTGTGCGGATCAAGGGAACCATGGGCTCACGCGGGGCTTCGAGGGGCAGCGCTTCCTCCCGCCGGAGGAGATGCTGTGTTCAACAAAGGAGGACGGCTGTGACCATCATCGACAACGCTGTGTATGTTGACGGGCTGCGCACGCAGGACCCCGGGAGCCTGGACGAAACCTACTTTGTGCTGCGGCAGCGGGAGGGGATGGCCTGGATCGGGCTGTACCGGCCGGACGCCGAGGAACTGCAGTCCGTGGCCGAGGAGTTCGACCTCAGCCCCCTGGCCGTGGAGGACGCCCTCGCCGGGCACCAGCGCGCCAAGCTGGAGCATTACGGCGAATGCGTATTCCTGGTCCTGCGGCCCGCCCGCTACCTGGACGACGTCGAAAAGGTGGACTTCGGCGAGATCCACGTTTTTGTGGGCCAGGACTACGTAGTGACCGTCCGGCACGCCGAATCCCCGGACCTCGCCAAGGTCCGCCGGCGGATGGAATCCATGCCGGAGTTCCTCGCGCTGGGCCCAAACGCTGTGCTCTACGGCATCCTGGACCAGGTGGTGGACGAGTACGAGCCGGTGGCGGCGGGCCTCGAAAACGACATCGACGAGATCGAGGACGACCTCTTCGGCGCCGACCCCGACGTTTCCCGCCGGATCTACGAACTCTCCCGCCAGGTGATCACGTTCCAGCGGGCCACCAGCCCCCTGGCGGGCATCCTGCAGGCCCTCACCGCCGGCACTCCGGAGCGGGTGCCCCACCCCGAACTCCAGGACCATTTCCGTGATGTGCTGGACCACGTGCTGCGGCTTAACGAACGCGTAGCCTCCTTCCGGGCGCTGCTGCAGAACGCCCTCGCCGTCAACGCCGCCCTCGTGGCCCAACGGCAGAACGACGAGATGCGCCGGCTCACTGAATCCAGTTTTGCGCAGAGTGAGCAGGTCAAGCGGATCTCGTCCTGGGCGGCGATCCTGTTCGCCCCGACGCTCGTGGGAACCATCTACGGCATGAACTTCCGCTCCATGCCCGAGCTGGACTGGGTGTTCGGCTACCCCTTCGCGCTGGGGTTGATGGTGGCCATGGGACTGGCGCTCTACTGGACGTTCCGCCACAACAAATGGATCTAGCGGCAAACGCCCGCTTGTACAGTGGGTCCATGCCTACGCCTGCCGTGCCCGCCCTTGAAGAACTCCTGGCAGGTGCACGCGTGGTGAGCCTGCCCATGCGCGTGAAGTTCCGCGGCATCATGGAACGCGAGTCGCTCCTGCTTCAGGGCCCGGCCGGCTGGGGCGAATTCTGCCCCTTTCCCGAATATGCCGACGCGGAGGCCTCCAACTGGCTGGCCGCCGCCATCGAGGCCGGCTGGCAAGGGTTTCCTGCTCCACTGCGGCCCATGATCCCGGTCAACGCCACCGTCCCCGCCGTTGCAGCGGAGCGTGTGCCCGAGATACTTGCGCGCTTTGGCCGGGTGGACGCGGTCAAGGTCAAGGTGGCCGAACAGGGCCAGACGCTCGACGACGATTCAGCCCGCCTCGCCGCCGTCCGCTCCGTCTTGCCGGACGCAGCCATCCGCGTGGATGCGAACGGCGGCTGGGACGTGCCTACTGCCATCAAGGCGCTCACCCGGCTGGCCGGCGTCGGACTCGAATACGCTGAGCAGCCCGTTCCCACCATCGACGGCCTGGCCGAGGTGCGGCGCGCTCTGCGGTCCGCGGGTACTCCAGTGCTGATCGCGGCGGATGAAAGCGTCCGCAAGGAATCCGATCCCCTGAAAGTGGCGCGGGCCGGTGCGGCGGACCTGATCGTGGTCAAGGTGGCGCCGCTTGGGGGAGTGCGGCGTGCCCTGGACATCGTGGCACAGGCCGCCCTGCCCGCCGTCGTCAGTTCTGCGCTGGACACGTCGGTGGGGATCCGGGCGGGCCTTGCGCTCGCGGCAGCGCTGCCTGAACTGCCCTACGCGTGCGGGCTGGGGACGGTGTCCCTGTTTGAATCGGACGTCACCACGGATCCGTTGGTGGCCGACGACGGCGCCATCCGCCTCCGCGACGTGGCCGCCGACGCCGGGCTGCTTGAGCAGTATGCGGCTTCCGCAGAACGTCGCGATTGGTGGCTCGCCCGGCTGGCCCGCGTCCACGCCCTCCTCACCCCGTAGCGACGCTCTCTCACTTAACGCGGGGTTTCCCGGGACGCTCTCTCACTTGAGGTGCCTTTCCTGCGGACGCTCCATCACGTTTCTGCAGGTCACCGGCGGTTCACCGGAACTTCACCTCACTGACTACTGAGCGTAGGAACTGGCTGGCAGGGTGGGCGGACCGCATCGATTTT
This sequence comes from Pseudarthrobacter sp. fls2-241-R2A-168, assembly GCF_030209335.1. Classification (NCBI taxonomy): domain Bacteria; kingdom Bacillati; phylum Actinomycetota; class Actinomycetes; order Micrococcales; family Micrococcaceae; genus Pseudarthrobacter; species Pseudarthrobacter sp. fls2-241-R2A-168. The sequence goes on from NZ_JARVSG010000004.1 coordinate 318,694, forward strand.
TTGGAAGGCACCCATGTCTGAAACGACTGCCCGCAAGTTCAACCTGCTGCCCATGCTTGGCCACACCAAGGGAAAGCGGAGCCCCGTCACCTGCGCGCTCAAGTGTGACAACGCCTGCGCCGGCGACGTCTGCAACACCAGCTCCAACAGCTACTTCCGCGACATCGCTTCCGCCACCATGTCCCGCCGCGCCGCCCTGGGCTTCGGCGCCGCCGGTGCCCTCGCCGTCGTACTTGGAAGCGCTGTGACGTCCGCCGAACCCGCGAGTGCCGTAGGCCTTTCCAAGGCCGCCAAGGAAGGCTTCGGCAAGTCCAAGCTGCAGTTCACGGCCATCAAGCCGGTGGACAAGGCCGTTGACGCCTTCACCGTTCCCGAGGGATTCACCTGGCAGCCGATCATCCGCTGGGGCGACCCGCTGTTCGCCGACTCGCCGGACTTCGACCTGAACAACCAGACCGCGGCAGCACAGGCCCGCCAGTTCGGCTACAACAACGACTACACGGACATCGTGGAAATTCCGGACAGCAAGGGCCGCCGCGCCGTGCTGTTCACCAACCACGAATACACTAACGAGAACATCATGGTCCCGGCCGGATACGACGCTAAGGAAACCCGCGCGATCGGCCGCGCCGCCCACGGCCTGGCCGTCGTGGAGCTGGAGCGCAAGAACACCACCAAACCGTGGAGCTACGTCAAGGGCGCACCGCTGAACCGCCGCTACCTCTCCGACACCACCTATGAACTGACCGGCCCCGTTGCCGGTTCCGCACTCGTCAGGACCGTCGCGGACCCCTCCGGCCGCGCCATCAAGGGCACGTTCGGCAACTGCTCCGGCGGCACCACCCCCTGGGGCACCATCCTTTCCGGCGAGGAGAACTTCAACGGCTACTTCGTCGCCGCCGGCACCTCAGCCAGTGACAAGCGCTACGGCCTCACCGCCAAGCCCACCAACCGCAAGTGGGAGTTGGACGACCCCCGCTTCGATACCCGCAACGCCGGCTACGAGAACGAAACCAACCGGTTCGGCTGGATCGTGGAGGTTGACCCGTTCGACCCCACCTCCACCCCCAAGAAGCGCTCCGCCATGGGCCGCTTCAAGCACGAGGGCGCCAACGTGATCGTGGCCGAATCCGGGCACGTGGTGGCCTACATGGGCGATGACGAGAAGTTCGACTACCTCTACAAGTTCGTCTCCGCAGAGAAGTACCGTGAAGGCGACCGCCGGCACAACATGAACCTGCTGTCCGAGGGCGACCTCTACGTTGCCAAGTTCACCGGCAACTCACCCTCTGCCGAAATCACCGGCACCGGGGCGCTTCCTTCCGACGGCGCGTTCGACGGCACGGGCGAATGGCTGCCACTGGTGGTCGGCGGAAAGTCCGCCGTCCCGGGCATGTCCGTCGAGGAGGTCCTGGTGTACACCCGCCTGGCTGCGGACAAGGTTGGGCCCACCAAGATGGACCGCTGCGAGGATGTTCAGCCGAGCCTGCACACCGGAAAGGTCTACGTGGTCTGCACCAACAACTCGGATCGCGGCACCGGCACAAAGGAAGGCGCCACCGAGGTCAACCCGCGCACGCAGAACCGCGACGGGCACATCGTGGAAATCACCGAAAACGGCGACCAGACGTCCACGACGTTCAATTGGACCCTCCTGATGGTCTGCGGTGATCCGGCGCAGGGTGACGCCACCTACTTCTCCGGCTACCCGGTGGACCAGGTCTCGCCCATCTCCTGCCCGGACAACGTGGCCTTCGACTCCGTCGGCAACCTCTGGATCTCCACCGACGGCGCCCCCTCCGGCATCGGGTACAACGACGGTCTCTTCAAGGTCACCCTGGACGGCGCCGAGCGTGGCAAGGTGGAACAGTTCCTCTCCGTTCCTCGCGACGCCGAGACCTGCGGCCCGGTCATCCACGACGACGAGCGCACGGTGTTCGTCTCCGTGCAGCACCCGGGCGAGGAAGGCACCTTCGAGGCGCCGCACTCCTACTTCCCGGACTACGTCCCGGCGGGCACGACGCCGGCAGCCGGCCAGGTGCGTGCGCCCCGACCCGCCGTAGTCCAGGTGTTCCCCGGCTAGGTCCCTCCGCGGCGATTTGAGCTTGTCCGAATCGAACGCTCTCTCACTTAACGCGGGAAAATCCAGGACGCTCTCTCACTTACCGCAGGAATAACCGGAACGCTCTATCACTCTCTTCAGGAGAGTGATAGAGCGCTCCGGCTTAAGGCGCATCAAGTGATAGAGCGTTCCAATTTATGGCGCATCAAGTGATAGAGCGTTCCGGCTAAAGGCGCATCAAGTGATAGAGCGTTCCGGTTTAAGGCGCATCAAGTGATAGAGCGTCGGGGCGTTCGTGAAGGAGGTGCTGGGGCGTGGGGCGTATTGGTGCGAAAGGTGATAGGGCGTCGGGGGTGGCAGACTGGTTTGGTGACTTCGCTGAACGAACCTGCCCCCGACGCCTCGCCTGATTCATCCCGTGCTGCTGATTCCTTGACAGCCCTGGCAGCCGCGCGGATCGCCGTCGGGGTACTGCTCGACGGCGGCGTGCAGCACGTGGTGGTTTCGCCCGGTTCCCGGTCCGCCCCCATGGCCTACGCGCTTGCCGAGGCTTCCGCGCAGGGCCGGGTGGAACTGCTGGTCCGCATCGACGAACGTTCCGCCGGATTCACAGCCTTGGGCCTTGCCCTGTCCACCGGCTCGCCCGCGGCAGTCCTCACGACGTCCGGCACCGCCGTCGGAAACCTGATGCCGGCGGTGATGGAAGCCAACCACGCGGCGGTTCCGCTGGTTGTCCTCTCGGCGGACCGGCCGGACGAACTTCGCGGCACCGGTGCCAACCAGACCACTATCCAGCCTGATATTTTCGGTGAACAGGTTCGTTTCGCCGTCGACATCCCGGCCGGCTCCGATCCGGAGCGGGCCGTCCGGACGGGTCTCTCCGCCGCAACCGGGGCGTTCCCGGATCTCGCCCCCGGGCCGGTCCAGCTCAACCTTGCCTTCCGCGACCCCCTGGTTCCGGAGCCCGCCGACCAGCTGCCCGCGGCAACCGAACGGCCGCGCTACCGCATCGGCACCGAGCCGCTCATCATGAATCTTCCGCCCGCCGCCACGGACCTGCCCGAGCACCGGACGGTGGTTCTGGCCGGACACGACGCCGGTCCGGTGGCCGAGGCCTTCGCCCGCGCCCACGGCCTGCCGCTGCTGGCGGAACCGTCCTCGAATGCCCGGTTCGGGCCGAATGCCGTGGGCCCGTACCGGCTGCTGCTGGAGCACTTTGGCCCTGGCGCGGCGCAGCGCATCGAACGGGTGGTGCTGTTTGGCCGGCCCACGCTGTCCCGGCCGGTCGCTGCGCTCCTTGCCCGCGCCGACGTGCCGTCGGCTTTGTACCAGCCGGTTCCCGTGGCGTGGTACGAACCCGGCCGGCGCACCGAACTGCCCCTCGAAAGCCTCGCCGACCTCGCGGAATTCGCCGGCCGCGGCCCGGCGGACTGGCTGGACACCTGGCTGCTCGCCGGTTCCGCCGCCCAGCACGCGCTGGACCTCGTCCTGGCCGAGAACGCGCCCGCCACCGGCCCGTCAGTGGCGTCCCTCGTTTGGAAGCATGCCCGGGGCCAGCTGATGCTCGGCTCCTCCAACGGCATCCGGGACGCGGACCTGGCCGGACTGCCTGCCCCTGAACCGGCCGCCACCGTCTATGCCAACCGGGGCCTGGCGGGGATCGATGGCACCATCTCCACCGCCACCGGCATCGCACTGGGCAGCGGGCAGGAAACCACTGTCCTCCTGGGCGATGTCACGTTCCTGCACGATGCCGGGGGCTTGCTGGTGGGACCAGGGGAGGAGCAGCCGCAGCTTCGGATCGTGGTCCTGAACGACTCCGGCGGCGCCATCTTCGACCTGCTGGAACACGGCGCGGTGCGTGAGGCTGGAACGTACGGCGACGCCGTCGAGCGCCTCTTCGCCACCCCGCACTCCGTGGACCTTGCGGCACTTGCTGCGGCGTACGGCGTCGGCCATAGCGCGGTAAGTACGACGGCGGCACTCGCCGAAGCCCTTGACCAGCCTCTGGAGGGCCGCAGCCTTATCGAAGTCCGTACGGACCGCAGCAGCCTGCGTGCCCTGCATGCCCGGATCAAGGACGCCGTTGCCGCAGCCGTCGGGGGAGTCCTGGCGCGCTAGTTCCGGCACTTGTGCATGGCCGCACTGGGGAACTGCTAACCGGTGGGGGGCGTGAACTGGCTGGCGCTGAATTCCCCGCCTTGCGGGTCCCGGATCAATGCTTCCCGCGTCCAGCCGGTGTCGGCCTGCCCCAGGACCTGGGCGCCGAGCCGCTCGGCATCCGCCACGGTCTGGTCCCGGTCCGCGACGGTGAACGTAACGTGCCAGTGCGGTGGTTTGTCCGGGGCGCTGGCCACGATCCATGCGATCGCGTCCTCGAAGCCGGGTGGAGCGGAAATCCCCGCCTGCCGCGTCCGGATCCCAGGGTCGATTGTTGCCGCCAGATGGTCGCCGTACCCGGGGCTGCGCACCATCAGTCCATAGCCGATATCGTCCACCTGCCAGCCGAATGCCTGTCCATAGAAGGCTCTGGCTGCATCCGGATCTGGAGTATGGAGATCGCTGAAATTCCACGCGCCCGGCTGGTTTGCCACTTGTGCCCCTAACCGGCGGTTGGCTTCCCAGAGGCGGAACGCGGCGCCTTCTGCGTCGACCAGGGCCGCACTGCGGCCACCTTCTCCGGCGTCCGCCGGACCTGAGAGGAGGCTGGCACCCGCTGCGACGAGGCGCGGAACGGCAGCGTCGGCGTCGTCGACTGATATATAGGTGTTCCACGCAGTGGTTCCGTCCCCGCCGCTGCCTATGCCTGCGACGTCCTGGCCCCCGAGCTTTGCGATCAGGTACCGGCCCGGCGCGTCCGCCGGCATAACGTCCTCGAATGTCCAGCCAAAGAGTCCGGCGTAGAACCCGGCGGCGGCATCAACGTCGGGCTGCTCCGTGTCGATCCAACACGGGACGCCGTGCGGGTAGGTCCGTCCGGTCATATCGCTCCTGCACGTGATGGGCCTGCAACGCCGGCAGGCCCTTGAAGGGTCAGAGTTGCAGTGCCACCCATTCTCGACTCCTCGCGGGCGCGAAGTAAAGGCTTTCCGGGCGCGTATCGAAGTTCCCGGGACATGCAAATGCCCTGCCGCTGCCGGAGAATTCCGGTAGCGGCAGGGCATCGTCATGGCTAAAGCGGGTGCCCCTATTCCTCGATCTCGATGTGCGTCGGATCCAGGACGCGGCGCAGGAACTCCTTGGTGCGAGCCTGGGTGGGCGCGGAGATGACCTGCTCAGCCACGCCTTCTTCCACCACAACGCCGCCGTCCATAAACACCACACGGTCTGCCACTTCGCGGGCGAAGCCCATCTCGTGTGTCACCACCAGCATGGTCATGCCCTCCTTGGCGAGGTTGCGCATCACGGAGAGGACATCGCCCACGGTTTCGGGGTCCAGGGCGGACGTGGGCTCGTCAAAGAGCATCAGCTCCGGGTCCATGCTGAGCGCGCGGGCAATGGCCACCCGCTGCTGCTGGCCGCCGGAAAGCTGGTCGGGGAAGCGGTCCGCCAGGTGTCCCAGCCCCACGCGTTCAAGGTTGTGCATGGATACCTTGTCCGCCTCGGCCTGCGAACGCTTGAGGACCTTGACCTGGGCGATGGAACAGTTGCGCTTGGCATCCAGGTGCGGGAAAAGGTTGAACTGCTGGAACACCATGCCCACCTTGCGGCGCATCTTGTCGATGTCCACATCGGCGTCGGTGGCTTCAAAGCCGCCCACGTGGATGGCACCCTTGTTGGGCTGCTCCAGCAGGTTCACGCAGCGCAGGAGGGTCGACTTGCCCGAGCCGGAGGGGCCGATCAGGCACACCACTTCGCCCGGCTTCACGTCCAGGCTAATGCCCTTGAGCACTTCGTTGGTGCCGTAGGACTTGCGCAGGTCCTTGATGGACACACCTGCCGCATTGACGGTGCCGGGGTGGCCGGCGGAGGAATTTACGACGTCGTTCATGGCTTCCCTGCCTATCGCTTGGTCCGCGCGGAGCGGCTTTCGAACTTCCGGGCCAGGAGGCTCAGCGGGATGGTGATGATCAGGTAGAAGGCGCCGGCGACCAGGAGCGGCGTGAGACCGGCGCCCAGGCTGGAGATGCCGTCGCGGCCGAATTTGGTCAGCTCATACTGCGATGCGGTCAGGCCCAGCACGTAGATCAGCGAGGAGTCCTTGGTGAGCAGGATGACCTCGTTGGTCAGCGGGGGCAGGACGATCTTGAAGGCCTGCGGAATCACGATGGTCACCATGGCCCGCCACTGCGGCATGCCCAGGGAGCGGGCTGCTTCAAGCTGGCCCTTGGGCACAGCCTGCAGGCCGGCGCGGAGCGTTTCAGCGATGTAGGCGGAGGCCACGATGCCCAGCGAAACCATGACGATGATGGTGACGTTCCACTGAACGCCAAAGGCCAGGGGAACGCCGTAACCGAAGGCGATGAAGACCAGCAGTGCCGGGACACCGCGGAAGAACTCGATGTAGCCGGTGGCGATCCAGCGGTACAGCGGAAAGCTGGAAAGCTTCATCAGTGCCAGCAGGAGGCCGCCGGACAGGCCAACGATAAAGCCGAGCACCGTGTAAATCAGGGTGTTCACCAGGCCGGTGGTGAAGATGCCCGGGAACATCGGGCCGATCTTGCCGAAGTTGAAGACGCTGTTGCCGATGGTCTTCCAGTCCGTGGCCAGGATCAGGGCGGCGACGGCCACAATAAAGATTCCTGCCTGGACGTACAGGCTTACTCTGGCGCGTTGGCGTGCGGTCATTGCCATGGATGCTCACATTCGTAGTGCGTGGCTGAGGCCCCGGACGTACTGCTGTTCAGCGTGTCCGGGGCCCCGGCTGCGTTATTCTCAGGGCGGCGAAGGCCTCGGTGGAAGGCCGAAGCGCTGGCTATTTGGCGGTCTCGCCGAACCAGGTGGTTTCGAATTTCTTCAGGCTGCCGTCGTCTGTGAGGCGCTTGAGGGTGGCGTTGACCTTGTCCCCCATGGCGGTGTTGCCCTTCTTGTAGGCGATTCCGAGCTTCTCGCCGCTCGCGTAGTTCTCCACGCGCTTCCAGGCGGAGTTGTCCTTGATGGCGTAAGCGAGAACGGACTGGTTGCCCAGGGCGGCGTCGATGGTGCCGGCCTGGATGGCCTGGACCAGGAGGCCGGTGTCCTCGAACTGCTGGGCATCGATCCCCTTGTCCGCCGCGTACTTTGCGCCGGTGGTGGCCTGCTGGACGCCAACCTTCTTGCCCTTGGCGCTGTCAATGTCCTTGATGCCGGAGGCCGTGGTTGCCAGGAGGGTGAGGTCGTCATCCAGGTACGGGGTGGAGAAGTCCATGACGGCCTTGCGGGTGTCCGTGATGGAGATCGACGAGATGGACAGGTCGCACTGGGTCAGCGCGGTGCCGGTCTCGATGGCCTCGAACGAGCTGTCAACGATGCTCAGTTCGGCCTTGAGGTCCTTGGCAACTTCCTTGGCGATATCGACGTCGAAGCCCACCGTCTCGCCGTCCTTCTGGAATTCGAACGGCTCGTAGGGGACATCCGAGCAGACCGTGAGCTTGCCGGCGTTGATGAGCTGGACTCCGCCTTCGGACGCTGCCGGGGTTGAGCTTCCGCCGCCGCAGGCCGTGAGGGTGAGGGCGCCGACGGCGAAGAGTGCTGCTGCCTTGGCGGTCATTTTGGCCGTGGCCAGGGACTTGAGCTGCATGTTTCTTACCTTTTGTTGCAGGAGTATGCGGTACTAAATCGGTTCATAGTGTAGCGCCGAATAAGAGATGTGCATCACAGGAAACTTAGTTTCACTATTGGATAACTAAATTACCCCTGTTTTCAAGCCTAGGCGAAGCAGTGATGTCTCTGATACCGGACTCGCTGGCCTAGTTCTGGATTCCCAGGGATTCCAGCATGGGCCGGAACTTCGCCCAGGTCTCGGCGAGTTCGGCCTCGGGCTGGGACCCGTCAACTATTCCGCAGCCGGCATATAGCCGGACAGTGTCCGGACCCTCGATGACCGCGCCACGCAACGCGATGCCCCATTCACCGTTTCCTGCCGCGTCCAGCCAGCCGACCGGGCCAGCGTACGGCCCGCGGTCCAGGTGCTCCAGCTTGCGAATTAAGGCTCCGGCCACCTGTGTCGGTGTCCCGCAGACGGCCGCGGTGGGATGCAGCGCGTTGATCAGAGCCAGGCATGTGGGCACGTGGCCTTCCACCTCAGCCAGTTCGGCTTTTACGTCCGAGGCCAGGTGCCACACATTGGGCAGCTCCAGGATGAACGGCTCGTCATGGGCGTTCATGGCTTCGGAGAACGGCGCCAGCTGGCTGGTCAGCGACTGGATGGCGATCTCGTGTTCGTGCCGCTGCTTCTCCGAGCCCGCGAGCACGCGCGTGGCGTAGTCCAGGGGAAGTCCGTCCTCGCCGTGGGCGTCGCGGCGGTCCAGGGTTCCGGCGAGGACGCGCGCCTGGGCGGTCCGTCCTTCCACCTGGATCAGCATCTCCGGTGTCGCGCCCACCAGTCCGTCCACGCCGTACGTCCAGCATTCGCGGTACCGCCCGGCAAGCTCCCGCAGCACCTTCGCGGCGTTCACACCGGTAGGCACCGTGGCCACGATGTCGCGCGCGAGCACCAGCTTCTCCAGCGCCCCGGTCCGGATCTCGGCCACGCCAGCGGCGACGGCGGCCTTCCAGTCCTCCTCGCTCAGCGAGCCCGTGTGCAGCGTTGCCCCGGCGGCCAGGGGCAGGGGACGTACGACGGCGCCGCCCGCCGTGGCGGGCACCTTGCCGGGGGTGCCGTCCCCGCCTGAGTCCGCTGCCGCCGTCGTGGTTTCGGCAGTGGAGCCACTGCCGAGCCAGCGGTCCAGGGCCGTGAGGGCGCCCTCTGGGGTGAGCGGTCCGCCGTCGAACGTCAACTGGGTAAGCCAGGCCTGGCCGTCGCGGACGCCCACCACAATCTCCGGCACAATCAGCCGGGACTCGTGGGCCGAGGTCTTGGAAAAAGCGAAGGAGCCGAAGGCGACCGGACCTGTGCCGGGGAGCTGAACTGAGTCTGAAATGTCGGCTTCGAGGACCAGGTGGCGCCACCAGATATCCGCCTCAAGAAAGCGCTCCGGTCCAGCGGCGGTGAAGCGCGTGATCTCGCCGAACCCCACCAGTCCTGCCTCGCGCCGGGTCCAACAGAGGACGTCGTCCCGGACCAGAAACGACGGCAGCCCCCCGGCGAATTGTTGGCCATCGAGGGGGACTGTCAAGGTGCGGAACGTGCTCGTCATGATTGCACCACGGTACTCCTTTTTGTTGCCGGGACCGGTTACAAGGAAGCAGCCGGGCAACAGGCGTCGCTGAACCTTCCCCAGTAGCGCCGCAGGCCAGGCCCCGGTGCGGCGGAATAAGGCTTGGTCCGGACCCGCCTGAACATTTGAGACAATGTCATGGTGAACCGAGCATCCTTGGATAAGCGTCCGGACGAAGTAGCCACGATGTTTGACGACGTCGCACCGAAGTACGACGTCGTCAACGATGTTCTGTCCATGGGGCAGACCCGCCGCTGGCGCAAGGTTGTGGTGGAAGCCATGGAAGTGTCCAAGGGGCAGCGGGTCCTGGACCTGGCGGCCGGCACGGGGACGTCCAGCGAGCCATATGCTGACGCAGGCATAGATGTTGTGGCGTGCGACTTTTCCCTCGGAATGCTCAAGGTAGGCAAGCGCCGCCGCCCGGACATCGACTTCATCGCCGGTGACGCCACCAACCTGCCGTTCGCGGACAACACGTTCGACGCCTCCACCATCTCCTTCGGACTGCGCAACGTCAACGAGCCCAAAAAGGCGCTGCAGGAGATGCTGCGCGTGACCAAGCCCGGCGGCCGGCTGGTCATCGCCGAGTTCTCGCAGCCCGTGGTGCCGCTCTGGCGCACTATGTACACCGAGTACCTCATGCGCGCCCTGCCGGCCATCGCCGTAAAGGTTGCCTCCAACCCGGACGCCTACGTGTACCTCGCCGAATCCATCCGCGCCTGGCCGGACCAGGACCACCTCGCGGCCTGGCTGCAGGACGCCGGCTGGGACAACGTCACCTACCGCAACCTCACGGGCGGCATCGTGGCGGTCCACCGCGCCTTCAAGCCTGCCGATTCGTCACCGGACGGCGCCGCCGCCGCCATCGCCGCGCACAAGGGCCCGGTGGCCAAGCTGCGCCGCAACATCACGCGCTGATCTGTGAAGGTACTGATTGTCGGCGCGGGTCCGGCCGGATCCACTGCCGCGTACTACCTTGCCAAGGCCGGCCTCGAGGTCACGGTTCTGGAAAAGACGAGCTTTCCACGCGAGAAGGTTTGCGGTGACGGACTGACCCCCCGCGCCGTCCGTGAAATCCAGAAGCTCGGCCTCGCCCACCCGGAAAACGAGGGCTGGCGCCGCAATAAGGGGCTGCGCCTGATCGCGGGCGGCCGCACCATCGAAGTCCCATGGCCCGAGGTGTCCGACTTCCCGCAGTACGGCTTGATCCGCACACGCCTGGGCTTTGACGAGGAACTGGCGCGGCACGCCCAGGCTGCCGGCGCCACCATCCTGGAGCGGCACAGTGTCACCGACGCCATCCGCGATGAAAACGGCCGGGTCACCGGCGTCCGGGCCGCCCTCCTGGACGAGTCCGGACGCAAGACGGGGGCGACGCACGAGTTCAGTGCCGACGTCGTCCTCGCCGCCGACGGCAACTCCACCCGCACAGCCGTCTCCCTCGGCATCCAGAAACGCGACGACCGCCCCCTCGGCGTGGCCGTCCGCACCTACTTCACCAGCCCCCGCACTGACGACGACTGGATGGAAGGCTGGCTGGAGCTCCCCGGCCGCGACGGCAAGCTGCTGCCGGGCTACGGCTGGGTGTTCGGCGTGGGGGACGGAACTTCCAACGTGGGCCTGGGCATCCTGAACTCGTCCAAGGAATTCGGCAAGCTCGACTACAAGCAGGTCCTGCGCGAATGGACCGCCGGGATGCCCGCCGAATGGGGCTTCACCCCGGAGAACCAGGTGGGCGAGATCCGCGGCGCGGCACTGCCCATGGGTTTCAACCGCACCCCGCACTACTCACCCGGCCTGCTGCTCCTGGGCGACGCCGGCGGCATGGTCTCCCCGTTCAACGGCGAGGGCATCTCCTACGCCATGGAATCCGCCCGGTTCGCCGCGGAGTTCATCATCGACGCCTCCTCGCGCAGTTCCTCCTCGGCCGGAATGTACGACGCCGACGCACACCTCTCGCGGTACGCGGACTACGTGCGCGGGCAATGGGGGTCGCACTTCACCCTGGGCCGGGCGTTCGCCGCGCTGATCGGCAAGCCGGCGGTCATGAAGTTGGCGCTGCGGACCGGCATGCCCATCCCGGTGCTGATGCGGTTCGTGGTCCGGCTCCTGGCCAACCTCACGGACCCGTCCGCAAAGGGCTTCGAGGACCGGGTGATCCGGGTCCTGGAGTCGCTGGTTCCGGCCACATCGAACACATCCGCCACCCCGTCGGCTTCGAACCAGCGGTATCCGCAACAAAAAGTTAGGGTTAACCCGTGACCAACCCCGCAGACCACAGCTGGACGCACGCCGGACACGGCCTGCCGGACTCTGAACCCAGCCTGAACACCACCGCCATCGCCACCGGCCTGCAGTTGCCCGCGGGGTTCGCTGCCATCGCCGGGGATGCCGAGCTGGGACCGGCCATCACCAACAACCTGGCCCGGGTGGAGAAGAAGCTCCGCGAGGCCATCGCCAACTCCGATCCGCTGGCTGACGCAACGTCGCGCCACCTGGTGGAGGCCGGCGGCAAGCGAATCCGGCCGCTCCTGACGCTGCTCTGTGCACACCTCGGTGACGCCTCGCTTCCCGCTGTGGTGCAGGCCGCCGTCGTGGTTGAACTGACCCACCTCGCCACCCTCTACCACGACGATGTGATGGACTCGGCTCCGTTCCGCCGCGGCGCTCCGACGGCCCACGAGGTGTGGGGCAACTCGGTGGCTGTCCTCACCGGCGACCTCATCTTCGCGCGCGCTTCGATCCTGGTGTCCGAGCTCGGCTCCCGCGCCCTGGGCATCCAGGCCCGCACCTTCGAGCGGCTCTGCCTGGGCCAGCTTCACGAGACCGTGGGGCCGCGTCCGGACGAGGACCCGGTGGAGCACTACCTCTCGGTCATCGCAGACAAGACCGGTTCCCTGGTTGCTGCTTCCGGGCAGCTCGGTGCCATCTTCGCCGAGGCAGATCCCGCCTACGAATCCGTGCTGGTGGAATACGGCGAGAAGGTGGGCGTGGCCTTCCAGCTTGCCGACGACGTGATCGACGTGACCGGTATTAAGGTCAGGTCCGGCAAGTCCCCGGGTACGGACCTTCGCGAAGGCGTGCCCACCCTGCCGGTGCTGCTCCTCCGGAAGGCGGCAGCGGATGGCGACCAATCCGCCGTCGAACTCCTGAAACTGATTGACGGCGACCTCACCTCCGACGAAGCCCTCGCCGAGGCGGTGGCGGGTCTGCGCGAGCACCCGGTCACGGCCGAGTCCTGGGTCGTGGCGCGGCAGTGGGCCAATGAGGCCATTGCGGCCCTGGCTCCGCTGCCCGACGGTGTGGTCAAGGAATCGCTGTCCAACTTCGCTGTGGCTGTGGTGGACCGCGCCAGCTAGTTCCTGCTTCTGTGGAAGCCCGGCTCCGTGGACGGCGCCGGGCTTCTTCTTTGCTGCTGTGACTCTGGTGAGTGGCCCTGGTTAAGCGGGATAGCCCCGGTCCGCAGCAACAATACGAGTCATATGTTGCCGTGAACCGAGGCTATCTCTCCGTTCGCATCAGACCCGCCGGAGGCGTTTAGCGGATCCGTGAACAGTCTATGACAGATTTGTCATAAGACGCAAGCCCCTTGTTACTGCCTGTGTCAAAGAATTTTCAGCGTCGGCTTTCCCGCCGTGTTGGGGTGCATTGACGCTCGCTCCCTGCTGTCAGGGCTGAAGTCGCGGCGAGTCCGTGTCGAAGTGCCCTCCGACGGCGAGTTGTCCACATGGCCCTGCCTGGAACTGTCGCCTGCCGCGGGGTTCGAGCGAATTTGATTCCATGGATATTGAAGCCTTTCTCCGCCATCGCGGAGGCGTTGCCCGAACTGCTGCACTCCACAGTGCCGGATTCGCGAGAACGCGTGTGGACCAGGCCCTCGCAGCAGGCCAGGTCGTCCGGGTCCGGCGAGGTGTCTATGGCCTGCCAACGGAAGGCGGCGTTCTCGGTTTGGCCCTGCAGCACAATGCGCTCGTGACCTGCCTGTCCGCTGCCCCTGCCTATCAGCTGTGGACCTTGGAGAAGGCCGGAATGGTCCACTTGAGCCCTGGACACAAGAAGACAGTGCCGGGCACCCTGACCCACGGCCGGATCCTTCATCCTGTCCACCCCTGGCTGCCGGTGGCGGGCCTGGCGGACGTCCTCATCCATGCTCTGCATTGCCTTCCCGTCCTGGAAGCCTTGGTCATGGTTCAATGTGCGGCGCAGCGCGGAGATGTGGCAGTGGATTTCCTGCGGCGCAAACTTCCCGGGAATCGGAACGCACGTTCCCGTTAAGTCCTGGATTACGTGATTCCCCGGGCCGATTCGGTTCTTGAGGTATTGGCCAACTACCACTTCCGGAGGGCCGGCCTGTATGTTCGCCGGCACGTGGAGCTCCAGGGCGTGGGCGAGGTGGACTTCCTGATTGAGGATTGCCTGGTGGTGGAAACCGACGGGGCCACCCACCTGGAGGCAAAACAGGTCAAAAAGGACCGCGTACGTAACAACGCCACGGTGGTTGGCGGACGTCTCTGCCTTAGATTCGGCTACGCGGACGTAGTCCACTATCCCGAGCGAATGGTGGCCCAGGTGTTGGCCGTGCTGGAGCTTAGCCGGCAGGGAGCCTTCGGCGGACGGTGACCGCCGCCGTCGTGGGGCTCTTTGGGCCGAACAACACTTGAACTGGCCTCAAGGCCCAGCGTGTCCGTGTCAAAGTGCCCCAGGACCGCCAAAAAGCAGCGGAACCTAGTCTTCGTCCTCGAAGGCCCACTCGAACATGTCGAACACGAACTCCGAGAACGTGCCCTCTTCAGACTTCCACTGACCCCGGGCGTTGTTGCGCCGGTACACGATGGGGTCCGGGACGCCGAGGTCGCCTACCCGGAAGCCCCAGGTGTATTCCTCTTCCTCATCCTCGAGGAACATCAGGAAGCCCTCGTCATCAACTTCGAGCTCGTCCGGATCCCAGAAGTAGTGGTACGCCTCCATCAGGTCTTCGCAGCCGCCAATGGCCAGGTAGAACTCGCGCAGGACCAGGGGGATCTGGAATTGGTGGTCGGCGAGGGCCTTCTCCAGCTCCTCGGGGGACAGCCCGTCCTCTTCCTGCCATTCATCCTCGAGATACTTCGGAACAAGCGCGCGGAACTTCTCGAGGAACATGTCAGTCATGCTCATATCCTAGCTAATCGCGGCCCTGTGATTCGCCGCTGCCTGCCCCTGCCCGGTGCCACCCGCGAACGGCGAGCGGGGCCTGCCAGGACCGCCGCCAGGCCAGGACCCGGAACGTGAACACCAGGGCCGCGATCACGGCTGCAGTCAAAACATTGAACACGCCCAGGACCCAGAGGACAGCCGTCATGGCAGCTCCCAGGAAGGCTGGCAGCGCGTAGATGTCCTTGGGATTAAAAAGCTCCGGAACCTCGTTGGCAACCACGTCCCGCAGCAGGCCCCCGCCCACCGCCGACGTCACTCCCAGGAGCACCGATGCCACCGGATTCAGGCCGGTGGCCAGCGCCTTGAGGGTGCCCGTCATACAGAACAAAGCGAGCCCGCCGGCGTCGAACAGGGTGAGCAGTGACGTGTAGCGCTGGACGCTGGAGAACAGGAAATACACCAGGACCGTGGCCAGCAGCGGCGGCACCAGGTAGGCGGGGTTGGTGAAGGCTGCCGGGACCACGCCCAGGATGATATCGCGGATCACGCCGCCGCCAAGGCCCACCAGGGAAGCCAGCAACAGGGACCCCACAATATCGATCTGCTTGCGCGCCGCGAGCAGCGAACCCGAGACGGCAAAGAAGAAGACGCCCAGCAGATCCAGCCACACGGGCGCGTTGTCAAAGGCGAATGTCATGGAGCGTCCCGGCGGTTACAAAGAGGGCGGACAGGGCGGCTCCAACGTTACGCTAGCCCCTATGAACAGCCCCATCATGATCGCCTGTGCCCATGGGACATCCAACACACAAGGCGCCGCCGAGGTCAACGCCCTGCGCGATGCCATCGCAGCGCTCCGCCCGGGCCTCGACGTCCGGGAAGCCTATGTGGATGTCCAGCAGCCGGACCTGGTGGACGTGGTGGCGGGGCTGCCGGCGGGGGAGTCCGCCGTCGTGGTTCCGCTGTTGCTCAGCGTGGGCTACCACGTGAAAGTGGACATCGCCCGGGCCGTGAAGAGCCGGCCGGGCAGTGCGGCGGCCGCTCCGCTGGGCCCGGATCGGCGCCTCGCCGCCCTCCTGGACCAGCGGCTGCGTGAAGCGGGCGTTACGGACAATTACGTGATTGTGCTCGCTGCCGCCGGTTCGTCCAACCCCAAGGCTGCCGTGAGCGTGGAGGAACTGCTGGGCCAGCTTCGGGAGCTGCGGTCCAACCGGATGGTGGCCGCCTATGGTGCCTCCGCCAAGCCGTCCGTGCCCGACGCCGTCGCAATGCTTCGCGAGGAACTGGAGGGAGGTGCCGGCGCGGGGGAGTCCGCAGGGGCTGTCGACGTCGGCGGGCGCGTGGTGATTGCGTCCTACCTCCTGGCGCCGGGCTACTTCCATGACCAGCTCGCCAAGGCGGGGGCCGACGTCGTCACCGAACCCCTGCTGCCGTCACCCGTGCTGGCGGAGATCGCGCTGGAACGGTACGACGCCGCCGTCGCGAAGGCCCGGGAAGCTGCCGCGGCGGCACCCTCCGAAGTGCCTTCCACAGCGCCAGCCAATGCCCCTGAATCAGCACCTTCAGATGCACAGGAGGGTGGCTTCTTCAAGGCCGTCCGGCGTTTCGTGACGAAATATTTCCCTAGGTGACTCAACGTTTCCGGGCCTTTGTGACGCTCTTCGGACGGGACCTACAGTCGATGCATGACTGATACAGCTCTAGCCGGAGCGTCCGCGGACACCGCCGCCCCGAAGCGCCCGGCCCGCCCGTCCCGACCCGCCGCGAAACCGCACGGGCAGTGGAAAGTGGACGGCAAAACGCCCCTGAACGCCAACGAAACCTGGAAACAGGAAGACGACGGCCTTAATGTGCGCGAGCGTATCGAGACCATCTACTCCAAAGAGGGCTTCGACGCCATCCCCGGCCAGGACCTGCACGGC
Organism: Pseudarthrobacter sp. fls2-241-R2A-168; assembly: GCF_030209335.1. NCBI lineage: Bacteria > Bacillati > Actinomycetota > Actinomycetes > Micrococcales > Micrococcaceae > Pseudarthrobacter > Pseudarthrobacter sp. fls2-241-R2A-168. The sequence continues at coordinate 335,106 of NZ_JARVSG010000004.1, forward strand.
CGGTTCCGCTGGTGGGGCCTCTATACCCAGCGCAAGCCCGGGATCGACGGCGGCAAGACCGCCACCCTTGAGCCGCACGAGCTCGAGGACAAGTACTTTATGCTCCGGGTGAGGATCGACGGCGGTGCGCTCACCACCGAGCAGCTGCGCGTCATCGGCCAGATCTCCGTTGACTTCGCCCGTGACTCGGCCGACCTCACGGACCGCCAGAACATCCAGCTGCACTGGATCCGCGTGGAGGACATCCCCGAGATCTGGACCCGCCTGGAAGGTGTTGGCCTGTCCACCACCGAAGCCTGCGGCGACGTTCCGCGTGTCATCCTGGGCTCGCCCGTGGCCGGCATCGCCAAGGACGAGATCATCGATCCCACCCCGCTGATTGAGGAGCTGGGCGAGCGGTTCATCGGCAACCCGCTGCTGTCCAACCTGCCCCGCAAGTACAAGACCGCGATCACCGGCCACCCCAGCCAGGACGTGGTCCACGAGATCAACGACTTCGCCCTCGTAGGCGTGCGCCACCCTGAGCTCGGCATCGGCTACGACCTCTGGGCCGGCGGCGCGCTCTCCACCAACCCGATGCTCGGCAAGCGCCTCGGTGCATTCGTCAAGCCCGAGCAGGCCGCGGATGTGTGGCTCGGCGTCACCAGCATCTTCCGTGACTACGGCTACCGCCGCATGCGCACCAAGGCACGCCTGAAGTTCCTGATGGCCGACTGGGGTCCGGAGAAGTTCCGCCAGATCCTCGAGGACGAATACCTGGGCTACAAGCTGGCCGACGGTCCGGCCGCGCCCAAGCCCACCACCCCCGGCGACCACATCGGCGTGCACGAGCAGAAGGACGGCAAGTTCTTCATCGGCGCCACCCCGCTGGCCGGCCGCCTGTCAGGTGCCGCCCTGGTCAAGCTCGCGGACACCCTCGAGGCCCGCGGCTCGTACCGGCTGCGCACCACGCCGCACCAGAAGCTCGTAGTCCTGGATGTCGAAAAGGACCAGGTGGAGCCGCTCGTGGCCGAGCTGGACGCCCTGGGCCTGTCCGCCCGCCCGTCCGTGTTCCGACGCGGCACCATTGCCTGCACCGGCATCGAGTACTGCAAGCTGGCCATCGTGGAGACCAAGCACACGGCCGCCACCGCCGTGGCCGAGCTGGAACGCCGCCTGGCCGACCTGGCCGGGTCCGGCGAACTGCCGCACGCACTGTCCCTGCACATCAACGGCTGCCCCAACTCCTGCGCCCGCATCCAGACGGCGGACATCGGCCTCAAGGGCATGATGCTTCCCACGCCCGACGGCGACCCCTCCCCGGGCTTCCAGGTCCACCTGGGCGGCGGGCTGGCTTCCAACGACCGCGAGGAAGCAGGCCTGGGACGCACGGTCCGCGGCCTCAAGGTGTACGTCGACGACCTGCCCGACTACGTGGAGCGCGTAGTCCGCACCTTCGTGGCCCAGCGCGCCGAAGGCCAGACCTTCGCCGAATGGGCACACGCAGCAGACGAGGAGGCACTCCAGTGAGTAAGCACGCACTCGGACTGGACCCGGTGGTTGCACCTGCCGAGGCAGAAGCGACGGTGGTTGAGCTTGTCGAAACCAAGGCAACCACTGCCCCCAAGCTCCGCAGCAAGGATGAGCTGAAGGCCCTCGCCGAAGCCGGCGCCGCCGAGCTCGGCTGGGACGCCCCCGCCCGCGACGTTATTGCCTGGGTGGAGCGCAACTTCGACCTGCCCGCAGTGGCCGTCGCCTGCTCCATGGCCGACGCCGTCCTGCCGGCTCTCGTCGCGGACCAGCTGCCCGGCGTCGACGTCCTGTTCCTGGAGACCGGCTACCACTTCCCGGAAACCTACGCCACGCGTGACGAGGTGGCCGCAAACCTCCGCGTCAACGTGGTGGACGTGCTGCCAGAGAACACCGTGGAACAGCAGGACCGGCTCCTGGGCAAGGACCTCTTCGCCCGCGACGCCGCCCAGTGCTGCGCCCTGCGCAAGGTGGCCCCGCTGCGCCGCACCTTGTCCGGCTACGAGCTCTGGTTCACCGGCGTCCGCCGCGACGAGGCCCCCACCCGGACCAACACGCCGCTGGTGACCTGGGACGAGGCCAACGGCCTGGTCAAGGTCAACCCGGTGGCCGCGTGGACGTTCGACCAGCTGGTCCAGTACTCGGACGACAACCTCCTGCCCGTCAACCCGCTGCTTTCCCAGGGTTACCCCTCCATTGGCTGCCAGCCCTGCACCCGGAAGGTGGCGCCCGGCGACGACCCCCGCGCCGGCCGCTGGGCAGGCACCGACAAGACAGAATGCGGACTACACGTATGAGCACTTACCTATCCGAGGAGACCACCCAGGTGACTGAAGCTGCCGTATCCACGCGCCTCTCCAGCCTGGACACCCTCGAGTCCGAGGCCATTCACATCATCCGCGAGGTTGTTGCCGAGTTCGAGAAGCCGGCCCTGCTGTTCTCCGGCGGCAAGGACTCCGTGGTGATGCTGCACCTGGCCACCAAGGCATTCTGGCCGGGCAAGGTCCCGTTCCCCGTGCTGCACGTGGACACCGGCCACAACTTCCCCGAGGTCATCGACTTCCGCGACCGCACTGTGGAGCGCCTGGGCCTAAAGCTCGTGGTGGGCTCCGTGCAGGAGTTCATCGACCGCGGCGAGCTGGCCGAGCGCGCCGACGGTACCCGCAACCCGCTGCAGACCGTCCCGTTGCTGGACGCCATCCAGTCCAACAAGTTCGACGCCGTCTTCGGCGGCGGCCGCCGCGACGAGGACAAGGCCCGCGCCAAGGAGCGCATCCTGAGCCTGCGCGACGAGTTCGGCCAGTGGGATCCGCGCAACCAGCGCCCCGAGCTGTGGAACCTGTACAACGGCCGCCACACCGTGGGCCAGCATGTCCGTGCCTTCCCCATCAGCAACTGGACTGAGCTGGACATCTGGCGCTACATCGAGCGCGAGAACATCGAGCTGCCCGGCCTGTACTACGCCCACGAGCGCGAGGTCTTTGCCCGCGACGGCATGTGGCGTGCGGTGGGCGAGGTGTCCCAGCCGCTGCCGCACGAGGACGTCATCACCAAGACCGTCCGCTACCGCACCGTGGGGGACATGTCCTGCACCGGAGCCGTAGAGTCCGACGCTTACACCGTGTCCGACGTCGTGGTCGAAGTTGCTGCCTCCACCCTCACCGAACGTGGCGCCACCCGGGCAGATGACCGCATCTCCGAGGCCGCCATGGAAGACCGCAAGAAGGACGGCTATTTCTAATGAGCACGATTTCCGAGATTTCGACAGGCTCAATCAACGAAGGCCTGCCCACCACACTTTTCCGGTTCGCCACCGCAGGATCGGTCGACGACGGCAAGTCCACATTGGTGGGCCGCCTCCTTCACGATTCCAAGGCCATCTTGGCTGACACGCTCGACGCCGTTGCCCGCACCTCGGCGGACCGCGGCTTCGGCGGTGAAAAAGGCGGCATCGACCTCGCCCTGCTGACGGATGGCCTGCGCGCCGAGCGCGAACAGGGCATCACCATCGACGTCGCCTACCGCTACTTCGCCACGGACCGGCGCAGCTTCATCCTGGCCGACTGCCCCGGGCACGTTCAGTACACCAAGAACACGGTGACCGGCGCGTCCACGGCGGATGCCGTCGTCGTACTCATTGACGCCCGCAAGGGTGTGCTGGAGCAGACCCGCCGGCACCTGTCCGTGCTGCAGCTGCTGCGCGTGGCCCACGTGATTGTGGCTGTCAACAAGATCGACCTGGTGGACTTCAGCGAGTCCGTGTTCCGCGAGATCGAGGCCGACGTGCAGCGGGTGGGCCGCGAGCTGGGCCTCGGCTCGGACGGTATTGCCGACCTGCTGGTGGTTCCGGTTTCCGCCCTTGACGGCGACAACGTGGTGGAGCGCTCCGAGCGCACCCCCTGGTACACGGGCCCTGCGCTGCTCGAAGTGCTCGAGACCCTGCCTGCTGCCGACGAACTCGAAAGCCACCTGGAGAGCTTCCGCTTCCCGGTGCAGCTGGTCATCCGGCCGCAAGGTGCACTGGCTCCTGATGCCGTGGCCGCCGGCCTGGAAGTTGAGGCCTACCGTGACTACCGTGCCTATGCCGGCCAGATCACCGAAGGTTCGGTCAAGGTGGGGGACAAGGTCTCGGTCCTGACCCCCGGCCAGGACCCGCGCACCACCACGGTCGTGGGCATCGACTTCGCCGGGGCCTCCCTGGAGGAAGCAGCGGCGCCGCAGTCCGTGGCCATCCGCCTTGCTGAGGAATTCGACGTCGCGCGCGGTGACACCATCGCCGCTGCAGGCACCGTCCGCGAAGCCTCGGCTGATCTGTACGCGTCGCTGTGCTGGCTGTCCCCGAAGCCGCTCCGGGAAGGACAGAAAGTGCTGGTAAAACACGGAACCCGCACCGTGCAGGCCCTGGTCCGCAATGTCAACGGCAAGCTGGACCTGTCCACCTTCAAGCTGGAGCCGGCGTCCACCTTGGAACTGAACGACATCGGCCACGCGCAGCTCCGGCTCGCCACGCCGCTGCCGCTCGAGAACTACCTGCACCACCGCCGCACCGGCGCGTTCCTGGTGATCGACCCGCTGGACGGCAACACGCTGGCTGCCGGCCTGGTCAAGGACCACCCGGGCGACCACGAGGACGAGCGCTACAGCATCTAAGTTCCGACACTAAACCGCGGCTTGTTCGCGAAACCCCGCCGTCAAGGCCAGGTTTTGCGAACAAGCCGCGGTTTTGCCGTTTCCCCGGGGGAACCGGTTCAGGGCGGTCTTGGGGGCCGGGCGGTAGCCTAAGACTCACGTTGGTCCTCATCCGGCAGTGGGAGGCTGCACATGGAAACCATCAACGGCAAGCTGCTCAACTGGGCATCCATCCTGGATGACCAGACCCGGGAGCAGGCCGTGATGACGGCCGAGCTGCCCTTCATTTATCCCCACCTGGCACTCATGCCCGATGCCCACCTGGGCAAGGGTGCCACCGTGGGCTCGGTGATTCCCACGCTGCACGCGATCATCCCAGCGGCCGTAGGCGTGGACATAGGCTGCGGCATGATTGCCGTCCGGACCCAGTACTCGCTGGCGGACCTCCCGAAGGACCGCAAGAAGCTCCGTGAAGACATCGAACGCGTCATTCCGCTCTCCGCGGGGCACAACAACAGGACCGTGCTGCCCAGCGCCGAGCCGCGGATCGCCGAACTGAAGCAGTTCGCTGCCAAATCCGGGTTCAATCCCGCCCAGTATGTGGCCAAGTGGGAGCTGCAGCTAGGGTCCCTGGGCTCGGGCAACCACTTCATCGAAGTCTGCGCCGATGAGGCCGACGCCGTCTGGCTGTTCCTGCATTCCGGTTCACGGGGCATCGGCAACAAGATCGCCCAGCATCACATCGGCGTCGCCCAGCATGTGTCGCGGAAACACCAGATCCGCTTACCCCACCCGGACCTCGCCTACCTGGACGAGGGCACACCGCAGTTCGACCGCTACATGGCAGAGCTGCGCTGGGCCCAGCACTTCGCGCTCCTGAACCGGGAGGAGATGATGGACCGCCTCAGCGCCCGGTTCGGCCACTGGGTGGGCGGCCGGGTGCAGGAACGCGAACGGATCAACTGCCACCACAACTTCACCCAGCAGGAAACCCACTACGGCAGGTCCGTGTGGGTGTCCCGGAAAGGCGCGATCCAAGCCGGCCCCGGCGATCCCGGACTGATTCCCGGATCCATGGGGACGGCGTCGTATGTGGTGGAAGGCCTGGGCAACCCCGCCTCCCTGAACTCCTCACCGCACGGGGCCGGCCGGGAGTACTCACGCAACGCAGCGCGCAGGACCTTCAGCCTGGACGAGCTGAAGAAGGCCATGCGCGGGATCGAGTTCAGGCCTTCGGAAGCGTTCATCGACGAAATCCCGGCCGCCTACAAACCCATTGACCAGGTGATGCAGGACGCCGCAGACCTGGTCAAGGTCCGGCACAAGCTGCGGCAACTGATCAATGTCAAGGGCAACTGAAGCCGCTCAGCCCCCATCCGGGTTCCGCTTCAGCGTGGCCTGGAGGAGGTAGGTGGTCTGCCGGCTGCACTGCTTGATCCGCCGGAGATGGGCGGCGGCCAGTTGGGGCAGCGCCACGGCCGGATCGCTGCCAAGGATGTCATGGCGCAGGGCCTGCTCGAGGTCCATGACCAGGCCCGCCAGCCGTTCCGCGCCCACCATCTGACTGGAGGTCTTGAGACTGAGCACGGCATCCATGGCGCCGGTGACGTCACCGGTGGTCAATGCCTGCCGCAGCTTCTCATTCCGTTCGGGCAGTTGCTCGATAAAGTTCTGTACGAACACCTTCCAGACGCCCTCATCGTCCTCGAGTTCATCGCGCAGCCTCTCCAGCACTGAAGGGTCCAGGAGCGGGGCATAAGCGTCGCCCTCGGTCACAGCAACGCCTCGAGGCCAGTCCCGGCGGCGGGCCCAACCACGTAACACTCATGCCTGCACAGCTCGTTACCCATGACCTGCCCCTATAAGTCAATTCGCTTATGAGCCTCCCCAGCAGGACTTTTATGGACGCTACGTGGCAGGGCGCCGGGAAGCACGAGTAGCGAGTACTCGAATCTTGCGGCCGGCGGCAGCGCAGGCCCCAAGTGGTGCAGCGGAATGTGACGCTAGATGAACCTTCGTGACCCCCCGTTTCCGCTTCGTTGAACGGGTTTGGGTCACTCCCTATGGTGAAACAATGACTAGTTCCAAGCCCGGGATGACCCGCATCGTGGCAGGCGAAAGCGCTGTTCCCCAGCGCAAGCGTGCCATCGAGGCTGCCCTCGCCATCGGGCTGGTACTGCTGATCGCCCTCGGCGCCGTGGTGGGGTCCACCGTTTCCCGCAATAGCGAGGCCCAGGCAGTTGAACCCGCTCCGGCCGCAGAACTGAAGCTGGGGTACTTCGGCAACGTCACGCACGCTCCCGCACTGGTTGGCATCAAGCAGGGTTTCCTGGCCGAAGCCCTGGGGAGCACGGCGCTCAGCACCGAGACGTTCAACGCCGGTCCGGCAGCCATTGAAGCGCTCAATGCCGGTGCCATCGATGCCGCCTACATCGGCCCCAACCCGGCCATCAACTCCTTCGTCAAGAGCAAGGGGGAGTCCGTCAGGATCATTGCCGGGGCCGCTGCCGGCGGCGCGCAACTGGTGGTCAAGCCGGAGATTAGCTCGGCTGCGGATCTCCGAGGCAAGACTTTGGCTTCCCCACAACTGGGCGGCACGCAGGATGTCGCCCTGCGCGCCTGGCTCGCGGACCAGGGATACAAAACGAACGTGGACGGCAGCGGCGACGTGGCCATCAACCCCACCGAAAACGCGCAGACCCTGAAGCTGTTCCAGGACGGAAAGCTCGACGGCGCGTGGTTGCCTGAGCCCTGGGCGTCACGCCTGGTGCTCCAGGCCGGAGCGAAGGTGCTGGTGGACGAAAAAGACCTGTGGGACGGCGCAGGCACCGGCAAGCCCGGCGAATTCCCCACCACCGTCCTGATCGTGAACCAGAAATTCGCAGCAGACCACCCGGACACCGTGAAGGCGCTCCTGGCCGGCCATGCGAAGTCGGTTGCCTGGCTGAACGAAGCGCCCGCGGAGCAGAAGGCCGCCGTCATCAACTCGGCCCTGCAGGAATCAGCAGGCGCGGCACTGGCGGACGACGTCCTTGCCCGGTCCCTGACCAACATCACCTTCACCCTGGACCCGCTGGCCGGAAGCTACCCCCGGCTGCTGCGTGACGGCGTGGAGGCCGGCACCACCAAGCAGGCTGACCTCAACGGACTCTTCGACCTCCGCCCCCTGAACGAGGTCACCGCCGCCACAGGCAGCACCGCCAAGATTTCCGCCGCCGGCCTCGGCCAGAACTGATCCACCCCACCTAACTAAGGACGGCACCATGCCAGTCGTACTGGAAAACCTGGGCAAGCGCTTCGGCGATGGCGCCCCGGTGCTGGACGACGTCAACGCCAACATCGGCCAGGGCGAGTTCGTCGCCCTCCTCGGTGCCTCCGGCTGCGGCAAATCCACCCTGCTGAACATCATCGCCGGACTCGAGGCGCCGACGTCGGGCGCCCTCGAAGTGCCCAGCGACGGTGCCGCGTTTATGTTCCAGGACGCCGCGCTGTTCCCCTGGCTTACGGCCCGGGAGAACATCGAACTGGCGCTCAAGCTGCGGGGCATGGGCAAGGCCGAGCGCAAGGCGAAGGCGCAGGAGCTCCTAGAGCTGGTGCACCTCGGCACCGCGGGGGACAAGCGGCCGCATGAGCTCTCCGGCGGCATGCGCCAGCGCGTCTCCCTGGCCCGGTCCCTGGCACAGGACCGGCAGCTGCTGCTGATGGACGAGCCGTTCGCCGCCCTGGACGCGATCACCCGCGACCTGCTGCACGACGAACTTGAGCGCATCTGGAAGGAAACCGGTCGCACCATCGTTTTCGTGACCCACAACGTCCGCGAGGCTGTCCGGCTGGGCCAGCGCGTGCTGCTGCTGTCCTCCCGCCCCGGCCGCGTTGTCCAGGAATGGGCCGTCACCGAGGAACACCGAACCGATGCCGGGCTTGCCGGCCAGCTGACCGGGGTCATCACCGCCCGGCTGCGTGAGGAGATTCGCCGCCATGCCAAGTAACTCCGTGTCTGATCCGTTGGTTGAGCCTGTCGAAACCCCCCACGTCCATGCCGCTTTGACGCGGACTTCCACCGGCCACGAGGACCTGCGGGAACTTGAATCCGGCCTTGACTCCCTGCAATCCGACGCCGACCGTAAACACCGGGTGGACTGGAGCCGGGTACTCCTGCCCATCGCCGCGCTGGTGGTTCTGGTGCTCATCTGGCAGTTCTACGTCTCGCTCGGGGTGAAGCGCCGCGACCTGGTGCCGGGTCCGCTGGACGTGGTGACCCAGATGGGCGTGCTCTGGAACGAAGGCAAGCTCCAGGAATCCGTCTGGACCTCCATGCAGCGCGGCATCATCGGGTTTGTGATCAGCGTTGTCATTGCCACCCCCGTGGGCCTGCTGCTGGCCCAGGTGGCTCCGCTCCGCAGGGCTTTCGGGCCGCTGATTTCCGGTTTGCAGGTGCTGCCATCGGTGGCCTGGGTGCCGGCAGCCATCATCTGGTTCGGGCTGACCGACGCCACCGTGTACTTCGTGATCTTTATGGGCGCCATCCCGTCCATCATCAACGGGCTCATTTCGGGCGTGGACCAGATCCCGCCGCAGTACCGCCGCGTGGGTACCGTCCTGGGTGCGTCCCGGCTCCAGATGGCGCTGCAGATCATCCTTCCCGCCGCGCTTCCAGGATACCTGAGCGGCCTCAAGCAGGGCTGGGCGTTCTCGTGGCGCTCACTGATGGCCGCGGAAATCATCGCCGTAGGCGGCACCATCGGCTTTGGCCTGGGCTCGCTCCTGGACCAGGGCCGGCAGCTGTCCGACATGTCGGTGGTGATGGCCGCAATCCTGCTGATCCTCGCCGTTGGCATCCTGATCGAGCTGCTGGTGTTCGCACCGATCGAAAAAAGGCTCCTGCGCAGCCGCGGCCTTCTCTCCGGCAGCACCCGCTAAGCCAGCCCGTTCCAAACCTCCAGCAAAGCCCGACGGCAACTCCCGCCGTCGGGCTTTGCTGTTTCATGGCGACTTCACGGCCTCCAGCCGCCGAACCGGGGCACTTTGACACGGACACGCCGCGGATCAAGCCTGCGCCCGCTGGAATTGCCGCCAATATGCCCCAGGACGGTCGACGACGGCGGCGAACCAGTATGTGACGCAGCGTTACCTTACGTGAACTGGTGTTGCTCGGCCTTTGTGGGCGATTGTGACGCGGCCCTACCGTTGATTCATGGCAATTCAGGATATCTACCCCACAGCACTGCGCCTCCTTGGCCGCCCCGTGCTGGTGGTGGGCGGCGGCCCCGTTGCTGCACGCCGCGCCAAGGGGCTGCTCGACGCCGGTGCCCGGGTCACCGTCGTGGCTCCGGTTGCCTCCGCCGCACTCCAGGAACTGGCCGGCGCCGGCCTCCTCACCTGGGAGGCGCGCACCTACTCTTCCTCCGACGTCGACGGCGTCTGGTTCGTCCAGACCGCCACCGGTGATTCCGCCGTGGACGCCCAGGTTTCCGCCGACGCCGAGGCGCAGCGCATCTGGTGCGTCAACGCCTCCGACCACGAAGCCTCAGCTGCCTGGACGCCTGCCGTCGCAGAAGTGGACGACGTCAAGATCGCCGTGAACGCCGGGGGAGACCCGCGCCGCGCCATGGCCGTGCGCGACGCCGTCGCCACTGCGCTGGAAACGGGCGACCTGCCGCTGCGCCGCCGCCGGGCCGCCCGTAATGGTTCCGTCGCCCTGGTGGGCGGCGGTCCAGGCGACACCGGCCTCATCACCGTCCGCGGCCGCCGGCTCCTCGGCCAGGCCGACGTTGTGGTGGCAGACCGCCTGGGCCCCCGCGACCTGCTCAACGAACTGGCACCGGACGTCCACGTCATCGAGGTTGGCAAGACCCCCGGCCACCACCCCGTGCCGCAGTCAGAGATCAACCGGATCCTTGTGGAGGAAGCCTTGAAGGGCCACCGCGTGGTCCGGCTCAAAGGCGGGGACCCCTACGTCCTGGGCCGCGGCGGCGAGGAAGCCGAATACTGCCGCCAGCACGGCGTCGACGTTGAAGTGGTTTCCGGCGTCACGTCCGCGATCTCCGTCCCCGCCGCAGCCGGCATCCCCGTGACGCACCGCGGCCTCGCCAAGGGCTTCAGCGTGGTGACCGGCCATGAGGAACTCTCCGAGGTGCCGGCCCGGCCCGACCACACCGTGGTGCTGCTGATGGGTGTGGGCCAGTTGCGCGAATCCGCGTCCGCCCTCGGCAAAGCCGGCCTGCCCGCGGACACCCCGGTTGGTATCGTGGAGAACGGTTACCTGCCCAACCAGCGCGTCACCATCGGCACCCTCGGCTCCATCGCGGACCAGGCGGAAGCCGCCGGTGTGGCCAACCCGGCAGTCATAGTCATCGGTGACGTGGTGCGCGTGAGCCCGTTCGCGCCGTCGCACTTCAAAACCGCTGATTACGGAACCACCACCCCCAACAGCCCCCGCAAGACCTCCGTTACCACCTAGCCCCCACCCAACTGGGTAGCGCCAAGTGTCGTTTTGAGCCCTCATAGCGACACTTAGCGCTACTTAGTTGGGACGGATCGAAGAAAAGGAACACAGCCGTGTCATCAAGCACCACCGTAGGTTCTGCCGACCGTCCGCTGCGCGTCGCCGTCGTGGGCTCCGGCCCGGCAGGCGTCTACGCCGCGGACATCCTCACCAAAAGCGAGGCCGTCAAGAGCGGTGAGCTGACCGTGAGCATCGACCTCTTTGACCGCTACCCGGCACCCTACGGTCTGATCCGCTATGGCGTGGCCCCGGACCACCCCCGCATCAAGGGCATCGTCAACGCCCTGCACAAGGTCCTGGACCGCGGCGACATCCGCTTCTTCGGCAACGTGGACTACGGCACGGACCTGACCATCGAGGACCTGCGCACCCACTACGACGCCGTCATCTTCGCCACCGGCGCCATCAAGGACGCGGACCTGAACATCCCCGGCATCGAGCTGGACGGCTCCTACGGCGGCGCGGACTTCGTCTCCTGGTACGACGGCCACCCCGACGTTCCCCGTGAATGGCCCCTCGAAGCCAAGGAAATCGCCGTCATCGGCAATGGAAATGTTGCCCTGGACGTGGCGCGCGTCCTGTCCAAGCACGCCGACGACCTGCTGGTCTCGGAAATCCCGGACAACGTCTACGCCGGACTGAAGGCCTCGCCGGTCACCGACGTGCACGTCTTCGGCCGCCGCGGTCCCGCCCAGGTCAAGTTCACCCCGCTGGAGCTGCGCGAGCTGTCCCACTCCAAGGACGTGGACATCATCCTGTACCCGGAGGACTTCGAGTTCGACGAGGAATCGGACCGCCAGATCCAGACGAACAACCAGACCAAGACCATGGTCGGCACGCTCACCAACTGGATCGCCGAGCAGCCCGAGGACGTCTCCGAGCTCAAGGCTTCCCGCCGCCTGCACCTGCACTTCCTGCACAGCCCGGTGGAGATTTACGACGACGCCGAGGCGCCCGGCAAGGTGGCCGGCATCAAGTTCGAGCGCACCGAACTGGATGGCACGGGCAACGCCCGCGGCACCGGAGAGTTCGTGGACTACCCGGTCCAGGCCGTGTACCGGGCCATCGGCTACTTCGGTTCCGCCCTGCCGGAGATCGAGTTCGACCACAAGAAGGGTGTGGTCCCGAACGACGGCGGCCGCGTCCTGGATGCCTCCGGCACCCACGTGCCGGGTATCTATGCCACGGGCTGGATCAAGCGCGGTCCCGTCGGCCTGATCGGCCACACCAAGGGCGACGCCCTGGAGACCGTCACCTACCTGCTGGAAGACCGCGAAAACCTTCCGGTGGCCAGCGTTCCGGCCGAGGACGCCGTGGTGGAACTCCTGGACGCCCGTGGCGTGAAGTTCACCAGCTGGGAAGGCTGGCTGGCACTGGACGCCCACGAACTCGCCCTTGGCGCAGCGGCCACCGAAGCAGGCGGCTCGCACGGTGTTGAGGTCAAGCGTGAGCGCATCAAGGTAGTGCCGCGCGAGGACATGGTGGACATCTCCCGCGACGGTGTAGCCGCGCAGGTCTAGCGCTTTCGAAGTCAAATCAGTGGGATGGGCATTTCTGCCCATCCCACTTTTTGGGCCAATAAAGTAAATTCATTGGAGAAACACTTGCCGGCCCCGGCCGGCCGCTGCCATTCCGCCTGCCCTTACCTAAGGACCCTCCATGAGCCACCCCAGCTACCCGCCTGCGCCCGAAAACAGCGCGTCAGTTCCGCCCGTTCCGCCTGCTCCGTCCGGTTTCGCCGGGCACTACCAGGGAGGACAGTCCGGCGGCTACCAGCCGGAGCCATACGGGCAGCTTCCTTACGCCGGCGGGCCGGGCAAGTCCTTCGTCACCACCTGGATCCTGTCCCTCCTGCTCGGCAGCCTGGGCGCGGACCGGTTCTATCTCGGCAAGATTGGCACCGGCGTCGCCAAGCTGCTGACGCTGGGCGGACTGGGAATCTGGGCCATCGTTGACCTGATCATCACGCTGACCGGGAATGCCAGGGACAAGGATGGCCGTCCGCTGGAAGGCTACCCGGAGAACAAAAAGAAGGCGTGGATCATCACAGTAATCCTCTGGCTCGCAAGCATGATTACGGCAATCCTGCTCACTGTCGTGTCCATCAGCATCACAGCTGCAGCCCTCGAGGGCCGGAACGTTCCCGTTCAGCCGCCTCTTCCCCCGGCCTCGCAGTCAGCGCCCGCTCCATCATCGGCAAGCACCACCGATGAAAACTCCCTCGTGGTCACCGTGTCCGAAGGCAACACCGTAAAGATCGGCGTCCTCGATTCCCTGTACACCACCGAGATCCCGGCCATGTCCTACCTGAAACCGGCGAACGGAGGGTTCCTGGTCTTCGAGGTCTCATGGGAGACGCTCACCGGAACCAGCACGGCCGCGCCGATGAACTTCGAGGTGTACGACTCGGAGGGCAACCAAGGCGAACGGATCTATCTTGAGGATGGCCTGGGCGGCCTGCCCACTGAGGAAGTGGGCGTCGGGGATCTCCGCCAGGGGCTCATTGCGTTTGACGTCAAGAAGGGGCCGGTCAAGGTAGTGGTCAGCGATGACTTCGGCGACCAGGCATCCACCTTCACTTTGACCGCGGAATAGTTAACCCGGCCGGGCTACTTCCCGGCTCCGCCTGCCGCCATCAGCTCCAGCCGCTTGAGCGTCTCGCGGTTGCGCATGGTGATCATCGGATCCCGCAGTGCCTTCGGGACCTTCTTGCCCGGGCCGCGGATAGCGTCCTCGGCCATGGTGACAAGGCACTGGTTGCCCTGGTCCTGCAGGGTGATCACCACTTTGGCCTCGCCCAGCGGCCAGCCGCGCGCCACCAGTTCCAGTGACTTCTCCGGTTCGGCAGCTGTCACGCGGGTGCTGTCGTTGATCACTAGCGGCCACGTGCCCACAGAATGGTGGAGGCGTGAGCCTGCCTGCGGCCAGGTGTCATCCACCGCGCGGATCCTTGAGGCACCCACTACCCAGCCGGAGTAGAGCCAGCCGTCGGCAATGACCCGCCAGACATCGGCGGCAGGGGTGTTGAACAGCTGTGACACGGTGGACATGGCGTTCCTTCCTGTAGTGGAGCTACATCCGCCCGAAGCGCGACCGGATGAGGGCGAAAATTCCGTAGGCGATGAATCCGGCCCCGATGGCAACCAGCAGGTAGGGGCCGAAGGGGTGGTCGCGGAGCGCCTTGAGGCTGCCGTCCAATCCCGTGGATTCGTTGGCGTTATGCTTCGCGGCGGCAATTACAAAGAGCAGCCCGGTGAGGCACAGGGCAGCGCCTTTGGCGATATGGCCTGAGATGCCCAGGCTGTCGATAAGCCGTCCGCGCCGGGTGCCGTCGAAGTGGAAGAGTTCCTCCTTGAACCCCCGCCGGATGCCCTTGAAGATGAAGTAGACGCCGATCCCGATGATGGTCAGGCCCAGCGCCACCAGCGCCCACAGCCCCCACGGGGTTCCCATCAGCGAAGCACTGAAATCGCGGGTGCTCTCACTGGAGTCGCCCCGCAGTCCGACGGCGAAACCCGCGAAACTGAGGCCAACACTGCCGTAAGCGATGGCCAGGAAGCCCGAGGAAACCAGCTTGGCCAGCCGCTCCTTGCGGGGAAGGCGGCGGGCCCGGAGCGTGGCTTCACTGGCCTGCCATAGAGCAAGGCCCAGGCACGCAGCCACACAGGCCCACATCACGGCCGGTCCCCACGCGTTGGCCGCGAGCTGTTCGATGGCGCCCGTGGGCTCGGCCTCTCCGGGCTGGCCGAAGGCCACCGCAATGGCGATGGCCCCGATGATGACGTGCAGCAGCGCCATAACCGCGAACCCGGCCCGGGCCAGGACGTCGAGGGCCGGGTGGTTCGAGGCCTCCTCGACGGCATCCGCTGCCTGGCTCAGGGTGGAGTCGCTGTCCGACATTGCTTATCCGTTCATGGGTCCTTCGGCGCGGATCTTCTCCGCGCCTGGTCCCTCGACGTGGACGGTGCAGCGGACCACCAACTGCCCGGGGGCGTTCTCCAGTTCCACGAGGGAATCGTTTCCGCTCAGCACGGTGAAGACTTCGGTTCCCGGCACCACTGCCACGCCCTTGGCTTTGGCAGTGTCCCGCGCATTCCCGAACGCTTCGCGCTGAAGCTTCTCCACGTAGCTGCCGTCATCTTCACGGGCGGGGTCACCAAAGGCCCAGCCGAACAAACTCCCTGTAGTACCCATGCCCAAGATATTACGCGTTGCGCCTGTACAAGACGGGCTTTCGTAACATTAGTAAGTGTGCTTACCATAGGCGCACCATGACCTTGAGGGGACACGGCAAGAGACGTCCGCAGGCACGGCATCTGTAACCAGTTCAACGTTAGGAATGCACATCATGGCAGGAAATCTTATTGCCCGGTCGGTTCACGACCTGACGGCAGCAGCATGGTTCGGTGGATCCTTGATGGGTGCCATCGGCCTGAACGGTGCGGCAGCGGCGGCCAGGGAGCCGTCAGAGCGGACCCGGCTCTCCAGTGCCGGGTGGATGAAGTGGGCGCCCTTCCAGACGGCTGCGTTCGCCTCCCACCTGGTGGCGGACCTCGCGATTGCCTGGGAAAACAAGGAGCGCATTGCCAAGCAGGACGGCGTGGCGCGGGACACGGTGATCAAGACGGCGGTGACGGTGGCGGGCGCGGCCGTGACGCTGTACTCCGGCATCCTGGGCAAGAAGGTGGAGAAGCTGGCCGATCAGGGTGCTGAGGGTGCTACGGAGCCGCGGCCGGATGCCTCGGATGAACTGAAGGCGGCGCAGCAGCAGCTCAAGGTGCTGCAGTGGGTCATCCCGGCGTTCGCCGGCCTGGTGGTCATCCTGGGCGCCAAGCACGGCGAGATGCAGCGGCCCAAGAATGTGTTCGCGGGCCTGCAGCGCTAACGCAGCAAAAACGAACGACGACGGTCCGGCGCCCAGGTGCCGGACCGTCGTCGTTCGTGATTAAAAGGCCAGGCCTAGACCGGCTGGCTGTGCGCGGGAGGCAGATTCGGGTTCATGTCCTCCAGGTTTGGATCCTCAGCCGTCCACACCTGGATGATGGCCCACGCGACGGCGGCAAGCGGCACCGACAGCACGGCACCTACGATGCCGGCCAGGATAGTGCCGGCAGTCAGTGCCATCAGGATCACCAGGGCATGGAGCTGCAGTGACTTGCCCATCACGATCGGCTGCAGGAGGTCGCCTTCGAGCTGGTTGACCGCCACCACCACGGCCACCACGATCAGCGCGACAATCGGGCCGTTTGCCACCAGCGCCACCAGGGCGGCCAGGATGCCGGCCACCGTGGCGCCCACCAGCGGAATAAATGCGCCGATGAACACAATGATGGCCAGTGGAAAGGCCAGGGGAACCTGCATGATCAGCAGTGCGGCGCCGATGGCCACCGTGTCCACCAGGGCCACGATGGCGGTACCGCGGACGTACCCGCCCAGCACTTCAAGCGTCCGGCTCCCCACCCGGCGCAGCTTCGCTTCCCGTTGCCCGCTGAAGGGCCGGAGGAAGAAGTTCCAGATTTTCGCGCCGTCCTTAAGGAAGAAAAACAGGATGACCACCATCAGGCTGGCCCCGGCAATGAATTCGGTGACCACCGACAGGCCGGTGATGGCGCCGGACCGGACCTGGCTGCTGGTGGCGAACTGCACAATCCCTTCGCGCGCCTGGTCCAGCTGTTCCTGCTCGATGGGAACCGGGCCGGTCAGCAGGAACTGTTCCAGCTCATCCAGCCCTGAGGAAGCCTGTGCCGCCAGCTCGCCCCACTGGTTGCGGACCGAAAAGTAGATCACGGTGGAAATACCGGCGAGCAAAGCCAGCAGGGCGAAGAAGGCGATGCCGGTGGCCACTCCGCCGGGGAGCCCGCGGCGCCGGAGCATGTTGACGAACGGTCCTATCGCCGCGGCCAGGATCAGCGCGATCAGGACCGGAATGACCAGGAGTTTGATCTGCATCAGCGCGTAGACGGACACCACCGCGACCGTCAGGATCAGCAGGACCTGGGCCGCGCGGGTGCCCACCCTGCCCAGCCCGTCAGTCCAAAGTGCGCTGGGCTGTTTGGCCGGGCGTTTCCTTGGAGCCGCGGCCGGTTCGTGGCCGTTTGGATGTGGCGCCGGTAGCGGTTGCGGGGTATCGGTGCCCGGCACCTGTTCGGTCAGGCGTGCTCGCGCCATGGGGAACTCCTCATTCGTCGGCGGGTACCCTGGTGCGCGTGTAGGAGCACGCCAGGAAGACAACCTTCGTCGAATAGTAAGCCTACTGACCGATTAGGGGCCGGTGAAACCCCGTGCCGCCGCATTTCCCTCCGAAGGGGGAGCCGCTACGCCGCCAGCCACTCTGCGCAGGAGTTGAGGTTCCGGTTTACGGTGGCCACGGACCCGTCCTCATCGCCCTGCTCTATGGCCTCGAGCAGTAGGTCATGCCCCTCGTGCTGCAGCCCGTCGAATCCGGGCCGGAGAAGCTGTTTGAGCATGTCCTCATGGACCACGGCGCCGAAGCTGACGTAGAGCTCATGCAGCAGGGGGTTGCCGGAGGCCTGGGCCACCCGCTCATGGAAACCCCAGTCGGCACGCGCCCAGGCCGCATAGTCTTGGCTTTTCCAGGCCTGGGCCCGGTCGCTGAGGAGCGCGCGCAGGGCCGCGACGTCGTCGGGTGTGGCATGGCGCGCTGCGAGCCGGGCCGCCTGGGTGTCCAGGCCGAGGCGGACCTCCAGGATGTGGGCCTCCGTGTGGTCCTGGTACATGCGGCGGGCGGCACCGGAGATCTCGCTGGTGGCGCGGACGTAGGTGCCGTCTCCGCGGCGCACTTCCAGCATGCCGCTGTGCGCCAGGGCCTTGATGGCCTCGCGCAGCGTGCCTCGCGAGACGCCCAGATCCGTCATCAGTCCGGTCTCGGAGGGGATGCGCTGGTGCAGGGGCCATTCGCCTGAGTGGATCATGGCGCGAAGCTTTGCCGTGACTTCCTCGGCAAGCGGCGGACGGTGTGAGGTACTGAGGGCCATGGCGTCCTACTTCCGCCCGGCCGCGGGGGATTCGGCCGCGGAAGATCCTGCCGTGCGGACGGCCATGGCGCCAGTTGCGCCGCGGGTCATCGCGCTGCCGGTGATCAGGTGCGCCACCACAATCTGGACCAGTGACAGGAAAAGCAGTAACGCAAGGGGCAGGATCCAGCCGCCGGTGGCGCTGTGCAGCAGTCCCATGCCGAAGGGACCGGCGGTGGCAAGCAGGTATCCGCTGGACTGGGCAAGGGTGGAAAGTGCTGTGGTTTCGGCCGTGCTGGCTCCGCTCCGGCTGATCATCACCATCACCAGCGGGAAGATACCCAGGCCGAACCCCAGCAGGACCGCGGGAACAACGGCCAGGGCCACCGGCAGGACCAGGAGCAGGGCAGGTCCCGCGGCCATGGTGATGCTGACCAGGTAAAACGCCGGGCGCAGCATCCGGGGGCGGGAACCAATGGCAATGAGCAGCATGCCCGCAGGAACGGACACCAGCTGCATCAGCCCGAACATCAGCCCGCTGTCCGAGGCGTTCATGCCCATGGTGGTGAGCATGTACGGGAACCAGCTCAGCAGCGCATAGGCCAACAGGGCCTGGAGCGTGAAAATTGCCGTCAGGAGCAGCCCTTTCCGGGTCCGCAGCAGCGGCCAGGGGGACACATGCCGGGCCGCGGACCGGGTGCTGTTGCGGTGTACGTGCAAGGCGACGGGGAGGAAGCCGAGGAACGCGGCGACGGCGGTGATTCCAATGGCGCCGACGGCCGCGGACGGCGATCCCAGGGCCTGCGCCAGCGGAACCACGGCAACGGCCGTGACGGTGGCCCCGGTGGTCATGGTCACCGTATAGACGGCCGTCATGAGCGACGTCCGGTGCGCGAAGTGTTCACGGATGAAGGACGGCATGGCCACGTTGCACACTGCCAGCCCGGACATTCCCACCACGCTGCCCAGTACCAGCATTCCGGTGGCGGGGATGCCGCGGAGCAGGAGCCCGCCGGCCAGCATGGAGAGTGACAGCAGGATGGCCTTCTCCACGCCCAATTTGCCTGTCAGCCAGGAGGTACCGGCGCCGGCCAGGGCGAAGCAGAGTGTGGGGATGGAGGGGATGATGGCAGCCACGAGGGGTCCGTAACCCAATACGGTCTGCAGGTCGTGCAGAAGCGCCGATGCCCCGGTGATGCCCGCCCGCAGGTTGAGCCCGATGAGTACCAGAGCTATCACGCCGAACACGACGGCGGAGCGCGGCTTGGTTGCCTCGCCTCCAGAAGTGCCCGCAACAGCGGGCGCGGCAGTCCGCACTTGGGCCGAAGCAGTGGCAGGCGCCGAAGCATGTGCGGTGTACGGGATTGCAGGGGAGGGGGGAGTGGCGGGCATCTCCCAAGGCTAAAGGTTAGACGTTTGATGTTTCCAGTTTTGTGGTCAAGCTCTCCCGCCGCTGCCTGCCCGGGCAATAGACTGCCAGCGGGGGCTGGGGCGCCAATCCGTCCAAGCCATGCGTGACGAGTGCGGAAGGACGGCTGTGATGGCTTCCGAGGGAATTGAGATCGAGAAGAAGTACGACGTCGGTGAAGACGCCGCAGTGCCCGCGCTGGAAGAACTGCCGGGTGTGGCCAGCGTCGGGACGCCGCATACTGCCGTCCTGGAGGCCGTCTACTTCGATACGGACAAGCACACGCTCGCCTCCCGCCGCATCACCCTGCGCCGCCGCACCGGTGGGGCCGACGCCGGCTGGCACCTGAAGCTGCCGCCGGAAGCAACCACTGAAACAGAACCCCAGCACCGCCGCGAGGTGCACGCACCGCTGGGCCAGCCCGACGTCGTGCCTGACAGCCTGATGGCGCATGTCCAGGCTCACCTTCGGGGAGCCGACGTGAGGCCCGTAGTCCGGCTTCAGACCCGGCGTACCACCCACGCGCTGTACGCCGGGGACGGGACGCACCTGGCGGACCTGGCAGATGACTGGGTGGAGGCAGCCCGCCTGCACCCCGGAGACGCGGAAGAACAGCCGCAGAGCTGGCGCGAGTGGGAACTCGAGCTGGTTCACGGCGGGCCGGAGCTGTTCGAGCCCGCCGAGCCGCTGCTCCTGGCTGCGGGAGCCCGTCCGGCCGGCCACGCATCCAAGCTGGCCCGGGCCCTCGGGGGCGCGTCAAAGGCGGGCGCAGCGCTGGAAGGCCAGGCAGCCCCGGTGGAACTGCAGGCCGGAAAGAAGGCACCGGCCGCCGCCGTCGTCACCGTCTACGTGACGGAGCAACTGCGGCGGCTCCTCGCCGAGGACGCCGCGGTCAGGCTGGAGGAACCCGAGGGCATCCACAACATGAGGTCCGCCATCCGCCGGCTCCGGTCGGTGCTGGCCGCGTACAAGAAGCTGTACCGGGCCACGCCCGTCCGGCGTTTGCGGGATGAGCTGGACTGGCTGGGCCAGCTGCTGGGCGATCCGCGGGACGCCGAGGTGGTCCTGGCAGGGCTGCGCAGCCAACTGGCCGGGCTTCCGCCGGGTGCCGGCACGGACGCCGTCCGCGAGCAGGTGGAGCGCAAGGCCGGAGCGGCATTTGACGCCGGTTACCGCCAGGTACACGACGCCCTGCAGTCCGAGCGGTATTTTCGGCTGCTGGACAACCTGGAAGACTTCCGCGATAAGCCGCCGGTGAGGGCGGATGAGGTGGCGGCAGGCCGCCGGCTTGCCGTGAAAGCCGTGGACAAGTCTGTGCGCAGGCTGCGGCGCTCGCAGAAGGCCGCCCGCCAGGCCCGGCGCGGCACGGATTACGAAAACGCACTCCACCAGGTCCGCAAGGAGGCCAAGCGGTTGCGGCATGTGGCCGAGCTGGCGGTGCTGGTGAAGGGCAAACGCGCCGGGAAAGTGGCCAAGGCAGCCCACAAGCAGCAGAAAATCCTCGGCGGCTTCCACGACGCCGTGGTGGCCCGGAAGCTGCTGCAGGACTTGGAATCGGGCCCTGCCATGGCGGAGGCCACGGCCGAGACGCTGGCGGTGCTTCGGAAACGCCAGGCCGACGTCATGGACCAGGCCGAGGCCAAGTACCGCAAGGCCCGGAAAAAGTCCCGTGGCCTGCTGCGGCGCGGGGTTCTGTAGGGGCTGCGCAAGGCAACGCGGGGTCAGATAACGCCCTTTCAACCCCAACTATTGGGCGCTGTCTGACCCCGCCCGCACCCTAGCCTCGCAAGCTCGGCCAGGGAACCCTCCCCGCTACCTCCCCAATCTCGCAAGCTCGATTGGGGCCCCTCGGTAGCGTGGGCCCATGCGTGGGCCCACCCGCGTTGCGGCTACTTCCCCTGCCGGGCGGACAGCCGGGCCACCGCGAGGGCGAGCCAGAGCTGCACCCGGTCCGTGGTGACCGCGGGGTCGTAACCGGTCAGTTCGGTGATCTGTGCCAGCCGGTACCTGACCGTGTTGCGGTGCAGGGTGAGCTCCTCGGCGACGGCGGCCACGGAGCCGTTGTTGTTCAGGTAGCTTTCCAGCGTGGTCATCAGTTCGGCGCCATGGGCGGCGTCGAAGGTCCGCAGCGGATTCAGGGACTCGTGGGCCATGTCCGCCAGCGGCACGTCCTCACTGGCCAGCAGCAGCGACGTCAGGCTCAGCCGCTCCGGCTCGTTGACCGGCAGTCCGTGGCTGGCCGCATCCCGCGCCTCAAAGTAGCTCCAGCGCAGGCCGTTCGGCTTGGTGTACGCGCCGCCGATGCCGATCGTGGCGTGAATCCCCGCCTCCGCCAGGTGGTCGCTCAACTTCCGCGCCAGCGACGGCGCCGCCCCGCCGTCGTCGTTCATCACCAGCATCAGGTCCTTGCCCACGACGGCGGCCACGGACTTCTCCAGTTCCCGCGGCACCGAGGTGCTCACCAGGGCCTTGTGATGGGCGGCGGAGACAGCCAACAGCACCACGTTCTTGCGCGTGCTGTTGATGCCCACCCCGGCCAGGCGGCGCTGCGCCTCGCTGGTCTCCAGCGCCCCGTGGATCACGTCCTCCAGCACCTGCCCGCACAGGGCGCGCTCGGCCTGGCGCTGCTTGACCATGTTGTTCAGCTCAACACTGATCAGGTTCTGGGCGTACCCGATGATGCCCGAGTCCTCAAAGGGCTTGCGGACCCAGAGGGTGCAGGCATCCCGCCGGCCGGTGGGGATGGGGTAGGACGCCCAGGTATCGGCCTGCGGACTGTCTTTGGTGCTGTTGTACAGCTGTGCCGTGAACTGGGTGAGCGCGATGTCCGCGCGGAGCATGCCGCCCAGGTGCTTCAGGAGCTCGGCCAGGCCGCCGCCGGTCAGCAGTGCGCGCGCCAGCACCTGGTGGCCGGCGATCAGCCGTTCCAGTTTGGCGTAATGGTCCGCGGACTGGGCGTCCGCCACCAGCTTGCCGATGGCGATGAAGGGTGTTTCGTAGGGGACTTCCACCACCGGCAGGCCCCAGCGGTTGGCCTCGGCAAGCAGGGCCGGCGGTACTGCTTCATGTGACAGCCCCACGCCGAAGCCGATACCCACGGCGCCGGCCCGCTGTACCTGCCGGACAAAACGCCGCTGCTCGGGGGCCGATTTCAGCCGCAAGCCAGTGGTGAGGATGAGCTCGCCGCCATTGATGAAGCGTTGCGGGTCCTCCAGTTCGGTCACAGCCACCCAGTTGATGTCCTCGTGCCAGGTGGTCTCGGCGACCCCCACTTTGGACAGGTTCAGGGATTTGACACCCAGGAGGGCAGCAAGGGAAATGGCCATGAACCAAGGATAAACGGGCGCTAGTCAACCGCACTAAAAAGCGGCGGGAAAGGTGTGCAGGTGGCTATTCACGGCGCAGGGGCGCTGGCATAGGCTCAAGGCAGTCAGATCCATCAGTTTCGACGCCGATGGCCCCCAGGAAAGAGGTTGCACACCGTGGTCCAAACCTTGCAGAACTTCATCAACGGTTCCTTTGTCACGCCCGCCGGCAGCGGCACGCTGGACATCGTGAACCCCACGAACGGTGAAGTGGTGGCGCACTCGCCCATCTCCAACCAGCAGGACGTGGACGCTGCCATGGCTGCAGCCAAGGAAGCCTTCAAGAGCTGGAAGCACGTCACGCCCGGCCAGCGCCAGCTGATGCTGCTCAAGCTCGCCGACGCCGTCGAGGCCAACAGCGACGAACTGGTGGAGGCGCAGCACCGCAACACGGGCCAGGTGCGTTCCCTGATCGCGTCTGAGGAAGTCGCCGCTGGTGCGGACCAGCTGCGCTTCTTCGCCGGAGCAGCCCGCATCCTCGAGGGCAAGTCAGCTGGTGAGTACTTCGAGGGCTACACCTCCTACGTCCGCCGCGAACCCATCGGCGTTGTGGCCCAGGTGGCGCCCTGGAACTACCCGTTCCTGATGGCTATCTGGAAGATCGGCCCCGCGCTCGCAGCCGGCAACACCGTTGTCCTGAAGCCCTCGGACACCACCCCGGAGTCCACCCTGGTCCTGGCCCGTCTCGCCGGGGAGATCCTGCCCGCCGGCGTTCTGAACGTCGTGCTGGGCACCGGCCAGACCGGCGCCATGATGGTGGACCACAAGGTCCCCGGCCTGGTGTCCATCACGGGCTCGGTCCGCGCCGGCATCGCCGTCGCCTCCGGTGCCGCCAAGAGCCTCAAGCGGGCGCACCTGGAGCTGGGCGGCAAGGCGCCGGCTATCGTGTTCAAGGACGCCGACATCAAGAAGAGCGCCGCGGCCATCGCCGAGTTCGCCTTCTTCAACGCGGGCCAGGACTGCACCGCCATCACCCGGGTGCTGGTGGAGGAATCCGTGCATGACGACGTTGTGGCCGCCATGGTGGAGCACACCAAGACCCTGCACACCGGCTCGCAGAACGACGAAGACAACTACTTCGGCCCGCTGAACAACATCAACCACTTCAAGCAGGTCAGCTCCGTGGTGGAAAACCTTCCAGCGCACTGCCGGATCGAAACCGGCGGACACCAGGCGGGGGATAAGGGCTTCTTCTTCGAGCCCACCATCGTCACCGGTGCGAAGCAGACGGACAGCATCGTCCAGCAGGAAACGTTCGGACCGGTCATCACGGTGCAGAAGTTCAGCACGGAAGAAGAAGCGGTGGAACTGGCCAACGATGTGGACTACGCCCTGGCCTCCAGCGTCTGGACCTCCAACCACGGCACGGCCATGCGGCTCAGCCGCGACCTGGACTTCGGCGCCGTCTGGATCAACACCCACATCCTCCTCACCGCCGAGATGCCGCACGGCGGCTTCAAGCAGTCCGGCTACGGCAAAGACCTCTCCATGTACGGCGTCGAGGACTACACGCGCATCAAGCACGTGATGAGCGCACTGGACGCCTGACGAGTCCGCGCTAACGGCACCACTTCCCCAAACGCTCCCCGCAATTCCTGAAAGGCCCCCCATGACCACCACCGCATCAGACATCACCTTCCGGCTGGAACAGAAGCGCCGCGTCCAGGCCGACTTCCCGGGCCCCAAGTCCCTGGCCCTGGCTGAACGGCGCAAGTCCGTCGTCGCCGCGGGCGTCGCCTCCGGCGTCCCGGTATACGTTGCCGACGCCGACGGCGGCATCATCCACGACGTGGACGGCAACTCCTTCATCGACCTTGGTTCAGGCATCGCAGTGACCAGCGTGGGCGCGTCCGATCCCGCCGTCGTCGGTGCTGTCAAGGAAGCCGTGGAGCACTTCACGCACACCTGCTTTATGGTCACGCCGTACGAAGGTTACGTGGCTGTCGCCGAGCAGCTGAACCGCCTCACCCCGGGCGACCACGAGAAGCGCACCGTCCTGTTTAACTCCGGTGCGGAGGCAGTGGAGAACGCCATCAAGGTGGCCCGCCTCGCCACGGGGCGTGACGCTGTCGTGGCTTTCGACCACGCGTACCACGGCCGGACCAACCTCACCATGGCGCTGACCGCCAAAGCCATGCCCTACAAGACCAACTTCGGCCCGTTCGCGCCCGAGGTCTACCGCATGCCCATGAGCTACCCCTACCGCGAGGAAAACCCGGAGATCACCGGTGCCGAGGCCGCCAAGCGCGCCATCACCATGATCGAAAAGCAGATCGGCGGAGACCAGGTTGCCGCGATCATCATCGAACCCATCCAGGGCGAGGGCGGCTTCATCGTCCCCGCTGAAGGATTCCTCCCCGCACTGGCAGCCTGGGCCAAGGACAAGGGCATCGTCTTCATCGCCGACGAGGTCCAGTCCGGTTTCTGCCGCACCGGCGAATGGTTCGCCGTCAACCACGAAGGCGTCATCCCGGACATCATGACCCTGGCCAAGGGCATCGCCGGCGGCATGCCGCTCTCCGCCATCACCGGCCGGGCAGACCTGCTCGACGCCGTCCACCCGGGCGGCCTCGGCGGCACCTACGGCGGCAACCCGGTAGCCTGCGCCGCCGCACTTGCCTCCATCGGCACCATGGAGGAGTACGACCTGAACGGCCGCGCCCGCCACATCGAAGCCCTCGCCACTACCCGGCTGCGGGAACTGCAGCAGGAACTGGCATCCGCCGGAACCGGTGTCATCGGCGATGTCCGCGGCCGCGGTGCAATGCTGGCCATCGAACTGGTCCAGGCCGGCTCCAAGGAACCGAACCCGGAACTGACCAAGGCCGTTGCCGCCGCCTGCCTGAAGGAAGGCGTCATCATCCTGACGTGCGGCACCTACGGCAACGTCATCCGCCTCCTGCCGCCGCTGGTTATCACCGATGAGCTGCTGAACGACGGCCTGGAGGTCCTGGCTGCGGCCATCAAGGCCAACGCGTAGCCGTCAATAGAGTTAGCGTCCCCTCGCAACGGCGCGAACAAAACCTGGGCCCCGGAACTACCGTTCCGGGGCCCAGGGGTTTTAAGGCAGCTGTCGGTTTTTAAGGCAGCTGTCGGTTGACGTTATCCGGTCCGCCGATAACCACCTGCGCGGGGCTGTGCAGGACGTACCCGTTAAGCCAGGAAAACAAGGCCCGGACTTTCTGCTGGAATCCGGACAGGAGCGCCAGGTGCACCAGGAGCCAGGACAGGAAGGCCAGCGGCCCCTGGAGCTGCATGCGCTGCCGGCCGAGTTCAGCCACCGCCGCTCCCCGCCCGATCATGGCCATGTAGCCTTTGTCCACATAGCGGAACGGCTGCCGGGTGCCGCCGTTGAGGTCTGCGTTGATGTTGCGGGCTGCCCACTTGCCGGCTTGTTGAGCCACTGAGCCGAGCTGCGGCAGCTTGGCTCCGGTGGAGTCGGTGATGTTGGCGGCATCGCCAATGACGTAGACGCCCTCGACGTCGGGAACGGTCAGGTCGGTGCGGACATCGATCCGGCCGCCTTTCCCCTGGGGGAGCCCGGAACCGGCCAGGAGGTCGCCGCCCTTGAGCCCGCCGGCCCACACCACGATTCCTCCCGGGATGTCCGTCCCGTCGGCCAGCGTCACGCCGCCGTCACGAACTTCTGTGACGCCCACGCCCATGTGCATCTGGACGCCGATTTTTGCCAGGCGCTGCCGGGTGTACTCCTGGGACTTCGCCGAAAACATGGTGAGGACGGTGGGGACCATGTCCACCAGGTGCACGCGGCACCGCGCAGCCAATTCAGGGGAGAAGTACTTGGCCACGACGAATTTGATGTTTTCCGCCAGAGCCCCGGCTGTCTCCACGCCGGTGGGTCCGCCGCCCACCACGACCATCTCCACCGGCGCCCCCGGCTCCCGGTCCGCCCGGTCCAGCAGCCGGGTCACGCTGGTTCCCAAACGGGTTGCGTCCGTGACCGAATACAGCGGGAAGGTATGCTCCGCTGCGCCGGGAATGTTGAAGAAATTGGGGACGGCACCAACGGCAACCACCAGGATCTGCGCGCGGAATGTGTCACCCTCGGCTGTGGTGACAGTGTGGTTTGCGGCGTCGACGGCGGACACCTCGGCCGTCAGGACCCGGACGTTCCTGCGGCGCCGGAAAACCGACCGGATGGGCCGGGCAATGGCTGACACGCCGATCTGGGACGTGGCCACCTGGTACAGCAGCGGCTGGAACTGGTGGTAGTTGTTCGAGTCGATCAGCAGTACCCGGACGCCCTTGCGGCCAAGTTCCTTGGCTGCGGCGATGCCGGCGAATCCTGCCCCGATCACGATGACCTGATATGAGTCCTCCATCCGAGCAACCTACTCCACCGGGCTTCCCCGCAACAGTGGGTCAGGTGGATTTCAGGGAAGCTTTGCTCCTTCGGCGGGCCACGGACGTCTTGCGTGCGGTGCGCAGCATGTCCACGGTCAGGACCAGCAGCGCCAGCCACACCACGCCGAACCCGATCCAGCGGTCCACGGTCATTGCTTCCTTGAACACCAGCAGCGCCAGGATGAACTGCAGCACCGGTGCTGAATACTGGAGCAGCCCGATGGTGGTCATCGGGAGCCTGCGTGCCGCGGCACCGAAGAACACCAGCGGCACCGCGGTGATCACGCCGGAAGCCAGCAGAAGCCAGAAATGGCCGGGCCCCTGTGTGGTCAGGGTGGCGGTTCCGGCCGACGCCAGGTAAATCATGGTGGCGGCAGCAAACGGAGCCAGCACCACTGTTTCAACGCTGAGGCTGGTGACGGCATCCACCTTCGGACCAACCCGCTTTTTCACGAATCCGTACAGGCCAAAACTGAAGGCGAGCGTCAGTGCAATCCACGGGAGCTTTCCATAGGAATAGGTGAGCACTCCTACGGCGATGAAGCCGATGGCGACGGCCGCCCACTGCAGCGGCCGCAGTTTTTCCTTAAGTACCAGCACGCCAAGCATGACCGAAACCAGCGGATTGATGAAGTATCCCAGTGATGCCTCCACGGCCTGTCCCGTGGTCACCCCGTAGGTGTAGGTCAGCCAGTTGATGGCGATCAGGAAAGCGGCCACGGCAAGCGTCCCAAAAACGGAGCGGTCCCGCAGTGCCAGGGACAGGGTGCCCCATGATCGGGTCACCGTGATGAGGAGCGCACAGAACAGCAGCGACCACACCACCCGGTTGGCCACAATTTCGACGGCGCCTGCCGGCATCAGCACAAAGAAGTACAGCGGGAGCAGCCCCCACAGTCCGTAGGCGCCGATGCCAAACAGGATCCCCGCCGTCGTCTCCTTGTCCACGGCCTTCGGCGCCCCCTTGGTGCCGGCGCCGCCTGCGGGTGCCCCGCTTACTGCTGCTGCAGGAGCCGGCCCTGGCGAGGACGTTGGGGTAGCCGGAGCGGGCAGGTGGGCGGGGGAGGAGGATCCGTCGGGAAAAGGCACAACACCCATAACATCACTTCCAGGACGGGTATTCCGGCAAATAGTCAGTAGGCTTGCTTTTATGACTTACGCCGACCGGCCGGAGACCGCCCCATGAGGCTCCGGCGCAGCAACGCTTCGGGCCGCGGCTACCGCCGGGTGGCGGCGGGCAAGGGTTTCAGTTACCGGGACCTGGACGGCTCCACCCTGCCACCGGGGCCCGTCCGCGAGCGGCTGGAAAGTATCGGAATACCGCCGGCGTGGACGGATGTTTGGATTGCCCCGTTCGAGAACGGGCACATCCAGGCCACCGGCGTGGACGCGGTGGGCCGGCGGCAGTACATCTACCACCCGGAATGGCGGGAGCGGAAGGACCGGGTGAAGTTCAACCGGGCGCTCCAGCTGGCCGAATCGCTGCCGGGTGCCCGCCGTCGGGTAACCATGGACCTGCGAAGTGACGGATTTTCGCGAGACCGGGTCCTTGCGGCCGCCTTCCGGATGCTGGACAGCGGGTCACTGCGGGTGGGGTCCGAGCGGTACACCAACGAGAACGGCAGCCGTGGCCTGGCCACCCTGCTCTGCGCCCACGTGCAGGTGCGCAAGGACCGGATCCTGTTGAGGTTCCCTGCCAAGAGCGGCAAGGACTGGGAGTCGGAAATCCGCGACGCCGACCTTGCCGCCCTGCTGCGGCTGCTCAAGCGGCGGGGACCCAACGCCCGGCTCCTGGCGTACAAGGACGGGCGGCAGTGGCGGCCGGTTACCAGTGCGGACATCAACGCCTACGTGAAGGAGCGGACCGGCTCGGACTTTACCGCCAAGGACTTCCGGACCCTGCGGGGCACGGTGGCGGCGGCTGCCAGCCTTGCCAGGACCGGCCCGCAGAGAACGGCGGCGAAGCGGAAGCGGGCCATCAGCCGGGCGATGGTGGACGCCTCCGAAGTACTGGGGAACACGCCGTCGATCGCGCGCAAAAGCTATGTGGACCCCCGCGTGGTGGACCACTACCACGAGGGCGAAACCATCGACCCCAAGCGGCCGGACTCCGCCGAGGCCGAGCTGCGCGCGCTGCTCTACCGCGAAGGCGATGTGGTTCCGCTGGCCAAAAGCGGATAAGGCCGGCTTTGTGCTCCGCGGCCAGGGGTCCGGGGCCAATTAGAATAAGTGACTGTGCGCTGCTCCTACCTGCGCATCCTCATCGGTCAGAAGGGCTCCGAGTGTCCAACCACGGCGAAACCACCCCCACACGTCCGCTCCGCGTAGCCATCGTGGGCGCCGGGCCGGCAGGAGTCTACGCTGCGGACATCCTCACAAAGTCCAGTGGCGTGAAGGAGGGCGACTTCGAAGTCAGTATCGACCTTTTTGAGGCCTACCCCGCGCCGTACGGCCTGATCCGGTACGGCGTGGCCCCGGACCACCCCCGCATCAAGGGCATCGTTAATGCGCTGCACAAGGTCCTGGACCGCGGCGACATCCGGTTCCTGGGCAACGTCACCTACGGGCGGGACCTTACCCTCCACGATTTCCGCGCCTTCTACGACGCCGTCATCTTCTCAACCGGCGCCGTCAAGGATGCGGACCTGGGTATCCCGGGCATCGACCTGCAGGGCTCCTTCGGCGGAGCCGACTTTGTGTCCTGGTACGACGGGCACCCGGACGTGCCGCGGGACTGGCCCCTGGACGCCAAGGAGATTGCCGTCATCGGCAACGGCAATGTGGCGCTGGACGTGGCCCGCATGCTGGTCAAGCATCCGGAGGAGCTGCTCAGCACCGAGATTCCGGACAACGTCTACCAGGGACTGAAGGCTTCGCCGGTGACGGACGTGCACGTGTTTGGCCGCCGCGGCCCGGCCCAAGTGAAGTTCACGCCGCTGGAGCTGCGGGAGCTCAGCCACATGAATGACGTGGACATCGTGCTCTACCCGGAGGACTTCGAGTTCGATGAGGCCTCCGACGAAGCCATCCGCAGCAACAACCAGATCAAGACCATGGTGAACACGCTCACCAACTGGCTCGTGGAGGAGCATACCGAATCGGAGAACCCCTCCTCCCGCCGGCTGCACCTGCACTTCCTGCACAGTCCCGTTGAGATTTACGACGACGGCGGATCGGGCAAGGTGGCAGGCATCAAGTTTGAGCGCATGCAGCTTGACGGCACGGGCAACGCCAAAGGCACCGGCGAGTTCATCGACTACCCCGTGCAGGCCGTCTACCGCGCCATCGGCTACCACGGCTCGGCCCTGGACGAACTGGAGTACGACGCAAAGCGCGGTGTCATCCCCAACGAGGGCGGCCGTGTGCTGGACGCCGCAGGTAACCCGGTGCCCGGGATCTACGCCACCGGGTGGATCAAGCGCGGCCCGGTGGGCCTGATCGGCCACACCAAGGGCGACGCGTTGGAGACCATCGGCTTCCTCCTGGAGGACCGGCTCACCCTGCCGCCCGCGCAGAACCCCGATCCGCAGGCCATCATCCGCCTGCTGGAGGAACGCGGCATCGAATACACCACGTGGGAAGGCTGGAACAAGCTCGATGCCCACGAAGCGGGCCTGGGCGCGGCCTGGACCGGCCCCGAAGGCCTCGACCATGTGGTGCGCGAACGCATCAAGGTGGTGCCGCGCGAGGAGATGATCCGCATCTCCCGGGGCTGACCACCCCGCCGGCAGGCCTAGGTGGGGGAGGAGGGCAGGGTTAGAATTGCCACCACCCCTTGGCCGGCACGGCAGCGCCGTGCCTACAGGCAGCACAGGAGTTCGATGAAGAACCTGATCCAGCTGGAGCCGCTGCAGCGCGGCGCACTGGCCGCCCACGAGCTGCTCGACGGCGGCTCCCTGCACGATGCCTCCAGCGGCCTGCGCAACCTGATCCGCGAATCGTGGCAGCGCTCCGCCGGATTCAAGGCGGACCCGGACAACCCTGCCGCTCCACTGGCCATGGACCGGGATGAGCTCGAGGATTACCGCAGCCATCACCCCCTGGCCGCCATCATGCCGGTCATCAACAAACTCCTGGTCCAGCCCAGCCACGACAGCGGCCTGCTGGTGGCGGTGGGCGACGAAGTGGGCCGGCTGCTCTGGGTGGAGGGCGATCCGGCGCTGCAGCGCAGGGCAGAGGGCATGATGTTTGTTGCCGGCGCCGACTGGTCCGAGGCCACGGTGGGCACCAGCGCCCCCGGAACCGCCCTTGCCCTGGGCCGGGGCATCCAGATTGCCGGCGCTGAGCATTACCAGCGGGCGGTGCACCCCTGGAGCTGCACGGCGGTGCCCTTCCACGACCCGGATTCCGGTGCCGTCCTCGGCGTCGTGGACATCACGGGCACGGCCACGGCGGTGGCGCCGCATACCCTGTCGCTGGTGGAGGCAACAGTAGCGGCCGCCCAGGCACAGCTGCGGGTGGAGCGCCTTCAGCTTGCCGCGGAGCTTGCGAACAGGCCGGCACGACGCCGGGCCACGGCTTCCGCTTCCCGCGCACCGGGGCAGGGGGTCAAGGAAGGCAGCCTGTACCGGAACAGCCTGCAGCTGCTGGGCCGCGACCAGGCACTGCTCAGCCTGGAAGGAAAAACCATTGTTCTTTCCGCCCGGCACAGCGAGATCCTGGCGCTGCTCAGCACCCACCCCGACGGGCTTTCTGCTGAGGAACTGGGCGTCCTGCTCTATCCCGGTGAGGGTTCCACCATCACCCTGAGGGCTGAAATGGTGCGCCTGCGCAAAGTCCTCCAGCAACTGAGCCCCGATGCCGTTCCCGGTTCCCGGCCCTATCGGCTTCCGGTCGATGTGGTGCCGGACAGCGGCCAGGTGCTGAGCTGCCTGCAACGCGGCGCGCACCGCATCGCCCTGGAAATCTACCGCGGCGCTGTCCTGCCGCGGTCCGAGGCGCCCGGCGTCGTGGAGCTGCGCAACAAGGTCTCGTTGCTCCTGCGAGAGGCAGTCCTCACGGACGGCAGCGCCGAGTCGCTGCTCAAGTACGCCGAACTTCCCGAGGCAAGGGACGACGTCGGGGTCCGCCGCGCCGCCCTGCGCCTCCTGCCCGCCCGCTCACCCAAGCGGGCCGCCGTCGTCGCGGACCTGGAGCGGCTGGAAGCCGAGCTGCGCGCGTAAGCCGGCGCCGTTGGTTGAGCCTGTCGAAACTGCGCGCCCACCCGCCGGTGGTTGAGCCTGTCGAAACCGGGTTGCGCGCTTAAGCCCCGGATTTCGACGGGCTCAACCACCGGGACAGCGTTGCAACCTGACTGCAACCTGCCCGCTCCTACGCTGATTCCAACGGCGGCCGCCAGCAGCAAGAGCCGCCCTCTGCACAGCAAAGGAGCTAGCAATGACTGTTTACGCCCAGCCCGGTACCGAGGGTTCGAAGGTCACCTTCAAGGACCGCTACGAGAACTGGATCGGCGGCGAATGGGTGGCCCCGGTCAAGGGCCAGTACTTCGAAAACATCACGCCCGTCACCGGCGAAGCCTTCTGCGAGGTAGCCCGCGGAACCGCAGAAGACATCGACCTGGCGCTGGACGCGGCCCACAAGGTTGCACCGTCCTGGGGCAAGACGTCCGTGGCCGAGCGCGCCGCCATCCTGAACAAGATCGCCGACCGCATCGACGAGAACCTGGAAATGCTCGCCGTCGCCGAATCGTGGGACAACGGCAAGCCCATCCGCGAAACCCTCAACGCCGACATTCCGCTGGCCGCCGACCACTTCCGCTACTTCGCCTCCGCCGTCCGTGCCCAGGAGGGCCGGCTCTCCCAGCTCGACGACGACACCACCGCCTACCACTTCCACGAGCCGCTCGGCGTCGTCGGCCAGATCATTCCCTGGAACTTCCCCATCCTGATGGCCGTCTGGAAGCTTGCGCCGGCGCTCGCGGCAGGCAACGCCGTGGTGCTCAAGCCTGCCGAGCAGACGCCGAGCTCCATCCTGGTCCTGGTGGAACTCATCGGCGACCTGCTGCCCGCAGGCGTGCTGAACATCGTCAACGGCTTCGGCGTGGAGGCCGGCAAGCCGCTCGCATCCAGCCCGAGGATCCGCAAGATTGCCTTTACCGGCGAGACCACCACCGGCCGCCTGATCAGCCAGTACGCGAGCCAGAACCTCATCCCCGTCACGCTGGAACTGGGCGGCAAGAGCCCGAACATCTTCTTCAACGACGTCGCCCAGGACAACGACGCGTTCTACGACAAAGCACAGGAAGGCTTCGCGCTGTTCGCCTTCAACCAGGGCGAAGTCTGCACCTGCCCGTCCCGGGCGCTGGTCCAGGAGGACATCTACGAATCCTTCATGGCCGACGCCGTGGCCAGGGTGGAGAAAATGATCCAGGGCAACCCCCTGGACACCGAAACCCAAGTGGGCGCCCAAGCCTCCAACGACCAGCTCGAGAAAATCCTCTCCTATATCGACATCGGCAAGCAGGAAGGTGCCAAGGTCCTCACCGGCGGCGGCCGCGCCGAACTGCCCGGCGACCTGGCCGGGGGCTACTACGTCCAGCCCACCGTCTTCGAGGGCCACAACAAGATGCGGATTTTCCAGGAGGAGATCTTCGGCCCGGTGGTGGCAGTCACGAAGTTCAGCGACTACAACGACGCCATGGGCCTGGCCAACGACACCCTGTACGGCCTGGGCGCCGGCGTCTGGTCCCGCAACGGCAACATCGCCTACCGCGCTGGCCGCGAAATCCAGGCCGGCCGCGTCTGGGTCAACAACTACCACGCCTACCCGGCGGGCGCCGCGTTCGGCGGCTATAAGTCCTCGGGCATCGGGCGCGAGAACCACGCCATGATGCTGGACCACTACCAGCAGACCAAGAACCTGCTGGTCAGCTACAACGAAAACAAGCTCGGCTTCTTCTAACAACACCACCGCTACAACGACGCAAGGATTTCGCCAATGACGACGACAATGCAAGCAGCAGTAGTAACCGAATTCGGCACCGACCTCCAGATCCAGGACCTGCCCATCCCAAAGCCCGCCCCCGGGGAAGCCCTCGTCAAGGTGCTCACCACTGGTGTGTGCCACACGGATCTGCACGCCGCCGAAGGCGACTGGCCGGTCAAGCCCTCGCCGCCCTTTGTTCCCGGGCACGAAGGAGTGGGTGAAGTGGTGGCACTCGGGGACGGCGTCACCGACCTTGCTGTCGGCGACATGGTGGGCAACGCCTGGCTGTGGTCCGCCTGCGGCGACTGCCAATACTGCCGCACCGGCTGGGAAACCCTGTGCGAGGCACAGAAGAACGGCGGCTACAGCGTCGACGGGTCCTTCGGCGAATATATGCTCGTCGATACCCGCTTCGCCGCCCGGATACCGGCGGGATCCGACCCCGTCGAGGTGGCGCCGGTGCTCTGCGCCGGTGTCACCGTCTACAAGGGCCTGAAGATGACCGAAGCCAAGCCGGGCCAGTGGGTGACCATCTCCGGCATCGGCGGCCTGGGGCATATCGCGGTGCAGTACGCCGTGGCGATGGGCCTGCGGGTTGCCGCGGTGGACATTGCCGACGACAAACTCGCCCTCGCCAAGGCACACGGGGCCGAACTGACGGTCAACGCTTTGCACGAAGACCCCGTGGAAGTGATCCAGCGTGAAACCGGAGGTTGCCATGGAGTCCTGGTCACTGCAGTGCACCCGTCAGCGTTCGGGCAGGCCATTGGAATGGTCCGCCGCGGCGGCACGATTGTGTTCAACGGGCTGCCGCCGGGCGACTTTCCGGCGCCCATCTTCGAGATTGTGCTCAAGGGCCTGACGGTCCGCGGCTCGATCGTCGGAACCCGGCAGGACCTGGAGGAGGCCCTGGACTTTTACGCCCAGGGCAAGATCCATCCCACGGTCTCCGTCCGGGAACTCGCCGAGGTCAACGCGGTTTTTGACGAGATGAAACACGCCAAAATCGACGGCCGCGTGGTCCTGAGGTTTTGATGACCCAGGACAGCATCCATGCTGCAGTGACGCTGCCCGGGGAGGACTTCTCCCGGGTGGCGCTCACGCCGGCGGCCACCGAGTTGCTGCGTTTGCTGTGGGTTCGGCACGGGCCGCTCATGTTCCACCAGTCCGGCGGGTGCTGCGACGGGTCCTCACCCATGTGCTACCCGGCAGGAGACTTCCTGACCGGTGACTCGGATGTGCTGCTGGGCATATTCGATGTGTCCGAGGGGCTGGAGCCGCAGCCGCTGGAGTTCTGGATGTCCCGGGAGCAGTTCAACTACTGGAGCCACACGCACCTGACCGTTGACGTGGTGCCGGGGCGGGGCAGCGGATTTTCGGTGGAAGCGCCCGAAGGCAAGCGGTTCCTGATCCGGTCCGCACTGATGGATTGGCCGGCATAGTACTTCGGCCCTACAGGCTTGAGGTCCTCCATTTGGAGGGCCTCAAGCGCTTTATGCAGAACATAGTTTGGCAGCTCTGCCGTCTCACCATTCGGAACAATTGGGACCGTCCAGTGGATGGACACTATCGTTGATAGGTCTGTTTCCATCAGAAATCAGGATTGTGATCCCCCTATGAACCTTCTCCGGACCAAATCAATCGAGCAGTCCATCGCTGACGCCGATGAACCCGGACGCAAGCTCAAACGGTCCCTCAGCACGTGGGACCTGATGATCATGGGCGTTGCGGTGGCTGTGGGTGCCGGTATCTTCTCTGTTGGTGCCAAGGCCGCAGCCAACTTCTCCGGCCCTGCCGTGACGTTGTCCTTCGCCATCGCCGCCGTCACCTGCGCCCTTGCCATCATGTGCTACGCCGAGTTCGCCACCGCCATTCCCGTGGCAGGCTCCGCCTACGTGTTCACCTACGCCACGATGGGTGAGCTGCTTGCCTGGATCATCGGCTGGAACCTGATCCTTGAGCTCTTCACGGCCGCAGCGGTGATCGCCAAGTACTGGGGCATCTACCTCAGCAAGGTGTTCGCGCTGATGGGTGCCGACATTCCGCCGGCAATCTCGCTGGGCGGGGTGGACCTCTACTGGGGCGCCTTCCTCATCGTTGCCGTGTTCACGGTACTGCTGGTGCTGGGTACGAAGCTGTCCGCCCGCGTGGGCAACATCTTCACCCTGATCAAGATCGGTGTGGTGCTCTTTGTGATCGTCGTCGGCTTCACCTACGTGAAGTTCGAAAACTACACTCCCTTCATTCCCGCCGCCGAGCCCACCGGTGGTGCCGGCGCCGCGGATGTGCTGAAGCAGTCGTTCTTCGGGTTCCTCACCGGAGCCGCCCCGGCACAATACGGGACCCTGGGCATCTTCGCCGGCGCTGCACTGGTGTTCTTCGCCTTCATCGGCTTCGATGTTGTGGCCACCTCGGCCGAGGAAGTCAAGAACCCGCAGAAGACCCTGCCGAGGGGCATCTTCGGGGGGCTCGCCGTGGTGACGCTGCTCTACATCCTGGTATCACTGGCCCTGACCGGCATGGTCTCCTACACGCAGCTGGCCGAGGCGAAGAGCCCCACCCTCACCACAGCCTTCGAAGCCGTGGGTGACACCTCCGCCGCCAAGGTCATTGCCTTCGGTTCCCTGGTTGGCCTGACCACCGTGATCATGGTGCTCCTGATGGGCCTGTCCCGGGTGGTACTGGCGATGAGCCGCGACGGCCTCCTGCCCCGTGCGCTGTCCAAGACCAGTGACAAGCGCTCGACGCCGGTCCGCCTCCAGATCATCTGCGGTGCCGCCGTGGCCCTGGTGGCGGGGCTGACCAACGTGGACCTGCTCGAGGAAATGATCAACATCGGTACGCTGTCCGCCTTTGTGGTGGTGAGCCTGGGCATCCTGGTGCTCCGCAAGAAGCGTCCGGATCTCAAGCCCGCGTTCCGCGTTCCCTTCGGTAAGGTCCTGCCGGTTGTGTCCGCCGTGCTGTGCCTTTACCTGATGACGAACCTTGCCGTGGAGACCTGGATCTTCTTCGCCATCTGGCTGGCGATCGGCCTGGCCATCTACTTCGCCTACGGCCAGCGCCACTCCCGTTTGAACGAGAGGTTCGCCACGGCAAACACCGCCGTCAACGGGGGTCCTGTGGAAGCTGGTACTCCGGTGGCGTCGGCCGACGACGAGGACGAGCTGACACGCGCCTGACACTGACCTGCGCCTGGCGCTGACCTGCGCCTGAGCGCTGGTCGTGGCTGACGCCGGAGCCGCAGAACCGCCCGCTGATCCTGGAATCAGCGGGCGGTTCTGCGTTTGCCTGCCGGTCGGAGCGAGAATTGGGAGTGCGGCAGGACGGAGTCTGCAGTTCAATAAAAGTGCACCTGTGGCGGCGGGCCACGGGATGGCTGGAAGGAACGTGGGCGTTGTGCAGATGACGATGGAGCAGGTGGCAGGCGCTTTTTCGAGCCACCGGTTTGAAGAGGCCCTTCCCCAGATCCATGACGATGTTGCGTGGGAGCTTGTGGGAGGGGAAGTCCTGGCCGGCAAGCCGGCGATGGTTGATGTCTGTTCATCCCTGGCCCGCGACCTGCAGGATGTGCAGACCACGTTCGACCAATTCCGGATGGTTTCCGGACCTGCGGCTGTTGTGGTGGACAGCGTTGCCCGGTACCTTTCAGCGGATGGCAGCCTCAGCCGGGTGGCATCCTGCGATATCTACGACTTTATGGACGGGCGGGTGGTCCGCATCCGCTCCTACAATGTGGAACTGGCTCCCGACACAGCCGGTTGAGGCTACGGTGCTGCGTGCCGGCCCACCCAGTCCACCAGCGGCCGCAGCTCATCCCACAAAGCAGCAATCTCCTGGAGGGCGGCAGGAGTGGCCAGCCACGCCGGCTGTCCCAGGTCGGTGGCGGCGGAAAGGGATTTGTGTTTGAGGAGTTCGGCCCTGGGGTGATCCTGCGGGTACCCGCGCGGGACGGTCTTGAGCTTCTCTCCCTCCACCATAAAACCGGCAGCCGCCACGGCTTCGACAATGTGCCGCAGTGATTCGCCCGTTCCTGAAGCGTCCACCGAGTTGCGGTACCGGGCCAGCTGGGCCGGGGTGTGGGAGTGGTATCCGCCGCCCACCAGGAGCCCGTCCGCGCTGACCTGCAGGTAGAAGCCCACTCCTTCCTGGACGGATGCAAAGGCGCCTTGGGCGGTTTTGTAGGGCGACTTGTCCTGGGAGAACCTGATGTCCCGGTTTGGCCTGAAGATTTTGCCGGGACCAAACCTGGGCTCCAGCCCGGCCAGCAATGCGAGGAACGGCTCCCGGACCAGCGTCTGGTAGCGGTCCTTGTTCTCCTGCCACCACTGGCGGGTGTTGTTCTCCTGCAGCTCCTGGTAGAACTCGAAGGCGCCGGCGGGGATGCCCTGGAAAGTTGTCATGCGTCGATCCTAGGGACAGCAGCCACCGGCGGCCATGGCGAACAATACCTATGTGGAAAAAGAAAAAACCACCCCGCCACGGAAACCCGTGACGGGGTGGTTTTCAGCAACTCAGAGAGGGGCTGGATCAGCCGATCTTGTTGGCGGCTTCTGCCTCGGAGAGCGGTGCAGCGCCGAGGTTGGCGCGCAGCTTGGCGCCGAGTTCGGCGTCAACGTTGGTCCAGTACTGGATGGCGCGTTCCTTGATGTCGGAGCGCTTGACGCCGCCCACGGCACCGGTGATGGTGTCCAGGAAGCGGGCCTTTGCGGCGTCGTCGTAGACCTCGCGGTACAGCGCGCCGGCCTGGACGAAGTCGCTGTCCTCGGCGTGGAGGGAGTGCGCGGCGAGGGTCAGCTCGCCGTCGTTCTCCCAGCCGCCGGCCGGGTTCTGCGGCTCAAGCGCAGCGGGACCGCCGAAGGTGTTCGGGGCGTAGACCGGAACCGAGGGAGCGTTGAACAGGTAGCGTCCGGCGCCGTCCTGGCTGTAGTTGTTGACCTGGTTCTTGGGCTGGTTCACCGGGATCTGGGCGTGGTTGGTGCCCACGCGGTAGCGGTGTGCGTCCGCGTAGGAGAAGATGCGGGCCTGCAGCATCTTGTCCGGGGAAGCGGCGATGCCCGGCACGAAGTTCGACGGCGCGAAGGTGGCCTGTTCGATCTGCGCGAAGTAGTTCTCCGGGTTCCGGTTCAGCTCCATGGTGCCCACCTTGATCAGCGGGTAGTCAGCATGCGGCCAGACCTTGGTCAGGTCGAACGGGTTGAAGCGGTAGGTCTTGGCATCCTCGTACGGCATGACCTGGACGTGCAGGTCCCAGGACGGGAAGTTGCCGGCTTCGATGTTCTCGGACAGGTCGCGGATGTAGAAGTCCGCGTCCGAACCGGCCAGGGCTTCAGCCTGCTCGCCGGTCATGGAGTTCACGCCCTGGTTGGACTTGAAGTGGTACTTGACCCAGAACCGCTCGCCCTCGGCGTTGATCCACTGGTAGGTGTGTGAGCCGTAGCCCTGCATTTCACGCCAGGAGGCGGGCAGGCCGCGGTCACCCATCAGCCAGGTGACCTGGTGGGCGGACTCGGGGGACAGGGTCCAGAAGTCCCACTGCATGTCGGCGTCGCGCAGGTGCGTGCCCGGCAGGCGCTTCTGGGAGTGGATGAAGTCCGGGAACTTGATGCCGTCGCGGATGAAGAACACCGGGGTGTTGTTGCCCACGAGGTCGTAGTTGCCCTCGGAGGTGTAGAACTTCACGGCGAAACCGCGGGGATCGCGCCAGGTGTCCGGGGAGCCGTTCTCGCCCGCAACGGAGGAGAAACGGATCAGCATTTCGGTCTCGGCGCCCGGCTGGAGGAAGGCTGCCTTCGTGTACTTGGACACGTCCTCGGTGGTCTTGAACGTACCGAATGCACCGCCGCCCTTGGCGTGCACTACGCGCTCCGGCACCCGCTCGCGGTTGAACTGGGCAAGCTTTTCCACCAGGTAGTGGTCAGTCAGGATGATGGCACCATCGGCACCAACTGACTTCGAGTGCGCGTCTGACGTAACGGGGGCACCTGACTGGGTTGTTGAAATGGCAGTCATTGTTCTCCTATTTCTGTGTTTCTTCTGAGGGACGATTGGAAGGAAGTTGTTGGGACTGCTGGCAGTCCTGGCAGATGCCCTGGTACATTACGTCGGCGATCTGGATGGTCATCGGCTTGGCGTGTTCATCCCAGTGGGGCGTGAGGCAGGGCGCGTGCCCCACGGCGCAGTCCACGTCCTCAACGCGGCCGCAGCTGATGCAGATGGCGTGGTGGTGGTTGTCTCCGACGCGTGTTTCATACAGCGCGGGGGAGTGCGGGGGTTCGAAGCGGCGCAGCATGTGCAGGTCCGTCAGGTCCCCCAGCACCACGTAAACGGACTGGGCTGTCAGTTCGGGGAGCTCGGCGCGGGCGGCAGCCAGGATGCTCTCGGCGGGGGAGTGGGGGTGGCGTTCGACGGCGGCGAGGACCGCCAGCCGCTGTTTGGTCACCCTGCGGCCGTGGGCGCGCAGGGCGGCAGCCCATGCTTCCTGGCCGTCAAAGTGCTCCGTCATGGCTCCATTGAAACACTTATTCTGAGTTTCTCACAATAAGGCTTGGCTAACTTCCCGTGACCGGTATGGGGCACCGGCGACATTAGGGTTGCAGGGTGGGGAAACTGCTTGCTGACATCACGCCGCTCAAGGAGAGCCGCGCCTTCCGCCGGCTCTGGCTCGGCTCGGCCGTATCCGCCGTCGGAAGCCAGCTCACCCTGGTGGCAGTGAGCCTGGAGA
This sequence comes from Pseudarthrobacter sp. fls2-241-R2A-168, assembly GCF_030209335.1. NCBI lineage: Bacteria > Bacillati > Actinomycetota > Actinomycetes > Micrococcales > Micrococcaceae > Pseudarthrobacter > Pseudarthrobacter sp. fls2-241-R2A-168. The sequence goes on from NZ_JARVSG010000004.1 coordinate 376,006, forward strand.
TCTACCGCCTGACCCAGGACAGCTTCTATGTGGGATTGCTGGCCGTCTTCGCCCTGGTGCCCCTGGTAATCGGCGGGCTCCTGGGTGGATCCATCGCCGACTCCCACGACCGGCGCCGCGTGGCGCTGCTGGCCAGCACGGTCATGTGGCTGACCACTGGCCTGATCGCCCTGCAGTCCTGGCTGCACCTGGGCAACGTCTGGGTCCTCTATCTCCTTGTGGCCGTGCAAAGCGGCGCGCAGGCTATCAACCAGCCCGCCCGCAGCGCCATCCTTCCCATGCTGATCCGCCAGGAACTGCTGCCCGCGGCGAACGCCCTGAGCATGATGTCCTTCGGCCTTGCCCTGACCGCCGGGCCCCTGCTGGCCGGCGTGCTGGTGGCATGGGTGGGATTTGGCTGGACCTACACCATCGACTTCGCCAGCTTCGCCCTGGTGCTGTGGGCCGTCTACCGGCTGCCGCCCCTGCCGCCGTCGGGAAGCCCCGGCAGGCCAGGCATCCGCTCGGTCATCGAGGGGTTCCGGTTCCTGGGCACCCGTCCCAACCTGCGCATGACCTTCGTGATCGACCTGGTTGCCATGATCCTCGCCCAGCCGCGCGCCCTCATGCCGGCCATCGGCGCTGTGATGATCGGCGGCGGCGAAGCTACGGTGGGCGTACTCCTTGCCTCAACAGCGGTGGGAGCGTTCCTGGCCGGGCTGTTCTCAGGCCCCCTGGGCGCTGTCCGCTGGCAGGGGAGCGCGGTGGTTTTCTCGGTAATGGGGTGGGGTGCATCCATCGCCGCGTTTGGCATGGTGGCAGTGCTCGCCGGCCGCTCCCCGGACGGGGAGGTTACCTTCTGGCTGCTTCCGGCTGCACTGTGCTGCGCACTGGCTGGAATCGCCGACTCGATCAGCAGCGTCTTCCGCAACACCATCCTCCAGGCCGCCGCGCCGGACCACCTCCGCGGCCGGCTCCAGGGTGTGTTCATCGTGGTGGTGGCAGGCGGCCCTCGAATCGGCGATCTGCTGGCCGGCGGCGCCACCAAGATGGTGGCCGAGGGGTGGGTCCTGTTGTTCGGCGGGCTGCTGTGCATTATGGGGGCGTGGCTGGCGGCGAGGCTGCAGCCGGGATTCCAGAAATACGACGCGCGGAACCCGGCTCCGTAGAAAGCCGTTTCCATAGATGAGCGAGGAGGAATCGTGCACAAACACTACAACGGCCTGAAGACGGCGGCGCTTTTCGGCGTGCTGTGGGCGGTGCTGCTTGGCCTCGGAGCCTTCATTGGCGCCAGCACCCGCAGTTCGGCTCCTATCTGGATTATGGCGCTGGTCGGAGTCGGGACCACGGCGTACGGCTACTGGAACAGCGACAAGATCGCCATCCGGTCCATGCAGGCCTACCCGGTCACGGAAGCGCAGGCGCCGCAGCTGTACCAGATTGTCCGTGAGCTGTCCGTGCGCGCCAACCAGCCGATGCCGCGGATCTACATTTCGCCCACCATGAATCCGAACGCCTTCGCCACCGGCCGGAACCCGCGGAACGCGGCGGTCTGCTGCACCGAAGGAATCCTGCAGCTCCTGGACGCCCGCGAACTCCGCGGCGTCCTGGGGCACGAACTCATGCACGTCTACAACCGCGACATCCTCACCTCGTCCGTGGCCGCCGCCGTCGCGGGCGTTATCACATCGGTGGGCCAGATGCTGCTGTTCTTCGGCGGCGGCGACCGGCGGAACTCGAACCCCCTGGCCATGATCGCCATGGCCCTGCTGGCGCCCTTCGCGGCGTCGCTGATCCAGATGGCCATCTCCCGCACCAGGGAGTACGACGCCGACGAGGACGGTTCCGCGCTCACCGGCGATCCGCTGGCGCTCGCCTCAGCCCTGGCCAAGATCGAGCGCGGCGTCAGCATTGCGCCGCTGCCGCATGATCAGAGGCTGGTCAACGCATCGCACCTGATGATCGCAAATCCGTTCCGCGGCGGCGCCATCAACAAGCTGTTCGCCACGCACCCGCCCATGCGGGACCGGATTTCGAGGCTGGAGCGGATGGCCGGCAGGCCGCTGCGCTGATCCCGGTTTCGGCGACACGCAAAGAAGCTGGCGCTGCCCATATTCCGGGTGCGCCAGCCTCTTGTTGCGGCGGCAGAATTTGTGCGCGTCGAAACCCGACGGCGGGGGCTGCTAGCTGCGGAAGTTCACAAACTGCAGGTCGGCCTCGTCGAAGTCCTTCAGCAAGGCCATCGTGGCCTGCAGGTCATCACGGGACTTGGACGTAACGCGCAGTTCGTCGCCCTGGATCTGGGACTTGACCGACTTGGGGGCTTCGTCGCGGATCAGCTTGTTGATCTTCTTGGCCAGGTCCTGGGCGATGCCTTCCTTAATGGAAGCCTCGAGGCGGAACTCCTTGCCCGAGGCATAAGGCTCACCTGTGTCTAGGGACTTCAGTGAGATGCCGCGGCGGATCAGCTTGGACTGGAGCACGTCCAGTACCGCCAGGACGCGCTCTTCGGAGTTTGCCTTCATGAGGATCTTCTCTCCGCTGAAGTCCACTTCTGCACCGACGCCCTTGAAGTCGTAGCGCTGGGCCAGTTCCTTCTGTGCCTGGTTGAGCGCGTTGGCCACTTCCTGCTTGTCCACTTTGCTTACGACGTCGAACGTTGACTCGCCTGCCATGACTCTCCTTGTGCTGGTGGGGGCCTTGTCCGCGGACAGGGCCGGGATCGCTGCATTCCAGCCTAATACGGATGTCGCTGATGAGGGGGAGCCGTATTTCACAGTTCCCTCTCAGCGGACATCCCGGGGGAACGAAGGAGGCGGCGACAGAGTTGAAGGAGTTGGAACTGCTCGAAAGGAACACCATGCACCGCAAAGCTGTCCACTACGTCACACGAACCACCTCGGCGGCAGCCGGGGCGGTTGCAACAGCAGCAACCTCGGTGGCGGCAGCGGCGGTGGCAGCTTCCATTATTTTCAGCCCGGTGGCGGATGCATCCTCCCGTATGGACGGCGTCCGCGAGGACCTGCTCCGGGCGGTGCAGTTGAACCAGATCACCGAGGAGCAGGCCATGAAGTTCGAGGCGAAGCTGGCCGGCCGGATTCTGGGCTAGGCCTGACAGCAGCCTTAGGGACCGCCTGCCTGGACCGCCTGCAGGGTCCGGAATCCGCGCCATTCCGGGCCTTACAGCGCCGATTCGATTCTTCGGCGGAAGTTCTGTAAAGTTGTCTTGCCCGCGGTTACTGGAAGCGGAACGGCCCGGAAACGGACGTCCTGCAGACTGCATCTACGGGTACTTCTTTTGAAGTTCGGCAGATTACCCGAGCGGCCAAAGGGGGCTGACTGTAAATCAGCTGGCAACGCCTACGGGGGTTCGAATCCCTCATCTGCCACCCAAGGAAAAGCCTTCGGAACCATAGGTTCCGGAGGCTTTTTCGTGTTTGCGAGCCCGCCCCCATCAAGGTGGCGCAGCATCCGGCAACCCGCTACCACCTCCTGCACCCAATCGGGGAACGTGCCATCACGTTCTGTACCAGATCGGGCGACACGCCATCACGTTTGGGGTCTGCTGGAGCTATCGAATGCACAAGGCGGCGGCAGCACCGCCGTCGTACTTCATCTGGTGTTGATGGGGCGATGCGGTAGAAGCGGCAGGTGGTGGTGGCGCGTTGTAGGGAAATCGGCAAAGCTTAGCCATCGCCCATTTCCCGCGCCTCTGCTGGGAAGCAGGCCCCTCCCATACACACGTTTTGTCCTATAACCCCAGGTTCCCGAGCTGTCTCCAGAGGCGGCAAAACCGTCGTCGACATGACAGTGGCGCGGGCGTAGTCTGGCACCATCGGCGCAAGTGCCCGATGCCCTGCGTCGATCAAAGAATCGATAAAGGAGGACAAATGAGTGCCGTACGTGAATTCATGACTACGGACGCGCAGTGTATTAAGGAAAGCCAGTCCCTAGCAGATGCTGCCCGGATGATGCTGGACCTTGACTGCGGATCGTTGCCGATCTGCGGTGACGACGGCAAGTTGAGGGGCATGATCACCGACCGTGACATCGTGCTCAAGTGCGTGGCCGCCGGGCGCGATCCCCGCGAAATGATGGCCCGCGATCTCGCCTCGGGCAAGCCCTACTGGATCGACGCCGATGCGAACGTTGATGAGGCCATCGACATGATGGAGAGCCACCAGGTCCGCCGGCTTCCTGTCATCGCCGACCACAAGTTGGTGGGGATCCTTAGCCAGGGAGACATCGCCCGCAATTACTCCGAACAGCGCGTGGGCGAGCTGGTGGAGCACATCTCCGAACGCAAACGGATGAACGCTTAGCCGGGAAATTTTCATCAACCAACGCCACGGAGGTCGCTCCGTGGCGTTTCTTGATGCCAAATCCTGGCCTTGTCCGCAGCTCCCCACCTTGAAGGTTAGGAACTGCGGACAAGTTTATGAATCCTCGTGCGCGGCAGGAATCTTCAGTTCAGCGCAATCAGGAGCATCTGGCTGGTTCCCGGGATGCACGTCTGCAGGATGGCCCGGGGGAAACCGCCAAACACATTGATGACATCGTTGGTGGTCCCGGGGTTGGGTACCTGCCCGCGAGCCGTCACCGTGTACGTTCCGTAGCCCGGGATGCTCACCGTCTCACCCACGCCGATTCCGGAGAAGCGGGCCCAGCCGCCGCAGAAATCATGTTCGGTGATAAAGAGTGAGTAGCCGTCGTTGGGCGTGAAGTGGATGGGCCCGATGCAGGCATCGACCATGGACTGCCCACCGGCGCCGGCAACGTAAATGGTCCGGACGGCTGGAGCGGCCGCAACCGGGGCAGGCGCCGGAGCAGCTGCCGGTGCCGGTGCGGGGGCCGAAGCAGGAGCGGGAGCAGAAACAGCAGCAGGTGCCGGGGCCGGGGCGGCAATTGCCGGACCGGTCAGTACCAGTGTCTGGCCCGGGACGATGATGCTGTACTGGCCCAGGCCGTTCGCGGCAAGCATGGCGTTCATGTCCACCCCGAACCGCCCTGCAATTGCACCGACGGTATCGCCGGGAACCACGGTGTACTGGTTTCCGTCGGCGGCCGGCGCGGGTGCCGGTTCCGGGGCGGGTGCGGGCTCGACGGCGGGTGGCGGCGGTGCTGCCTCCGCCGGCGCTTCCGCGGCCGGCGGGGCAGCAGCGGGGGCCTCGGCTGGTGCTTCTGCCGGTGCCTGGACAGATTCCGCGGAACCCGAACCGGCAGCATCGGCCTGCGTGCCCTGCGCCTGGGAAACAGCCTCGGCAACGGGAGCCGCCGCCGTCGTACCTGCCGGAGCGATGGTGACGGGCGCGGCAAGGGCTCCCACTCCCACCGCCGCCACAACGGCAGCGGTGGCCATCCCCGCCCACAGTTTGTTGCTGATGGTGGGGCGGCCCGCCGTCAGGTCGGAACGGGGGACGTCGGTGGCGAAACTACGGCTCGGACCGTCGGGGGTAGAGAAGTATGGCTGGTTCATGGGTAGCCCATCGAGGTGCGGTCCGGCCAGGCAGCTGCGGGTGCAGGAAGCGGGGCAGGACGGATCGAGGTGTGACGCACCGGCGGCCCAGCCTTAGGCCAGGCCGCCGCCGGCGCATGATGGAGGCGTCCGCATACCCAGAAAATACGGAAGCTCCGCGAGAAGGCACTGCCATCCGGAAGCCACCCGGTGAACAGGCCAGCACATGTTCGGTCCTAGGAATCCCGAGTCTAGGAAGTGCGGCGGGGCGCAGGCACCAGTAGGGATTACCCGAATATTTTGGACCGGTACTTGGGAGTGCGGTCCCGGACACTCAAAATCGTTCCTGCGTACTACCTGCTGCTCCGGGCGCGGATGCTACCGGCTTTGCCGGCCCTTCAGCTCCGCAATCTCCCGGCGGAGCATGGCGATTTCCGCAACCAGGTCCGCCAGTTCGGCCCGCACGGGCTCCTCGGCCTCGGCCACCGCTTCGGCGGTGTCCTCCACCCGCTGGACCAGCCAGGACGCAATGGATGCCGTCACCACACCGAGAACGGCGATGCCGCTCATCATGAGGGCTGCTGCCACCACCCGGCCGAGAGGCGTTACCGGGTACATATCCCCGTAGCCCACGGTGGTGATGGTGGTAATGGCCCACCACAGGGCATCACCGAACATCAGGATCTTCGCGTCCGGCGCAGACTGCTCCACGTCCAGGACGGCGAGGGCGCCCACAAACACGAGCATGGTTGCCGATCCCGCCACGTACGTAACCACGCGTCCCCGGAGGGTGTCGCCCAGCGTCCTGTGCAGGACGGACAACAGGGTCACCAGCCGCAGCAGGCGTAGTGGGCGGAAGAATGGCAGGGCCACGATCAGCAGCTCATGCAGGTTCCGGACAAACCAGCTGCTCCGGTCAGCTGCGAGCCAGAGGTTTGCCACGTAGTCCACGGCGAAAATACCCCACGTGGCCCACATGATGGCCTCCAGCCAGATGGCCGCGCTGCCCTCAATGCGGCCGATGACCTGCGACGCATACGCTGCCAGGAAGATCAGCGCCGTCATGGTGAGCGGCCAGTCCGCCAGGTCCCGGTAGCGTTGTTGGGTCATGGAGGAAATCCTACGTGGAGGCTTATCAGCCTTGATGTCTGGCTGACCCGAAAGTTACCCGCAGGTAACATGAGTGAATGCACTTGCTGTTGAGAACCCTCCTGCTGCTCATCACGTCGTCGCGCCGGCCGCCGCTGACCGTCTGGGACCATTCGTCGCTGCCGTTGCGCGTGCTGCCCACGGACATCGACATCGCCATGCACGTCAACAACGGGATGTACCTGTCCCTGATGGACCTTGGCCGGTTCGACCTGATGGTCCGTTCCGGCGTCTGGAAGCGGATGCGGCGGCGGGGCTGGAGCCCGGTCGTGTCCGCGGAAACCATCTCGTTCCGCAAGTCCCTGCAACTGTGGCAGCACTACACCGCCGAAACCAGGATCATCGGGCTGGACGCCAAGGCCATCTACTTTGAGCAGCGTATGGTGGCCGACGGCGAGATTTACGCCCGCGCCTACATCGCCACCCGCCTGGTCCACCAGGGCCGGCCCGTCAGCCAGGAGGAGATCCTGCGCGAGTTTGGCGAGCCCCCCGCAGACCTGGTTCTTCCCGAATGGGTCCATGAGTGGCGGGCCTCCAGCGCGCTGCCCGGGAGCCGGACCCCGGCGCCGCACGCCTGGGCCTAGACATCCCCGGCCGTCTGCCCGGCGGCCTCAGGCGCCCACGTCACGCCGTTCGAGTGCGACGGCGGCGACCACCACGAGTGCCGCCGCGATGCCCCACAGCCACCCGGCCGCAGCCCAGTCCGCGCCGTTGGCAACGGGAGAGTTGCTGTACGCCCAGTGGTACGGGCTCAGGTCCAGCAGCCACTCCACGTCCTGGCTCTGGCGGCCCGCGGCGTTGAACGCGTACCCGAGCACCCCCACTGCAGCCCCGGCGAAGATGCCGTGGATCCTGCGGCCGGTGATGGTACCCACGCACAGGGCGGCGGTGCCGCTGAGCAGTGCCAGCCCGGCGAACAGGACGGTGGCACCGAACAGGTTGCCCGGCTCGATCCCCAGCCGGGAGGGGCCGTTCAGCAAGGACACCAGGACGAAGACCACGCCCGCCAGGACCAGCACCCGCAACAACAATGCCAGTGCCCGTTCCAAGACCACCTGTACCCGCCGCACACCGTGGGCGAGCGTCAGCTCCAGCTGGCCGGACTCCTCGTCGCCGCCGACGGCCGCCGCACCCCATGCCACGGAGGCGATGGTCATCAGCAGGAAGCCGATCAGGCCGAACAGAGTGGCTTGCGTATAGCCGGGGCCGGTGGCGATCTGGTCGTAGTTCAGGGCTTTGGTCATTTCGGCGGGCAGGGCGTTGATCATGTCCTGCATCTGGGCACTGCCGCCAATGGAGGGGTACAGGGGCAGGTAGAGGAATGCTGCGGCCGCCAGTCCAGCGGCCCAGGCGAGCGTGGACCGCCACGTATCAAAGAAGGCCCGGCGGAACAGCGGTAGGCGTGTTCTCACTGCGCCTCCTCCGGCTGGGCGGAATACATCTTCAGCACGGCATCCTCCAGGTCGGGTTCCTCCAGGACCAGGTCGGTCAGCTGCAGGGATCCCAGGATCCGCACCAACGGCTGGATGGGGCCTTCCAAAAGGGCGGACAGCGTCACGGTGCCGTCGGACTCCAGCACCTCCACCTGTCCGACGCCGGGTACCCCGGCCAGCAGCGCAACGGCGTCGTCCGGCGTTATTCCGGCAGCGGTGATGCGGACGCGGCGCACTGCACCTTCGCGAAGCCCGCTCACCGATTCCACGGCAATGATGTGTCCGTCCCGGAGGATGGCCACCGTGTCCGCCGTCTGCTGGACCTCGCTCAGGACGTGAGAACTGAGGAAGATGGTCTGGCCCCGGTGCCGGGCTTCCCGGACCATCGCATGGAATTCCTGCTGAACCAGCGGATCCAGGCCGCTGGTGGGCTCGTCGAGGACCAGCAGCTCGGGCTGGTGCATAAAGGCCTGCAGCAGGCCGAGCTTCTGTTTGTTGCCCTTGGAAAGTTTGCGTGTGTGGCGGTCCAGGTCCAGTCCCAGGCGTTCGGCCAGTTCGTTGATCCGGCCGGCAGGAACTGGACCGCTCACCGCCTCATAATGCGCCAGCAGCTTGCGACCGGTCACCCGGCCCTCAAGGAACAGCTCGCCGGGCAGGTAGCCGATGCGGCGCCGCAGCTCCGGGCCGCCCTTCCGCGGATCCACACCCAGCACCCGCACTTCGCCTGCCGTGGGGCGGATGATGTCGAGGAGGCAGCGCATGGTGGTGGTCTTCCCGGCACCGTTGGGCCCGATCACGCCGAACACCGAGCCGGCTTCCACCGCGAAGTCGATCCCGTGCAGCACCTCGCGGCGGCCGAAACTCTTGGTCAGCGACCGGGCCGAAATCGCGATAGCCATAAGCCCTCCCGTGGACCGCGCCGAACGCTGATGACCCTCAGAATAGGCGCCCGGGTGCAAGCTGTATATGCGCCGGGCACTCTTATTCCCGATGACGCGGGGAGCGAACAAACGGCCCTGGCCAAGACATCCCGGCCACGCACGCGTACGGTTGAAACATGGCTACCGTTGACATCACTGGCGAACAGTTCGCATCAACCATCGAAGGCAACGACATTGTCCTGGTGGATTTTTGGGCAGAATGGTGCGGCCCCTGCAAGCAGTTCGGGCCCACGTACTCCGCCGTTTCCGAGAAGCACCCGGATGTCCTCTTCACCAAGGTGGACACAGAGGCCGAGCAGCAGCTGGCCGCCGAGGCAGGCATCTCGTCCATCCCCACGCTGATGGCTTTCCGCGAAAAGGTGCTGGTGTTCTCACAGCCCGGCGCGTTGAACTCCCAGCAGCTGGAACAGGTTGTGGACGCCGTCAAGGCCCTGGACATGGACGAGGTCCACGCCCACGTGGCACGCCAGCGCGAAGAAGCAGGCGCTGCCAGCAAGTCGGCGGGACCCCAGGACGGCTCCCAGATTCCGGATCTCTAAACCTTTTTTAACTGCAACGCGGGGTCACTTTACGCCCAAGAACTTCGGTTCTTTGGGCGCAAAGTGACCCCGCGTTGTTCGTGTGAAAGGGGCTACAGGCGTTCCAGCTTGACGGGCTCGGCCAGCAATGCGCTCAGGGACTCGTTCAGGTCCTGGACGGCGATGCCCTTGGAGTGCTTGGCCAGATCCTCCTCCGAGGCCCACTGTTCGGTCAGGACCAGCTTGTCCTCGGTGGCTTCGGTCAGCTCATAGCGGATGCAGCCGGGTTCGTTCACCACCTCGTCGATGGCGATTTCCAGGGCCAGCTTTACACGGTAAAACTCGCCGTCGTTGGGGATGAACGTTGCCTGCAGGTCAATGGGAGAACTCATGGATTTCACAATACCGGCCACCGGCTGCAGCCCCGCTCCTGTTTACGCGGGCCATCCGACTGTTGCACCGCCTCAATCCTTTGTTTGCCCGGGGCCGCTTGGTAGCGTGCCCTCATGCGCGCTTACACAGCCGGGGACACTGACGTCCCGTTGCTCGAGGAGACCATCGGCGGGAACTTCGAAAAAATGGTGGCCAGGTTCCCGCTCCACGACGCACTGATCGAGGCCGCTCCGGTGCCCGGTGCGGACGCGAGGCGGTGGAGCTACACCAAAATGAACGACGACGTCGACCGCCTGGCGCGCGCACTGCTCGCCATGGGCGTCGCCAAAGGGGAGCGGGTGGGGATCTGGAGTCCGAACTGCGCCGAGTGGACGCTACTCCAGTACGCAACGGCCAAGGTGGGTGCCATCCTGGTGAACGTCAATTCCGCCTACCGCAGCCACGAGCTGGAGTTCGTGGTCAAGCAGAACGGGATGCGGATGCTGGTCGCCGCGCCCTCGGACCGGAACAGCGATTTTGTGGGGATGGCCCGCCATGCGCTCGCGGAGTGCCCGGATCTTCGCGAACTTGTGTTCCTGCCCCCACCCGGTGGGGAAGGGGCCGGCGGGGAAGGGCCCGGCTGGGAGGAAACTGGCGGCGAAGGGTCCGACGGCGCCGTCCCGCTCACTGACGCGGAACTGACGTACGCAGAGCTGCTTCGGCGGGCGGACGCCGTCGGACATGCCGCGCTGAAGACGCGCATGGCGGAATTGAGCCCGCACGACCCCATCAACCTCCAGTACACCTCGGGGACTACCGGCTTTCCCAAGGGCGCCGCGCTGACCCACCACAACATCCTGAACAACGGCTACTCGATCGGGGAGCTGCTGGGCTACACGGAGCACGACCGGGTGGTGATTCCGGTGCCGTTCTACCACTGCTTCGGCATGGTGATCGGCAACCTGAACGCCCTGAGCCACGGTGCCGCCACCATCATCCCGGGCCGCGGCTTCAACCCGGCCGCGGCGCTGGAAGCCGTGCAGGATTTCGGCGGGACGTCGTTGTACGGGGTGCCCACCATGTTCATCGCAGAACTGGCGCTGCCGGACTTCGCCTCCTACGACCTGTCCACGCTCCGCACTGGCGTGATGGCCGGTTCGCTGTGCCCCATCGAGGTGATGAACAGGGTGATCTCGGAGATGAACATGCGCGACGTGGCCATTTGCTACGGGATGACGGAGACCTCGCCGGTGTCCACCATGACCCGCGACGGAGACACCCTGCAACACCGGACGGAAACCGTGGGCCGGACCATGCCGCACCTGGAAAGCAAGATCGTCGACCCGGGTTCGGATGAAGTCCTGGAACGCGGACAAATCGGCGAATTGTGCACCCGGGGCTACGCCGTGATGGAGGGGTACTGGAACCAGCCGGACAAGACCGCCGAGGCCGTTGATGCCGACGGTTGGATGCATACCGGTGACCTGGCCCGCATGGACGACGACGGCTACGTGGTGGTGGAGGGCAGGATCAAGGACATGGTGATCCGGGGCGGCGAGAACATCTATCCGCGCGAAATCGAGGAGTTCCTCTACACCCACCCGTCCATCCAGGATGTGCAGGTCATTGGAGTGCCGGATGCCAAGTACGGGGAGGAACTGATGGCCTGCATCATCCTCAAGCCGGGTGCTGAACCGCTGGACGCTTCCGCCGTTGCCGAATTTTGCCGCGGGAAGCTGGCGCACTACAAGATTCCCCGCTACGTCGATGTACGGGACAGCTTCCCCATGACGGTGTCCGGGAAGATCCGGAAAGTGGAGATGCGCGAGGAGGCCGTGGCCAGGCTGGGCCTCTGACTCCAATGCGGGGTCAGATCTGGCCCAAAAACCGCGGCTTATTGGGCCAAAAATGACCCCGCGTTGGGTGGAGGGACCTATACCTGTGGATAACTTCAGAAGGTCTTGCTTGTGGGGTGCACACTTGGTGCCATGGTTACCGCCAAGCCACTTCCCGAGACTCTCGCCAAGCTGCCTTTTACGATCTACGAGGCACGCGACCTTGGCGTTGCGCCAAAGCGTTTGCGCGCAAAGGACCTTGTTGGGGCAGGGCGGCTGATTCGGGCCCATGCCGGGCGGGAGCTTGAGCTGGCTGAACGGGCCCGTGTGCTTTGCACGGCGACCACGGATGCCTGGGTGTCCCATGAAACAGCTGCCATCCTCTGCGGGCTGGGGCTTCCTCCCTGGCTGGGCAACGAGCCGCGTATCCATCTCAGCAAGCCGCACAGCCTGCCGCGTGTTCGCCGGGCCGGAATCATCGCTCACCGGGTGCGTATGATCCCTGGTGAAGTGGTGGAGATTGATGGAATCAGGGTCACCGGGCCAGCAAGGACGTGGCTGGACCTGGCCCATGAGTTGCCGCTCCCATACCTCGTGGCCTTGGGAGACCAGCTGATCCGGATTCCACGCCCTGAACTGGAGTTCCGCAGCGCGCCGTTTGCCTACAAAGAAGGGCTCCGGCTGCTGATACGGCAGCATCCCAACATGAAGGGCGTGGAAAAGGCGCGTCTCGCCCTTGACGAGATGCGGGTAGGGTCTGATTCCTTTCCGGAGACATTCCTTCGGCTTGCGATACTGGATGCGCACCTGCCCGAGCCGGAACTGCAGCTCCGCCTTGATCCCGACGATCCGCGGTCGCCGGCAACCGACCTTGGGTATCGGAAGTACCGGATCGCTGTGCAGTACGACGGCGAACATCACCGTTCGAGGGAGCAGCAGTCACGCGATAATCGCCGCGATGAATTCTTCATCAACGCCGGTTGGTCCTATTTCAAGCCAAACGCGGACGACCTCGCCGACGGCTTCCTGGATCTCATCACCAGGATGAAACAAGCACGCCGATCCTCGCAAAACCCGTCTTCTCAAACAACGCGGGGTCAGGTTTAGCCCAAAAACCGGGGTTTATTAGGCCAAAAGTGACCCCGCGTTGCTGTAATCAAGCGTGACCCCGCGTTGCAGTAATCAAGCGTGACCCGGCGTTGCAGTAACGAAGGCTGGCCGGATCAGTGCCGGCGGTGGTCCTGGATGGTCATCCGCGGGCCGAAGGTGGGTTTCCGGAAGCCTGTGCTCTGGATCATCCGCACCACCCGCTGCCGGTGCCCCTGCCAGGGTGCCAGCAGCCGGAGCATGCCGGCGTCGTCCGTCCGCCGGCCCGTCAGCGCGGCGCCGACGTACGCGGCCAGGTGGTAGTCGCCCACGGAGATGGAGTCCGGGCAGCCATGGGTGCGCTGCACCACCTCGGCCGCCGTCCAGATGCCGATGCCCGGGATGGTCTGCATTTTTGCTGCCGCCTCCAGCGCCGGCAGTGCTGCCAGCCGTTCCAGCGCGACGGCGGAACGCAGCGCCCGCATCACGGTGGCCGAGCGCTGTGGTCCCACGCCCGCCTTGTGCCACTCCCAGCTGGGGATCTGTGCCCACTGTGCTGGGGTGGGCGGCAGCATCAGGGTACCGGGAGCCAGCAGCCCTGCCTGCGGTGCGGGCGAGCCGTAGCGGTGTACGAGGTAGCGGTAGGCCCGGCGGGCCTCGATCACGGTCACTTTTTGCTCCAGGATGATGGGCACGAGCTGGTCGATCATCCGCCCGGTGGAGGGAAGCCGGAGGGCCAGGCTCCGCCGCCGCGCCTCCCGGACCATGTGGGGGAGCGTGGCGTGGAAGGCCGCCGCATCAAAGGCGCTCCAGTCATCCTCCGCGCCCAGGAGGCGGGGCACTGAGCCGATGGCGGTGCCTGCTCCCGGACCCCATGCCTGGACGTCCACCCGGAACTCGAGTTCGGCGCTGCCGGCGGGGCTGAGGCGCACGGTGGCCGGCCCGTCCGCCGTCGTGAAGGCATTCCAGATGACTCCACCCTGGACGCTGAAGGACGGATCACTGTTGCCGCGCAGGAGCGGGCCCAAGGTGCGGGCAAGGTCATACTGGCCGCCCGGATACCAGCGGAGAGAGGCGTCCGCGGCGGCGGAAAGCCGCGCGGGTGCCTCTGCAATGGTCATACTGCCATCGTCCCATGGCACGCGGACAATGCGCCCGGGGTCCCAGCCGGGCCCTTAATCCATGGCGTGCAAAGGACTAGACTCCCAGGTGTGGCGCGGGGCGTCCGCGCCTTCACTTCGCATTCAAAGGAGCATGCAGTGGCTGGAGTTGTGCATTTCGAGATCCCCGCCGACGACAAGGAACGCGCCAACGGCTTTTACCAAAGCGCATTCGGTTGGAACCTGAGCCCCATGCAGGGGATGGACTACACCATCGCCATCACCACACCATCGGACCAGCAAACAGGGATGCCAAGCGCGCCCGGTGCCATCAACGGTGCCCTGTTCCCGCGCACGGACAACCTCAGGACGCCCATCATCACCATCGACGTCGAGGACATGGACGCAGCCCTGGCGCAGGTGGAATCCGCCGGCGGTTCGGTGGCCCAGGCCAAGGACGCCGTTCCCGGCATGGGTTACTACGCCTACTTCAAGGACACCGAAGGCAACATCATGGGCCTCTGGCAGACGGATTCCTCGGCAGGGAGTTGACTGACGGGGCAGGCGCCCGCGAAAGCGGTAGCTTTGTACTCATGAAGTACGCCCAGTCCGTCCTGGACCTCATCGGCAATACCCCGCTCATCAAGCTCAACCACGTGACGGACGGCATCAAAGCCACCGTCCTGGTCAAACTGGAATACGTGAACCCGGGCGGATCCATCAAGGACCGCATCGCGGCCAAAATGATCGAGGACGCCGAGCGGGACGGCAAGCTCAAGCCCGGCGGCACCATCATCGAGCCCACCTCCGGCAACACGGGGGTGGGCCTGGCTCTTGTCGCCCAGCAGAAGGGCTACAAGTGCATTTTTGTGGTGCCGGACAAGGTGGGCGAGGACAAACGGGCCGTCCTGCAGGCCTACGGCGCGGAAGTGGTGGTGACGCCTACGGCCGTTCCGCCGGACAGCCCGCAGAGCTACTACGGTGTCTCGGACCGGCTGGTGCGCGAAACGCCTGGCGCTTACAAACCGGACCAGTTCTCCAACCCGGCAGCGCCGGGAAGCCATTATGAGACCACGGGCCCGGAAATCTGGCGAGATACCGACGGCAAAGTCACGCATTGCGTGATCGGCGCCGGCACCGGCGGCACCATCACCGGCACCGGCCGGTACCTCAAGGAGGTTTCGGCCGGCAGGCCGGAGTCCGACGGCGGACTGGTCCGGATCATCGGCGCCGACCCCGAAGGCTCGGTCTACTCCGGAGGCACCGGACGCCCCTACTTTGTGGAAGGCGTGGGGGAGGACATGTGGCCGGCGAACTACGACAAGTCCGTCCCGGACCAGGTCATCGCCGTCACCGACGCGGACTCGTTTGCCATGACCCGCCGCCTCGCCCGCGAGGAAGGCCTCCTCGTGGGCGGCTCCTCGGGCATGGCTGTAGTAGCCGCGCTGCAGGCGGCGCGGGACCTGCCGGAGAGTGCCGTCGTCGTCGTGATCCTGCCCGACTCCGGGCGCGGCTACCTGGCCAAAATCTTCAACGACCAGTGGATGCGGTCCTACGGTTTCCTCTCCGGCGGCGAGGAAACCTCCGTGGGTGAGGTGATCAAGTCCAAGAACGGCGAACTGCCGGACCTGGTGCACATCCACCCCAACGAATCCGTCCGCGACGTCATCAACATCATGAACGAGTTCGGTGTCAGCCACATCCCGGTCCTGTCCCAGGAGCCGCCCGTGGTCATGGGCGAGGTACTCGGTGCGGTGGATGAGCGCAGCCTCACGGCCAAGCTGTTCCGCGGGGAGGCCAAGCTGACGGACAAGATCGCCGAGCACATGGGCCCCAAGCTGCCCGTCATCGGTTCCCTGGAGACCATCTCTGCCGCGAGGGAGCTGCTCTCGGACGTAGATACGGTGATGGTCACGTTCGTGGGCGCCCCGGTGGGCATCCTTACCCGGCACGACCTCCTGGCCTACCTCAGCAACTGACCTGCACCTCCGACCTCCCTGCCCGATAAGGAGCACCATGTCCCTCCCGGAAAACCAAGGTTTCAACACCCGCGCCGTCCACGCCGGCCAGCCCTTCGAGCCGCGCACCGGTGCCGTGGTTCCGCCGCTGCACTTCAGCTCCACCTATGCCCAGGACGGAATCGGCGGGCTCCGCGACGGCTACGAGTACGGCCGCGGCGGCAACCCCACCCGGGACGCGCTGCAGGAACAGCTCGCCGCTTTGGAGGGCGGCACGCACGCCTACAGCTTCAGTTCCGGACTGGCGGCTGAGGACTCGCTCATCCGCGCCCTGACCCGGCCCGGCGACCACATCGTGCTCGGCAACGACGCCTACGGCGGGACCTACCGGCTCATCAGCCGCGTGCTGGGCGGATGGGGGATCGGCAACACCCCGGTGGACATGGCCAACCTCGACGCCGTCCGCCAGGCCGTCGCCGCCAACAAGACCCGCTTTGTGTGGGTGGAGACGCCGTCCAACCCGCTGATGAAGATCACGGACATCGCCGCGCTCGCAGAGATAGCGCACGACGCCGGGGCCCTCCTGGTCGTGGACAACACCTTCGCGTCGCCCTACCTGCAGACTCCGCTCGCCCTGGGTGCCGACGTGGTGGTCCACTCCACCACCAAGTACATTGGCGGGCATTCGGACGTGGTGGGTGGCGCCGTGGTGGTCAAGGACGCCGAACTGGCCGAGAAGATCGGCTTTGTCCAGTTCGCCGTGGGCGCCGTTTCAGGTCCGATGGATGCCTTCCTCACCACCCGCGGCCTAAAGACCCTGGGTGTGCGGATGGACCGGCACAGCCTCAACGGCCAGGCGGTTGCCGAATGGCTGCTGGAGCGCCCCGAAGTGGAGGCTGTCCTGTACCCGGGGCTGCCGTCCCACCCCGGCCACGAGCTCGCGAAGAAGCAGATGCGCAGCTTCGGCGGCATGGTGTCCGTGCAGTTCAAGGGCGGCGAGGCGGCTGCCCGGAAGGTGGCCGAATCAACCTCGGTGTTCACCCTGGCCGAGTCGCTCGGCGGAATCGAATCGCTGATGAACTACCCGTCGGAAATGACCCACGCTTCGGTCAAGGGCACCGAACTCGCTGTCCCGGTGAACCTGCTCCGGCTGTCGTGCGGCATAGAGGACGTGGAGGACCTGGTGGCGGACCTCGAGCAGGCGTTCTCGTCCATCCCTTAGGGCGCTCGTGCTGGCTTTCTTCAAGAAAGTCAGCTAGGGTCCCCATATGGCACTCCGATCTGACTGGTCCCGGCGCAACTGCAGCATGGCCCGTGGCCTGGATATCCTGGGCGATCCCTGGACCATCCTGGTCCTCCGGGAAGTGTTTTTCGGTAACGGTCGCTTCGACGCGATGAAGTCCCGGCTGGAGGTGGCCGACTCCGTGCTCACCAAACGCCTGGCCAGCCTCGTTGAGTCTGGGCTGCTGACCAAAAGGCCGTACGACGACGGCGGCCGCACCAGGGGCGAGTATGTCCTCACGGAGAAGGGCGAAGACGCCCTCCCGGTGCTGAACGCTGTCACCATCTGGTCGGAGAAACACCTGCCCGCACCGTCCGAGCAGGCCCACATGTACGTCATCCATTCGGGCTGCGGACAGCGAACCAGCTCCGCCGACACCTGCACCCACTGCGGTGACCGCCTGACCGCGGCCAACACCAGCTGGCACAGCCAGACCAGGACAACATCGCCGGTGGAGCTCGCCACCGCCGGATCCCCGAAGGGAACAGCCGCGTGAGCGACGACAAGCCAACCCACGGAAGCACCACAGCACCGGCAGCCAGCCGGCTCCCTCGCGACGGAAGCGCCAATGCCGCATCCGCCGTCGTCCGCCCGCAGGACAATCCGCCACGGCGGCGGCGCCTGCACCCGGCCTGGATCGTTGCCGCCGTCGCGTTCCTCGCGCTGGTGGGAGCTGCCGGTTTCCGGGCTGCTCCAGGCGTGCTGATGGTGCCCCTGCAGCAGGAATTCGGCTGGTCCACCACGGTGTTGTCCGGGGCCGTCAGCATCAACCTGGTCCTGTTCGGGCTGACGGCGCCGTTCGCCGCGGCGCTGATGGAGCGCTTTGGCATCCGGGCGGTGACGGCAACGGCGCTGGTGCTGATCGGTGCCGGCAGTGCGCTCACGGTGCTGGTGAACCAGTCATGGCAGATCCTGCTGACCTGGGGCCTGCTGATCGGGCTGGGCACCGGGTCCATGGCGCTGGTGTTCGCTGCCACCATCGCCAACACCTGGTTCGTCAAAAACCGTGGGCTCGTCATCGGTATCCTCACCGCAGGAAGCGCCGCCGGCCAGCTCGTCTTCCTTCCGTTTATCGCCGTGCTGGCCCAGGATCCGGGTTGGCGGCAGGCGTCGCTGCTCATCGCGGCAGGCGCCCTGGCGGTGGTCCCGCTGGTGCTGAAGTTTTTGAAGAACTCGCCGGCCGACGCCGGTGCGCTGCCGTACGGTGCGGAACCGCCGGAGGCAGGAACCTTCCAGGCACCGCCCGCGGACAGCGGCCCCCGCGCCAACGCCGCCGTGCGCGCCCTGCAGGTGCTGAAGCGGGCCAGCAAGGTCCGCACCTTCTGGGCCCTCGTCGCCGGCTTCGCGATCTGCGGTGCCACCACCAACGGGCTGATCGGCACCCACTTCATCCCCTCCGCCCATGACCACGGGATGGCCGAAACCACCGCCGCGGGGCTGCTCGCCGTCGTCGGGATCTTCGACATTGTGGGCACCATCGCCTCGGGCTGGCTGACCGACCGGTTCAACCCCCGCATCCTGTTGGCCGTCTACTACCAGTTCCGGGGCATCGGCCTGCTGGTGCTGCCCCTGCTCCTGAGCGCCGAAGTGCAGCCGAGCATGATCGTTTTTGTGGTGATCTACGGCCTGGACTGGGTGGCCACCGTCCCGCCCACCGCCGCCATCTGCCGGGAAACCTTCGGCGCGGACGGCAGCGTGGTGTTCGGCTGGGTGTTCGCCGCGCACCAGCTCGGGGCCGCCGCCGCGGCCCTGGCCGCCGGCGCCATCCGCGACTCCACCGGACAGTACACCTACGCCTGGTTCGGCGCGGCGGCCATGTGCACCATCGCCGCGGTCATCAGCGCCACCATCCGCAGGCACGCCGCCCCGCGGGAAGAGCCGGTCGCCGTGGCTTAACGCCGCGCCATTAGGCTGGTGCCATGGAACCCCTTGTGCCGGGCGCTGCCCGCAACACTGCCTTGATCACGGGCGCCGGCCGCCTTGCCGGCATCGGTGCGGGCATCGCCCGGCAACTGGCGGCCGAAGGCTGGGACCTGGTCCTGGCCTACTGGCAGGACTACGATGCCCGGATGCCGTGGGGGAGCGGGCCGGACGACGTCGTGCGCCTGACCGCCGAGTTGGAGGCGATCGGCGCCCAGGTGCATACCCTGCCGGCGGACCTGGAGGACCCGGCCGCCGCAGAGCAGTTGTTCGCCGAAGCCGTCCGGCTGGCAGGGCCGCTGCAGGGACTGGTGCTCAGCCACGCCGAGTCCGTTGATTCGGGAATCCTGGATACCAGCCTGGAATCCTTCGAGCGACACTTTGCCGTTAATACGCGTGCCAGCTGGCAGCTGATTGCCGCCTTCGCCCGGCACGTGACGGACGACGGCGGCGCGATCGTGGCGCTGACTAGTGACCACACAGCGTTCAACCTTCCCTACGGCGCCTCGAAGGGGGCCCTGGACAGGATCGTGATCGCAGCAGCCCGTGAACTCGGCCCGTTGGGCATCTCCGCCAACGTCCTCAACCCCGGGCCCGTGGACACAGGCTGGATGGATGACAAGGTCCGCTCAGCTCTGACGGCACAGCAGCCCATCGGCCGGCTGGGCACCCCCGCGGACGTGGCCGGTACTGTCGCATTCCTGCTCTCACCGGCCGGCCGCTGGGTCTCCGGCCAACTCATCAAAGCCGACGGCGGTTTCTCGGCCTGACGCCTGCTCGTAGGCAACAGGCCTTCGCAGTCCTACAATCGCGGATATGGACGCCGTTGAGGTAGCCGGACTCAGGATTGCCTACCAGCAGGTGGGCACCGGGCCGCCGCTGGTCCTCTTCCATGGGGCAGGCGATGACAGCAGGATTTGGCGTCAGCAACTGGAGGACCTCTCCCGGGACTTCACCCTGATCGCCTGGGACGCTCCCGGATGCGGCCAGTCCGATGATCCTGCACCGGACCTCTCGGCCCCGGAGCTGGGCCTGCTCGCCGCCGGCTTCGTGGAGCAGGCCGTCCGCGGCAAGGGAAAGCCACATATCCTGGGCCTGTCCTGGGGCTCCATGGTGGCGCTTGAGTTATACAAGGGGTACCCGGACGTCCCTGCGTCATTGCTGCTGGTATCGGCCTATGCAGGCTGGGCAGGGTCGCTGCCGCCGGAGGAAGTAGACCGCCGGATTGCCATGGTGGAAGCGGAAATCGGGGAGCCGCCGGGAAAGTTCGTGCACGAGTGGCTGCCCACCCTCTTCACGCCCGCCGCCAACCCCGCGGTAGTCGCCGAGATTGCCGCCATCATGCTCGATGTCCGCCCGGCAAGCCTGCGGGCACTGCTCAGCGCGAGCGGACGCGCGGACTACCGCCACCTCCTGCCCACCATTGCTGTTCCCACCCTCCTGATCTACGGCGAGGAAGACCAGCGCTCACCGCTGCCGGTGGCGCATGAGCTCCACCGGCAGATACCCGGGGCAGAGCTGACGGTGATTCCCGGCGCCGGACATCTGGTGTTCGCCGAAGCACCCGAAGCGTTCAATGCCGAGGTCCGCCGCTTCCTGCAGGGCCTCGCATAAACCCCGCACCCAAACTGAGTAGCGCTAAGTGTCGTTTTGGCGCTCCACAGCGACACTTAGCGCTACCTAGTTGGGATGCATGGGTCAGCGGAAGGCGCCCAAGCCGGTGATGTGCTGGCCGAGGATCAGCGTGTGGACTTCGTCGGTGCCCTCATAGGTGCGCACCGATTCCAGGTTGGCCGCGTGCCGCAGGGGCGGGTAGTCCAGCGTGATCCCGTTGCCGCCCAGGATGGTTCGTGCGTCGCGGGCAATGCGGATGGCTTCGCGGACGTTGTTCAGCTTGCCCAGCGAGATCTGCTCCGGCCGCAGCACGCCGGCGTCTTTGAGCCGGCCCAGGTGCAGCGCCAGCAGCGTGCCCTTCTGGATCTCCACCAGCATGTTCACCAGCTTTTCCTGGGTCAGCTGGTAGCCGGCCAGCGGCTTGCCGAACTGGAGCCGCTCCTGAGAATACGCCAGTGCCGCCTGGTAGGAATCGCGGGCAGCGCCCATGGCACCCCAGGCGATGCCGTACCGCGCTTCGTTCAGGCAAGTGAACGGCCCGCGCAGGCCGCGCGCCGCCGGGAGCAGGGCCTCCGGACCCAGCCGGACGTCGTCGAACACCACATCACACTGGATGGACGCACGCATGGACAGCTTCTGCGCGATCGGCGTGGCGGTCACGCCAGGCGTTCCGGCCGGCACGAGGAAGCCGTGCACGCCGTCGTCCGTCATGGCCCACACCACCAGGACCCCCGCCACCGAAGCGAGCCCGATCCACCGCTTGGCCCCGTTCAGCACCCAGCCGGCGTCGTCACCGGACCCGTCGCGTCGGGCATAGGTGGTCATGGAGGAGGGATCGGAACCGGCGGTAGGTTCGGTCAGCGCAAAGCAGCCGATGACTTCCCCGGCGGCCATCCGGGGCAGCCACTCCTGCTTCTGGTCCTCCGAGCCCCACGTGTGGATGGCGGTCATGGCCAGCGAACCCTGCACCGAGACGAACGTGCGGATTCCGGAGTCCCCGGCTTCCAGTTCCATCGCCGCCAGGCCGTATTCGACGGCGGTCCGGCCGGGGCAGCCGTAGCCCTTCAAGTGCATCCCCAGGACCCCGAGCTCACCCAGTTCCGGTGCGAGCTCGAGGGGAAAGACGGCGTCCTCATACCAGCGGGCGATGTCCGGCCTGATGCGCTGGTCCGTGAAGTCCCGGACCTTCTGCCGGAGGGCCAGTTCGTCCGCCGTCAGCAGCGAGTCAAGGGCAAGGACGTCAGACGGGTCAGCTGTCACGGTTTCCCCACAAAGTAGGCCCGGGTGGCGGGCAGGAACCGGCAGACGACCGCGAGGACCACACCCAGGGCCAGGAGCACCACGCCGCTAACAAAGGCACCGCCGACGCCGAAGATCCGGGTATCGCCGTACGCCGGGTCCCACATCTGAACCGCTGAAACGAAGAAGGCACCGGTCAGCAGCAGCGCACCCACGAGCGGCAGGATGCCCCGGAACCACAGGTTGCGCGCCGACTGCCGGAGCGTATTCCGGAAGAACCAGAAGCAGGCAAAGCCGGTCAGGGCGTAGTAAAAGGCGATGAAGAGGCTGATGGCGCTGATGGAGTCCGAGAGCAGATTTTCGCTGAGGAAGCTCATGGCCACGTAGTAGGCAATGGCCGCGCCGCCCATCACCTGGGTGGAGAAACCCGGCGTCTGGTTCTTTGGGTGCACCTCGCCGAACTTGGCGGGCAGGGCGCCATGGACGCCCATGGACAGGGTGCCCCGGGCGGTGGGCAGGATGGTGGTCTGGGTGGAGGACAAGACGGAAGCCAGCACCGCGACGACGATCAGCCAGCCCCACGGGCCCAGCACCACGTCCTTCATGGCCAGGAAGACATCGTCCTGGTTCGCCTCGTTGCCGAGCCCGATTCCTTCCGTGCCCACCGTCGCGTACATCATCACCAGGAGCGCAACGGACACGTAGATGGCCACCAGGACGAACGCGGAGATCACGGCCCCGCGGCCCGGAGTGGTGGAGGGGTTCTCGGTTTCCTCGTTGACTGCCAGGCACGTGTCCCAGCCCCAATAGATAAACAGGGCCAGCAGGGCGCCGTGCACCACGGCACCCGGGTCCGCGAAAGCACCGGCGGGGTTGAACCACTCAAAATCGAAGGGCTGGATGGTGGTCTCGCCGCTGGCTGAACCCCTGATGATTCCCACCACGATGGCCACTGCGAAAATGCCCAGCGATATGTACTGCACATACGTCAGGACACGCTGCACGTGCTCGCCCAGGCGGATGCCGCGGTAATTGACCAGCGTCATCACGGCGATGAAGAGCACGCCGGTGGCGGTCACCAGTACTTTGTTTTCGGCCAGTGTGCCGTCACCCACCAGCAGCCACAGGTACTGGCCCGCCACCTGCGCGAGGTTGGCCAGGACGATGATGCCCGCGAGCGCGACACCCCAGCCGCCCAGCCAGCCCGCCCACGGTCCGAAGGCACGCCGGGACCAGGTGAATGTGGTGCCGCAGTCCGGGATAGCGCTGTTCAGTTCCCGGAAGGCGTAGGCGATGAACAGGACCGGGATAAAACCGATAAGCAGGATCAGGGGAGTGTAGTCCCCGTTCACTGCCACGATCAGTCCCAGGGTGGCGGCCAGCGAATACACCGGCGCGGTGGAGGCCAGGCCCAGCATGACGGAGTCGCCGAGGTCCAGGATGCCGGCCCGGAGTCCCTTGGCCGGGACGCCGGCGCCGGACGCTCCGCCCGGGCCTCCCGCCGTCGTGATCTCTGTGCTCATGCTGCCACCGGGGCCGGAAATGTCAGGGGGCTCATAGGGCGATACCTGCCTTGCTGGAATTGGCCGCGGCCGAGAGCGGGGCCGGGGCGTCAATGGTGTTGGGGACGAACCTGCAGAAATAGTCCGTGACCGGGCCGTCCGATTCGCGGATGCCGCAGCCCACGGATTCGCCGTCCACCACCCACAGGCCAAGGACGGGATGGTTGCCGTCGAAGTCCGGCAGCGGATGGTACTGCTGGTAGCACCAGCCTTCACGGCCGTAGCCGCCGGGCTGCTCAAGGTTGATGCCCTGGGCGTGGATCCGGATGTTGTCGCCTTCGCGGCCGTGCAGGGGCTTGGCCACCCACTCCGTCAAGGGACCGGGCTCGTTCAGGTATGCGGGGAGCAGGTTGGGATGCTCCGGATAGAGGTGCCACAGGGCGGCCAGGAGTGCTTTGTTGGAGAGCAGCATCTTCCAGGCCGGCTCCACCCAGCGGGGGTTGTGGGCGCGTTCGAGCAGGCGGTGGCCGAACGGTTCCTTCATCATCAGCTCCCACGGGTACAGCTTGAAGATGGTGCTGATCATGAAGTTGTCCAGGTCCACAAAGCGGTTCAGGTTGGGGTCCCAGCCGATATCGGACATGTTGATGCCGATGGTGGTCCAGCCGGCCTGGCTGGCGACGTCCCGCATGTAGGCGGCGGTCATCCAGTCCTCGCCGGACTCCTCAACTTCCGAGTGCGCAACGTGCAGGGTGCTCATGCCGGTGCGGAACTGGAACTTTTTCCACTGCCGGATCAGGGCTTCGTGGATGCCGTTCCACTGGTCCTTCCCAGGGAAGACGTCCTGCAGCCAGAACCATTGGGCGACGGCGGCCTCAATCAGTCCGGTGGGAGTGTCGGCGTTGTACTCCAGCATTTTGGCCGGGCCGCCCTGACCGTCGTAGATGAAGTCGAACCGGCCGTAGACGTCCACGTCAGCCGCCTGCAGGGAGGCCGCAGCCAGTTCCAGGGCCTGGGGACCGATGCCAATGTCCCCCATGGCCCCGGTGGCCAGGAACCGCGCTGCCTCCAGGCACATTTTGTGCATGTCCTCGGCGGCTACCTCAAGGGTTTCCACCTCGTCAGTGGTGAATTCGTAGTACGCGGACTCGTTCCAGTATTCGATCTTCCGCCCGTCGTCCATGGTGGTGGTGGAGAACACCAGGCCCTGTTCCTCGATCTTCTGCTTCCATCCGGGCCTGGGCTCGCTTAACAACCGCTTCACGCCTAACCCCCCGAGACTTTGCCGCCGCCGCCACTGGTACCGCTCTTCGCGGTAGTGCCGAATCCGCCCCGGCTCACAGTGCCGCCCTGGGTGCTGTACCCCGTGGACGCCTTCGCGCCACTGGGCACCGTCCTGGTGTAGCTGGGGGCAGTGGAGCGGTTCTGCCCCAAGGGCGGGACATAGGCGCCGCGGGAGAAGAAGTACCAGGCGTAGATCCCGCCGCCCCTCCCTGCGGAGCTGTTGCAATTGTTGTCGTCAACGCGCTCGCCGGTTTCATCGTTGAAGCAGACCTGCGCGTATTCGGGGTCGTCCTGGTTGCTTGCCACGACGGCGGTGATGGTTCCGGCGAGCAGTGCCGTGACGCCCAGTCCCACCACCACGGTACGCCGCTGGGAGCGCTTCTTCCGTGCGGCGGCCTCGTTGAGCTGCTTCTCGCGGTCCCGGGCGAACGGATCCACCGGGGTGACTGGCTGGTTCAGGAGGTCGGGACGCAGTTCAGGCTTGGGAACCTGCCAGGGGGGAGGTTTGGGCGCCCCGTCCCCGCCGGGAGCATCGCTCGGCTGGCCTGCCGCTTTGCCCGGGCCGGCTCCGGCATCGCTGCCGCCCGCGCCCTTGCCGGCGTCGCGTTGCGGCTCGCGCTCCGGATCTTTGTTCGGGTCCATGGCGTCCCCCTCAGTAGTCCACGTGAATTGGGCACAGCGCTGCACCCCCAATTGCAATCCTCGAATCAGCGTAATCCCTGCCGGCCCCGGCTGCGAGCAGATAGCCCGCAAGAACTCCCCACGGTGGCGGCGGCCGCCGCGGAAGGCTAAGGGATCCCTACACTGGTGCCATGGAAACCGCCTCAGTCCTTGCCGTCTGCCGTGTCCACCAGCTTGTCCCGGACTCTTCGAACGTGGGAGTCACGGCCATCGACAAGCGTGCGGTGGACGGGCCGGTGAAGGTGCACAAGCTGGGCCTCCAGGGCGACATCCAGGCCAACCGCGTCCATCACGGCGGACCGGACCAGGCCATCTACGCCTACTCCCAGGCCGACGCCGACTACTGGGCCGCGGAGCTGCAGCGCGAGCTCCCACCCGGAATCTTCGGCGAGAACCTCCGGGTGGCCGGAATTGACCCCACCAACGCCGTGATCGGGGAACGCTGGAAGATCGGCCTGGACGTGGAGGTCGAGGTCACTTCGCCCCGCACCCCCTGCGCCACGTTCCAGCGGCGGATGGGGGAGCCGCAGTTCGTTAAGCGGTTCACCGGCGAAGGACGCGTGGGTGCCTACCTCCGCGTCGTCAAGGTGGGCACCATCCGGGCCGGCGACCACATCCATAAGCTGTACGTCCCGAAGCACGGCGTCACGGTGGGCAAGTGGTTCAGCGAGCCGGACCGTGAGTCCATGGAGGCGTTGAAGGATGCCGAGGCCGACGGCGGGATCCGCCTTCAGCAGCCCGAGTTCAGGAAGAAGTTCGAGGCGCTGGAGCGGCAGCTGGCGCGGTAGGGGCCTGCAGCAGCGGCCGGACGGTGAGGCATGTGCGCAAGCTCACCGCCCGCCGTCGTACGCTCAATTTCCGCTGCGGCACCTGCGTACCTTACACTTGAATCATCCCCCACTCCGGAAATCCCTTATTCCTGCCCAATTTTTGAGGCAGGACTGGCAAGTGTTGGGGCCCGCAACTGTGATGCGGGCATTTTCATAGGGAGAGCCGGCTAAAGAAAACGCTGTACAGACTGCTGGGATAGCAGCCAAGAGATGCAGCGCGAAGTCCTGCCACGGGATTGCGAAAGCGCCGGACTTCTGTGACCGGCCGGTCAACGTTTGCCCGGCATCCACGGCACACGTACTGCGGCTCCGCTCACCTCGGGTAGTGCCGCCTGGCCCCCTATGGATGAGGAATATTTCCCTATGCCCGAAAATCAAAACGAAACCATCGACGCCCAGAACACCGGCGTCGAGACCGCAGCCGTCGAATTCACCGAGGCCGCTATCCCCGCAGCAGAGCCTGCTGAGCCCGCAGCCGAGACTTCCGCACCGGCAGTTGAAACTCCGGCCGTTGAGGCTCCCGCCGCCAAGGCTGAGGAATCCGAAGAGGACGGCGTGCGCTTCGCCGATCTCGGCATCGATGGCCGCGTCCTGGCTGCCCTGCAGGATGTTGGCTACGAGAAGCCCTCACCCATCCAGGCAGCCACCATCCCGCTGCTGCTCGAGGGCCGCGACGTGGTTGGCCTCGCCCAGACCGGCACCGGTAAGACTGCAGCATTCGCAGTACCGGCACTGTCCCGCCTGGCCGAACTCCACGACCTCAACGGCCCGTCCCGCAAGACCCAGGCCCTCGTGCTGGCCCCCACCCGTGAGCTCGCGCTCCAGGTGGCCGAGGCCTTCACCTCCTACGCCAAGCACATCGATGACTTCACCGTGCTGCCCGTGTACGGCGGTTCTGCTTACGGCCCCCAGCTGGCCGGCCTGCGCCGCGGCGCCCAGGTGGTTGTTGGTACCCCCGGCCGCGTGATCGACCACATCTCCAAGGGCTCCCTGGACCTCTCCGAGCTCCAGTACCTCGTGCTGGATGAAGCCGACGAAATGCTGCGTATGGGCTTCGCCGAAGACGTGGAGCAGATCTTCCAGCAGACCCCGTCTGACCGCCAGGTTGCGCTGTTCTCCGCCACCATGCCAAGCCAGATCCGCCGGATGTCCAAGCAGTACCTGAACAACCCGGCCGAGATCTCGGTGAAGTCCAAGACCACCACCGGCGCCAACACCCGCCAGCGGTACCTGCAGGTCATGGGCCCGCACAAGCTGGACGCGATGACCCGCATCCTCGAGGTGGAAGAGTTCGACGGCGTAATCGCCTTCGTGCGCACCAAGATGGCCACCGAGGACCTGGCTGACAAGCTGAAGTCCCGCGGTTTCCAGGCTGCAGCGATCAACGGTGACATTCCGCAGCAGCAGCGTGAACGCACCGTGGACGCGCTGAAGGAAGGCCGCATCGACATCCTCGTGGCCACAGACGTCGCCGCCCGTGGCCTGGACGTGGAACGCATCAGCCACGTGATCAACTACGACATCCCGCACGACACAGAGTCCTACGTCCACCGCATCGGCCGCACCGGCCGTGCAGGCCGTTCCGGTGACGCCATCCTGTTCATGACCCCGCGCGAGAAGTACCTGCTGCGTTCCATTGAGAAGGCCACCCGCCAGCCGGTGGAGCAGATGCACCTGCCGACCGCCGAGACTGTGAACACGCTGCGCCTGGGCAAGTTCGCCGAGCGCATCACGGAGACCCTGGCCTCCGAGGACGTCGCCCCGTTCCGTGACCTCATCGCCTCTTACGAGGAAGAGCACAACGTTCCGGCTTCGGAAATCGCGGCAGCCCTTGCCGTGATGGCGCAGGGCGGGCAGCCGCTGCTGGTCAAGGAACTGCCGGCAGCTCCCGAGTTCCAGAAGCGCGAGCGCTCCAAGGACGGCTTCGGCTCTCGCGGGCCTACCCGCACACTGACCGAAGGCAATGCCACCTATCGGATCGCCGTGGGACGCCGCCAGCGCGTCATGCCCGGTTCCATCGTGGGCGCTATCGCCAACGAAGGCGGCATCTCCTCGGCGCAGATCGGCGGGATCGACATCCGCTCGGACCACTCCCTGGTGGAGCTCCCAGCGGACCTCAGCCCCGAGCAGCTGCGTGCCCTGTCCCGCACCCGGATCGGCGGCGAGCTGATCCACCTCGAGCTGGACAACGGCCGCAAGCCCTCCGGTGACCGCGGCGCCTACCAGGGCGGCCGTGGCGGCGACCGTGGCGGCAACTTCAAGGGCAACGGCGGTTTCAAAAAGGAGTTCCGGAAGAACGACGGCGAACGCGGCTCCGCGGACCGCGGCGGCCGCTCGTACAGCGAGCGTTCGGAGCGCAGCTTTAGTGCCGACAGCGGTTCCAGCCGCGGCCAGGCCAGCGACTCCCGCTTCGGCGGCCACGGCGACGGCTCCCGCAAGCCCCGCCACGGCAACGAGGGCGGCCAGCGCGACTTCAACCGCAAGGGCAAGTGGTAAACCCGTCAGCTTCTAATTGACCGATTTCCCCCGATGGGCCGGCTTTCGAGCCGGCCCATCGGCGTTTAACTGGTATGGCAGGATGTGGGACTCGACACATCGGGGCCTTCGAACGGCGCAATAGCCTGCCGCAGCCCTGGTCCCGGCGGTTTCCCGCACGCCCGTAGATCCCAGCACTGGCGCGGAAAATGGCGGAAATTGCAGGGCGAAATGCAAGTGTTGCACCGCCCCCGAACCGCCCCGGAGCCCGATTTGTTGGTGATGAAATCTTCCGGTAGAGTATTTACTCGTTGCCCCCCTAGCTCAGTGGTAGAGCGCGTTCTTGGTAAGAACGAGGTCACCGGATCGATTCCGGTGGGGGGCTCTGGATGAGGGCCTGTGTCAAGGCGGTTTTGACCGGCTTGGCGCAGGTTTTTCTCATTCGTGGCGGTGTAGCTCAGTTGGTTAGAGCGCACGACTCATAATCGTGAGGTCGGGAGATCGAGCCTCCCCACCGCTACAGGCTAAGCCCCCGGAATCCCCCGAGATTCCGGGGGCTTTCCTGTTTGCAGGCAAGCCCCCTCCCAGGGTTATAGGACAAAACGTGTGTAATTCGCGGGTGTGTCATGTGCGGCCTGCCCATCCTTTGCGGTGCCAGAGGCCTTCGTCTGCGCTGAGTCCGGTGCTGTAGAGCTCGGGTCCGGGTTTCTGCTCGACCATGGTCCCGGCTTCGGTCTCGGTTGGACGGTAATGCTCGGTTTTGATGAGTTTGGCCGGTGGTAGGGGTTGTTCGCTGTGGAGGTAGAGGTACCACTCGATCGCGCGTTTGCGGTGCTCTTCGCTCATGCCGCGGTGGGCCCGCAGCAGCAACCGGAGTTGGGCGTTGGTGCCGCCTTCGATGCGGTTGGTCGTTGAGGCGATCTGCAGCCCGGCGAACTCAGCGCGCAGGTAGGTGAAAAGTGTGCCGGCTTGGCTGAGTCGTTCCAGCAGCCGGTAGGCCTTACGGAGCCTGTCGTGGGTGTACCACCAGGCCTGATTCGCCCTGACCCAGCCCGGCACAATGGCACTGCCGCTCCGGTAGGTGCGGGCTTTGACCAGGTGTCCGTAACTCTGATGCCAGTCGTTCAACCCGCCCAGCCACGCGGCGGCCTCGTCCGCGGTCGTGATCCTCGTCAGGGCCCTTCCTAGCCGCAGTAGCGCCTTGCCCGCTTCAGTCCTGGGACGGCCTGTCAGGTAGGTCCGGACGTTCCGTTGGACGTGGACCAGACACCGTTGAACCGCGGTCTCACTCCAGCACTCGGACAGGGCCGCTGCGATCCCTGAGCCGCCATCGGTGACCACGACGGTGGGGGCGGGGAACCGGGCGAGCAGGGCAGCCCACGCGGCCTTCTTCTCGGTATCGCACCACTGCCAACCCAGCACGTGATCCCCGGCCACAGCGATCAGGCAGCACCACGAGCCGACATAGATCCCGTCGACCTGAATCTGGTCATGGACCTCGCCCGTGACCGGAATCTCGGGGGCGATGTTCCAGCACCATCCGGTGCGGCGCGGAAAGAACGGGCCGTGCCGAATGAGGTTGCCGCGGACTGATTCGCCGTGCCTAGCAGCCAGCCCAGAAATGCGTCCAATTCAGCCCGGCGGCTCACATCAGAACGCTCACTCGAGCGGCTTGCTCCGCACTCCAGACACCGGTACCGCTGTTTGCCGGCGGCTGTTTTCCCGTTCCGAACCAGCCCGCGGCCACAAATCAAACATTCCAGAGATATGCAAGCACCCCAGCCACCCTAAGCTTCAAAAGCTTAGCTATCCCGGATTTCCCGCGCGCTTACTGGGAAGCAAGCCCCTCCCATACACACGTTTTGTCCTATAACCCCCCTCCCACACACTCGTTTGCCCTAATACCCGTATTGTGCGCTTTGCCATGCCCCCTAAATCAAGTGAGGGCCTTACCCTTGGCTTGCCCGGGTACTAGCATTCGAATTATCGCCGCGCCACGCGCCAGTCGTTAGTTAGGGCGGCGTATGACACTGCCAACAGACCTAGAGGCCCGTTCATCAGTGCAGCAATGGTCGCTGTGCTTCCCGCCCGGCAAGTTCCCAGCGCACCTGACTCAGTCTGAGATTTCTAGAAATCGGAACGCGATGAATCCGCTCAAGACAAATACAAAGCAACAGTATTCCCCAAAGCGCCGTCGCCGCGGCCGGACGTTCGGCGGCTGGCTTTGGCTACTCCTAAGGTTGATGCTCACGTCGAAGTCTGTTGCGGGGCTGGCGGCGGCCGGGCTGATTGTGGGGCTCACCGCTCCCGTCGCGAGTGCGGCTGTAGTCCAGGTGCCTGCAACGGTCGAAACGGCCCCGATACCCGGAACGCCGGACGCCGCGGACGATCCGGCCATCTGGATCCATCCCACCGACCCCTCGAAGAGCACCATCATCGGCACGGACAAGAGCAGGGACGGGCACGGTCTCGTCGTCTACGACCTGTCCGGACGGCAGCTGTTCTACTACCCCGACGGGCGGATGAACAACGTTGATGTTCGCTACAACTTCCCTCTCGGCGGCAGCCGCGTAGGCCTGGTGGGTGTCTCGAACCGGGAACGGAGCCTTGATTTTTACAAAGTCAACGATTCGGACGGCTCACTGACCAAGGCCGGCAGCTTCTTGCCCACCGCCAGCATTGCGACGCCCCGCGGGTTCTCCTTCTACCACTCACCCGACACCGGCAAATACTTCGCCTATGTCACGGATGTCGGCAAGGTGGAGCAGTGGGAACTTGATGGCTCCTCGGGATCAGTCACCGGCCGGCTCGTGCGCAGCTGGACGGTGAGCGGTCCTGCCCACACCGAGGGCCTGGTGGCCGATGACGAGATGAAGCGGCTGTACATTGCGCAGGAGGACATCGGCGGAATCTGGCGCTACGGAGCCGAACCCGGGGACCCGACCGCCGGAACGAGAGTTGTCAGCACCACCGAGAACGGCGGCGACATCATCCAGGACATCAAGGGCATCAGCATTTACTACGGAAGCGGGGGCGCCGGCTACCTGCTGGCGGCCAGTCAGGGCTCCAACCGATTCCACATCTATAGCCGCGATGACAACCGACCATTGGGCGCCTTTGCCATCCCCGCCGGGAACGGGATCGATGCTGTCACCGGTATGGACGGCATAGACGTCACCAACTTCGGCGTCGGCGGTCCCTTCCCCCAGGGTTTTTTCGTCACCCAGGACACTGCCAACGAACAACGCCAGAACTTCAAAGCGGTTCCGTGGCAGTCCATCGCAGCCGCCTACTCACCTGCTCTGCTCGTCGATGCGGCTTACGATCCGCGCAAAATTGGAGCCGGGACCGCAACCCCCACTCCGCCTGACACCACTATCACTAGCAAGCCGGCCAACCCGACGGCCTCAACATCGGCCCAATTCAGCTTCACCTCGACATCGGCCAGCGCCACCTTCGCCTGCGCGCTCGACACCACATCGTTCACAAATTGCGTAAGTCCGGTCTCCTACTCCGGGTTGGCGAGCGGCACGCATACCTTCCAGGTTCGTGCCTCTGACCAGAACGGCGTTGACGCGACCCCCGCGGTCTATACATGGACGGTGGGCACCACGCCTCCGCCTACAGACACCACGCCCCCTGAGACGGCAATTAGCTCGGGACCACCTGCAACAACAACATCGACCAGCGCCATCTTCGCCTTCACCTCAAGTGAAGCCAATTCGACGTTCCAGTGCAGCCTTGACGGTGCTCCGCGCGCCGCATGCACCTCGCCCCAGACCTACACCGGATTGTCCAACGCATCCCATACGTTCGCTGTCGTGGCCACCGACGCAGCGGGTAACGCCGATGCCACGCCGGCGACTCAGACCTGGACAGTGGCCCCCAGTGACCCCGGCGGCAGCAGCGGCATCGTCCGGGAGTCGGTGAGTCAGGCGGTGAACACCACGGCCACCACCACGCTCACAGTTCCCAAGCCGGCCAATGTCGGCCAAGGTGATCTGCTCGTTAGCTGTCTCGCCCTGAACGGCGGCACAGTCGCAGCGACCGGTGTGCCTGCCGGGTGGACACGGATAGCAGCCGTGACCACCATCGCAAACCCGAAAGTCTATGGTTACTACAAGGTGGCCACTGCGTCCGAGCCTGCGAGCTATTCCTGGATGACAACTTCGACGACGAGCGGCGCGGGTATCGCGAGGTACTCCGGCGCCTCAGGGCTCGACGGAGTCGCTACGTCGGCGACAGGCGCTGCAGCATCCTCGGGAGCAGTCCCAGCAGTAACAACCACGGCCGCGAACGCGATGCTCGTCGGATGCATGAGCGTCAACTCCAGCTCCGTGACGCTCACTTCACCCTCCGGAATGACCCAGGCCGTCGAGGCCGGTGCCCGCCGCTTTGAAGTCGCTGATGGCGTCCAGGCGGTCGCGGGACCAAGCGGTGCGAAGACGTGGACCTTCAGTGCCGCACGCGAGTTCGCCGGGTGGATGGTGGCGCTTCGACCCAAGACACCTTAACTGCAGATAGCCCCCTGAATTCACTAAGTTCCAGGGGGCTCTCTGTTTCTACGCACGCCAAAGCAGCAACCAATGGACTTCCGTGGCAGCCGGGGCGGAAATTCTGCCCCGGCCAGCCCCTGCGTGACAAGCTCCCCGTTTCGCCGTAGCTTTGCGGCATCTGAGGGATGGGGAAACGTATGGGCTTTCTTGACGAAATCATGGTTCCGTTCCGGTGGCTGGTGTCCGCCATCATGGTTGGGTTCCATGACAGGCTGGGCGCCTTGGGCCTGCCGGCGGCCAGCGGCTGGACGTGGACCCTGTCCATCATCGGGCTGGTACTGGTGATCCGGGCCGCCCTAATTCCGATTTTCCTGCAGCAAGTGAAAGCCCAACGCCGGATGCGGCTGCTGCAGCCGGACCTGATGAAGCTGCAGGAAAAATACCAGGGCAAAACAGACGCGGTCTCCCGCCAGGCAATGGCCCGGGAACAGATGGAGTTGTACAAAAAGCACGGGACCAACCCCTTCTCGGCATGCCTGCCCCTGCTGATCCAGCTGCCCTTCTTCCTCGCGCTGTTCCAGGTCCTGTCCGGCATCAGCACACTTGCCCGCCAGGGCCAGGGAATTGGTGCCATGAGCCGCGACCTGGTGGTGCAGTTCGACCAGTCCGGCATCTTCGGCGCCCCGCTCACCGCATCGGTATTGCACGGCGGCGGGGACCAGGCCGCCGTCGTGATCCTGACCGTCGTGATGATCCTTGCCATGACCGCGGCACAGTTCCTCACCCAAAGGCTGATCCTCGCGCGGAATGCGTCCACAGGGACGCCGGAACCGCCTTTTATGCGGCAGCAGAAGATCCTGCTCTACAGCCTGCCGCTCGTGTTCGGCCTGGGCGGCATCCTCTTCCCTATCGGCGTCCTGATCTACTGGACCGTGACAAATATCTGGACCCTGGCCCAGCAGTTCTTCGTCCGTGAGCGGCAGCCCGCGGGCGGTGACGGCCAGCCGGACGCGTCGTAGGGGCCCTGCCCTTACGCAAAGCCACCCGCACCGGCAGAATGGGCGGATGGGCGAGCTCATCTACTCCGGCATCATCTCTTTGGACGGCTACCTCGCGGACAGCCAGGGCAACTTTGACTGGAGCGCACCGGACGAGGAAGTCCACGCCTTCGTAAACGACCTGGAGCGCGACGCCGGCACGTACCTTTTCGGGCGGCGCATGTACGAGGTCATGTCCGTATGGGACACGATGGGCGGGCCCGAGGATCCGCCGGTCATCCAGGATTTTGCCCGGATCTGGCGCGGGGCAGACAAGGTTGTCTACTCCTCTTCGCTCGCCCATGCCACCACTGCCCGCACCCGTGTGGAGCGCAGCTTCAACCCCGATGCCGTGCGGGAGCTGAAGGCCGGCACGGACCGGAATATCGGCATTAGCGGTGCCACCCTCGCCGCCGCCGCGCTCCGTGCCGGGCTGGTGGACGAGTGCCAGCTCTTCGTCAACCCGGTGGCGGTGGGAGGCGGTTTGCGGTACCTGCCGGACGAACTTAACCTGCGGCTCGACCTCCTCGACGAGCACCGGTTCGGCAACGGCGTGGTGTACCTCCGCTACCGCTGCCTGGGCTAAAGGGCAGAATGGGGGACATGACACGCATCGCAATTATCGGCGGCCACGGCAAAGTGGCCCTCCACCTGTCCACCCTGCTGGCGGAAGAAGGCCACGCCGTCACCTCGTTCATCCGCAACCCGGACCATGCCGCCGACGTAGCGGAAACGGGCGCCACGCCGTCGGTCCTTGACGTGGAGAATTCGACGACGGCGGCCCTCGCCGATGCCCTGCAGGGCCACGACGCCGTGGTCTGGTCAGCCGGTGCAGGCGGGGGGAATCCGGACAGGACGTACGCTGTGGACCGGGATGCCGCCATCCGCTCCATGGACGCGGCAGGGCAGGCCGGCGTCAACCGTTACGTGATGGTGTCCTACCTGGGCGCCCGCAAGGACCACGGTGTGCCGGCGGACCACGGCTTTTTCGCCTACGCCGAAGCCAAGGCAGCGGCGGACGAATACCTGCGCAGCACTGGCCTTGCCTGGACCATCCTGGGTCCGGGTGGACTCACGGACAAGCCGGGCACGGGCATGATCGCTGTGGATCCTGATCCTGCGGGGGAGCGGGCAACGTCGCGCAGCAACACTGCCATCGTTGCGGCAGCGGTGCTGGACCTGCCACAAACGGCAGGGAAGACCATTGAATTCTGCGACGGTTCGCTGCCTGTCGCGGCGGCGCTGGAGTCGCTTAGCTGAGCGGTGCCGCCAGTGCCAGGTCCAGGGAGTGCCTCTCCACGTAGTCAAGGGCGGCGCGGACAGCACCCACGGTGACAATCGAGTCGCCCAGCGGTGAGACCGCCACCCGCGGGGGTGTGGCAGTAAGCTCAGTCAGCCGCCGGCCGATGGGTTCCAGCAGGACGCCGGCGGAGTTGGCCACTGCGCCGCCGATCACCACCAGCTCCGGGTTCAGCAACGTGGATACCGCGCCGATGATGCGGGCCAACCTGTCAGCCAGGCGGTCAAGGATGTCCAGTGCCACTTCATCCCCGCCGGCGGCGGCGGCGAACACCTGCTCTGCCTCGACCCCGCCGGAGGCATGGGCCCGGAGGGATGTCCCGGCGTTGCCCGCCAGCGCCTCGGCGGCCCAGGTCCTGGCAAGGCTCGCGATCCCGTAGGTGTCGCCCACGCCCTGGACATGCTCGAGGAACGCGAGTTCGCCGGCGCCGCCACGGCTGCCGTGAAGCAGCCGCCCGCCGTCGACCACTCCCGCGCCGAAGCGTTCGCTGGCAAGGATCACCACGACGTCGTCGATCCCGGCGGCCGCGCCCTGCCACCGTTCGCCCAGGGCGGCCAGGTTGGCGTCGTTTTCCAGCAGTACCGTCCAGCCGTGGCGGTCCCGCAGCGCCGACTTCAGCCCGACGTCGAACAATCCCCAGAAGTGCTGGGCGGCCAGCACGTCCCCGTTGCGGTCCACCGGTGCGGCGATGCCGGCGCAGGCAGCGAGCACGGCTTCCGGGGAGGCGCCCGCCTGGTCCAAGGCCGCCAGGGCGGCGCGGTCGATGACCGAGATGCGCTCTTCGGCGGAAATTTCCGCTTCCGCAAACGGCTGGCTTGACCTGCCGAGCGTGTTGCCCCGAAGATCCGATACCACCACAGTTGCCTTGGAAACGCCCACGTCCATGCCGAGGACGCACCCGGCGCGCTCGTTGAGCTCGAACCGCCTGGCCGGGCGCCCCTTCTGGTAGTCGCCGAAGGCGCGCTGGTTCTCCAGTTCCCGGATCCAGCCCCGATCCTTAAGGTCTTCGCACACGGCGATGGCGGTGGCCCGCGTCAGACCGGTTGCCTCCATGACCTCGGTGACCGTGACCACGGTGGCGGAGCGCATGAATTCCAGGACTGCACCGGCGCTCACCCGGCGCAACAACTGCGGGGTGGCAGCGGTGGTTTCAGCCATGCTGTTGACCTTTCTGCGGATCGCGCCAGATAATACTTGGGCAACTAAATTTAGATTCAAAATAAATATAGTCGACAAGAAGCAAAGGATCACCCCTTGTCCACCACCGCCACCCTGGCAACCCTGTCCGATTCCGACCGCCTGGCCGATCCGAACTGGTGGCGCCAGGCCTCCGTCTACCAGATCTATCCGCGCAGCTTCGCCGACTCGAACGGTGACGGCATCGGTGACCTCAAGGGCATCACCTCTAAGGTTCCCTACCTGAAATCGCTCGGGATCGACGCCGTCTGGCTGAGCCCGTTCTACCCCTCCGCGCTGGCTGACGGCGGCTACGACGTGGACGACTACCGCGACGTGGACCCCAAGCTGGGAACCCTGGCGGACTTTGACGAGATGGCCAAAGCGCTGCACGAGGCCGGCATCAAGCTGATCGCTGACATCGTGCCCAACCATTCCTCGAACAGGCACCAGTGGTTCCAGGAGGCCCTCGCCTCACCTAAGGGCTCGCCCGCCCGCGACCGCTACATCTTCCGCGACGGGAAGGGCCCCAACGGCGAGTTCCCGCCGTCGGACTGGGACTCAGTGTTCGGCGGACCGGCCTGGGAACGGATCACCGAACCTGACGGCACCCCAGGCCAGTGGTACATGCACATCTTCGCCAAGGAGCAGCCGGACCTGAACTGGTCCAACCGGGAAATCCGTGAGGACTTCCTCAAGACCCTGCGCTTCTGGTCAGACCGCGGCGTGGACGGCTTCCGCGTGGACGTGGCGCACGCGCTCACCAAGGACCTGACCGAACCGCTGCTCTCCAAGCTGGAACTGAGCGCGGCCAACACCGGCGTGGACGGGTTCGACGACGGCACGCACCCCTTCTGGGACCGGGACGAGGTCCACGAAATCTACGCCGAATGGCGCGAGGTGTTCAACGAGTACAACCCGCCGCGCACCGCCGTCGCCGAAGCATGGGTCCACGCCACCCGCCGGGCCCGCTATGCCAGCCCGCATGGGCTCGGCCAGGCCTTCAATTTCGACCTGCTCCAAGCCGACTTCGACGCCGCCGAGTACAAGGAAATCATCAGCCGCAACCTGGCCGAGGCCGCCGCAACGGGCGCCTCCTCCACCTGGGTGTTCTCCAACCACGACGTGGTCCGCCACGCCACCCGCTACGGCCTGCCGCAGCGTTCCAAAGGCAAGGCCGGCACCAAGGGCCAGGACGGGAAGGACTGGCTGCTCGCCGGCGGCCCCAAGGAAGAGCTGGACGTGGAGCTCGGTGAACGCCGTGCCCGCGCAGCCACGCTGCTGATGCTCGCCGTGCCGGGCTCGGCCTACCTTTACCAGGGCGAGGAACTGGGCCTGCAGGAAGTCGCCGAGATCCCCGAGTCCGAGCGCCAGGACCCCTCCTTCTTCCGCAACAAGGGCGTGGAGATCGGCCGCGACGGCTGCCGCGTCCCGCTGCCCTGGAAGGTTGAGGGAACCTCCTTCGGCTTCGGCGCCGGCGGTGCGCACCTGCCCCAGCCCGACTGGTTCAGCAAATACGCCGTGGAAGCGCAGGACGGGACCCAAGGCTCCACGCTGGAGCTCTACCGCAAGGCCCTGAAGCTCCGCCGCGAACTGCTGACCGGCGAGGAGCTGGAATGGGTGGAGACCGGCAGCCCTGACGTCCTGCACTTCCGCCGCCCAAATGGCTGGCAGTCGGTCACCAACTTCGGGAACACCGCCGTCGGCCTGCCTGCCGGCGAAGTCCTGATCAGCAGCGCACTGCTTGAAGACGGCAAGCTGCCCTCCAACACCACTGCATGGCTGCGGTGATGCCGCCAAGCCGCAAAGGCTCGACAAACCGTACGGGGTGGCCCGCCTGATGCAGGAACTCATCTACGGCTGCATGGGCCTGGGCGGCAGCTGGTCCGACGAGCCCCATGCCGGTGAGCATGTGGACGAAGCCGCTGCCGCCGTCCAGGCTGCCCTGGATGCCGGGATCACGTTGTTCGACCACGCGGACATCTACCGCAGCGGCAAGTCCGAGGCAGTGTTCGGCGAGGTGCTGGCTGCCACGCCGGGGCTTCGGGACCGGATCCGGCTGCAGACCAAGTGCGGCATCAGGCTGAATGAACGGGGCCTGCAGACGCACTACGACCTCAGCCGGGAAGCCATCCTGGAGCGGGTCAACGAAAGCCTGAAGCGGCTGCGGACGGACTACGCGGACATCCTCCTGCTGCACCGCCCGGACCCCCTGGCGGACCCGGCGGAGGTGTCTGCCGCCGTCGGACAGCTGATGGCGGAAGGCAAGGTCCGGCACCTAGGGGTGTCCAACATGTCCGGGGCACAGATCGAGGCGCTGCAGGACCGGCTGGAAACTCCGGTGGTGGCCAACCAGCTGGAGATGAGCCTGTTGAAGCGGGCCTGGCTGGAAAGCCAGGTGCTGGTGAACCATGCCGAGCACCTGGACTACAGTTTCCCGCACGGCACCCTGGAGTACTGCGTCCGGAACCGCATCACCCTGCAGGCCTACGGCTCGCTCGCCCGGGGCCTCTATACGGGTGCGGAACCGGACAGCCCAACGTCCGCAGAGGCTGCTACCGCTGAACTGGTGGCGCAACTGGCGGGTGAGTACGGCAGCTCGGGGGAGTCCGTCCTGCTGGGCTGGCTGATGAAGCACCCCGCGGGCATTGCACCGGTGATCGGGACGGTCAACCGCGGCCGCATCCGGGCCTGTGCAGATGCTGCCCGCGTGGCCGAAACCATGAGCCGGGCGGACTGGTACAAACTCTGGATCACTGCGCGGGGCAGCAACATCCCCTGACCACCCCCATGGAGCAGCAGCAGGTGCCGTATGGGACTCCCATTGCGGCCCTTGCTGCCGCCTCCATATGGAGAGGCAACAGTCATATCCCGTTTAGTTCGTATTGATCCTCACACGCGGGCCATTTTCAGAGGCATCGCGGTGGCGGGGCGGATACGGTAGATACATGACGTCTACCATCGCCACCGAGACCATAAGGCCGGAACGCAATATCCCAGCAGAGATCGCCCGCTCCTGGCTCCTCGTGAATGCCATGAAGCAGGAGTTGTTCGACCAGTCGGCAGTGTCCCGCGCCGACTCGATCATCCTGGATATTGAAGATGCCGTGGACCCGTCGCAGAAGGACCAGGCGCGGAACAACGTGATCGACTGGCTGACCGCAGGCGGCAAGGCCTGGGTCCGCATCAACGACGCCACCAGCCCCTTCTGGGCGGACGACCTCGCCGGCCTGCGCGGCACCCCGGGCCTTCTCGGCGTGATGCTCGCCAAGACCGAGTCCGCTGACCAGGTCACCGAATCCTTCCACCGCATGGACGGCAAAACCCCCGTCATCCCGCTGGTGGAATCCGCCGTCGGCATCGAGGAAGCCAACCACATCGCCAAGGCCCAGGGCGCGTTCCGCCTCGCCTTCGGCTCGGGCGACTTCCGCCGCGATACCGGCATGGCCGCCACCGCCGAAGCGATGGCCTACCCGCGTGCCAAGCTCGTGGTCGCCAGCCGGGTGGGCAACCTGCCGGGCCCCATCGACGGCCCCACCGTGGGCACCAACCACCCCATCCTGCGCGAGCAGACCGGCATCACCGTGATGAT
This sequence comes from Pseudarthrobacter sp. fls2-241-R2A-168, assembly GCF_030209335.1. NCBI lineage: Bacteria > Bacillati > Actinomycetota > Actinomycetes > Micrococcales > Micrococcaceae > Pseudarthrobacter > Pseudarthrobacter sp. fls2-241-R2A-168. The sequence continues at coordinate 416,260 of NZ_JARVSG010000004.1, forward strand.
GGGCATGACCGGCAAACTGTGCCTGGCCATCGACCAGACCCCCGTCATCAACGAGGTCATCAGCCCCACTCCGTCGGATGTCGCCTGGGCCACGGACTTCATGGCGGACTTCGAAGCCAACGGCCGGGTCATCCGCGACGGATCCGACCTGCCCCGGCTGGGCCGCGCCGAAAAGATCATGAAGCTCGCGGTAGCCTTTGGAGTGCAGCCCGCGCTGTAACGCCCGCAGATTTTTCTTCAGGAGACCCCGTGACCGATACGTCCTATCTGGTCCACGGGGTCTTTTGGCCTGCGCCGCCGGAGTCTCCCGGGGCGCCTGCAGCCCTTCCCGTCCTGCGGCTGCAGGGCCCGGACGGCACCTTCACCGAAACAGCGCTCGACGACGGCACGCGGCTGGGCTTCCGGCTCGCCGTCGAAGGGACGTCCTGCCTGGGCCACCACCGGGTGCACGGCCCCGGCCGCCGTGACCATATCCTGTGCAAAGGCCGGTCTCCGTCTGCCCGGGGACACCAGTGCGAACGGTGCTTTGTGGCGGACGACTTCCGGCTGATGCATGACTTCCACCGGGGCGGCGGCGTGCCGCCCGGGCTGCGCAGCTACCTGATGCAGCCGCACTGGCTGTATATCGCCACGTTTGCCAGCGGGGCCAGCAAGGTGGGAACGGCATCCGATCTTCGAAAGTGGCAGCGGCTCGCCGAACAGGGTGCCGTGGCGGCCAGTTACATTGCCCGCGCTGCCGACGGCCGGGTGGTGCGGATCCTTGAGGACCTGGTGACGCGCGACGGCGGGCTGCCGCAGCAGGTGCGCTCGGCGGCGAAGGCTGCAGCCCTGGCTGCGCCGGCACCCGCGGACCAGCTTAATTCCCGCAACGCCGCCCTGGCCGACGACGCGCGCCGGCTTCTGCCCGGTGCGGATGAAGACGGCTTCGAGGTAGTGACTGAAACCTGGACCAGACCGCGGCTGGCCGGGCGGCTGTGCTCCGGAACTGCCCGGCACGCCTACCCGCACGCTTTGGACTCGGGCGCCCACGGCTTCACCGTCCGGTCCGTCTGCGGCAGCTTCGTCCTGGCCACGCTGGACGGCTCCAACCTGGAGTTCGTGCTGGACCTGGGCCGGCTCAAGGGCCGCACCATCGAACTGGGCCGGCACTCATCCGAGGTTCCGGCGGTCCAGGAAGCGCTGTTCTGAAGCCCGGTAGACTGGCAAGGTGCTGAACGAATTCTGGGCCACTGCGCCAACCCGCTACAAAGTCCTGGTTTTCAGCGCGATGGGACTGATCGCCGTCGGCATCATTTTGAACCTCGTTGGCAACACCAGCGGCAACCAGGCGCTGGCCATGGCATCGCTCCCGCTGATCGGGCTGGGACTTGTCCTGCACATCGCCGGCATCGTGGTCCGCGGCCAGGCCATCCGCAAGGGCTACAAGCGGTAGCCCGCACTCCGGCGGACGTGGCTGCGGGCATGCTCCACGGCGTCGGGCAGACGCTCAAACAGGTGCTTGTGGTGCCGCAGGGAACGGATTACTCCCACGTTGGTAACCAACGCCAGGTGATCCGGCCGGACACCCTTGAGCAGGACTGTGATTCCGCGCAGTTCCAGGGCAGAGATGACCTCGACCAGGGCGTGGGCACCGGTGGCGTCGAGCATCCGCACCTGGGAGAGCCTGATGATGGCCACCTGGACGTCCTTGACCTGGCTGATTTCCTGGAGGATCCGTTCGGCGGCTCCAAAGAACATGGCTCCGTCCAGCCGGAGGACGGCGATGTGCTCATCTCCTTCGGACGGCTCCCCGGGAATGTCCTCACGCTGCACACTGCTCAGTGACGCGAATTTCCGCAGCGCGAAAAGGGCCGCCGCGGCAAGCCCGATCTGGATGGCAACAATCAGGTCGAAAGCTACCGTAATGATGGCCGTGAGAACAAAGACGGCGGCGTCCGGCCTGGTGGAACCCAGGATGGCGGTGACGGTCCGCCGCGAAACCATCCGTACTGCCGTAACCATCAGGATCCCGCCCAGCGCCGCCAGCGGAATGCGGCTGACCATCCCCGAGGCAAAATACGTGATGCCCAGCAACACCACCGCATGGATTGCTGCTGCAAGGCGCGTCCTGGCTCCTGAGCGAACATTGACCGCGGTCCGCGCGATGGCCCCGGTGGCAGGCATGCCGCCAAACAGGCCGGCCGCGATGGACGCCAGGCCCTGTCCCGTCAGCTCCCGGTCCGGAGTGTAGGGCCCGGTGGGCTTGCCGTCCGGACCGCTCATCCCGGCGGCCACCCTCGCAGAGAGCAGGGACTCAATGGCAGCCAGGCAGGCGATGGCCACAGCGGGCATCGCCAGGCTGCCCAAGGAGGCCAGCTCAAAAGCGGGGATGGCAGGCGCCGGCAGGGAATGCGGAAGAGGGCCGATCCGGGGAATGTCCAGCTGCAGGAGCTCGGCAGCTGCCGTGGCCAGGAAAACCGCGAGCAGGCTCGCGGGAAGCGCCCGGGACAGCTTTTGCGCCAGAACCATAACGACGGCGACCAGCGCCACGAGTGCGAGCGTCAGCAGGACGGTTGGAGCGGCCGCCGTCGATGCCGCCTCGATGGCCGCAAGGAGTGTGTTGTGTCCCGGGGTTCCGGACGTGCCGGTGGCAAGCGGGACCTGCTGAAGGAAGATGATGGCCGCGATGCCGAGGGTAAAACCCTCCACCACCGGCCAAGGTATGAAGGCTACAGCCCGGCCCAGGCCGCTGAAACCCAGCACACAGACCAGCACGCCCGCCATCAGGGACAAAAGAGCCACACTGCCGGTGCCGTGGACCGCCACCACGGGAGCAAGCACCACAACCATGGCGCCGGTGGGCCCGGACACCTGCACCGGGGAGCCGCCCATAACAGCCGCCACCAGCCCGGCCACGATCGCTGTTACAAGTCCGGTTTCAGCGCCCACCCCGGAGCTCACGCCGAATGCCAGGGCAAGCGGCAGCGCCACGATGCCCACGGTGATGCCGGCCAGCAGATCGGTACGCCATGATGCCGCGAGCCCCGCGTAGTCCTTCCGGGACGGCAGGAACCGCCGTGCCCTCCGGATCGCCGGGCCGGTGGCGGTGCGCTGGCCTGTGCTCACGAGGCTGCTCCGGGTGACAGGTGCTCTGCCGGCAACTGCTGTGCCAGCCTGAGCTGCTCGTGCGATTCAGCGAGGCTGTCCAGCAGGAACGTCCGCGCGATGGCAAGCAGCTGCGAAACTCCGGGATGCGCCAACTGATAGGTCACCGCATTGGCAGTGCGTACCGACGTCACCACCTTGTGCTTCCGCAGGGTGGCCAAGTGCTGGGAGAGGTGGGACGCTTCCAGCCCGGTTTCTGCCAGCAGGTAACTCACTGGCGCAGTTTCCCTGGGCGCCGCTGCCAGCAGCTCAAGGACCCGGATCCTTGCCGGATGCGCTAAAGCCTTGAAGAGGTTGGCTTTGATCTCGTACAGCGGAGCCTGGGCGGAGGACAACATGGCAGCGCTCCTGTGCGCGGTGACTGCCTCAGGAGCAAGCCCCGCCGATTGATGGATTGATAAAACCATCATACCAAGGCCTGCAAGACCGCCCGCGAGATGAGGCAGCGATAGGCTTGAGCCCATGACTATCAATCCGGACCTGCAGGGCAGAAGCTACCCTGCCGCAGAGGTGTACGACGTCGGCCGCGAGAAGATCCGCGAGTTCGCCCGCGCCGTGAAAGCAACCCACCGTGCACACTTCGACGTGGACGCCGCCAAGGCCCTGGGCCACGCCGACCTTGTTGCCCCGCCGACGTTCGCCATCATCATCGCCCAACGCGCCGACGCCCAGCTCATCGAGGATCCGGACGCCGGCATCGACTTCTCCCGCGTGGTCCACGCCGACCAGCGCTTCACGCACCACCGCCCCATCTTTGCCGGCGACCGGCTGGTGGCAGAGCTCCACGTGGACGGCGTCCGGGCCATGGGCGGGGGAGCGATGATCACCACCCGCTCTGAAGTCTTCGCACTGGGCGCGGACGAATCCCGTGAGCCGGTCACCACCACCACGTCATCCATCCTGGTCCGCGGAGAGGGACAGTAACCATGAGCCTCAGCATCCACGAACTCAGCCCCGGCCAGGAGATTGGCAGCCGCACCATCGAGGTCACCCGCACCGACCTGGTCAAGTACGCCGGCGCTTCCGGTGACTTCAACCCCATCCACTGGAACGAATCCTTCGCCACCGGCGTTGAACTGCCCGGCGTCATCGCCCACGGCATGTTCACCATGGGCTCCGCCGTGCAGCTGGTCACCGACTGGGCAGGCGATCCGGCCGCCGTCGTGGACTTCCAGACCCGCTTCACCAAGCCCGTCCTGGTCACCGACACCACGGGAACGGAGGAGCCGGGCGCCACCATCGAGGTCAGCGGACTGATCGGAAAACTCGACGCCGAGGCCAACACCGCGCGCATCGACCTCACCGTTGTGGCGGCAGGCCAGAAGGTCCTGATGAAGGCCCAGGCCGTCGTCAAACTCAGCTGAGCCGGAAAGCGGGACTCATGTTCGGCGATAGGGTTGTCTGGTGACTTCCACCCTGCTTTCCCAGTTCACCACGGCCGCCGTCGGAGGCCCCGCCGGCACCTTTATCGAGGCCCGGACTGAGGCTGACATCATCGACGCCGTCCGGACAGCGGACGCGGCTGGGGAGCCGCTGCTGATTATCAGCGGCGGCTCCAACCTGCTGATTTCCGACGACGGGTTCCCCGGCACCGTCGTCAGGATCGCCTCGGAGGGATTCACCGTCAACGCCCAGGACTCCTGCGGCGGGGTGGCCGTGGTGGTGCAGGCGGGCCACAACTGGGACAAGCTCGTGGAGCACGCTGTCCTTCACGCCTGGTCCGGCATCGAGGCGCTGGCGGGCATCCCGGGCTCCACCGGGGCAACTCCCGTGCAGAACGTGGGCGCCTATGGTTCGGACGTTTCGCAGACCATTGCCGCCGTGCGGACCTGGGACCGCGAGCGGAACGCCGTCAAAACCTTCACCAACTCCGAGTTGAAGTTCGGCTACCGGGACTCCATCCTGAAGCAGACCACCATCAACGGCTCGCCCCGTTATGTGGTGCTAACGGTGGAGTTCCAGCTGCCGATCGGGCGCATGAGTGCTCCCATCCGGTATGCGGAGCTCGCCCGGTCGCTGGGGGTGGAACAGGGAAAGCGTGCCTACGCCACCGACGTCCGCCGGGAAGTGCTGCGGCTGCGTGCTTCCAAGGGCATGGTGCTGGATCCGGCAGACCGCGACACCTTTTCCACTGGTTCGTTCTTCACCAACCCGATTGTCCCGGCGGAGGTGGCCGAGGCTCTGCCGGAGGGCGCGCCGCGTTATCCTGCCGGTCAGGACGGGCTGGTGAAGCTCTCTGCCGCCTGGCTGATAGACCAGGCCGGCTTTGGCAAGGGCTTTGGGCTGGAGCCTGACAGCGTCAGCGGAGGCCGTGCATCCCTGTCCACCAAGCACACCCTGGCCATCACCAACCGCGGCTCAGCCAAGGCAGCCGATGTGGTGGCGGTGGCCCGCGAGGTGCGTGCCGGCGTCGAACGTCGTTTTGGCATTGAACTCCACCCGGAACCGCTGCTGATCGGGCTGGAGCTGTAGCCCGGTCCTGGCCATAGGATGGGGCCATGGCTGCGAAGGTGGGGATCCGTCTTGACCGTCGAACGCTGGGCAGGCTTCGCCTGGTGTCCCAACGGCTGCTCCCGCACCCGGCTGTTCCCCCGCAACCGCACCATCCTGATTCGATAGCTGCCACGGTCCGCTGGATGACAGCCATTCAGGCCCAGGACCTGCAGGCGGCACTCTGGGCTGTGGGCGCCAGGGCTCCCGGAGCAGACGTGGCCGATGTCCGTTCCGCCCTTGATTCCGGTGCTGTGGTGCGCTCGTGGCCCATGCGCGGAACGCTGCACCTGGTGGCGCCGGAGGACCTGCACTGGATGCTGGACCTTACTGCGGAGCGTCTCACCAAAGGCATTGCCGGCCGGCACCGCGAATTGGGTATTTCCTGGGCTGACATCGAAAAGTGCCGCGACCTGGCCCTGGAGTACATCGCTGCAGGTGGTCCTGCCGGCAGGGCTGCCCTTTTCGAGGTTTTCGACGCCGCCGGGCAGTCTACCCAGGGCCAGCGGGGTATCCACATCCTCGGGACACTGTGCCGGCACGGCTGGCTGGTGCTCGGGCCGCTGGCGGGAAACCAGCAGTTGTTTGCCTGCTTCAATCAATGGATCCCGGACTCGCGCCGGCTCGAACGGCAGGAGGGCATCGCCGAGTTCGCGCTGCGCTATTTCCGAAGCCACGGGCCGGCCACCATCCGGGACTTCGCCTGGTGGACGCAGGTTCCGCTGACCGAGGTCCGGGCGGCTTTTGAGGGCATTAAGGACCAGCTGGTCAATGTGGAGTTTGGGGGCACCAGTTACTGGCTGTCCACGGAGACGGCATCATTGCTCGACGGCCGCGTGCCGGGGCAGCGGTCCGTCCTCCTGCTTCCCGGTTTCGACGAGTTTCTGCTGGGTTACCAGGACCGCAGCCTTGTCCTGGCTCCCGAGCATGCCAACAAGATCGTCCCCGGCGGCAACGGTGTCTTCAAGAAAACGCTGGTGGCCGGGGGAGAGGTGATAGGCACGTGGGCCCGTTCCGGCACGGGCGCGGGTGCCGCCGTCGTGCCTGAACTCTTTGATGAAGCCCGTCCCCTCGGCGTCACGGCGCAGGCTGCCTTCAACCGTGCCGCCCAACGCTACCTCGCCTTCCTCGGCGCCTAAAACCGTACGCGCGGCCCTGGGCCGCTTAACCGGTGCTGGCCACCACCGGTTGAGCGGGGCACGGCCGCTGCTGCACATTTACGGGTACAAGAGTTGTCCACACCCGGCAGCCTGCGGCTTCCCTTCACACGGTCGGCGGACGAAGTATTGGTCCATGAAGCCCGAGAAAACCCGGCAATTGATAGAGGACCGCTGGCCGTCAACGCCCCTGGCATCGACCACGGAGCTTCAGGAAGCCAGCATAGGGGACCGGCTCCTCACGTCGGCGGTGCGGCACGGCACCGTAGTTCGTGTGCGTCGCGGCGCCTACGCACAGAACTTGTATTGGAACGGGCTAAAGCCATGGGCCCGTGACCGCCTGCTCGTTGATGCACACCATCTCTCCACTGGCGGGACTGCCCTGTACAGCCACCTCAGCGCAGCGCGGCTGCACGAATGCCAGGTGTGGAATACCGGACCGCTGATCCACGTAACAACCGGATATGCGAATTCCCGGGCAAGCGCAGGAACGGATGTCAGGACGCATCGGGCTGCCGTCACGGAGGATGACATCACCCGGCTCGTGACCACTGACGGTAAGGTTTTCCTTGCAACCAGCCTGGAGAGGACTGTTCTGGACTGCGCGCGGATCCTGCCGCTCGAGCAGGCGGCCGTCATTGGCGATCACGCGTTGCGCAAGGGAGCCTCGCGCGACGATATCCAGCGGCTTCTCAGCATCGGTCCGGAAAAGCGAGGGAGCCGGAAGGCCCGTATCCTGCTGGACGCGCTGGACGGACGGTCCGAATCTGCGGGGGAGACCCGGACGAGGCTTCTGCTGCATGCCATAGGTATTCGCAGCTTCATACCCCAATTTGAGATTCCAACTGCTTCCGGCCTGTTCCGGGCCGATTTCGCTGATCCAGAAGCGAGGACCGTCATCGAGTTTGATGGCGCCGGGAAGTACACGGAGTACCGGCCCACGGAACAAGTTCTTCTCGCTGAACGCCGGCGGGAGAACGCGCTGATTGAAGAGGGGTGGTTGGTACTTCGGCTCAACTGGCAGCACCTTGACCGGCCCGCAGAGTTAAAGCTCCGCCTGCAGGTTATGGCAGAGCGCTCCCGCCGGATGTCCGCCTGACACAAGAGCGGCCCTGACCCGCTTAACCGGTGCTGGGCAGCAACGGTTAAGCGGGCCAGGGCCGCTCCTGGGGAACCGGCCTACAGGTTCCCGGTGGCGATGTTCAGCATGCGGCGCAGCGGCTCGGCGGCGCCCCAGAGGAGCTGGTCGCCCACGGTGAAGGCGCTGATGTACTGCGGGCCCATTTCCATCTTGCGGATGCGGCCCACGGGGATGTCCAGGGTGCCGGAGGCGGCGACGGGGGTCAGGTCGGCCATGGAGGCTTCCTTGGTGTTCGGAACCACCTTGGCCCACTGGTTGTCCTCGTCCAGCAACTTTTCGATCTCGGCGACGGACAGGTCCTCGCGCAGCTTGAGGGTCAGTGCCTGGGAGTGGGAGCGCATGGCGCCGATGCGGACGCAGAGACCGTCCATGATGATCCGGTTTTCGTCCGAGGTGCCCAGGATCTTGTTGGTCTCAACCCCGGCCTTCCACTCTTCCTTGGACTGGCCGTTGCCCAGGTCCGCGTCGATCCAGGGGATCAGGGAGCCGGCAAGGGGAACGCCGAACTGGGTGGCGTCGATGTCGGTGCGCTGGTGGGCCAGGACCTTGCGGTCGATGTCCAGGATGGCCGACGCCGGGTCGTCCAGTTCCGTGCTGACCTCGGCGTTGAGTGTGCCGAACTGGCTGAGCAGCTCGCGCATGTGCCGCGCGCCGCCGCCGGAGGCAGCCTGGTAGGTCATGGAGGAGCCCCATTCGACCAGGTTGTTCTTGAACAGGCCGCCGAGGCCCATGAGCATGCAGGAGACGGTGCAGTTGCCGCCGATGAAGTCCTTGGTGCCGTTGACGAGACCTTTGTCGATGACGTCGCGGTTGATCGGGTCCAGGACGATGATGGAGTCATCGTTCATGCGGAGGGTGGAGGCGGCGTCGATCCAGAGGCCATCCCAGCCGCGGCTGCGCAGTTCGCCGTGGACCTGCTTGGTGTAGTCGCCGCCCTGTGCGGTGACGATAATAGGCAGCTTGGCCAGCGCGTCGACGTCGAACGCGTTTTCGAGCTTGCCAGTGCCTTCTGCGAAGGAAGGCGCGGCACCTCCCGCGTTGGAGGTAGAGAAGAACACCGGGTTGATGTTGGCGAAGTCGCCCTCGTCCTGCATGCGCTGCATCAGGACGGAACCGACCATGCCGCGCCATCCGACCAGGCCGACGGAAGGGGTAGCTGCTGTAGTCATTCGTACAGTTTAGACTTCGGAACCGGCACGGCGCAGTCGGTTACGTCACGCGCCCACGGGTTCCGGCTCAACGGACACGCCGGCACGTGTGGGGCAGCCTAGTTGTCGAACTGGTGTGCGGTGGGCTCGGGGATCCCACGCTCGGCGCGCAGGCGTTTTGCCGTCGAAGCTACCGTCGCCATCCGAATGGCATATGCCGCGCCTCCCAGTCCGGCGGCCGACAGGAACAGCGCACCCCACATCGGATCCTCGCCTTGGCCGGTGGGCCCGATGACCAGCAGGACGGAGAAGACTGCCGCTGCAGCGAAAAAGACAGCCATCGCCAGGAAGCCGCCGGCGGACCTCACCTGCGGGTGGGAACTGGCCGTGACCACTCCCAGCTCATCCTTCGCGTAGCTGTGAAGCCTGCCATCCACGGTACGGAACAGGATTCTCTTGTCACCGCGTGTCACTGCCTGTTCGTGGTAGGCGCGGACTTGATCGTCGGAGTCCGGGCCGCTGCCCGTGTTGCTGCCTGGGATGCCGTTGTGCACGCTGGTCCCCGGTCCGTATTCTTTCTCGTACTCGAGCACATTGACGGGGCTCGGACCATATTTAGTTCCGTCCGGCCAGCGGAATGCGGGGCGGTCAGCTTCCATAAGCGTTCCTATCCGAGGCGTTTTTCTTGCAGCGGAACTTACATCTCAGTCATGCCGCTTCAGTACTAGGCCTCACCAGGAAATGGGCGCGTGCTGTCGGGGAAGTTTTCGCGGGTGATGGCAATACCCGAGGGATTGGATTCAAACCAGGCCCGGGCCTGGTCATCGGTCAGGGCGAAACGCGGCTTCGGCAGCCCTTTCAGCCTGCGCTGCCTGGAAGCCCGCAACTCGCGGCGAAGATTCATGATGCCCAGTAGCCAGCCGCCGGTAAAGAGGACGGTGCCAAGTAACCCAAAAACAACCACAATCAGATTAAGGCTCGCAAGAGCGATGATCAGCAGAATTGGTGCGCCGAGCGCAGGGATGGTCATGAGGGCTGTTACCACGAAAAGCCCGGTGGTTGTGTGGACGGAGTAGTTCCCGGTTGGCTGGGCACCGCCGATGCCCCACTCTTCCTTCGTGTAGGCATGCACGGTGCGTTCCATACCCGTCGCATAAAAGTACTGGCGTTCGACGAGTAGTTTTTGTACGGCGGGATCCATTTCCATCAGTTTTCGCCGGCTTCATGACCGAAGGCCTTCAGTACCGCGGTAAGGTCCTCGCTGGTCGTCGCAAGTTGTTCAGGTCCAACAACGTCGCCCTGCGCAATGGTGTGGGCCCAGCCGCGGGTGTCTTTGCGGATAAGGAGCTGCTGTGAGGAAGGGACCCGTCCAGATCTGATCTTCACGCCACCTTCCGGATACTTGAGCAGGTGCTCCCGAACAATGAAGGCTTCTGCCGCTTCCTTGGAGAAGTGAGCATCCTGGGGAAGGACGAACCAGCTCATCATGGTTCTCGGCTGGAAGATCAGCGATATTTTTCCGGCCTCGGCATGAAGCACCGAGTCTGCGCGCTGCGCGTCCATCAGCAGATCCAGTTGTGTCCATTTCGCCGCATGGGAGAGGGTGTAAGCAACTGCATCCACCTTTGCATCAAACTCGACGTTGGTGCCATCGACTGCCGCCAGTCGGCGAGCGATGAGCGATGAGAGGCCCGCGCTGACCAGTTGCTTGTTCTCTGACTCCTCCGTTAGCCGGAGCCAGGCGGCGCTGCCGCGGGATTCGTCTGTGTCCTGCAGTTGTACGAGATAAGCCATTTCTGCAACACCGAATCCCAGGGAGGTGTCTGTCGCCGTTTGTGCCTCAGTCATGCTGTCCATCCTATGAGTCCCCATTTTCTAGAAGCCGAAGAAGTCCTTGACACCGTCGCCGACTGCTCCTACCAAATCTTCAGTCGTGTCGCCCACCCAATCGAAGGCGTCGTCGATCGCGTCCTTGGCCCCTGGGACCATCTCGACGGCGGCCCATGCGCCGCCCACAACCATGCACGTGACCCCGACGGGTGGGGGGAAGAAAGAGCCGACGCCGAGAGCGGTTTTCAGGCCGGACTTAAGCGCGTCACCAGTCTCGCCGGCGCGAATCGCGTTGACCGTGTCGAGTCCATCCAAGCCAACGCTGATCCCCCCGAGGACATGTCCCGCGGAGTTGAGACCGAACTTCGCCCAGGGGCCGATCTCCGCTGCTCCCGTACCCCGGGCCATGTCGGCGAAGTCACCGAATTTGCCGCTCAGAAGGTCAGAAGTACCTGAGAACGCGCCCCGCAAAGGATCGGCGCGCGCCGAAGCTTCCCATAGGTCCTTATTGAAAAAGCGCTTCCATGCTGCCAAGTCCTGGCCCGCTCCGAACAAGGCGTCGATTTCGTGGCCATGCCGGGCATTAAATTGCGAAATGTCACGAAGACCCAGAGGAACACCCTTCAGCCCAAGGACTCCGTTGTAGGCGTCCCAGCCGTTCCGGAAGGGTGAGTCACCGTTGGAAAGCCACTCTGGACCCACGGGAACGAACGGCGAGGACGGAGTGCCAGCCTCGACACCAGGACGGGAACCGCCGGATCCCGCGCCCGTGTTGCTCGCCTTCTCCTGCTGATCAGCGTTGACGAGTAGCTTCTTCGACTCCTGCTGCAGCGCGAAGGCAGCCTGCTGGAGCATCGCCCGGTGGCTTCCGTTCCACTCGGACCGGAACGCAACGGCGTCCTGGCCCTTCCATGATGTCGTGCTGTTGATGTGGCTTGTCAGCTGCGTGGACTGCTGCAGCAGCTGATCGGCCGTCTTGCCGAACTGCTGCGCCAGCGTCCGCAACCCGGCAACGTCCGCGCCCCACAAATTTCCTGCCACCAGGCAATCCCCCCGATATTCGACCAGCGTCTTTCAAGCCGGAACCCAGCCCAGCCTATTAGCAACATGCTGCAGCCGCGATGGGGTGTCCTCCCCATACGCAGCACCGCGTGCTAGCCGCGCTTCGACTCCTCCAGCACGGCTGCCTTGCGCGCCCGCAGCGCGAAGAAGGCCCCGAAGGCGAAGACCTGCGTCACCACCACCAGCACGATGGCCCCGGCGATCTTGTTGCCGCCCAGGATCATGGTGAATCCTACGATGGCGGACAGCAGCGCCAACAGGGGGAGCAGCATGTAGCCCAGCACAAAGAGAGTTTCGGGTTTCTTTAACATTCCTAGCCCTCAGTCCGTGACCATTTGGTAAACCGGTAGCGTGTGCCGTTGGCGGCCGTCAGCCAGCCGTCCGGGGGAACCGAGGCGGAAGCCTCCCACCCGGTGCCAAGCTCGGGGGCGAACGTGTCCCCGTCGGCTTCGACGTCGATGGTGGTGACCACCGCGACGTTCGCCAGCTCCGTGGACTGGCGGAAAATCTCGCCGCCGCCCAGGATCCAGACGGTTTCGCCGCCGTCCACAAACTGGGACTCGAGCAACGCGTCATCAAGTGAAGGAACCACGACGGCGCCCTCCGCCTCAGGCGTGTCGGCCCAGCTTTTTTGCCGGGTAATCACGATGTTGGTGCGGCCGGGCAGGGGGCGGAACTTGTCCGGGAAGGAAAGCCACGTCTTGCGGCCCATCACCACCGGGTGGCCCATGGTGAGCTGGTTGAAGTGCTTCAGGTCCTCGGGCAGGTGCCAGGGCATGTCGCCGTCCTTGCCGATGACCCCGTCGGGTGTCTGCGCCCACACGAGGCCCACACCGGTGACCGAGGCGGCCAGCTCTTCCGTAAAGGACTGCGGATCGGTGGAGTTCTCCGTGCTCATACGGCGATCGGAGCCTTGATCGTGGGGTGGTGCTGGTAGCCCACCACTTCGAAGTCCTCAAGGGTGTAATCGAAGATCGACGCCGGCTTCCGCGTGATCTTGAGCTGCGGGTACTCGTAAGGCTCCCGTTCCAGCTGCTTGAGGACCTGGTCCATGTGGTTCTCGTAGATGTGGACGTCGCCGCCGGTCCAGACGAATTCGCCGGGCTCCAGCCCCACCTGCTGGGCCACCATGCAGGTGAGCAGTGCGTATGAGGCGATGTTGAACGGCACGCCCAGGAACATGTCCGCGGAGCGCTGGTACAGCTGGCAGGACAGTTTGCCGTCTGCCACGTAGAACTGGAAGAACGCGTGGCACGGCGGCAGCGCCATGTCGTGGAGTTCGGAGACGTTCCATGCGGACACTATGTGCCGCCGGGAGTCCGGGTTGGATTTCAGGTTCTCCACCAGTTCGGCGATCTGGTCAATGTGGCCGCCATCGGGTGTGGGCCAGCTGCGCCACTGCACACCATAGACAGGGCCGAGATCGCCGTCGGCGTCTGCCCATTCATTCCAGATGGTGACCCCCTGGTCCTGCATCCACTTGATGTTGGTTTCGCCGCGCAGGAACCACAAAAGCTCCACCGCCACGGATTTGAAGTGGACCCGCTTGGTGGTGATCAGCGGGAAGCTTTTCGAGAGGTCAAAACGCATTTGGCGCCCGAAAACGCTGGTTGTTCCGGTCCCGGTACGGTCCGATTTGTGCGTGCCGGAAGCCAGGACTTCGCGCAGGAGGTCTTCATAAGGCGTTGGGATGCTCACGCCACAAGTCTACTGGGCCAGAGGCGGGGCTCAGTCGTCGAAGGGCCTGAACTGCTCGACGGCGACAATCCGGTTTTTCCCGCCCGGGGCCACGTGGCACACCACCAGCTCCCCGGGGGACAGGTATGGTTCGTTGGCCGGCAGGAGCGAGGCCAGTTGCTGCGGCATGTGTTGGGCCAGCTGCCCGAACACGGTGGGCAGCGCCGGACGGTGGGTGCAGACAACCACTGGCCGCTGCTTATCAAACAGGCTCTCGACCACGGCAGCGGTTTTCTTCGGGTTCCGCTGATGCCGGTGTTCGGTCAGGGCTTCCGAGAGCTTCACTTTGGGACTGGCCACCTTCGCGTAGGGGGCGATGGTTGCCACACAGCGGAGCCACGGACTGGTGACCACCCGAGGCGGCTTCCACGCCTGGAGCAGCCGGCCCACAGCCTGCGCCTGGCGGGTTCCAGTGGCGGCCAGCGGGCGCTCACCTTCGGCCTTGGACCAGGACGAGCGGGGTTTCGCCTTGGCGTGGCGGAGCACCAGGAGCGGCCAGGTGTTCAGCTCGCCACGCCCATGGGCGTCCTGCAAGTATTCGAGCGGTGCGACGTCGGAGGGGTTGGACAGCAGCCGGGCCGCCTTTTCGGGGGCACACCACATCACGCTGTCCACCTCCTTGCCGTCGGGCACCAGCTTGTCCCCGTTGACCCTGACAGCCCAGTAGTAGACCACCTTCAAGCCGGACGCCACGTGGTAGTGGATCGGGGGCAGCGGTATGCCCAGTGACGCGGACAGGCCAATCTCTTCCCACACCTCACGGATGGCGCACTCAGGGATGGTCTCGCCGTCGTCAATCTTGCCCTTGGGCCAGGACCAGTCGTCATAGCGCGGGCGGTGGATGAGGAGGACCTCAAGCTGGTCTTTATTCAACCGCCAGGGCAGCGCACCGGCAGCCGTGACGGCTACGGGTTCGCCTGGGTGGTCTGTCTGGTCTGCTACGAGTGCGTCGCTCGACAAAACCGCGCCCTTACCGTCGGCTCAGGCTGCGTTGCCGCGGCCGCGATGCCAGCAGGAAGGACTGGACGTCCTCAAGGGGCCTGCCATCGTCGCCCAGATGGTGGCGCGTCCACCTTCCCTCGTTGTCCAGGTGCCAGCTGGCGGTTTCGGGCGCCATGTAGCGCTTCATCAGGTCCAGGACATACTGGATGTCATCAGCGCTGGCCAGCTGGACCAGTGCCTCCACCCGGCGGTCCAGGTTGCGGTGCATCATGTCCGCCGAGCCGATGTACACCACAGGATCCCCGCCGTTCGCGAAGGCAAACACGCGGGAGTGCTCCAGGAACCTGCCCAGGATGGAGCGGACGGTGATGTTGTCGCTGAGCCCCGGAACGCCCGGGCGCAGCGAGCAGATGCCGCGAACCACAACATCCACCTTCACCCCGGCCTGCGACGCCCGGTACAGCGAGTCGATAATAGCCTCGTCCACCATGGAGTTAACCTTGATCTGGACCCGGCCCGGCAGCCCGGCACGGGCGTTGCGGATCTCGGTTTCAATCCTGTCGATCAGCCCGGAGCGCACCGAACGCGGGGCGACCAGAAGGCGTTTGAACGTTGACTTGGGCGCATAACCGGAGAGCTGGTTAAACAGTTTGGACAGGTCCTCGCCCACCTGGTCATTGGCCGTGAGGAGACCGAGATCCTCGTAGTAGCGGGCCGTCCTCGGGTGGTAGTTGCCGGTGCCGATGTGGCAGTAGCGGCGCAGCCCGTCCACTTCCTGGCGCACGACAAGCGAGAGCTTGCAGTGCGTTTTCAGGCCTACGATGCCGTACACCACGTGCACGCCTGCCTGCTCCAGCTTGCGGGCCCAGGAGATGTTCGCCTGCTCGTCAAACCGGGCCTTGATCTCCACCAGGGCAAGGACCTGCTTGCCGGCCTCGGCCGCATCAATCAGGGCGTCAACGATGGGCGAATCGCCGGAGGTCCGGTACAGGGTCTGCTTGATGGCCTGCACCTTGGGATCCGCTGCCGCCTGCTCCAGGAACGCCTGCACAGAGGTGGAAAACGAGTCGTAGGGGTGGTGGAGCAGGATGTCGCGGCGGCGCATGGCCGCGAAAACGTTGGCCGCCTTGGACGTCTCGGACTCGTTGAGGTACCGGGACGTGTGCGGGACATGCTTGGGGTAGTGCAGGTCCGCGCGGTCGATGCCGGCAATGACGGACAGGCCGCGGAGGTCCAGCGGTGCGGGGACCGAGTAGACCTCGGATTCCTCTACGCCCAGTTCGCGGATCAGCAGCGCCCGGATGTTGGGGTTGATGTCGTTGGTGACCTCAAGGCGGACAGGAGGGCCGAAGCGCCGGCGCAGGAGCTCCTTTTCCAGTGCCTGGAGGAGGTTCTCGGCGTCGTCCTCTTCGACCTCCACGTCCTCGTTCCGGGTCACCCGGAAGGTGTGGTGTTCCAGGACCTCCATCCCGGCAAACAATTTGTCCAGGTGGACGGCGATGACTTCTTCAAGCGCGATGAAGCGGGCCACCCGGCCAGCTACGGCCCCGGCCCGCGGGCCGTCAATGGAGATCAACCGCGGCAGCTGGTCCGGGACCTTCACGCGGGCGAAGAGCTCTTTGTCGCTGACAGGGTTCCGGACCACCACGGCCAGGTTCAGTGAGAGCCCGGAAATGTAGGGGAACGGGTGCGCCGGGTCAACGGCCAGGGGCGTGAGGATGGGGAACACTTTTTCGGCGAACATCTGGCTGAGCTGCTGCTTGGCGGCATCGTCGAGTTCATCCCAGTGCATGAGGTGGATGTGCTCATAGGCCAGGGCCGGGCGGATCTGCTCTGCGAAGACCTGGGCGTGGCGCTGCTGGAGCCGGTGTGCTTCCTCACCGATCTTTTCCAGCACCTCCACCGGGCTCAGGCCGGCGGGGGAGGGGACGGCCAGTCCCGTGGCGATCCGCCGTTTCAGTCCCGCCACCCGGACCATAAAGAACTCGTCCAGGTTGGACGCGAAGATGGAGAGGAAGCTGACGCGTTCCAGCAAGTGCAGTGTAGGGTCCTCGGCCAGCTCCAGGACGCGGGAGTTGAAGCTGAGCCAGCTCAGTTCACGGTCCAGGAAACGGTCCGGCCGGATATCCCCGTCGGGCTCCAGGTTGGGCGCAAAGTCGGGGATGTCTATCCGGTCCTGCGTGGCCCGCGCCGCAGGAACCTCCGAGGAGCCGAAGCGCGCGCGCACCGGGACTGGAGTCTCTTGGGACGTGGCTGCTCCGGAAGGTTCCGGGTTCATGGCATCTCCTTTACCTGGCGCTTGATGCTGCCGTTTCCGGCCGGCGCGGTTCTGTTTCAACCTTACAAGCATTCAAGGCGGGACGGCCCTTGATTTGGCGTCCCAAGACCCTCTGGGTCAGGCGATTGGACTAACCGGCCGCCGGGCCGTACATCACGTCCATGTCCCACCGGGAAAAGCCCAGCCGCCGGTACAGGGCAACCGCCGGCGCGTTATCGGCGTCGACGTACAGCATGACGGCGTGCAGCCCCAACGACTGCAGGTGCTTGATGCCCGCCACCGTGAGGGCCTTGCCCAAACCTGATCCCTGGGCTTCCGGGGTCACGCCCACCACGTAGATCTCGCCCACTGCGGGGTGGGCGCCGTGCCGGGGATGGACCTTCGTCCAGTGGTAACCCAACAGCCGGTTGTCCCGGCCAACGGCCAGGAGGAAGCCCGCCGGATCGAACCAGGATTCGGCCATACGGGCATCAAGGTCCGCCCGGGTAAGGCTGCCCTGCTCCGGGTGGTGCGCGAAGGCGGCGCGGTTGGCCGCCAGCCAGCCCTCCTCATCCTGCCCCGGCACAAACGCGCGGATGCGCACCCCGTCCGGGAGGACGACGTCGGGAAGGTCCGCCGCCGTCGTCGTCATCCGCATTTTCCACAGTTCACGCACGGGCACGTAGCCGTAGCGGGCGGCAAGATCAGCGGCCGCCTCGTGGTTGCCGTGGGACCAGGCCTTCAACCCGGCGAACCCCCGCCGGTCGCGCAGCACGCCCACCAGGCGGTCCGCCACGCCCTGGTTGCGGTAACTGGGATGCACCGCGATCTCCACCACCCCGGTTCCATCGGGCTCTTCCACCACAGCGGCGAACCCGGCCAGGTCCTGGCCGGAGGAGGGATCCGAGTCTTCATCCGGGGCGTACAGGGCCAGGGTCAGCACGTTGTGTTCGGTGGAATCCCCGGCGCGCATGCTGATCAGGGTCTGTTCGGAGATGGACGGGTTGCCGTCCGACTCTTCAGCCGCTGCCAGGAGGTTGCGGCAGTCTTTGAGCAGCTGCTGGTCAACCCCGCCTTGGACTGCATGGACGGGCCACTTCTCAGGGTGTGCTGGAGTCATGAAGCAAGGCTATACGTCGAAGGCTGCAGGCGGACTGCGGTGAAGCCGGTTCAGGCTTCGGTCAGCTCGTCTTCCTGCTGCCGCACCAGGGTGAGCCGGTAGCCGACGTTGCGGACAGTGCTGATGAGGTTTTCGTGGTCGGCGCCCAGCTTGGCCCGCAGGCGCCGGACGTGAACGTCCACCGTGCGGGTGCCGCCGTAGTAGTCATAGCCCCACACCTCGGTGAGGAGCTGCTGGCGCGTAAACACCCGGCCCGGGTGCTGTGCCAGGTACTTCAGGAGCTCGAACTCCTTGAATGTCAGGTTCAGCGGCGCGCCGTTCACCCGTGCGGTGTAACTCGCTTCGTCGATGATGACGCCTGCAGCCCGGATCTCGGACGGTGCGTCCTCCTGGTCCGGGACGGCCCGGGCGACGGAGAGCCTGATGCGGGCCTCTACCTCGGCGGGGCCGGCTGACTCAAGCACGATGTCGTCAACGGCCCAGGCAGAGGAAACGGCGGCCATGCCGCCTTCAGTCAGGATCAGCACCAGCGGTGCACTGAGGCCGGTGGCCTTCAGGAGCTGGGTGAGGGACCGGGCGCCCACAAGGTCCTTGCGGGCATCGAGCAGTACGATGTCGCAGGGATCGGTCTCCAGCAGTGCTGTGGGCTCGGCGGGGAGGATGTGCACCCTGTGGTTCAGCAATTCCAAGGCAGGCAGGATGTCCACCGAAGAACCGGTGCTGTTCGTCAATAACAGGATGTGCGACATTGTTCCTCCAAGGGCCGTCCGCGCATCGTTGGGCGACTGAACCGGATTTTCACCGGCCGGTACTGGCTCCCCGCCCCGGTTTTGGGCCACTGCCATCCGCAATGATCCGGCTACCCCGGCAGGGAACTTAGCTGAGCCTTGAGTATACCCGGCGGGTCCCCCAGCGGCATGGATTGGCTTCGGACCACGGTACGTTTTGCGACATATGCCGTTCATATAAGGCAGGATTGGGGCAGGGCTGGATGCCCTGGCACTGAGGGCGGGCGCCGCCTTCCAACGTCAACGCAGGATGGGATGCAGCGCAGTGAGTGCACAGACTAAGCCCCGGCCGGGATCCGAATGACGGCGGAACTTCAGGCACCCGCGCGCTCCCTGGGTTCATGGACCATTGGCGTGGCGGGCCTTGCCGGACTGGCGGCCATCGTCGGCGGAGTCTATGCGTCCCGGGAGGCCCTTGTGGCCGTTGCGGTGGCCATCGCAGCCGGTGTTGGCATCGGCTGGCCCCACTTCCTCCGGATTCCCGCCAAAAAGACCCTGGCCGCCGTGATTGGCCTGGCCGGCGCCGGATCCGCTGTGGCTGCCGCCTACGCGCCCGCTCCCGGGTTCCTGGATTGGACCCCGCCCTTTATTGCGCTCGGAATCATGGCGGTGTTTGTAGTGCAGCTCATCCGCGGGACCGGCCAGGCGCAGCGGCTGGAGTCGACCCTCGGCTGTTCCGTGGGGGTGCTGCTGTCCTGCCTGGGCGCCGGATGGATCGCCGGTGCAAGGTTCAACGGGGTCCGCGAGATGCTGCTCGTGGCGGCCATCAGCGCGGCGGTTGCCCTGCTGGCAGGGCTGATCCGCTGGCCGGACAGCATCGTGGCTCCCCTGGGGATCGTCCTGGCCGGACTTGCCGGGCCGCTTGCAGGGCTGGTTCTGTCCGACATCGCCGTGCTCCCGGCCGCGATTTTTGGTGTGGTGGTGGGTGCGGTGCTCGTGAGCTTCCGCCGCCTTGTTACCGTGCGGGGGGCGCCGCTGAATGTTCCTGCTGCCCTTAGCATGGGGCTGGCGCCTGTTTCTGCAGTAGGTTCCCTTGCCTACTTCATAGACAAACTACTCATCTACTAACGGTTAGGATGGCATCATGTCCGTACTTGCTTTTGAAATTTTCTTCCTTGTCCTGCTCGGCATCGCCAGCCTGTCCATGGCGTGGTTTGCCGGCTTTGTGGTCTACCGCCTCTTCAAAGGCCAGAAGTAGACCCTTTCCGGAGCTAGCCGTTTTCCGAGGTAATTGCTGTGCCGATTGATATTCCCACAGACCTGACTCCAGAACTTGTCCCGCTTTCCTGGCTCATTGGTGAGTGGGAGGGCCGCGGCCGGCTGGGCAGCGGGGACGAGGACTCGGAGCACTTCCTGCAGCACGTGTCGTTCACGCACAACGGGCTGCCGTACCTGCAGTACCGGGCGGAGAGCTGGCTGACGGACGACGACGGCACGCGGCTCCGGCCGCTGACGGTCGAGACCGGCTTCTGGGCACTTGAGCGCAAACAGCTGGATGCCGACGGCGGCCCCGGCCTCATTCCGGCAGACATTGTGCCGGCGCTGAAGAGCGCAGACGAAGTGGAAGCCCTGCGCAACAGCGAGGGCGGCTTCGACATTTCCGTGTCCATCTCCCACCCCGGGGGCATCTCGGAGCTGTACTACGGGCAGATCAAGGGTCCGCAGATCCAGCTCACCACGGATATGGTGATGCGCGGAAGCCACTCCAAGGACTACAGTGCTGCCACGCGCATCTTCGGCCTGGTGGATGGAAACCTGCTCTGGCGCTGGGATGTGGCGGTGGGCGGCAAGGAAGGCAAAGGGCTTGAAGCCCATGCGTCTGCCTTCCTCAAAAAAGTATCCTGACCACCACAGGAACGAAGGAAGGGCGCGGCAATGGAGGATCCCGGAAACCTGCAGGCGCCGCGGCACGGGCGGGATTACAGCGACCTGAAAGCCGTTTTCTTCAACGGGACCCTCAAGAGATCACCGCAGACCTCCAACACTGACGGCCTGATCACCATCAGCCGCCTGATCATGGAAAAGCAGGGTGTCAGCACGCGGGTGATCCGCACCGTGGACCATGACATCGCCAGCGGCGTGTACCCGGACATGACCCAGTACGGCTGGCCGACGGACGAATGGCCGCAGCTGTATCCGGCGGTGCAGGAAGCGGACATCGTGGTGGTGGCCGGGCCCATTTGGCTCGGCGACAACTCCTCCCAGACCAAGAAGCTCATCGAACGCCTCTACGCCCACTCCGGTGAACTCAACAGCAAGGGCCAGTGGGCGTTCTACCCGAAGGCGGGCGGCTGCCTGATCACGGGCAACGAAGACGGCATCAAACACTGCGCCATGAATGTCCTGTACAGCCTGCAACACATTGGCTTCAGCATTCCGCCGCAGGCCGATGCCGGCTGGATCGGGCCTGTTGGTCCGGGCCCGAGCTACCTTGACGAGGGCTCCGGCGGTCCCGAAACCGACTTCACCAACCGGAACGCCACGTTCATGACCTGGAACCTCCTGCACCTGGCCTGGATCCTCAAGGACGCCGGCGGATACCCGGACTACGGCAACCTCCCCAAGGAATGGGCCGCCGGAACCCGCTTCGATTTTGAAAACCCGGAATACCGGTAGCTACTCCCGCCTGTGGTCGGGCGGCCGCACCAACTCCGGAATACTCCCTGACTAAAGGACGTTGCCCCCAGTATGACTACTCCCAGCCCTCTGTTGTCGCGCCCCGGAGCCGTTGAGGCCGCCGGTGCGGACGCCGGCGTCGCGGCCCACTATGGCGAGCCGCTGCGCGAGCAGCGCGCCCTCGCGGCCGGAAGCGCCGTCGTCGACCTTTCCTCCCGCGGCGTGGTGACGGTCACCGGGCCGGACCGCCTGAGCTGGCTCAACACGCTGTCCTCCCAGCAGGTCACCGGCCTGCAGCCGGGAGAGTCCAGCGAGCTGCTCCTCCTGAGCGTGCAGGGCAGGATTGACTTCGACGCCCGGGTGATTGACGACGGCGGGACCACCTGGCTGATCGTGGAGGGCGCCGAAGCTGCCCCGCTGGCGGAGTTCCTGAACAGGATGAAGTTCATGCTGCGGGTGGAGATTGCCGACGTCTCGGCCGACTGGGCCGTTGTGGGGAGCACCAGGGCTGTTCCGGAGTGGTCGGACCGGCTTGCGTGGTTGGACCCGTGGCCGCATGTATCCGCAGGCGGGTACTCCTACGCAACGGTTGCAGAGGAAAACCACCCCGGGCTCGAACGCCCGTGGTTTGAATACCTGATTCCGGCCGCCGGGCTGGAAGATGCTGTGGACGGGCGCGCCCTGGCCGGGGTCCTCGCCGCCGAAGCCTTGCGCGTGGCGGCGTGGCGTCCCCGCATCGGTGCCGAAACGGACGATAAAACCATCCCGCATGAACTGGACCTCCTCCGGACCGCAGTCCACCTGGCCAAGGGCTGCTACAAGGGCCAGGAAACCATCGCACGTGTGCACAACCTGGGACACCCGCCGCGGCGGCTCGTGTTCCTCCAGCTCGACGGCTCACAGCACACGCTGCCTGAGGCCGGCAGCCCGGTGCTGGTAGGGGAGCGGAAGGTAGGGGCGGTGACCTCCGTGGCGCAGCATTACGAGATGGGCCCGGTTGCCCTGGCAGTCATAAAGCGTTCCGTAGCGGCGGATGAAATACTGACGGTCCTGGACGGGGACGAGCCATACACTGCCGCCCAGGAACTGATCGTTGCCCCCGACGCCGGCCAGGTGGTGGGGCGCCAGACCGGATTCCTCAAGGGGCCACGCTAATGACTGACAACGCCGCCGTACCGTCCAATAACACTCCGTCCCACACTGCACCGGCCAACTCTCCCGGGGCCAGCGGTGGTCCGGATGATGAAACGCTTGCCCTGGCGCATACGCTCTTCCAGGCGGCCCGGGAAGGGGACTCGGCTTTGCTGGGCGCGTATCTCGACGCCGGCGCTCCCGCCACCATGACCAATGCCGCTGGCGACTCCCTGCTGATGCTGGCCGCCTACCACGGCCACGCAGAGGCTGTGCAGCTGATCCTGAAACACGGCGCCGAGGCCAACGCAGCCAACGACCGGGGACAGACCCCGCTGGCCGGAGCCGCGTTTAAGGGCTACACCGATGTTGCCCGTGTCCTGCTGGACGCGGGCGCAGACCCGGACGCGGGATCACCGTCCGCCCGGGCCGCCGCCCAAATGTTCGCCCGTACGGAGATCCTGAATCTCCTGGGCTAGGATCACCGGGTCCCGCCTGGCCGCAACACCCTGACGAAAGATGCCCGAGTGGAAAACGTAGCAAAGCCCTGGCCGGCCCTGTGGTCCCTGGTGATCGGGTTCTTTATGATCCTGATCGACAGCACCATCGTGTCCGTGGCCAACCCGCGGATCATGGAAAGCCTGGACGCCGACATCAACGCGGTCATCTGGGTGACCAGCGCCTACCTGCTGGCCTACGCGGTCCCGCTGCTGATCACCGGCAGGCTCGGTGACCGGTTCGGTCCCAAGAAGCTCTATCTCCTGGGCCTTGTGGTGTTTACGCTGGCCTCGCTGTGGTGCGGACTGTCCGCCAATGTCGAGACCCTCATTGCGGCGCGGGTCCTGCAGGGCCTTGGGGCGGCAATCATGACTCCACAGACCATGGCCGTCATTACGCGGATCTTTCCGCCGGACCGGCGCGGGGCGGCAATGTCCATCTGGGGAGCAACCGCCGGCATGGCGACGCTTGTGGGGCCCATCCTGGGCGGCGTCCTGGTGGACGGCCTTGGCTGGGAATGGATCTTCTTTATCAACGTCCCGGTTGGCGTGGTGGGCTTTATCCTCGCCTGGCGCAACGTCCCCGCCCTCAGCACCCATCCGCACCGGTTCGATATCCCCGGCGTCCTGCTCAGCGCCGTGGGACTCTTCCTGCTGGTTTTCGGCATCCAGGAAGGCGAGACATACAACTGGGGCACCATCACAGGGCCTGTCAGCGTATGGGGCCTGATCATCGCGGGGATCGCCGTCCTTGTCCTGTTTGTCCTCTGGCAGCGTTTCAATAAGGGCGAACCGCTGTTGCCGCTGGCGCTGTTCCGGGACCGGAACTTTTCCCTCGCCAACCTTGGAATCACCCTCGTGGGCTTTACGGTGACTGCCTTCACCCTGCCGCTGATTTTCTATTACCAACTGGTCCGTGGCCTCACGCCCACCCAGTCAGCCCTCCTGATGGTGCCCATGGCGCTGATCTCCGGTGGCCTGGCGCCCGTGGTGGGGAAGATCGTGGACCGGGTCAACCCGAAGTATCTTGCCGCTGGCGGTTTGACCCTGATGGCTGTGTCGCTGGTCTGGAACTCGGTCCTGATGCAGCCGGACACACCCATTTGGATGTTCCTGCTGCCCAGCGCCGTCCTGGGACTTGCCAACGCGGGCATTTGGGCGCCGCTGAGCACCACCGCCACGCGCAACCTGCCGCCGCGCCAGGCCGGTGCCGGTTCGGGGGTCTACAACACCACCCGCCAGTTCGGGGCGGTTCTGGGCAGCGCTGCCATCGCCGTGCTGATCCAGTCCCGGCTGGCTGCCGAGCTTCCCACGGGCGGACCCGGCGGAGCTGCCGGCGAGGGCATGGCTTTTTCCGGAAGCCTGCCGGAGGCCCTCCACAGCGGATTCGCGACGGCGATGGGCCAGTCTATCCTGCTGCCCGCCGCAGTGATTCTGGTCGGGGCGGCAGTGGCACTGTTCTTTGCCAAGCCGCAGCCGGTTCAGGACTGGGGCAGCGCCACCCCGTCAGCCAAGGTGGACGCTGGTCTGGATTCCGCCGGCTGACAGGCCGAGCTTCCGGGCCAGCGCCAGGGATCCGGTGTTGCTGACGTCGGTGCGCCACTGCAGCGTAAGCCCTGCCGCCAGGGCTTCATGGGCGGCAATGGACACGGCGAGCGAGCCCAGGCCGCGGCGCCGCCACTCCGGGTCCACCAGGACACCGAGGTGCGCCAGCAGGCCCACCCACTCGGAGTAGGCGCCGCACGCCAGGGGCACGCGGCGGCCTTCCACCTCATGGACGATGGTGTAACGGTTCTCGAGGTCCGAAAGGCCCACCTCGTTCACATCGTCCGGCGGGCAGCGGCCCTCCAGCTCAATGGCTTCCGGATTGCCGTGTGAGACGGTCATTTCTTCCGAGGGCTGCTTGAGCGGCAAGTCATCCGCGAAAAACAGTGCCGCCGCACCCAATCCGTGGCCGCCATGCGAGCGGGTGAGCGTCAGCAACGTGACGTGCTGGGCCATCTCCTCATCCGGGATGGCTGCGGCGGCGTCAATGATCCACTGCGGACCAACCAGCGCCGAACTGCCAAAGAGCCGGACAAACTCGACGGTCCGGGCTGATTCGTCGGCGCGGACAATCCGCTCGCCGGAGGCCAGGGCAGAACTGAAAGCGTCATCGTCCAGTCCCAGGCGCCGTGCCCACGCAAGCTGGATGATGGCGGCCGAACCGGGGTCAAGTGTCATAACCCCAGCCTAGGGCGGTCGCGCGGCGCCACCGGGCAGGACACCTCAGCTGAACGGGACACCTCAGCCGAAGAGGACAGCGGCTTCGTCGTAGCGCTTCTGCGGAACGGTCTTGAGCTGGCCCAGGGCCTCCTGGAAGCCCACGTGCTCGATGTCCGTGCCTTTCAGCGCCACCATGGTGCCCCAGTAACCTTCCACCACGGAATCGATGGCGGCCATGCCCAACCGGGTGGCGAGGACACGGTCGAAGGCTGACGGCACGCCGCCGCGCTGGATGTGGCCCAGGATGGTGGCGCGGGTTTCGATGCCGGTACGGGCTTCGAGCTCAGGCGCGAGCTGGTCCGCGATGCCACCCAGCCGGGGCCGGCCGAAGGTATCCAGCCCGCGCTCGGAGTGCGGGGTTTCCATGTGCTCGGGCACGAAGCCTTCGGCGACCACTACCAGTGGTGCGCGGCCACGGGCGTGGGCTTCATTCACCCACTCGGTGATCTGCTCGATGCTGACCTTCTGCTCCGGGATGAGGATGGCGTGGGCGCCGGCTGCCATGCCGGCGTGAAGGGCAATCCAGCCCACGTGCCGGCCCATCACTTCGGCAATCATGCAGCGGTGGTGTGATTCGCCCGTGGTCCGCAGCCGGTCGATGGCTTCGGTGGCGATCTGTACAGCAGTGTCGAAGCCGAAGGTGTAGTCGGTGGCGTCGAGGTCGTTGTCCACTGTCTTGGGGACGCCCACGATCTTCAGTCCTGCGTCAGTCAGGCGCTTGGCTGCGGCCAGGGTTCCCTCACCGCCGATAGCAATGATCGCGTCTATGCCGAGGCGGTCCATGTGCTCTTTGATGACCTCGGGCCCGCCGCCGTTTTCAAAGGGATTGGTGCGGGAAGTGCCCAAAATGGTGCCGCCCTGCTTGGCGATGCCGCGGACCATGGTGCGGGGGATATCGATGATGTCGCCCTCCACAACGCCGCGCCAGCCGTCAAGGAAACCCACGAATTCGTGACCGTGGATGGCGATGCCTTTGAGGACGGCTCCGCGGATCACGGCGTTCAGTCCGGGGCAGTCGCCACCGCTGGTGAGAATTCCAATTTTCATGTCTCTGGCTCAAATCCTGGGGAGAAGGTGTACAGGCAGAGCGCCACGCTGAGCTCACATAGAGTCTAGTGGGGGGTGTGGGGTACGACACAAACCGGTTACATTGCCCAGCCCCGCGAAGTCCCCGGACACAACAAAGGCTCCCGCTCCAAAAGAGGAGCGGGAGCCTTTGCCGTGTCGCTATGGACGGTTGATGGACCGCCGCTCAAGGAATGTCTGGAGCGGGATGACGTTGCGCTGGTCCGGCAGGACCACCCAGGCCAGGAGGTAGAAGATGACGGCGGGTCCGGGGAGCAGGCAGAAGACCAGGAAGGCGATCCGGACGAAGGCCACGTCCACGTTGAGCTTGGCTGCGACTCCTCCCAGTACCCCTCCGAGCCAGCGTTCGGGTCCGCGTTTCAGGCCAAGGCCCCTGACGATGCTGAAAAACTTGTCCATGGTTCAAGACTTCCGTGTTGAGGAGCTGTTGTCACGTTTCCGGGCGGAGAGGAGACCGCCCACCACCAGGGCCGCGCCGGCGCCTATCATCAGGCCGATCAGGACGTAGGTCCAGTTCAGGGTGACGATGCCGAGCTGGGCGATGATGATCAGGGCGGCGAGGGCCAGGACGATCAGGCCCCACACCACGGTGCCCACCCTAGCCCCTGCCGCTGGGGCACCAGAGGCGCCTGCCGCCGTCGTGCTTCCCGGGACGTAGGGATCCGGAACATAGGGGTCCGGGGCCGGATTGTTGGTGCTCATCTCAGTTGCCTTCCTCGATGGTGATGTTGCTGAAGGCGCCGTCGATCTCGATGATCAGGTGGCTGCCAGGCTGGTCGCTGTTGTAGCTGCTTTCCCTGGTGGTGACGCCGCCACGGTTGCCGCCGCTTTCATGGATGTTCCCCATGGCCATGTCCGCCTTGATGTCCACGGGCATTTTGTCGGGGATGACGATCGTCACGTTGCTTGCCGCGATGTCCAGCGGAACCACGACGTCGGACGCCAGCGGGGCGTTGCCGTCCAGCTGGGTGAGGTCAACAGTGCCGCGGCTGCCCGCCACATCAAGGCCGTTGCGGGCATCTTCGATGCTCGCCGGGCTCCAGTTCAGCTGCTGGAACCGCATCCGGTCGCCGTTGTTGCCCACCACGTTGAAGACACCGCCGACGATGAGCGCTGCCACCGCGAAGAACGAGAGGATACCGGACGTCCTGCCGCGCAGGCCCATCATGAGGATCCCGAGGCCCAGGACTGCTGCCGCGCTGGCCCACGCGATGGCGTTGGCGGAGTCGCCCAGGTTGATGATGTGGGTGACATCCAGCGCCTTGAGTCCGGCACCTATCAGCAGGGCGCTGCCGGCAACGATCGCGACGGCGGGAGCACCGGGACCAGCGGGACGCACCTTGGGTGCCGGCGGCGGGCCCTGGGGCGGCCTCGTGTTGTCCCAGCTGCTGCCGCCGGAACCGCTGCCACCGTAAGCACCGCTTCCATACGCGCTGCCGTTATAGCCGCTGCCGGACGGGGTGCCGGTGGAAGTGCCGGAGGAACTGCCGCCGTAGGGGCTGCCGGTGAAAGGACCGGTGCCCGCGACGTCGGCGTAGGGGGGAGTTGTTGCGGTGGGGAAACCCGCGGCGTAAGCATTGGTGCCTGCCGCTGCTGCGCCGGCCGGGACGCCGGCTGCTGCCTTGTTCCGCCGGACCAGGTAGTAGATCATGTAGATGGCGCCGCCCACCCAGAAGATGGTCCAGAGGAAGGCGCCGAAGCCGTGGTTGCCCCAGCCCCAGAAGCCGCCGCCCAGCCCGCTGAAGCCGAGGATGGTGGCGATCAGGGAACCGGTCATGCCGCTGGTCCAGCGCCCTGCACCCGCTTCCTGGACGTGGATCCGGCCGTCGGGCTCAGGCAGGAATGCCCACGCCAGGCCGTAGAGGAGAACGCCGATCCCGGCGAAGAGGGTCAGGACGATGAAGACGCCGCGGATGATCAGCGGGTCAATGCCCATGCGGTGGGCAATGCCGCTGGAGACGCCGCCGATCCAGCGGTCCTGGCCACGGCTGATGCCGTGGCCGCGGACCCAGCCGAAGAAGTCTCCCTGCTGGCCCGGCATTCCGGCATATGCGTAGCTCCCGGAGTTCGGGGCGGAATACGATCCGGTGTAGGGGCTGGCGTAGGGGCCGCTGGAGGTTTCCTGGCTGGAGGTGTCCCGGCTGGATCCGCTGCTGGACCCGCGGCCGGGTTCGCCCGTGGATTCATTAGCTGATTCCTGTGCCGGCTCCTGGTCCTGTGGGGAAGAGGAAGCCGCTGGCAGTGGCTCTGTGGGGTGTGTGTTGTCCCGTTCGGGGAGGGGCTCCGTGGGGTGGCCGTCATCAGGGGTGGGGGTTTGCGAGTTCATACCTCGATCCTTCCGTCCGTGGCGCTTCCGCTCTACTGGGGGACACCCTGAACGGTCCCTGAGTGGCCCCCGGTTCAGGCCGGAACGGGGTCCGGGCAACCCTGATCCGTGTTTGGATTGATCCATGACAACCGCCCCCATCCGGCCCCCGCTGGTCCGGCGCAGCGACCGCTTTATCGCGGGCGTCTGTTCCGGCCTTGCCGCGCACCTGGGCTGGCCGGTCCGCAATGTGCGGGTGGGCATGGCCCTGGCAACACTGGCGGGCGGTGCCGGCATCGTCTTCTATGCCTGGCTGTGGATCATGGTGCCCACGGCGGACGAAAGCGCCCGGCGGCAGGCGCGCCGCCCGGCGTCGCCCATTGCGCCTGCTGTGAGCCAGGCCCCCGTCCAGGCAGCTGTTCGCAGCGATGTTCGGGGTTGGGCCCCTGGCCGTGTCCCGGCCGCCGGACCTGGCATGCCAACTTCAGTTATGCCAGGTGCCGGCACCTACCCGCCCGGTCCGGAAGACCCCGCGTATGCCGCGCCCGGTGACTTCGCCGGAACCACTGCGGCGGCAGCACGGCCCCCCTGGTTCCAGTTCCGTGAAATGCGGTACGGCAAGGAAATCCTGCTCGGCGCCGGGCTGCTGCTGGTGGCCGGCATCCTGATCGCCCAGATCCTCGGCGTCGACGTTCCGCTGGGCACCCTGATTCCTGCTGCAGCGGTCCTGGGCGGGGCCTCCATCGCGTGGATACAGCTGGACGAAACCCGCCGTGCGGGCCTCGTGGACAAAACCAAGGCGGACCAGGCCGGCGGGTGGGCACGGCTCGCTGCCGGCCTGGCACTGGTGGTGGCCGGCGTCCTGGTGATGGTGTCCGGCTCCGGTTCCTGGGAACAGACCTGGCTGGCTCTGCTGGCCTCCGTGGCTGTCCTTGGCGGCGTGGTGCTGGTCCTGCTTCCCTGGGCCCTGAAATTCTGGCGCGACCTTGAGGCGGAACGTGCAGGCCGGATCCGGGAAACCGAGCGCGCGGAGATCGCAGCCCACCTTCATGACTCCGTGCTGCAGACCCTGGCCCTGATCCAACGGCGGGCGTCCAACGAGCACGACGTCGTCCGGCTGGCACGTGCCCAGGAACGGGAGCTGCGGGGCTGGCTGTTCGCCGATCCGGAGAAGGATGCCGGGCAGCTCTCGGACCGGATCAAGGCTGTTGCTGCCGAGGTGGAGGACCTGCTGGGCAACGCCGTGGAGGTGGTGAGCGTGGGGGACACGGCAGTCACCGAGGGCCACGAGGCCCTGATCCAGGCCAGCCGTGAGGCAATGCTGAACGCCTCCCGGCACGGCGGCGGGACCGTCTCGGTGTACCTGGAAGTATCCGGGGGCCGGGCTGAGATCTTCATCAAGGACCGTGGCCCGGGCTTCGAACTGCAGCACGTGCCGGAGGACCGTCTGGGTGTCCGGGAATCCATCATCGGCCGGATGAACCGCCATGGCGGCACCGCCACCATCACAAGCACTACAGACGGCACGGAAGTGCGGCTCGGTTACCCGGCCGCTGCGCAGGCAGAGAAGCCATCACAAAGTACGGAAGGCAAAGCATGAACACCACGCAGGGAGCCGCTACGGGCCCCGTCCGGCCGGCCACACCAGTCCGGGTGGTGATCGTCGACGACCATGCGATCTTCCGCTCCGGCCTGAAGGCGGACCTTGATCCGAGTATCCACGTGGTGGGGGAAGCAGCAACGGTGGAGCAGGCCATTGACGTGATCGCCCGGGAACGGCCGGAAGTTGTGCTGCTGGACGTCCACCTGCCCGGCGGCCTCGGCGGTGGAGGACGGGAAGTCATCGCCGGCTCGGCCGCGCTGCTGTCCAGCACCAGGTTTCTTGCGCTCAGCGTTTCGGACGCCGCGGAGGATGTTGTGGCCGTGATCCGGGCCGGAGCCCGGGGCTATGTCACCAAGACCATCTCCGGGAAGGAAATCACCGATGCCGTATACCGGGTGGCCGGGGGAGACGCCGTTTTCTCCCCGCGCCTGGCAGGCTTCGTGCTTGACGCCTTCGGCACCGCCCCTGCAGACATCGCCGACGACGAACTGGACAGGCTCTCAGCCCGCGAACTCGAGGTGATGCGGTTGATAGCCCGCGGCTACAGCTACAAGGAAGTGGCCAAGGAGCTCTTCATCAGCATCAAGACGGTGGAAACCCATGTTTCCGCGGTGCTCCGCAAACTCCAGCTCTCCAGCCGCCACGAACTCACCAAGTGGGCCGCCGAGCGCCGCCTCCTCTAGCCCAGCCAAACGCTCTCTCACTTAACGCGCCCTTTTCCCCGACGCTCCATCACTTGATGCGCCTTAAACCGGAACGCTCTATCACTCTCCTGAAGAGAGTGATAGAGCGTTCCGGTTTTTCCAGCGTTAAGTGAGAGAGCGTCCTATTGGGCCTTGCCCAGGAAGTCCTGCAGCCGCTGCACACCGGTAGCGAGGTCTTCGTCGCCCAAGGCGTAGGACAGGCGGAGGTAGCCCGAGGGCCCGAACGCCTCACCCGGAACTACTGCCACCTCAACCTCGTCCAGGATCAAGGCAGCCAGCTCGGCGGAGGTCTGCGGGGTGGAGGTGCCGGACGCCGTCGGGAATTCCTTACCCAGCAGCGCGCGGACGTCCGCGTACACGTAGAAGGCACCCGTCGGCGTCGGGCATTCCACGCCTTCGATGGCGTTGAGCCCGGCGACGATGGCCTGGCGGCGGCGGTCGAAGGCCACCTTCATCTCGTCGACGGCGGTCAGCGGTCCGGACACGGCCGCGAGGGCGGCGATCTGCATGATGTTCGAAACGTTGGACGTGGCGTGTGACTGGAGGTTGGTGGCGGCCTTGATGACGTCCGCCGGGCCGATCATCCAGCCCACGCGCCAGCCGGTCATGGCGTAGGTCTTGGCCACACCGTTCAGGATGACCACCTTGTCGCCCAGTTCCGGGGCGGCGGTGGCGATGGAGGTGAAGGGAACGCCGTCGTAGGTCAGGTGCTCGTAGATCTCGTCCGTGACAACCCACAGGCCCTTGGCGGCGGCCCACTTGCCGATTTCCGCCACCTGCTCCGGCGAGTAGACCGAGCCGGTGGGGTTGGACGGCGAGACGAACAGCAGGATCTTCGTTTTGTCGGTGACCGCGGCCTCAAGCTGCTCGACGGTCACCAGGTAGTCCTGCTCGGGGCCGGCGAAAACCTCAACGGGCACACCGCCGGCGAGCCGGATTGCTTCCGGGTAGGTAGTCCAGAACGGGGTGGGGACGATGACCTCATCACCCGGATCCACCAGCGTGGCGAAGGTGTTGTAGACGGCCTGCTTGCCGCCGTTGGTCACCAGGACCTGGGAAGGGTCGACGGCGTAGCCGGAGTCGCGCAGGGTCTTCTCGGCAATGGCTTTCTTCAGCTCTGGCAGCCCGCCGGCAGGGGAGTAGCGGTGGTACTTCGGCTGGCCCGCCGCTTCGATGGCGGCCTGGACGATGTAGTCCGGGGTGGGGAAGTCGGGTTCGCCGGCGCCGAATCCAATAACCGGCCGGCCTGCTGCCTTCAGCGCCTTCGCCTTGGCATCAACAGCAAGGGTGGCGGATTCGGCAATTGCGGATATGCGCTTGGAAACGCGGGCGGCAGACATGGCAGGTCCGTTCTTCGCTTGCAGCCCGGAGGCTGGAATGTGGGAATCGACGAGTTCTACTCTATGCTGTTCAGCGGACCCTCCGGGTTGCCGGTTTTGAATGTGACTGCCTTGCAGCCAGCTTCAGCAAAGGCGTCGGGAAGGGCCGGAAACGGGCCGGTTCGACGAACGCGAAGTTGTTGCGTAGACTGGTTCACCGGTGTTGAAAACACGGATGATGACGTGCGCCCCAGTACAAGCTGGCGGTTCGTTGTGGTCAGGGTGGGATTCACTCCATAGGGTAGTGGCGCAATTGGTAGCGCAGCGGTCTCCAAAACCGCAGGTTGCAGGTTCGAGTCCTGTCTGCCCTGCGCAAGCTGTCCCGGGCGAAAAGCCCGGGGCAAGCGCAGCAACCATGGTTCTGATCAGGGCCGGGTAATCCAACATTGCAAAGATGAGCGAGGACCAGGTGACCGAAACAGCTGCCAGCAGCTCCAAGGGCCGCCCAGCTAAGAAGGACGCCAAGGCAAGCTTCTTCGCCCGCATTGCACTCTTTGTCCGCCAGATCATCGGCGAACTGAAGAAGGTTGTTGCACCAACCCGCAAGGAACTGGTCAATTACACGCTCGTGGTGCTGGTGTTCGTGGCCATCATGATGGTCATCGTCAGCCTGCTGGATATCGGTTTTGGAACTGTTGTTCAGTGGGTCTTCGCCGGAACCGGCCCCGGGGACAGCTAAGGCTGAACCATCCGCAGCTGCGTGTTCCGTCCGGGAAAACCGGAGGGAACACCGGTGTGCGGAATTGAGCCATTTAAATAGGCAAGTTAGGCAATGAGGAAGCAGGAGACCAAGTGTCTGAGCAGGAGCTCGAGGTAACCGAGACTGAGCTGGAAGAGTCCGCGGACATCACGGCAGAAGCCGGTGACGAGTCTGAGGTTGATTCCTCCGCGCCCGAAGCCAACGACGCCGATTCCGACGATGACGCCGACTCTGATGACTTTGACGCAGAGTCCGAGGACGAGGCCGGCTCCGGGGAAGAGTCCGCCGACGCCCTCACCGCCGCCGCAGCCAAGGCCGACGTTGACCCCGCCGAGGAGTTCAAGGCCAAGCTGCGCCGCCAGGAAGGTGACTGGTACGTCATCCACTCCTACGCAGGTTACGAAAACCGCGTGAAGGCCAACCTGGAGACCCGCATCCAGACCCTGGACATGGAAGATTACATCTTCGAAATCCAGGTGCCCATGGAAGAAGTCGTTGAGATCAAGAACGCCCAGCGCAAGGTCATCAACCGCGTCCGCATCCCCGGCTACGTCCTGGTCCGCATGGACCTGACGGACGCCTCCTGGGGCGCCGTCCGGCACACCCCCGGTGTCACCGGCTTCGTGGGCAACGCCCACAACCCGGTCCCGCTGCGCCTGGACGAGGTCTTCTCCATGCTCGCCCCGGTCTTCGAAGAAGAGCAGGCCGAGAAGGGCAAGCCGGTCAACAAGCAGAACCAGGCCCCTGTGGACGTGGACTTCGAAGTTGGCGAGTCCGTCATCGTCAAGGAAGGTCCCTTCGAGACCCTTCCCGCCACCATCTCCGAGATCAAGGTCGAATCCCAGACCCTCGTGGTGCTGGTTTCCATCTTCGAGCGCGAAACGCCTGTCACCCTGGCGTTCAACCAGGTCACCAAGATCTGATTTCCCGAGAATTCGTCCCGGCGCTGCCCGCTTAGCAGCACCGGAACGGCCGGCCGCCTCGCCATGGCGGCCAAAAACCTGAGGCACGCTCCTGTGTCCCAGGACGTTATTGAGAGAAGGACCCTACATTGGCTCCCAAGAAGAAGGTCACCGGCCTCATCAAGCTGCAGATCCAGGCAGGTGCCGCTAACCCGGCTCCGCCGATCGGTCCTGCGCTTGGCCAGCACGGTGTCAACATCATGGAATTCTGCAAGGCGTACAACGCTGCGACGGAAGCCCAGCGCGGAAACGTCATCCCCGTGGAAATCACGGTCTACGAGGACCGTTCCTTCACGTTCATCACCAAGACCCCGCCGGCTGCAGAGCTCATCAAGAAGGCTGCAGGCGTCGCCAAGGGTTCAGCTACCCCGCACACCGTCAAGGTTGCCAAGCTGACCCAGGCCCAGGTCAACGAGATCGCCTCCACCAAGATGGAAGACCTCAACGCCACCAGCCTCGAAGGCGCAGCGAAGATCATCGCCGGCACCGCCCGCTCCATGGGCATCACTGTCGAGGGTTAGTCGCACCCGCCGCCTCTGAACCGGGCTCGGGAAACCGATCACGACGACGGGCGGCACCGCCGGGACACCGGCACCATCAAAACTGAAATGTTGGACATCCGGCACGGATAACGGGTCGGAGCACCAACTGTGGCAGGGCCCAGCGCGGTCCGCAGACCACAACTGCACAAGGAGAAACAAGCAGCATGGCAAAGCGCAGCAAAGCATATGAGGCAGCAGCCGCCAAGATCGACGGCGAGAAGTTCTACGCACCGTTCGAGGCAGTGACGCTGGCCAAGGACACCAACCCGTCCAAGTTCGACGCCACCGTTGAGGTTGCATTCCGCCTCGGCGTGGACCCCCGCAAGGCTGACCAGATGGTCCGCGGCACGGTTAACCTGCCCCACGGCACTGGTAAGACTGCCCGCGTCCTGGTTTTCGCCACGGGTGACAAGGCTGAGGCAGCAATCGCTGCCGGCGCCGACTTCGTTGGTTCCGATGACCTGATCGAAAAGATCGCCGGCGGCTGGACCGACTTCGACGCCGCCGTCGCCACCCCTGACCTCATGGGCAAGGTTGGCCGCCTCGGTAAGGTCCTGGGTCCGCGTAACCTGATGCCGAACCCGAAGACGGGCACCGTGACCCCCGATGTCACCAAGGCCGTCAACGACATCAAGGGTGGAAAGATCGACTTCCGCGTCGACAAGCACTCCAACCTGCACTTCATCATCGGCAAGGTGTCCTTCGACGCCATCAAGCTGGCTGAGAACTATGCAGCAGCTCTGGAAGAGGTGCTTCGCCTGAAGCCGTCCGCTTCCAAGGGCCGCTACATCCAGAAGGCCACGGTTGCCACCACGTTCGGTCCCGGCATTTCCGTTGACCCCAACGTCACCAAGGTTCTGACCGAGGCCTAAATCCTCGCCTGGACCATCCGCTGCGTACTTTCCGCAGCAAACAGAACCGCCCGGCGCTTGCCGGGCGGTTCTTGTTTTAGCTGGCGGTTCCATGATGCCCGCGGGAACCTCTCCGGACGGGCACGTTCGACGCCTAAGCTATGGAAATGGCCGCACCGGATCCGGAACCATCCGCAGCAGAAAACGCAGTACTGACCATAGCCGCCGTCGAGGTGCCGCCAGCTGCCGGGCCTGAACACGGGGGAGCACAACTCAGTGCCGCATTCCGGGAGTGCCACAGCCTGCGGGTGGCCCATGAACTGGCCCTCTGGGGCAACCTTGACCGCTGCCCCACCTTGCCCGAGGCAATGGAGTACTGGCGTGGCAACGACTACGAGGAACGCCACCTCTACCTGGCCCGGCGTGGAACTGAACCCGTGGGCCTATGCTCGGTGACGCTTCCGTTGCGCGAGAACACCCACACCGCCGGAATTGACGTCCTCATCGCCCCCGCACATCGCCGCCAGGGCATGGGCCGTGCTCTCCTGGCCCATGCCGAAGGCGTTGCCAGGGCACGCGGCAGGACCTCCCTGGACGCCTACCACGAAGTGCCCATGGGCAGGACAGAAGGCGGCTCCCTGCTGCCGGCCAAATCAGGGGCGGGCGGCCTGCCGGTGAATGATCCGGCCGTGGGCTTCGCTGTTGCCGCCGGTTATGAACTGGAGCAGGTGGAACGATCCAGCCGCCTGGCGCTGCCCGTGCCGCAGGAGGTGCTGGACCGGTTGGAAGCCGGGGCTGCGCCGATGGCCGGGGAATACACCTTGACCGGTTGGGATGACACCTGCCCCGAGGACCTTGTGCAGGCCTATGCGAGGCTCAAGGCAACTATGAGCACCGACGTTCCCATCGCCGGACTGGACTGGGAACGCGAGGACTGGGATACGGCACGGGTCCATGAGGAGGAACAGACGCTCCTGCGCGGCGGTGTCCAGTCCGCCGTCACAGCTGCGGTGCACCGGACCACGGGGGAACTGGTGGCCTACACGGTCCTGAACTGGCGCCCCGGGGTCCCGGAATCCGTTGCCCAGCAGGACACCCTGGTGACGAAGGAACACCGTGGCCGGCGCCTGGGCATGCTCGTCAAAATAGCAAACCTGCGGCGGGCACAAGCGAGATGGCCAGCGGCGAGTTCGGTCCTGACATGGAATGCCAACGAAAACCAACATATGCTGGCCATAAATATCGCACTTGGATTCAAACCTGCAGGTTATGAAGGCGAGTGGCAGAAACGGCTGGGATGATGCGCCTATGGCAAGAGACGTAAAGATCGAGCAGCTTTGGATTCCCGACTCACTGGACGCGCCGGACGCAGCTGACTTCCTGGCCGCCGTCGAGGTAGGCCGGAAAGTCCGCATGCAGACCTGGGGGAGCGATGACCTCGCCTACGGCCCCCTGGAGAAGCTGCTTGAGTTCCAGGACCCTTACGAGCGGCAGCTCATTCTCGTGGCCAAGGTGGACGGGGAGATAGTGGGCACTGTCGATATTGCCCTGCCCCTCACTGACAACCTGGACCTGGCGGAGTTCACCCTCGACATCCTCCCCGAGTTCCAGCGCCAGGGAGTGGGCCGGCGGCTGCTGCAGGCAGCGGAACAGTTGGCCCGCGAGGAGGGCCGCACCATGATCCTGGTGGACACCAACCACCCGGGCGCTTCCCTGCACGAATTTGAACGCGCCCAGCTGGTCCCCGGCACGGGGCAGGGCTTTGTGCCGCTCGAAAGCCGGGAAGTGGAGTTCGCCCAGCGCACCGGTTATACGCTGCAGCACATCGAACAGTTCAGCTCCTGCGCGTTGCCGCTGGACACCAAGCTTGTGGCCGACCTGCAGGCGGAAGCGGATGAGGCCAACAACGGGCGGTACCGGCTCCACCACTGGACGGACCGCTGCCCGGAGCAGTGGCTGGAGGCCGTCGCGGCCTTGGAGAACCTGGCCGGGGCCGACGTCGATCCCGCCTTGGATGCGCCCGTTGAGCAGGAGATGGTGTTCGACGGCGCCATCCTCCGGGAGGCCGAAGAAGTCGCCATTGCCCAGGGCAGGCGGACCGTGGTCACCGCCGTCGAACACCTCGCCACCGGAACCCTGGTGGGCCTGACCACCATCACTGTCCTGGCGCACCGCGCCGACGTCGTCTTCCAGGACGACACCCTGGTCCTGCAGGAACACCGCGGCAACAAGCTTGGCCTGCTGATCAAGGTGGCCAACATGGAGCGGCTTACCGAGCAGTTCCCGGACGCGCGCGTCATCTACACCTGGAACGCCCCGGAAAACCGTTACCTCCTGACCGTGAACAAACAACTGGGCTTCCAGACAGCAGGAGTCACAGGGATCTGGCAAAAGGAGCTCCCGCACCTGCACACCAGCACCAGCTAAGGCTTCGATTTGGCGGTCTCCGTGGCTCTCCCGTAGACTGGGATGACCAAAGACCGTCGGTTGTTGGAAATCCACTCTCTCGAGCATGACTCAACTCTGTGTTGTGCGCGGGAGATGCAGTGGGTTTCTGGACGAAGGACCCTCAACGCAGGGCGGCCGGCGCAGGTGAACGAAGCAAAGCTCCATGGACTGATCTGTGTTGAGCCAAGCCCCGTGCATCTGCGCGGGGCGTTTTTAGTTTTAGCTCTCTTGAGCGGGGACCGTCGCATACCGGCACTATCCCCGGAAGGAGGGTTATGGCAACGCCTACCAAGGTTTCAGCAGTAGCTGAGATCACTAACGATTTCAAGGAATCGAACGCCGCTGTCCTGACCGAATACCGCGGGCTCACCGTTGCACAGCTCAAGCAGCTGCGTGTTTCTCTCGGCCAGGACACCAAGTTCGCGGTCGTCAAGAACACCCTGACCGCCATTGCAGCCAAGGAAGCCGGCGTCGAAGCATTCGACGGCCAGCTTGCCGGCCCCACTGCAATCGCGTTCATCAAGGGTGACGCAGTTGCCGCTGCCAAGAGCCTGACGGATTTTGCCAAGACCAACAAGCAGCTGGTCATCAAGACCGGTTACTTCGAGGGCAAGGCACTGAACGCCAGCGAGGTTGCCGAACTGGCAGCGCTCGAGTCCCGTGAGCTGCAGCTCGCCAAGGTTGCCGGTGTCCTCAAGGCACCTGCCGCCGCCGCTGCACGCATCATTGACGCACTGCGCCTCAAGCTTGAAGAAGAGAACGGTGCACCGGCAGCTGCCGAAGCGCCTGCCGCTGAAGAAGCCCCCGCCGCTGAAGCTGAGGCTCCGGCCGAAGCTCCGGCTGCCGAAGAGAACTAAGTCTCTTTACTCCACCAGACTCCGGTGTAACGCAAGGCTTCGTGCCGCGCCGACACCACAACAGGAAGGACGCCTACCATGGCGAAGCTCACCAACGAAGAGCTCATTGAAGCTTTCAAGGAACTGACCATCATCGAGCTCTCCGAGTTCGTCAAGCTCTTCGAAGAGACCTTCGAAGTTACCGCTGCTGCTGTAGCTGTTGCCGGCCCCGCCGGTGCTGCTGCTGAAGAGGTCGAAGAGAAGACTGACTTCGACGTCGTCCTCGAAGCTGCCGGCGACAAGAAGATCGCAGTGATCAAGGAAGTTCGCGCCATCACTTCCCTGGGCCTGAAGGAAGCCAAGGACCTGGTTGACAGTGCTCCCAAGGCTGTCCTCGAAGGTGCAACGAAGGAAGCTGCCGAGAAGGCCAAGGAGCAGCTCGAGGCTGCAGGCGCCACCGTTACCCTCAAGTAACAACGCCTTTTCCTGCAAAAGCCCCGTCCACGTCTGTGGGCGGGGCTTTTGCGTTCCCCGGCGGCAGGTCAGGCGGGCTCGCTGATATCCGCCACGACGGCGCCGAGCGCACCGGTGAGGGCGTCCGCGTCTACAAAAGCGCTGTAGCCGTGGGCTCCGGCACCCATCGAGATCCTCCGGCCGGTGATGGTGGCGTCCGCATAGACCGGCCAGCTGTTGGTGCTGCCCAGCGGGGTGATGGTGCCGCGTTCGTAGCCGGTGGCGTCCAAGGCCACATCAGCCGGAGGCAGGGAGAGCTTGTTGACGCCCACGAGGGTGCGGAGCTTGGGCCAGGAAATCTGGCGGTCGCCCGGAATCAGGGCGAACAGGAACGAGCCGTCCTTGTGCTTGACCACCAGGGACTTCACAATGTCCGACGGCGTGATCCCCAGGATGCCGGCTGCCTCCTCCAGGCTTTTGGCGGCGGGCCTTTCGACAACCTCCACCTGCAGGCCGCGGGCCTCGGCGTCGGCAAGGAACCGGTCCCGGCCGGCGCCGGGTGCTGCGTTGCCCATCAGTCGCGGTACAGCAGGAGCGCTTCGCCCTGTCCGCCGCCGCCACACAGCGACACCGCAGCCTTGCCCTTTCCGCGGCGCTTGAGTTCGTGTGCGGCATGGCCTGCCAGGCGCGCGCCGGATGCTCCGATGGGGTGGCCCAGGGCAATGGCCCCGCCATGGATGTTGCACTGCTCCAGGGGATAGTCCAGGTCCTTCAGTGACTGGACCGCCACGGAGCCGAACGCTTCGTTGATTTCGATGAAGTCCAGCTCCGACGTGCTCCAACCCGCACGCCCCAAAGCGTTCTGGATGGCGTTGGACGGCTGGGAGTGCAGTGAATTGTCCGGCCCTGCAACCTGCCCGGGCTTGCCCACAACCGCCAGGTATTCCAGCCCGTGTTCTTCCGCATAAGCCCGGGAAGAGAGGACCAGGGCCGCAGCACCGTCTGACAGGGGAGAGGAGTTGCCGGCGGTAATGGTGCCGTCGGTGACGAAGGCTGCGCGCAGTCCGGCCAGCGATTCCACCGAGGTGTTGGGGCGGACGCCCTCGTCGGTGGAGACCACCAGTGCATCCCCCTTGCGTTGCTTGACGCTGATGGGCGCGATTTCGTCGTCGAACGTCCCGTTCTTGGCTGCCAGTGCCGCCCGCTGATGGGACTGTGCGGCCACGTTGTCCTGGGAGGTCCTGTCGATGCCGAGCGTGAGGTTGCGGGTTTCGGTGGACAAGCCCATGGACTGGCCGTCGAAGGCATCGGTCAATCCGTCGTGGGCCGCCGCGTCCAGTGCCTGGATGGAACCGTAGGTCCAGCCTTGCCGGGACCCCGGCAGCAGATGGGGTGCCCGGGTCATGGATTCCTGGCCGCCGGCCACCACCACGGAGGCCTCCCCGCCACGGATCATCCTGGCAGCGTCGATCACGGCCGTCAGCCCCGAAAGGCAGACCTTGTTCACGGTCACGGCCGGAACGTTCCAGCCGATGCCGGCGCCAATGGAGCTTTGCCGCGCCGGATTCTGCCCGGCACCGGCCTGCAGCACCTGGCCCATGATGACGGCCTCCACCTGGCCGGCGTCCACGCCGCTGGCCTTGAGCGCCGCCTTGATGGCATGTGCCCCGAGGTCGACGGCGGTGAAGCTCGCCAGTTGCCCATTGATCCGGCCCTGCGGTGTGCGTACTGCTGCGAGGATGACAACGTCAGTGTTGTCCGTGGAGTTGCCCATGTGTATCTCTCCTG
Organism: Pseudarthrobacter sp. fls2-241-R2A-168; assembly: GCF_030209335.1. NCBI lineage: Bacteria > Bacillati > Actinomycetota > Actinomycetes > Micrococcales > Micrococcaceae > Pseudarthrobacter > Pseudarthrobacter sp. fls2-241-R2A-168. The sequence goes on from NZ_JARVSG010000004.1 coordinate 457,242, forward strand.
ATCGGATTCCGGTGGTAGGCCACCAAGGCTATCGTGACGCTGCTCACCCAACTATTCAAACGCCCGGGCCGGCACAAGCATTCCGGGGAAGCCTGGCGTTCTGCGCAGGGGCATCGAGCGGCACCTGGCGGCAGGGGAGAGGTCCCCATCCGGGCAACGTGCACGACGACGCTGTCCTGCGTAGGCTGGACGACGGACAGTTTTGCAGGGGGACAGCAGGTCCGTGCCCCGGGATGGTTGGAGCAGCAGTGAGAAAATACCTGGCCCTGGCCGCCGCCGCTATCGCCGGACTCACCGCCTGTTCTGTCTCCACGCCCGATTCCGCCGCCGGCAGCGGAACTCCAGGCCCGCCGTCGTCCGCTTCACTGGCCCCCACGGCGGTGGCTCCGTCCGGACGGGCTTCGACGCCGACGGCTGCGCCGGCCGGAGGAACCAGGGCAGCCTGCGAGCTCTTCAACTCCCTCTTCGCCGACTACCAGGCCGTCCCTGCCGGAGACGCCGACGGCTTCGAGGACATCTACCTGCAGGCCGAAGATGCCAAGGCCACCGTCAGCGGGGATCTCGCGGGGCTCTTCGCATCGCTGAGCCTGCTCGCCATCGACCATTCGGCAGCCGTTGACTCCGGCGGCGGCCCGGCCCAGGAGTCCAGGGACGCGGTCCGGGACGCCGTGTTCGCCAACGCCGGGACCTGCACCGCCCAAGGCGTCACCCTGCGCCTCTAGCAAGCCACCCCGGAGGCAGCCGCGAAAACCGGTGCTTGCAATCGGACCGGATGTGGGGTAGACATGTAGGTTGTTTTGCCGTATCGTAGATATTTGCGTCTTCCCTGTTTACCTTCAGCCTTCATATAGCGGTGGGCTTTCGCCTGGCAGCTGGCAATCAACGTGCCGTCAACAACGTCACAGGATTATCGGCACCGGCCCCGGGTCATATAGCGGAACCGGATGGTAGCACTGCGGAGTCATTCCGCAGGGTGCAGCGGGGGAGATCTGAAAACGCCTGAAGGTCTGTGGAAGGATCCCTCTTGGTCGCCTCGAGCACCTCTAATAACGAAACCGCTAACACCGCCGACAGCACTGATGGTGCCACTCGCCGGCTCTCATTCGCAAAGATTCACGAACCTCTTGACGTTCCGAATCTGCTTGCCCTCCAGACGGACAGCTTCGACTGGCTGGTCGGGAACGAACGCTGGCAGGCACGCGTAGCCAAAGCTGTCGAAGAAAACGATCTCAGCGTCGCCACCACGTCCGGCCTCTCGGACATCTTCGAAGAGATCTCCCCGATCGAGGACTTCCAGGGCACCATGTCCCTGAGCTTCTCTGATCCGGAGTTCGCTGACCCCAAGTACACCATGGCCGAATGCAAGGACCGGGACGCTACGTACTCGGCTCCGCTGTACGTCAAGGCCGAGTTCATGAACAACAACACGGGCGAAATCAAGCAGCAGACCGTGTTCATGGGCGACTTCCCGCTGATGACCGAGAAGGGTACCTTCGTGGTCAACGGCACCGAGCGTGTCGTCGTCTCCCAGCTGGTCCGTTCCCCGGGCGCCTACTTCGAGCGCGCCGCTGACAAGACCAGCGACAAGGACATCTTCACCGCGAAGATCATCCCGTCCCGCGGCGCCTGGTTCGAGCTCGAGATCGACAAGCGCGACCAGGTCGGCGTTCGCCTCGACCGCAAGCGCAAGCAGTCCGTCACCGTGCTGCTGAAGGCCCTCGGCTGGACCGAAGGCCAGATCCTCGAAGAGTTCGGCCAGTACGACTCCATGCGGGCAACCCTGGAGAAGGACGCCACGGAGACCCGCGAAGACGCGCTGCTGGACATCTACCGGAAGCTGCGCCCGGGCGAGCCGCCCACCGTCGAGGCTGCCCAGTCCCTGCTGGACAACCTGTACTTCAACTCCAAGCGCTACGATCTGGCCAAGGTTGGCCGTTACAAGATCAACCGCAAGCTTGGCATCGACCGCTCCCTTGGCGACAAGGAAGCTTCGGTCCTGCACGTTGAAGACATCGTTGCCATGATCAAGTTCCTCGTTGCGCTGCACGCCGGCGAGAAGACCATCAAGGGCACCCGCGATGGCCAGGAAGTGGACCTCCGCGTCGAAATCGACGATATCGACCACTTCGGCAACCGCCGCATCCGCGCTGTCGGCGAGCTCATCGAGAACCAGGTCCGCACCGGCCTGTCCCGTATGGAGCGCGTTGTCCGCGAGCGTATGACCACCCAGGACGTCGAGGCCATCACGCCGCAGACCCTGATCAACATCCGCCCCGTGGTGGCAGCCATCAAGGAGTTCTTCGGAACGTCCCAGCTGTCGCAGTTCATGGACCAGAACAACCCGCTCTCGGGCCTGACCCACAAGCGCCGCCTGTCCGCGCTTGGCCCCGGTGGTCTGTCCCGTGACCGCGCCGGCATGGAAGTCCGTGACGTGCACCCGTCCCACTACGGACGTATGTGCCCCATCGAAACTCCTGAAGGCCCGAACATTGGCCTGATCGGTTCGCTGGCCTCCTACGGACGCATCAACCCGTTCGGCTTCATCGAAACCCCGTACCGCCTGGTCAAGAACGGTGTCGTTTCCGACGACGTCCAGTACCTGACGGCCGACGACGAGGCTGAGGTGCTGATCGCCCAGGCCAACGCGCCGCTGGACGAGAACAAGAAGTTCGCCGAGGACACCGTCCTGGTCCGTGCCCGTGGTGGTGGAGGCGAGCCCGTCCTCGTTCCCGCCGACGACGTCGAGTTCATGGACGTTTCCCCGCGCCAGATGGTGTCCGTGGCTACCGCCCTGATCCCGTTCCTCGAGCACGACGACGCCAACCGCGCACTCATGGGTGCCAACATGCAGCGCCAGGCCGTGCCGCTGGTCCGTTCCGAGGCTCCCTTCGTGGGCACCGGCATGGAGCGCGCAGCCGCCGTCGACGCCGGTGACGTTGTCATCGCGAAGAAGGCCGGTGTGGTCACCGAGGTTTCCGCCGAGCTCGTCATCATGCTCAACGACGACGGCACCGAGACCAACTACCGCATCAACAAGTTCGCCCGCTCCAACCAGGGCAACTGCTATAACCACCGTGTCCTGGTGAACGAAGGCCAGCGCCTGGAAGTTGGCGGCATCATCGCCGACGGCCCGGCAACGGACCAGGGCGAGCTCGCCCTCGGCAAGAACCTGCTCGTGGCATTCATGTCGTGGGAAGGCCACAACTTCGAGGACGCCATCATCCTCTCGCAGCGCATCGTTGCCGAGGACGTTCTTTCCTCCATCCACATCGAGGAGCACGAGATCGATGCCCGCGACACCAAGCTTGGTGCCGAGGAAATCACCCGTGACATCCCCAACGTGTCCGAGGAAGTCCTGGCAGGCCTGGACGAGCGCGGCATCATCCACATCGGTGCCGAGGTTGAAGCAGGGGACATCCTGGTCGGAAAGGTCACCCCGAAGGGTGAAACCGAACTGACCCCGGAAGAGCGCCTGCTGCGCGCCATCTTCGGTGAGAAGTCCCGCGAAGTGCGCGACACCTCGCTGAAGGTGCCCCACGGCGAGTCCGGCACCGTCATCGGCGTGCGCGTCTTCGACCGCGACAACGACGACGAGCTGCCCCCGGGCGTGAACCAGCTGGTCCGCGTCTACGTCGCTGCCAAGCGCAAGATCACCGACGGCGACAAGCTCGCCGGCCGCCACGGCAACAAGGGTGTTATCTCCAAGATCCTCCCCATTGAGGACATGCCCTTCCTTGCCGACGGCACCCCCGTTGATATCGTCCTGAACCCGCTGGGTGTCCCGGGCCGTATGAACGTGGGCCAGGTGCTCGAAACGCACCTCGGCTGGGTTGCCAAGACCGGTTGGAAGATCGAAGGCGAGCCCGAGTGGGTCAAGCAGCTGCCGAACCTGCCGCGCGAGAGTGGCCAGACCACTGTTGCAACGCCGGTCTTCGACGGCGCCCGTGAAGAGGAAATCACGGGCCTGCTGGACTCCACCAACGTGACCCGCGACGGCGAACGCCTGATCAACTCCTCCGGCAAGACCCGTCTGTTCGACGGCCGCTCCGGCGAGCCGTTCCCGGATCCGATCTCGGTCGGCTACATGTACATCCTGAAGCTCCACCACCTGGTGGACGACAAGATCCACGCGCGCTCCACCGGCCCGTACTCCATGATCACGCAGCAGCCGCTGGGTGGTAAGGCACAGTTCGGTGGCCAGCGCTTCGGTGAAATGGAAGTGTGGGCGCTCGAAGCTTACGGCGCCGCCTACACGCTCCAGGAACTCCTCACCATCAAGTCCGATGACATCCATGGCCGCGTGAAGGTCTACGAAGCCATCGTCAAGGGCGAGAACATCCCCGAGCCGGGCGTTCCCGAGTCCTTCAAGGTCTTGATCAAGGAAATGCAGTCGCTGTGCCTGAACGTGGAAGTCCTCTCCACGGACGGAACCACAATTGAAATGCGTGACTCTGATGACGCAGTCTTCACGGCTGCGGAGGAACTGGGTATCGATCTGTCCCGTGCAGAGCCCAGTTCCGTAGAAGAGGTCTAGCAGGTGAGGTACGACGCCGGGTGACCGCCCGCCGTCGTACCTTGCCTCCCTCCTCCCCGCACCAAGACTTCAGAATTTAGAGAACAAGAGAGAACAGGGACCATATGTCCAGCGAATCCTCCTTCGGCCTCATGCAGATCGGCCTCGCCACCGCGGAAGACATCCGCGGCTGGTCATACGGCGAGGTTAAGAAGCCGGAAACCATCAACTACCGCACGCTCAAGCCCGAGAAGGACGGCCTCTTCTGCGAGAAGATCTTCGGCCCGTCCCGGGACTGGGAATGCTACTGCGGCAAGTACAAGCGCGTGCGCTTCAAGGGCATCATCTGCGAGCGTTGTGGCGTTGAGGTCACCCGCGCAAAGGTCCGCCGTGAGCGCATGGGCCACATCGAGCTGGCCGCTCCCGTTACGCACATCTGGTACTTCAAGGGTGTTCCGTCCCGCCTGGGCTACCTCCTTGACCTGGCACCGAAGGACCTCGAAAAGGTCATCTACTTCGCCGCATACATGATCACCAGCGTTGACGAGGCCGCCCGCCACGAGGAACTGCCCAACCTGCAGGTTGAGCACGACATCGAGAAGAAGCAGCTGATCGACAACCGCGACTCCGACATCGCGGCGATCGCCCGCGACCTCGAAGGCGAGATTGCCCGCCTCGAGGGCGAAGGTGCGAAGGCTGCCGACAAGAAGAAGGCCCGCGACTCCGCCGACCGCCAGATGGCGAACGTGCGCAAGCGTGCCGACGCCGACATCGAGCGCCTCGAGCAGGTCTGGGACCGTTTCAAGAACCTGAAGGTCGCCGACCTCGAAGGTGACGAAGGCCTGTACCGCGAGCTGCGCGACCGCTACGGCATGTACTTCGAAGGCTCCATGGGTGCCGAAGCCATCAAGAAGCGCCTTGAAGGCTTCGACATGCAGGCCGAGTCCGACCTGCTGCGCGACATCATTGCCAACGGCAAGGGCCAGCGCAAGACCCGTGCCCTGAAGCGCCTCAAGGTGGTCAACGCGTTCCTGACCACCAACAACAGCCCGCTTGGCATGGTCCTTGACGCCGTCCCGGTGATCCCGCCGGAACTGCGCCCCATGGTCCAGCTGGACGGTGGCCGCTTCGCGACCTCCGACCTCAACGACCTCTACCGCCGCGTGATCAACCGCAACAACCGACTCAAGCGACTGCTTGACCTGGGTGCTCCGGAGATCATCGTCAACAACGAGAAGCGCATGCTTCAGGAAGCTGTTGACAGCCTCTTCGACAACGGCCGCCGCGGCCGCCCGGTCACCGGACCGGGCAACCGTCCGCTGAAGTCCCTGAGCGACATGCTCAAGGGCAAGCAGGGCCGTTTCCGCCAGAACCTCCTCGGCAAGCGCGTTGACTACTCCGGCCGTTCGGTCATCGTCGTCGGCCCGCAGCTGAAGCTGCACCAGTGCGGCCTGCCCAAGCAGATGGCGCTGGAGCTCTTCAAGCCGTTCGTGATGAAGCGCCTGGTTGACCTCAACCACGCCCAGAACATCAAGTCGGCCAAGCGCATGGTGGAGCGTTACCGTCCGCAGGTCTGGGACGTGCTGGAAGAGATCATCACCGAACACCCGGTGCTGCTCAACCGTGCACCTACCCTGCACCGCCTCGGTATCCAGGCGTTCGAACCGCAGCTTGTGGAAGGCAAGGCCATCCAGCTTCACCCGCTGGTGTGTGGCGCCTTCAACGCTGACTTCGACGGCGACCAGATGGCAGTGCACCTGCCGCTGAGCCCGGAGGCGCAGGCCGAGGCCCGCATCCTGATGCTGTCCTCGAACAACATCCTGAAGCCCTCTGACGGACGCCCGGTCACCCTGCCTTCGCAGGATATGATCATCGGCCTGTACCACCTGACCACCAAGCGTGTCGGTTCGGCCGGCGAAGGCCGCGTCTTCGGTTCGGTTGCCGAAGCCATCATGGCGTTCGACGCCCGCGAGCTGCACTTGAACTCGCAGGTCAGGATCCGCCTCGAAGGTTTTGTGCCGTACGCCGGCTGGGAAGCTCCGGAAGGCTGGGAGCAGGGTCAGCCCGCACTCGTCCAGACCTCCCTGGGCCAGGTGCTCTTCAACGAGACCCTGCCCGAGGACTACCCCTGGGTTGAGGCTGTTGCCGACAAGGGCGAACTGTCCCGCATCGTCAACGACCTCGCCGAGCGCTACCCGAAGGTTGTCACCGCGGCAACCCTGGACAATCTGAAGGATGCTGGTTTCTACTGGGCCACCCGCTCAGGCGTCACCGTCGCCATCTCGGACATCGAGGTTCCGGCCGCAAAGCCGCAGATCCTCGCCGGTTACGAGGAGCGCGCCGCCAAGATCCAGGGCCAGTACGACAAGGGCCTGATCGACGACGACGAGCGCCGCCAGGAACTGATCGAGATCTGGAACAAGGCAACGAACGAGATCGCCCAGGCGATGCGTGACAGCCTGTCGCCGATGAACACCATCAACCGCATGGTGTCCTCCGGTGCACGTGGTAACTGGATGCAGGTCCGCCAGATCGCGGGTATCCGTGGCCTGGTGGCCAACCCTAAGGGTGAGATCATCCCGCGTCCCATCAAGTCCTCCTACCGCGAGGGCCTGTCGGTGCTGGAATACTTCATCGCCACCCACGGCGCCCGTAAGGGTCTGGCTGACACCGCACTGCGTACCGCCAACTCGGGTTACCTGACCCGTCGTCTGGTGGACGTCTCCCAGGACGTCATCGTCCGCGAAGAGGACTGCGGCACCGAGCGTGGCCTGGTCACGCCCATCGCCGTCGCCGATTCCAACGGCGAGCTGGTCCTGGACGAGAACGTCGAGAACAGTGCCTACGCACGTACGCTCGCCGTCGACGTCGTGGACTCCGAGGGCAAGGTCCTCGCAGCCGCCGGCACCGACTGCGGTGACGTGGTGATTGACGAGCTGTTCAAGGCCGGCATCACCGAGGTCAAGGTCCGCTCCGTACTCACCTGTGAGTCCAGCGTTGGTACCTGCGCCTTGTGCTACGGCCGTTCGCTGGCCACCGGCAAGACCGTGGACATCGGCGAGGCCGTGGGCATCATCGCCGCACAGTCCATCGGTGAGCCCGGTACCCAGCTGACCATGCGTACGTTCCACACCGGTGGTGCTGTTTCCGCCAGCGGTGGCGACGACATCACCCAGGGTCTGCCCCGTATCCAGGAGCTCTTCGAAGCCCGTACTCCGAAGGGTGTTGCACCGATTGCAGAAGCAGCCGGCCGCATCACCATCGAAGAGTCCGAGCGCCAGATGCGCCTGGTCATCACTCCCGATGACGGAACCGAAGAGATCGCCTACCCGGTCCTGCGCCGTTCACGCCTGCTGATCGAGGATGGCGACCACGTCACCGTCGGCCAGAAGCTGATCAACGGACCGGTCGATCCCAAGCAGGTCCTGCGCATCATGGGTCCGCGCGCGGCACAGAAGTTCCTGGTGGACGAAGTCCAGGGCGTGTACCGCAGCCAGGGCATCGGTATCCACGACAAGCACGTCGAGGTTATCGTCCGCCAGATGCTGCGCCGCGTCACGGTCATCGAGTCCGGCGAATCGGATCTGCTGCCCGGCGAGCTCGCCGAGCGCAGCCGCTTCGAGGAGGCCAACCGCCGCGTTGTGTCCGAGGGCAAGACTCCGGCTTCCGGACGTCCCGAGCTCATGGGTATCACCAAGGCGTCCCTGGCCACCGAGTCCTGGCTGTCCGCAGCTTCCTTCCAGGAAACCACCCGCGTCCTGACTCAGGCGGCCATGGAAGGCAAGAGCGACCCCCTGCTCGGCCTCAAGGAGAATGTCATCATCGGTAAGCTGATCCCGGCCGGCACGGGCCTCCCGCGCTACACCGAGGTCACCGTGGAGCCCACTGAAGAAGCAAAGGCCAACCTGTTCACCGGCCCCAGCGCGTTCAGTGACTTCTCGTACGACACCCTGGGCGGCGACGGAGCTCCTGAGTTCCACGCCATCCCGCTGGATGACTACGACCTGGGCAACGACTTCCGCTAGCCCTTAAAGCTACGCGGGGTCACTTACGGCCCAATCCGCACCCCGGATTGGGCCCGTAGTGACCCCGCGTTGCTGTTTAACGGCGGGCTGTTGGGGGAGCCGCCCCCGATTAAGGCATGGAGGCCGTCCATGCTAGACTTGTTACCAATTGTTATTGTGGCAGTGGATGAGTGCGCCGGTTCCAGCTGAAAGGCTGAACCAGAGCGACGTTTCCGGTTTGCAGGGTTCTTGTGCAACGTATGCCACATTTTTGCATGCCTAGGGACTGTTGGCCGCGCGCCAAGGCCTGGGAATGCGATCCGACTATTAAGGCTTCGCCTTCGCCGCCCTGGAGATCTTCTTCGAGGCCCGGGCGGCGAGGCAACGCAACAAGAGAGTGGCCGGAAGCGGCCGCTCCGGATAAAACGGAGAACACGAGAGTGCCTACGATTAACCAGCTGGTCCGCAAGGGCCGCACGCCTAAGGTCTCAAAGACCAAGGCTCCCGCGCTTAAGGGCAGCCCCATGCGCCGCGGTGTTTGCACCCGCGTCTACACCACCACCCCGAAGAAGCCGAACTCGGCTCTGCGTAAGGTGGCACGTGTGCGCCTCAACGGCGGCGTGGAAGTAACCGCCTACATCCCCGGTGTGGGACACAACCTGCAGGAGCACTCCATTGTGCTCGTCCGCGGTGGTCGTGTGAAGGACCTCCCGGGTGTCCGCTACAAGATCGTCCGTGGCGCCCTCGATACCCAGGGTGTCAAGAACCGTAAGCAGGCCCGCAGCCGCTACGGCGCAAAGATGGAGAAGAAGTAATATGCCTCGCAAGGGTCCGGCCCCCAAGCGGCCGCTCGTACTAGATCCCGTTTACGGCTCCCCGCTGGTTACCCAGCTCATCAACAAGGTGCTCGTTGACGGCAAGAAGTCCACGGCAGAGCGCATCGTCTACGGTGCACTCGAAGGCGCACGCGCCAAGTCCGGCGGCGACCCCGTAGCAGCCCTCAAGAAGGCCATGGACAACGTCAAGCCTTCCCTCGAGGTCCGCTCACGCCGCGTCGGCGGCGCCACCTACCAGGTTCCGGTTGAGGTCAAGCCGGGCCGCTCCACCGCCCTCGCCCTGCGCTGGCTGGTTGGCTACTCCAAGGCCCGCCGCGAGAAGACGATGACCGAGCGCCTCCAGAACGAAATCCTGGATGCCTCCAACGGTCTCGGTGCCGCTGTGAAGCGTCGCGAAGACACCCACAAGATGGCCGAGTCCAACAAGGCCTTCGCACACTACCGCTGGTAATACTCCCCGGCCGCCGCCGGCTCAACCGAGCCGGCGGCGAACGTGTAGTCCATCCCAAAAGGAGACCCCGTGGCACAGGACGTGCTTACCGACCTTAGTAAGGTCCGCAACATCGGCATCATGGCCCACATTGATGCCGGCAAGACCACCACCACCGAGCGCATCCTGTTCTACACGGGTGTGAACCACAAGATCGGCGAGACGCACGACGGCGCTTCGACGACCGACTGGATGGAACAGGAAAAGGAACGCGGCATCACCATCACGTCTGCCGCCGTGACCTGCTTCTGGGAAAACAACCAGATCAACATCATCGACACCCCCGGCCACGTGGACTTCACCGTCGAGGTTGAGCGCTCCCTGCGCGTCCTCGACGGCGCTGTCGCCGTGTTCGATGGCAAGGAAGGCGTTGAGCCGCAGTCTGAGACCGTTTGGCGCCAGGCTGACAAGTACAACGTTCCGCGCATCTGCTTCGTCAACAAGATGGACAAGCTCGGTGCCGACTTCTACTTCACCGTAGACACCATCATCAGCCGCCTCGGCGCCAAGCCGCTGGTCATGCAGCTCCCGATCGGTGCCGAGAACGACTTCATCGGCGTCGTGGACCTGCTCTACATGCGCGCACTGGTGTGGCCCGGCGATGCCAAGGGCGACGTGACCATGGGTGCCAAGTACGAGATCCGCGAGATCCCGGCTGACCTCCAGGAAAAGGCCGAAGAGTACCGCGCGAACCTCGTTGAGACCGTCGCAGAGTCCTCCGAGGAACTCATGGAGAAGTACCTCGAGGGCGAAGAGATCTCGATCGACGAGCTCAAGGCCGGCATCCGCAAGATGACGATCAACTCCGAGCTCTACCCGATCTTCTGCGGTTCCGCGTTCAAGAACCGCGGCGTGCAGCCCATGCTCGACGCAGTTGTGGACTACCTGCCGAACCCGCTCGACGTCCCCCCGATGGTCGGCCACGACCCCCGCGACGAAGAGAAGGAACTGACCCGCAAGCCTTCTTCCGAAGAGCCTTTCTCCGCACTGGCCTTCAAGATTGCTGCGCACCCGTTCTTCGGCCAGCTCACCTTCATCCGCGTGTACTCCGGTCACGTGGAAGCAGGCGCCCAGGTGGTCAACTCCACCAAGGGCAAGAAGGAGCGCATCGGCAAGCTGTTCCAGATGCACGCCAACAAGGAAATGCCCGTCGAGGGCGCTACCGCCGGCCACATCTACGCAGCCATCGGTCTGAAGGACACCACCACGGGTGACACCCTGTGCGACTCCGCCAACCAGATCGTGCTCGAGTCCATGAGCTTCCCGGAGCCCGTGATCTCGGTTGCCATCGAGCCGAACACCAAGGGTGACCAGGAGAAGCTCTCCACGGCCATCCAGAAGCTCTCCGCTGAGGACCCCACCTTCCAGGTGTCCCTCAACGAAGACACCGGCCAGACCATCATCGCCGGCATGGGCGAGCTCCACCTGGACATCCTGGTGGACCGCATGCGCCGCGAGTTCAAGGTCGAAGCCAACGTGGGCAAGCCCCAGGTTGCTTACCGCGAAACTATCAAGCGCGCCGTCGAACGCCACGACTACACGCACAAGAAGCAGACCGGTGGTTCGGGCCAGTTCGCAAAGATCCAGATCGCGATCGAGCCGCTGGACACCGCTGAAGGCGAGCTGTACGAGTTCGAGAACAAGGTCACCGGTGGCCGCGTTCCCCGCGAGTACATCCCGTCCGTTGACGCCGGTATCCAGGATGCGCTGAACGACGGCGTCCTGGCTGGCTACCCGGTTGTCGGCATCAAGGCCACGCTGATCGACGGCGCGTACCACGATGTTGACTCTTCGGAAATGGCGTTCAAGATCGCCGGCCGTATGGCTTTCAAGGAAGCTGCACGCAAGGCGAACCCGGTTCTGCTCGAACCGCTGATGGATGTCGAGGTCCGCACCCCTGAGGAATACATGGGTGAAGTTATCGGCGACCTCAACTCCCGCCGTGGCCAGATGCAGTCCATGGAAGATGCACAGGGTGTCAAGGTTATCCGTGCGCACGTCCCGCTGTCCGGCATGTTCGGCTACATCGGCGACCTGCGCTCCAAGACCCAGGGCCGCGCTGTGTACTCCATGACGTTCAACAGCTACGCAGAGGTCCCGAAGGCTGTTGCCGACGAGATCATCCAGAAGACCCGCGGCGAATAGTCTTTCGCAGCGAACACATTCGGGTGCGCTTGCCGGTTTCGGAAAGCACAGCCGGTGCAGGTGGCCGGGTACGGTCGGATTCATCCGGTCAAGCCGGATCCCGGCCATCTGCACGAACAGGCTTCGGGGACTAGTATTAGTTCCTGAATCTGCAATTTCACCAATCCAAAGCCCCCCAAGTAGACTTACCTGAGTTTCTGCCGCGACAAGCGCGGTCGAAGGGTATGTCATTTGAAAACGTTCTAGGAGGAACCTGTGGCAAAGGCAAAGTTCGAGCGGACTAAGCCGCACGTTAACATCGGCACCATTGGTCACGTTGACCACGGTAAGACGACGTTGACGGCCGCCATTTCCAAGGTGCTGTACGACAAGTACCCGACTCTCAACGAGAAGCGTGACTTCGCGTCGATTGACTCTGCTCCCGAAGAGCGTCAGCGCGGCATTACCATCAACATCTCCCACGTTGAGTACCAGACCGAGAAGCGCCACTACGCACACGTAGACGCTCCGGGTCACGCTGACTACATCAAGAACATGATCACCGGTGCTGCCCAGATGGACGGTGCAATCCTCGTGGTTGCCGCCACTGACGGCCCGATGGCACAGACCCGCGAGCACGTTCTGCTCGCCCGCCAGGTTGGTGTTCCCTACCTGCTGGTCGCACTGAACAAGTCCGACATGGTTGACGATGAGGAACTGCTGGACCTCGTTGAAATGGAAGTTCGTGAGCTCCTGAGCTCGCAGGGCTTCGATGGCGACGAAGCACCGGTTGTCCGCGTTTCCGGCCTGAAGGCCCTGGAAGGCGACCCCGAGTGGGTCAAGTCCGTTGAGGACCTGATGGCTGCTGTTGACGAGTCTGTTCCGGACCCCGTACGTGACCGTGACAAGCCGTTCCTGATGCCGATCGAGGACGTCTTCACCATCACCGGCCGTGGCACCGTTGTTACGGGCCGCGCCGAGCGTGGAACCCTCGCCATCAACTCCGAGGTCGAGATCGTCGGCATCCGCCCGGTCCAGAAGACCACGGTTACCGGTATCGAGATGTTCCACAAGCAGCTCGACGAAGCATGGGCCGGCGAGAACTGTGGCCTCCTGCTCCGCGGTCTGAAGCGTGATGACGTAGAGCGTGGCCAGGTTGTCGTCAAGCCGGGTTCCATCACCCCGCACACCGACTTCGAGGCTAACGTCTACATCCTCTCCAAGGACGAAGGCGGACGTCACAACCCGTTCTACTCCAACTACCGCCCGCAGTTCTACTTCCGTACCACGGACGTAACCGGCGTTATCACCCTGCCCGAGGGCACGGAAATGGTTATGCCTGGCGACAACACTGAGATGACCGTTGCGCTCATCCAGCCCATCGCTATGGAAGAGGGCCTCGGCTTCGCAATCCGCGAAGGCGGCCGCACCGTTGGTTCAGGACGTGTTACCAAGATCATCAAGTAATTCTTGTTGAACTAAAGAACGGCCCCGCTGCATCTGCAGCGGGGCCGTTTTTTTGCTTAATACGGCCCCTGATATGGTTGCGGGACCGAAAGGAGTTCACCATGGGATGGCTTATCTTCCTGATCATCGCGGTTGCGGTGGTGGCCGGCGTGTTCTGGGCCAAGAAGCATTTCCGCCACGAGATTGACCGCGCCAAGCGGATCAACCGGGCGAACAAGAACCAGTAGGAGGGCGGCGCGGTCAGCCGTGCAGCGCCCGCCGCGCCTTGCTCAACTCCTGGTACCAGTAGAACGACTGCTTGGGCGTCCGCTCGAGTGTCTCAAAGTCCACGTGGACCAGGCCGAACCGCTGCGAGTACCCGGCGGCCCATTCAAAATTATCCATCAGGGTCCACACGTAGTAGCCGCGCAGGTCTACACCTGAGGCAGGGCCGCCGGGAGCCGTCGCGTCCAGCGCAGCCCGCAGGTGTGAGGCGAGGTACTGCACCCGATCCTCATCCTGGAGCGGGCCGGACACCCTGTCAGGTTCCGGGAAGCTGGCTCCGCCTTCGGTGATGTATACCGGCGGCAGCGCGTCCCCGTAGCGGTCTTGGAGTTCCTTCAGCAGGACGCCCAGGTGGTCGGGCGCCACCGGCCAGCCGAACCCTGTGCTGTTGTACTCCGGATATCCCACTTCGTGGAAGGGCAGCCGCGCTACCGCCTTGTGCGTGTTGGCCGGAATCGGGGTCACCCCGCGGCCCAGCGCCACCTTCACCGGGAAATAGTAGTTGAGGCCGTAGAAATCCAGTGGCTGGTGGATGGTCCGCAGGTCGGCATCGGAGATCCGCCCGATGGAGCGCAGCCACGGCCTGGCATACAACGGCAGGCTGGGGTACCGGCCCAAGAGCACGGGGTCGGCGTAGATCCTGTTCATCAGCAGGTCGTACATCCTGGCCACTAGCCTGTCGCCGGGTTTCCAGGTGGCCGGACGGACAGGGGAGTGCAGATTGGTGACTCCCACACCCCCCTTGACGCCGGCGGCGCGGAGGGCCTGCGCGCCCAGCCCATGGGCAAGGAGCTGGTGGTGGATGGACGGAAGGGCGTCAAACATCAGGGCATGGCCGGGGGCATGTACCCCCAGGGCATAACCGTTCAACGTCACTGAAACAGGTTCGTTGAGGGTGACCCACTGCGCGACACGGTCCCCGTAGCGTGCTCCGGCGGCAGCGGCGTAGTCACCAAAGCGTTGCGCTGTCTCACGGTTCATCCAGCCGCCGCGGTGTTCCAAGGGCAGGGGAGTGTCCCAGTGGTAGAGCGTGGCCATAGGGGAGACCCCGGCCTCCAGGAGCTGGTCTATCAGCCGGTCGTAGAAATCCAGCCCTTCTGCGTTGAAGCTTCCGCGGCCGTCCGGCTGGATCCTCGGCCAGGACAAAGAGAAGCGGTAGGAGTCCACCCCCAGCTCCTGCAACAGGGCAATGTCCTCCGGCAGGCGGTTGTAGTGGTCGCAGGCCACGGCGGGGGAGTGCCCGTCCATGATGGCGCCGGGCTTCTCGGCGAAGGCGTCCCAGCCGGACGGTCCCCGGCCTCCCGCAGTAAGGGCACCTTCGATCTGGAAGGCGGCGGCTGCGACGCCTAAAGTGAACGACGGCGGCATGCGGCTGGCCAGTTCGGTCACGGATTCGGTGCTTTCCAGCGTCATGCCCCTATCATCCGTTCCGGGATAGCCGTTGGCAATGACCCCTCCAGCGGCGCCCGGAATAGGCCCAATTCGCATCTGCGCCCAAATTCCGGCATACTAGATGAGTTGTTCAAGCGCTTCTTCGTGTCCCGATCCGGATAATGCCGGGTGCCAGGGTCCAAGTGGAAGACCAAACATAACCCACCCCCATGGAATTGCGGATTTGTATGCGTGCCAAGCGCGACACGCCCGACCGCGGGGGTCGGTTGCGCCGGCAAGGTGAGGAACCCGGATTCATCCGGATTCAGTTTGTGCGGCGGGTGGTAGTTACGACTTCAAATGCTTCGGCAGCCATACAACACGTAAGTAAACAGAGCAGCATTTACTGAAAGAGAGTCAGGCGACATGGCGGGACAAAAAATCCGCATCCGGCTGAAGTCATACGACCACGAGGTCATTGACACTTCAGCACGGAAGATCGTTGAGACGGTCACGCGCGCAGGCGCAACGGTAGTGGGCCCCGTGCCGCTGCCGACGGAGAAGAACGTGTACTGCGTCATCCGCTCTCCGCACAAGTACAAAGACAGCCGCGAGCACTTCGAAATGCGCACGCACAAGCGTCTTATCGACATCATCGATCCCACGCCGAAGGCTGTTGACTCGCTCATGCGTCTCGACCTGCCGGCTGACGTGAACATCGAAATCAAGCTGTAGGGAGGTGCTGAGAGACTATGACCGCAACCCGTAACGTAAAGGGCCTGCTGGGCACGAAGCTCGGCATGACCCAGGTCTGGGACGAGAACAACAAGCTCATCCCCGTCACTGTGGTCCAGGCAGATTCGAACGTCATCACCCAGCTGCGCAACGCAGAAGCTGATGGCTACGTCGCCGTTCAGATCGGCTACGGCCAGATCGATCCCCGCAAGGTCACCAAGCCGCTGGCTGGTCACTTTGAAAAGGCAGGCGTCACGCCTCGCCGCCACGTCGTCGAACTCCGTACCGCAGATGCTGCTGAGTACGAGCTGGGCCAGGAGCTCTCCGTAGAGGTCTTCGAAGCCGGCCAGAAGATCGACGTCATCGGCACCACCAAGGGTAAGGGCTTCGCCGGTGTTATGAAGCGTCACGGCTTCCACGGCGTTGGAGCTTCCCACGGTGCCCACAAGAACCACCGTAAGCCCGGTTCAATCGGTGGCGCATCCACCCCGAGCCGCGTCTTCAAGGGCATGAAAATGGCCGGCCGCATGGGCGCCGTTCGTCACACCACGCTGAACCTCACGGTCCACGCGGTTGACGTCGAGAAGTCGCTGCTCCTTATCAAGGGTGCCGTTCCCGGCGCCCGCGGCCAGGTCGTCCTCGTACGCACCGCCGTGAAGGGAGCCTAGTTCAATGGCTAACACTGTCCAGGTTGACCTGCCTGCAGAAATCTTCGACGTTCAGACCAACGTGCCGCTGCTGCACCAGGTTGTCGTTGCTCAGCTTGCTGCTGCTCGCCAGGGTACCCACAAGACCAAGACCCGCGCTGAAGTTTCCGGTGCAGGACGCAAGCCGTTCAAGCAGAAGGGCACCGGCCGCGCCCGTCAGGGTTCCATCCGTGCTCCGCACATGACCGGCGGTGGCATTGTCCACGGTCCCACCCCGCGTGACTACAGCCAGCGCACCCCCAAGAAGATGATTGCTGCTGCACTGCGCGGCGCACTGTCTGACCGGGCACGCAACGGCCGCATCCACGTTGTCGCTGAACTGGTTGAAGGCGACAAGCCGTCGGCCAAGACTGCACTGGCAACGCTGCGCGGCGTGTCCGACCGCAAGAACCTGCTGGTCGTCATCGAGCGCGCCAACGATGTTGCAGCACTGTCCGTGCGCAACCTCGCCGGTGTTCACGTTCTGTACGCAGACCAGCTGAACACCTACGACGTTCTCGTGTCTGATGACGTTGTCTTCACCAAGGCTGCCTACGAAGCATTCGTTGCCGGCAAGGCAGTGGCAAAGAACGAGGAGGATGCCAAGTGAGTGCAGCCACCATCAAGGATCCCCGCGACGTCGTGCTTGCACCCGTCGTGTCGGAAAAGAGCTACGGCCTGATCGACGAGGGCAAGTACACCTTCCTGGTGGACCCCCGTTCGAACAAGACCGAGATCAAGCTGGCCGTGGAGAAGATTTTCTCCGTCAAGGTCGAATCGATCAACACCATCAACCGTGCCGGTAAGCGCAAGCGCACCAAATTCGGATGGGGTACCCGCAAGAACACCAAGCGTGCGATTGTCACCCTCAAAGAAGGCACTATCGACATCTTCGGCGGTCCGCTTTCGTAGCGGAGACCACTTTAACGAGGAAATAAATTATGGGAATCCGTAAATACAAGCCGACTACCCCGGGCCGTCGAGGCTCGAGCGTAGCGGACTTCATTGAAATCACGCGGTCGACGCCGGAAAAGTCGTTGGTACGTCCGCTGCCCAAAAAGGGCGGCCGTAACAACACCGGTAAGATCACCACCCGTCACAAGGGTGGCGGACACAAACGCCAGTACCGTCTGATTGACTTCCGTCGCCACGACAAGGACGGCGTTGACGCCCGCGTTGCTGAAATCGAGTACGATCCGAACCGCACGGCTCGCATCGCCCTCCTGCACTACGTTGATGGCACCAAGCGTTACATCATCGCCCCGAACAAGCTGTCCCAGGGTGACTTCGTAGAGGCCGGCGCCAACGCTGACATCAAGCCTGGCAACAACCTGCCCCTGCGCAACATCCCCGTGGGTACCGTTATCCACGCGGTGGAACTGCGTCCGGGTGGCGGCGCCAAGATGGGCCGTTCCGCTGGTGCGTCCATCCAGCTCGTTGCCAAGGAAGGCCGCTTCGCCCAGCTGCGTCTGCCCTCCGGCGAAATCCGCAACGTTGACGTGCGCTGCCGCGCAACCGTCGGCGAGGTTGGCAACGCCGAGCAGTCGAACATCAACTGGGGCAAGGCCGGCCGTATGCGCTGGAAGGGCGTCCGCCCGACCGTCCGTGGTGTCGCCATGAACCCGGTTGACCACCCGCACGGTGGTGGCGAGGGTAAGACGTCCGGTGGACGTAACCCCGTCAACCCCAACGGTCAGCGCGAAGGCCGCACGCGCCGCCCCAACAAAGAGAGCGACAAGCTTATTGTTCGTCGCCGTCGTACTGGCAAGAACAAGCGATAGGAGCCTGGACACATGCCACGCAGCCTGAAAAAAGGTCCTTTCGTTGACCAGCACCTCTTTGTGAAGGTAGCCAGGGAAAACGAAAAGGGCACCAAGAACGTCATCAAGACCTGGTCCCGCCGTTCGATGATCATCCCCGACATGCTCGGGCACACGATCGCCGTACACGACGGACGCAAGCACATCCCGGTGTTTGTCACTGAGTCGATGGTCGGGCACAAGCTCGGCGAATTCGCTCCCACGCGGACATTCCGCGGCCATGTCAAGGACGACCGTAAGGGCAAGCGCCGCTAGGCGCCTGCACTTACGTCAAAGACGAGAGAAGGAAAGCAATGGAAGCCAAGGCAATTGCGCGTCACATCCGCGTAACGCCTATGAAGGCCCGGCGCGTCGTCAACCTTGTTCGTGGATTGCAAGCGAATGAGGCTCTGGCAATTCTGAAGTTTGCCCCCCAGGCAGCTTCGGAGCCGGTATTCAAGGTAGTTCAGTCGGCAATCTCCAACGCCCGGGTCCTCGCGGACCGCGACGGCGTGGCGTTTGACGAAGGCGACCTCATCATCAGCGAAGCGTTTGTTGATGAAGGCCCGACCATGAAGCGGTTCCAGCCGCGTGCCCAGGGTCGTGCATTTCAGATCAAGAAGCGCACCAGCCACATCACCGTGGTAGTCGCTACCCCGGAGAAAGAGGAGGCTCGCTAAGTGGGACAGAAAGTAAACCCGCACGGGTTCCGACTCGGCATCACCACCGATCACGTATCGCACTGGTTCGCTGACAGCACCAAGGCCGGCCAGCGGTACAAGGACTTCGTTCGCGAAGACATCCGCATCCGCCAGCTCATGTCCACGGGCATGGAGCGCGCCGGTATCGCCAAGGTTGAGATCGAGCGCACCCGTGACCGTGTCCGCGTGGACATCCACACGGCCCGCCCGGGCATCGTCATCGGCCGCCGTGGAGCAGAAGCAGACCGCATCCGCGGCGAGCTCGAAAAGCTCACCGGCAAGCAGGTTCAGCTGAACATCCTCGAGGTCAAGAACCCCGAGATGGAAGCACAGCTTGTTGCCCAGGGCGTTGCTGAGCAGCTGACTTCACGTGTGGCTTTCCGCCGCGCCATGAAGAAGGCCATGCAGTCCGCACAGCGTGCAGGTGCCAAGGGCATCCGTATCGCCTGCTCCGGTCGACTGGGTGGCGCTGAAATGTCCCGCTCGGAGTTCTACCGCGAAGGCCGTGTGCCCCTGCACACCCTCCGCGCGAACATCGACTACGGCTTCTACGAAGCCAAGACCACCTTCGGCCGTATTGGTGTGAAGGTCTGGATCTACAAGGGTGACGTCACCGCCAAGGAACTGGCCCAGCAGGCCGCTTCCGCCCCGTCCCGTGGCCGCGGTCCTAGCGACCGTCCGGGCCGCCCGGGTGGCGCTGACCGTGGTGACCGCCGCCGTCGCAACGACCGTCCGGCCGCCGAAGCAGCTCCCGCTGCAGAGGCTCCGGCAGCTGAAGCTGCTGCTCCCGCAGCAGAAGGAGGACAGGCTTAAATGCTTATCCCACGTCGAGTCAAGCACCGTAAGCAGCACCACCCGGGTCGTTCCGGCGCTGCTACGGGCGGCACCAAGGTCACTTTCGGTGAGTACGGTATCCAGGCCCTGAGCCCGGCATACGTCACCAACCGTCAGATCGAATCCGCCCGTATCGCGATGACCCGCCACATCAAGCGTGGCGGTAAGGTCTGGATCAACATCTACCCGGACCGTCCCCTCACCAAGAAGCCTGCCGAAACCCGCATGGGTTCCGGTAAGGGTTCACCGGAATGGTGGGTCGCAAACGTCAAGCCGGGCCGGGTTCTCTTTGAGATCTCCGGCGTCGAAGAATCGGTAGCACGCGAGGCCCTGCGCCTGGCAATCCACAAGCTCCCGTTGAAGGCACGCATTCTGCGTCGCGAAGGTGGTGAATAGAAATGGCAGTAGGATCCAAGGATCTGGCTCCCGCACAGCTGGACGGTTTCGACAACGAGCGTCTCGTTGAAGAACTCCGCAAGGCCAAGGAAGAGCTGTTCAACCTGCGTTTCCAGTCCGCCACCGGACAGCTGGAGAACCACGGCAGGCTGCGCGCGGTAAAGAAGGACATCGCCCGCATCTACACCGTTCTCCGTGAGCGCGAGCTGGGCATTCGTGCTGAGGTTGCCGCACCTGTTGTGGAAGCCAAAGAAGAGAAGAAGTCCAAGAAGGCTGCAACCAAGAAGGCCGAGAAGGCTGAAACGGTTGAGACCGAGGAGGATGCCAAGTGAGTGAAAAGGACCAGAACGTGACGGAAACTGCTACCGCAGCCACGGCTGAGCAGCGCGGTTACCGCAAGACGCGTCGCGGCTACGTGGTCTCGGACAAGATGGAAAAGACCATTGTTGTCCAGGTTGAAGACCGCGTGAAGCACGCGCTGTACGGCAAGGTCATCCGCCGTACCTCCAAGGTCAAGGCACACGACGAAGAGAACACCGCCGGCATCGGCGATCTCGTTGTCATCGCCGAGACCCGTCCGCTGTCCGCCACCAAGAACTGGCGGCTCGTGGAAATCCTCGAGAAGGCCAAGTAGCACCTGCTGCTTCGCCGGAAGCCCCTGCTCCTCTGGAGCGGGGGCTTCCTCGTTTAACGGCGCCTCCCGTCACGCCGTCGTCTGTCCCCGACGCTCGCTCGCTTAATGCGTGCTTTTGGCCAACGCTCTATCACTTCTCTCAGGAAAGTGAGAGAG
>NZ_JARVSG010000012.1:0-78505 GCF_030209335.1 Pseudarthrobacter sp. fls2-241-R2A-168
ACCCCTGACCCCCTGCATGCCATGCAGGTGCGCTACCAGCTGCGCCACAGCCCCGGACTTTGTTGCTTTGCGGTGTCCCGCCGGAGCAACCTGATCAGCTTAATGCACTTTCGCCCGCTGCGCCAATCGGCGTTGTTCCGGGCGTCTCCAGCATCGCCCTGCTGCCTTGAAGTTTGTGGCTGGAACGGGGAAAACCAAAAAATCCGCCGGAATCAATTGATTCCGGCGGATTGTTGGTGGAGCTGAGGGGACTCGAACCCCTGACCCCCTGCATGCCATGCAGGTGCGCTACCAGCTGCGCCACAGCCCCGAATTATTGCTGCTCTACGAGCTTTTCTCCCGGGTTTCCCCGAAGCAACTCAAATATCTTAGAACAGCAATTCCGAAAATTCCAAATCGGGCATATTCCGTGTGGTTCCCGGGTTGCTACTCCGCGTCAGAGGCAGCGGCGGCCTTCGCGGAGGTGTCATCGCCAAGCTGCAGGTCCACCACCGGGCAGTCCTTCCACAGGCGCTCCAGTGCATAGAAGACCCGGTCTTCTTCGTGCTGGACGTGGATGACGATGTCCGAGTAATCGAGCAGGACCCAGCGGCCGCCGGAACGGCCTTCGCGCCGTACTGGACGCAGATCCTGCTTGGCGAGTTCTTCTTCAATGCCGTCAACAATGGCATTGACCTGCCGCTCGCTGGGCGCTGAAGCAATGAGGAAAACGTCGGCCAGGGCAAGGCGTTCGCTCACGTCCAGGGCCACGATGTCCTGGGCAATCTTGTCCGCGGCCGCTTTGGCGGCGGCGCGGGCTGTGATGATGGATGATTCTGATGCAGTCACGGGACTCCTTGTTGATTTAAAAGCGTGGGTGCCGGCCGGGGCCGGTCAGTGGGACATGCCGCTGATGATCAGGACGATGCCGGAGATGAGTGCCAGGATCCCGAACGCCAGGACGCAGAACTGGAGGATCCGGTTGCGGTTTGCGCGGGCGAGGCCTGCTGTGGCGGCATCGAGGGGATCGAGTCCATGGGCGGACCGGGCCGGGATGCGTGGCAGGTCTTCGAAGGCTTCTTCGACGGCCGTGTTGGCCGCCGCCGGAGGCGCCATGGCCGGCCTTGGGCGGGCGGCCGCCCTGGCAGCGGCTTCGGCACGGGCAATAACCTGCGACCGGCCGGTTCCGTTGTCGGAAGGAGTTGGCCGCCCGCCGCCTGCCGGGCGTCGCTTCTTGGTGCCGGCCGCCGGAGGAACCTTGGTGCCGGGGCGGGTGGTGACCGGAACATGGGATGTTGCCGGCGGCTTCATTACCGGCCGGTCCACTCCGGGCACCTGGACGAACTCCAGCGGCGTGACCATTGCCAGGTTGCTTGCAGCAGACGGGGCCGGCCGCTGACCGGCGGCAGGCTGTGCTTTCGGCCCCTGCTGCGGGGACTTCTGCTGACCCGGTACAGGCTTCCGGCCGGGTACAGGCTTCTGGCCGGCTGCAGCTTTCTTGCCTGATGCCGGTTCCGGGGCAAGATCCGGTTCCTGGCCGGGCAGGGGCTCCTGGCCCACCGGAACGCCCGCCTGTTCGGCCAGCTTCTGCCGGGCCATGGCGCGCCGGTTGATCACGGCGGCACGTTCCGCCAAGGCAATCTGCTCCGCCAGGATTTCCGGGTCCACTGCTTCCGGATCAAGGGAGGCAATGTGCTCCATCTTGGCGATCTGGTTCTTGGCCTGCTCGGCGAGCAGGGCCCTGGCTGCCAGCGCCTGCTCTACGGTCATCCCCTGGGGAGCCCTGGATGGCTGTGCATTCGAAGCCGGAGTGGTGGCAACCTTGGGGTCCTGGGCGGCATCGGCTGGTGCCTGGCGGGCTGGGCTTCCCGTCCTGTTGGCATCCGGAGCGGCGGGTCCGGCGGGTCCGGCGGGTCCGGCGGGTCCGGCGGGGGCCACGATAGGGGTGGCAGCGGTGAGTGCCTGCTCCTTGAGCTGCTGCAGGCGGAGTTGGCGCCGAGTGGGCGGGCCGCTACCGGCCAGCTGGCCCTCTTTTTCTTCCAGTTCCTTGATAGTGCGCAGTGCGGCCCGGTCACGGGCACGGATCTGGGAGGAACGCTGGGTGTGCGTCTGCTCAGCAGCCTGGGAAGGTACTCCCGGGGCAGGGGCATTTGACGTGCCGGTATCCGCAGCAGGGGCACCGGAAGCTGTGGCACCCGAAGCAGTGGCACCGGCAGCACTAGGGGCCGGCCGGCCGGCCGGCGGCCGTTTTGTGGCAGGGGAAACCTGATCCGTGCCTGGGGACACGGATGCCTGTTGTGCATCCCTGGCCTTCCGGAGTTCCCGGCGGCTGCGGATGGGGGGCTGTTCCTGACTCATTGAGAACTCATTCAGTGCTGGCGGGTTCGCTTGCTTCGGAAGTGGCATTCACGCCTGCCGGCGCGTCAAGGTAAAGGCCGTACTTGGCGATGTACTGGACCACCCCGTCCGGAACGAGATACCACACAGGGTTGTTCGCTGCCACGCGGGAACGGCAGTCCGTGGAAGAAATGGCCATGGCGGGCACCTCCAGCAGGCTGACGTCCTTGCGGCCCATGCCGTCCAGGACGTGTCCGGGCCTGGTGACGCCGACAAAATGCGCCAGTGACCACAGCTCGTCGATGTCCTTCCAGGACAGGATCTGCGCGAGGGCGTCCGCTCCAGTGATGAAGAACAGGTCAGCCTCTGGACGCTGGGCCCTGAGGTCGCGCAGGGTGTCGATGGTGTAGGTCGGACCGGGCCGGTCAACATCCACTCTGCTGACAGTAAACCGCGGGTTGGAGGCCGTCGCGATCACTGTCATGAGGTAACGGTGTTCCGGTTCACTGACCTGTTTGTGGGACTTTTGCCACGGCTGCCCGGTGGGGACAAAAACCACCTCATCCAGGTCGAACTCGGCAGCAACTTCACTGGCCGCCACAAGGTGGCCGTGATGGATGGGATCAAACGTCCCGCCCATCACGCCCAACCGCAGCCTGCCGTTGGCACCGTTGCGGTGCAGAGCGCGGGAAATGTTAGTGGCCCTGCCCGTGATCGTGCTTGTTCGGGTGCTGGCGGTGCGGGTCCGCGTGCTCCTCCGTCGCGGAGTGGCGGTTGCCCAGGTTGGTGTACGAGAGGGTGATGAACATCATGACCACGAGGATGCCGAAAATGCTGACGCCGAAGACCCACGGCTCAGCCCACAACGGCGCGAGCTCTTCATGTTCTCCGCCCTCGGCGACGGTGGCGGCAATTTGCTGGAACAGCATGTTCTCCCCTAATGCTCAAAGGATTGTGGCAGCGGAAAGCTCCGCCGATTCTGACTTCTGGTCTATGTTACCGCGTAGCTACCCGCGGACCTGGCCCTCGCCCTGCACGATCCATTTGGTGGTGGTGAGCTCGGTCAGGCCCATGGGACCGCGGGCATGCAACTTCTGCGTGGAGATGCCCACCTCGGCACCCAGGCCCAGCTCCCCGCCGTCGGTGAACCGGGTGGAGGCGTTGACGATGACCGCCGCAGAGTCCACCTCGGCGATGAAACGCTCGGCATTGGCCAGGTTGTTGGTGAGGATCGCCTCAGTGTGCCCCGTGGTCCAGGTCCGGATGTGCTGCACGGCCTCATCCAGGCTGTCCACCATGGCAACGGCAAGATCGAGGTCCATGTACTCCGTGGCCCAGTCCTCGTCGGTGGCCGGTTCGGACTCGATTGCAGCGGGTAGGGCGGCACGGATGCGTTCGTCAGCGTGCAGCCGCACGCCTGCCTTGCTCAGGGCTGTGGCGACGGCGGGCAGCACCGTGGAGCCCGAGTGGACCAGGAGGGTCTCCACCGTGTTGCACACGCTGGGACGCTGGGTCTTGGCGTTCAGGAGGATCTCCACTGCCATGTCCTCGCTGGCGGATTCATCAATGAAGATATGCACGTTCCCCTCCCCCGTCTCGATGACCGGGACGGCGGAATTGGTGACAACAGTCTGGATGAGGTCACGGCCGCCACGGGGAATCAGCACGTCCACCCTGCCGCGGGCGCGCATGAGGATGTTGGCTCCGTCGCGCCCATACTGGTCAACGGTCTGCACCGCATCGGCAGGCAGGCCCACGGATTCCAGGGCCTCACGCAGTACGCGAACCAGGACTTCGTTGGTTGCCTGTGCTGCGCTTCCGCCGCGCAGGATCACGGCGTTGCCGCTCTTGAGGGCGAGTCCTGCGATGTCCACTGTGACGTTGGGCCGTGCCTCGTAAATGGCGGCCACCACACCCATGGGTACGTTGACCTGCCGCAGGCGCAGCCCGTTGGGAAGGGTCTGGCCGCGGACCACGTTGCCCACGGGGTCAGGGAGGTTGGCCAGGTTTTCCAGGGCAGCGACCAGCCCGGCGATCCGGGCGTCGGTCAGCGTGAGCCGGTCCAGCATGGCTGCGGAGGTGCCGTTGGCCTTGCCTGCCGCGACGTCCTTGCTGTTGGCGGCGAGGATGGCCCCGCTGTTTTCCTGCAGTGCAGCCCCCACCGCAAGAAGGGCGCGGTCCTTCCAGGCACGGTTTGCCGCGGCCATGCGCCGGGCGGCAAGACGGGAACGGTCCGCTATGGCGTGGACCGCTGCTTCAACATCAACACTGCCGGAAACCGGAGCCTCGGCCGGGACCTTTACTGCGGATGAGTCAGCCGGCTGCATGGTGGAAGCGGCAGCGGTGTCTCCGGAGGTTTCAGCAGTGGTGTGGATCAGGGCCTCAGTCATGTTCCAAGTTTAGGCGAGCCAGGGGCTCAGACCAGCACCAGGTCATCTACGTGAACAACTTCACGGTCGTAGCCGCTGCCGAGGGCCTCGCCAAGGTCACGGGTGGAACGGCCCAGCATCTGCGGCAATTCAGCCGACGAGTAATTAACGAGCCCCCGCGCCACCACGGTGCCGTCGGCACTGGCGATCTCGACGGCGTCGCCCGCCTCAAAGTCGCCGTGCACGGCGGAGATGCCGGCCGGCAGCAGTGAGGTGCGGTGATGCCGCACGGCCTTCACCGCGCCGTCGTCCAGGATAAGGCGGCCCTGCACCGACGCCACGTGGGCAAGCCAGAGCAACCGGACGGGCTTGCGGGCGCCGTTGACGGTGAACCAGGTGCCTACGTCCTCGCCGTTCAGGGCGGCGGCCGCGTTGGGCGTTGAGGTGACCAGTGCATGGATGCCGGAGCCGGCGGCCATGGTGGCTGCCTCCACCTTGGTCTGCATGCCGCCGGTGCCCACGCCGGCTTTGCCGGTTTTGCCGATGGACACACCCTCGAGGTCGTGCGGGCCTTCAACGAGGGGGATCCTTTTGGCACCGAGCGACGGCGGTCCGTCATACAGGGAGTCGACGTCGGACAGCAGCACCAGTGCATCCGCCCGGACCAGGTGCGCCACCAGGGCTGCCAGGCGGTCGTTGTCGCCGAAACGGATTTCATGGGTGGCCACGGTGTCGTTTTCGTTGACCACCGGGACCACTCCGAGGTTAAGGAGCCGGTCCAGGGCGCGGAAGGCGTTGGTGTGCTGGCTGCGGCGCATCAGGTCCTCGGCCGTGAGCAGCACCTGGCTGACGGTCACGCCGTGCGCGCCGAAGGCCTGGGTATAGCGGGCCATCAGCAGCCCCTGGCCCACGCTGGCCGCGGCCTGCTGGGTGGCGAGGTCGCGCGGGCGCTTGGCAAGGCCCAGCGGAGCCAGGCCGGCGGCGATGGCACCGGAAGAGACCAAGATGATCTCCGTGCCGGTGTTGCGCTTGGCGGCCAATGCATCAGCGAGGGCCGTCAGCGCCTCCTCGGAGATGCCGCCCTTGATGCTGGTCAGGGAGGATGAACCCACCTTGACCACGATCCTGCCCGCGTTCGCGAGCACGCTCCTGTCCACGGACCGGGTGAGCGGATCCGCGGCTGCCGCCCTAGAACTCATCGTCCGCGTCCAGTCCACTCTCCTTGAGGGGCTTGGCAACCCGGCGGCTGCTGACTGATTCGGTCCAGATGCCGGCCTTGCGCTCCGCTTCCAGCTCGGCGCGGGCGGCTGCCTTGGCGTCCTTGCGCTCCTGCTGCTCGTCGCGCTTCTGGCTGCGGGTGGGCCGGTCGCCGATGTCCGCAAAGCGGACGTCGGTGCCGCGCGGCGATGCCAGGAGCTCTGCGCCTGCCATCATGGTGGGCTCCCAGTCGAAGACGACGCCGTCGTCCTCGCCGATGACCACCGTATCGCCCGGCTTGGCACCCTGCTTGAACAGTTCCGTCTCCACACCGAGCTTGGCAAGGCGGTCCGCAAGGTAGCCGATGGCTTCCTCGTTGGTGAAGTCGGTCTGCTTGACCCAGCGCACGGGCTTCTCACCCATGACGCGGAACAGCGGCTCGAGGCCTTTTTCCTCCCGGCGGATCTTGAACCCGGATTCGTTGACAGCGCGCGGCCGAAGCACGGCGGGCTGTACCTTCGGCGGAGCAGCAGCCACAGCATCGCGCGCGGCCTTGACAATCCCGGCCATGGCGAAGCCGAGCTGGCGGAGGCCCTCGTGGCTGGTGGCCGATACCTCAAACACCTGGTAGCCGCGGGATTCGAGTTCGGGGCGCACGAAGTCGGCCATGTCCTTGCCATCCGGCAGGTCCACCTTGTTCAGTGCCACCAGGCGGGGACGGTGGTTGAGCGGAACAACCTCCCCGTCCTGCCCGGCGTAGCTCATGTCCACGGCATACTTTTCCAGTTCGGCCTCAATGATGGCCAGGTCGGAGAGGGGGTCGCGGTCCGATTCGAGGGTGCCGCAGTCCAGGACGTGGACGAGTGCCGCGCAGCGCTCCACGTGGCGCAGGAAGTGGTGGCCCAGTCCCCTGCCCTCGCTTGCACCTTCGATCAGGCCCGGGACGTCGGCGATGGTGAAACGCACCTCACCGGCCTGCACAACACCGAGGTTGGGAACCAGCGTGGTGAAGGGGTAGTCCGCGATCTTGGGGCGGGCGGCGGACATGGCAGCGATCAGGCTGGATTTGCCGGCGGACGGGAAGCCGACCAGCGCGATGTCGGCGATGGACTTCAGCTCGAGGACAACGTCCCTGGAATCACCTTCGATGCCAAGCAGCGCGAATCCGGGCGCCCGGCGCTTCTGCGAGGAGAGGGCAGCATTGCCCAGGCCGCCGATGCCGCCTGCTGCCGCCACGAACTCGGCGCCTTCGCCCACGAGGTCCGCCAGGACGGTGCCGTCCTTGGACTTGACCACGGTGCCGTCCGGGACGGGGAGGATGAGCGTCTCGCCGTTCTTCCCGCCGCGCCAGTCGCCCATGCCCGGTCCGCCGTTGCTGGCATGCCGGTGCGGTGCGTGGTGGTAGTCGAGGAGTGTGGTGGTCTGGTGGTCCACGCGCAGGATGACGTCGCCGCCGTTGCCGCCGTCACCGCCGTCGGGACCGCCCAGCGGCTTGAACTTCTCGCGGTGCACCGAGACGCACCCGTTGCCGCCGTTACCGCCGGATACGTGCAGTACTACCCGGTCTACAAAGCTGGCCACGTGGATCTCCTCAGTGCTGTTTCCTGGACGCCGCGGGGCGCCAAGAAGATTGTAATGCGGTTAAAAGAACAGTGGAGCGGACCCTCAGGCCCGCTCCACCGCTTCAGAACTGGTTGTTACTCTGCAGCTGCAGCAGCAACGATGTTGACGACGCGACGACCGCGGCGGGTGCCGAATTCAACGGCGCCCGGGGTCAGGGCGAACAGGGTGTCGTCGCCGCCACGGCCAACGCCGGCGCCCGGGTGGAAGTGGGTGCCGCGCTGGCGGACGATGATCTCGCCAGCGGAAACAACCTGGCCGCCGAAGCGCTTTACGCCGAGGTACTGAGCGTTGGAATCACGACCGTTGCGAGTGGAGCTCGCGCCCTTTTTATGTGCCATTTGAAATGCCTGCCTCTAAATTCTGGGGATCTGCTGAAAAACCTGAACAGTAACGAAGGTTACTGGATACCAGTGATCTTGACCTTGGTCAGTTCCTGGCGGTGACCCTGGCGCTTCTTGTAACCGGTCTTGTTCTTGAACTTCTGGATCACAATCTTCGGACCACGGAGGTCGTTCAGGATCTCAGCTGTAACAGTTACCTTGGCCAGGTCAGCAGCGGCAGTGGTGATCTTGTCACCATCAACCAGGAGCAGCGCGGGCAGCTGAATGGTGCTGCCAGCCCCACCGGCGACGCGGTTCAGGGTAACGAAGTCTCCAACGGAAACCTTCTCTTGGCGGCCGCCTGCGCGGACAATCGCGTACACCACTTGGGAACTCACTTCTCTCGACGTTTATAACTAAATTTGCGTGCGGAACCGACTATCAAAAGCCTGGTTTCTCGCTGTGCCTCAACGCCGTGGGGTCGTAACCCAAGTGTTGGCGTAAGCACCGAAGATCTAGATTACGCTAATTTTGTCTTCGGCCGCAAATGAGGCTGGTTCCCGGCGGGTTGCTGTGATAGGTACCACAGTCCAGGTCCGGCGTCCGCACCCTGCCCCACCATAGTACCGGCCCGCACGCCGGCGGTTGTTCAGGCGTGCAGGCGCGGCGCGTCAAAGAAGTCCACTTCCAGCCGGCAGGACTGCTTGAACGCCGTGATCATCGCGTCCCTGTCCGCGGCCGAGGCGTTGCGTGCCGCCTCATCCACAATGGCAATGGCCTGGCGGGTGGCGGCGGCGAAGCCCTCATCAGCGTAGGTGCGCAGCCAGGCAGCGTATGGGTGCCCGGCAGGTTCGCCGGCGGCGAGGAACTGGGCGTGCAGGGATGCACCAACCTCTGCGTACAGCCAGAAGCAGGGCAGGACCGCTGCGGCCAGCACTGCATAACTGCCCGACGCCGAAGCCGCGGTCAGGTGGTCAACGTAAGACTTCGTTACCGGGCCAAGTTCCGGCCGGACGGCGCGGGTGCTCAGCCAGGAGCGGTGAAGTTCCGACTCGACCTCCAGGCACTGGCTGGCAGACCCGGCCCAGAAGAGCTGTTCTGCCTCGGTGGGCGCCAAGGCGCTGGCCCGTGCCAACACCCGGGAGTAGCCGTTGAGATAGATGGCGTCCTGCGCAAGGTAGTACGCGAACTCCTGCTCCTCAAGGCTGCCGGAGACCAGGCCGCGGATGAAGTCCAGGGCGTAGATATCCTCCAGGTCCGGCTGGGCCTCACTCCAGAGCCGGGCGGCGAAGCTGCCTTCAGAGGGAATCGGCGGCAGGTGGTGGAAATGGTGCACCGGGCCGTTGCCGGTTCCCACCTCCAACGTTCCCGACGCTTCCAGCGCGCCTGCCAGCCACGGCTTGACCTCACGGAGTGACGCTTCCCAGTCCCCCAGCCGCGCTTGGGCAGTAGCCATCGCGGAGGACAGCGAACAGCCGGTCCCGTGGCTGTTCCGGGTTGCCACCCGCTCCCCGGACAGCACCACAATGTCACTGGACAGCAGGCCCGCGGTGTTGACCAGGGCATCCGGGCACTCGCTGCCGTCCAGGTGGCCGCCCTTGACCAGCACGGTGGCCCCGGTAGCCGCGGAGAGGGCGCGTCCCTGTTCCAGGGCTCCCGCCCAGTCCTCCTGCACGTCGCCGCCCACCAGCATGGCGAGTTCAATGAGGTTGGGGGTGATGAGGTGGGCCAGCGGCAGGAGTCCGCGCAGCGCGGCTTCGGCGGACTCCTGCAGGAGCCGGTCGCCGCTGGTTGCCACCATCACCGGGTCCAGGACCACGACGGCGGGACGGACCTTGCGCAGCCAGTCCCCCACCGCTTCGATCACCTCGGCACTGCCGAGCATTCCGATCTTGACGGCATCGATGCCGATGTCGTCGCTGACGGCATCCAGCTGCGCAGCCAGGAAATCGGCCGGCGGAACGTGAACGGACCGGACGCCATGGGTGTTCTGGGCGGTAAGGGCCGTGATGGCGGCCATTCCGTAGCCGCCCAATGCCGCAATGCTTTTGAGGTCGGCCTGGATGCCGGCTCCCCCGGACGGATCAGAACCGGCAATGGACAGCACTCGTGGCACAGGGCGGCAAGGTGCCGTGGGTGCTGGGAAGAAGGCTGCGGAGACGGAAGTTGGGGTGGCAGCGGGTATTGCAAGAGTCGCAGACAAGAGGACATCCCTTCGCCGGTGCTAGCCGGACAGGTTCAACGGGTGTGGATCTCAGCCGGCTCTCTGCGCGGCACCCCGTGTCGGTTCCCCAGCCTAGCTTTTTTGGCCGGTGCAGGCAGAAGGTGACACATTGCGACCCGACTGAACTGTCTTCCTGAGCCCTGAACTGTCTTCCTGAGCCTTGAACTGTCTTCCTGAGCCTTGAACTGTTCGGCAGAAGGTATGGCAATGCCCGGCCGGCCACGGGTGTGGCTGGCCGGGCATTGCCTGCTGATTGTCAGCGCTGTTTGCTCCTAGAGCTCCGAGGCCGGGACCCCTACGCCCAGGATGATGGGCGCTTCGGCCCCCTTGGCTGCCGGCTTTTCAGCACCCGCGCTTCCGGTGCCGGCCGGCTGGGGGGCCTTCGCCTCATGGGAGTGGCCCGTGCCGGCCGGAGCAACGTTCTCGTGCTGCTCCACGGTGGTTTCATTTGCAGCACCCTGGGCGCGGCTGGCGCTGCGGTGGCGCCGGGGCCGGCGCTGCCGCGTCTGCTCGAGCGTGTGGTCGCTGTAGTCCTTCTCCGGTGCCTCAGCGCGCTGGGGAGCGGGCTGGGACTGCTGCGCCGGCGCCGCCTGTTCAGCCCGCGGGTTCTGCTCCTGCGCCTGCTCGTGCGCCTGCTCAGGTTCAGCCTGCTCCTGCCGCGCTTCAGTGTCCGGCCGGGCTTCCGGTTCCGTGGCCGGCTGGCCAAGGTGGGCGAACGCTTCGGCGAGCCGGTCCAGGGTCAGTGCCGGCCGGGGCTGCTGTTCCTCCGCGTGCTCCACAAACGGCAGTACCACCTTCTCGCCGCCGAAGGTCAGCACGGCAGCCGGACGGGTATCGGCGTCGCGCTTTTCAACAGCCGGTGCGGGAGCGGGCTGATCCCCAGCCGCCTGCTTGGCTGCCGCCACCTCGTCATCATGCAGGTGCGCTGCGTGCGCAGCGGCGGCGATGTTGGCCAGTGCCAGCCTGGTGGCTTCTGCCTTGGCGTGCCGTTCAGCGTCCGAGGGGTCGGGGTGCACGGTGTGGATCTGCACGGCAGCAGCAGGCGCTGCTTCGGGCTGCTGGCCGCCGCGGCCCCGGCGCCGCTTCCGGTCGGGGCGGGCACCGGGCTGGTTGTTGTCCGGGCGCAGGCTGTCAGGGCGGTGGCCTTCATTGCGCGCTTCGGGGCGGCTGTCAGCACGCTGGACGTGGTGCTCGGCGGCCACGATGTTGGCGCGGCGGTGCTCCACGGGGTCGTCGTGGGTGACCACGCCGCGGCCTGCGCACGCTTCACACTGTTCGCCGAACACTTCGAGCAGGCCGGTGCCCATCCGCTTGCGCGTCATCTGGACCAGGCCCAGCGAGGTGACCTCGGCCACCTGGTGCTTGGTGCGGTCGCGTCCCAGGCATTCCACCAGGCGGCGCAACACGAGGTCGCGGTTGGATTCGAGGACCATGTCAATGAAGTCGATGACGATGATGCCGCCGATATCGCGCAGCCGGAGCTGGCGGACCACTTCCTCCGCGGCCTCGAGGTTGTTTTTGGTCACCGTCTCTTCGAGGTTTCCGCCGCTGCCGGTGAACTTGCCGGTATTGACGTCCACCACGGTCATGGCTTCGGTGCGGTCGATCACCAGCGAACCGCCGGAGGGCAGGAAGACCTTACGCTCCAGCGCCTTGTGGATCTGCTCGTCGATGCGCCAGGCGGCGAAGATGTCCTGGTCCTTGGTCCACTTCTCCAGGCGGCCCACCAGGTCCGGAGCCACGTACGTGACGTAGGCCTCGATGGTGTCCCAGGCTTCCTCGCCGGAGACGATCAGTTTGGAGAAATCTTCGTTGAAGACGTCGCGGACCACCTTGATGGTGAGGTCCGGTTCGCCGTAGAGCAGCTCCGGGGCAAGGATCTTGGTGGACTTCGACTGGCTCTCGATGCCCTCCCACTGGGCGCGCAGCCGGTTGATGTCGTGCGTCAGCTCTTCCTCGGACGCACCCTCCGCAGCTGTGCGCACAATCACGCCGGCGTGCTCGGGAAGGCGGTCCTTCAGGATCCGCTTGAGGCGGTTGCGCTCGACGTCGGGCAGCTTGCGGGAGATGCCGGTCATGGAACCGCCGGGCACGTACACCAGGTAGCGGCCTGGCAGCGAGATCTGGCTGGTCAGGCGGGCGCCCTTGTGGCCCACGGGGTCCTTGGTCACCTGGACCAGGACCGTATCGCCTGACTTCAGGGCGTTTTCGATGCGGCGCTGTTTGCCCTCGAGATTAACGGCTTCCCAGTTGACCTCGCCGGCGTACAGGACCGCGTTACGGCCGCGTCCGATGTCCACGAAGGCAGCTTCCATGGACGGCAGCACATTCTGGACCTTGCCCAGGTAGACGTTGCCGATCAGGGAGTCCTGCTGTGTCTTGGATACAAAGTGCTCGGCCAGGACGCCGTCTTCGAGGACGGCGATCTGGATTCTGTCGTCGCGCTGGCGGACGATCATCTGCCGGTCCACGGATTCGCGGCGGGCCAGGAACTCTGCTTCGGTGATGACGGTGCGGCGGCGGCCGGTATCGCGGGACTCGCGGCGGCGCTGCTTCTTCGCCTCCAGGCGGGTGGAACCCTTGACACTGGTGACCCGGTTGCTGACCGGCGCTTCGGTGACGGCGCGCGGCGCACGGACGCGGGTGACGGTGTTAGGCGGGTCGTCTTCCCCGCCGCCAGTCAGCTCGAGGTCCTGGTCACCGCGGCGGCGGCGACGACGACGGCGGGACGTGACCCCGTCCTCCACCTGCCCTGCAGCCTCCTCATCGGCGTCGTCGGAGGCATCGGCGTCGGCCTCTTCGCTGCCTTCAAGCTCAGCGTCTTCACCCTCGCCCGGGCGGCCGCGGTTGCGGCGCCCACGCCCCCGGCGCCTGCGGCGGCCGTTGGCATCATCGGTATCGCTGTCGTCAGCTTCGTCCTCGCCTGCTTCCGCGGCGGCGGCAGGTGCCGGCCGCACCACGGTGCTCAGGTCCGGGGCCTGGAACAGCACAGAGGTGGGGGAAGCGGGTTCCAGGAACAGGGAGCCGAAGGGGCTCGCGGGAGCGGCGGGTGCCGGCTCCTTAGCGGCTGTTTCGGCGGAAGCATCTGCCGGCGCCTGCACAGGCGCCTGCGCGGCGGGAGTCTCTTCTGTGGGCT
This sequence comes from Pseudarthrobacter sp. fls2-241-R2A-168, assembly GCF_030209335.1. NCBI lineage: Bacteria > Bacillati > Actinomycetota > Actinomycetes > Micrococcales > Micrococcaceae > Pseudarthrobacter > Pseudarthrobacter sp. fls2-241-R2A-168. Next base: position 13,186 of record NZ_JARVSG010000012.1, read on the forward strand.
CTTCCGCAGGTGCTTCTTCCACTTCGGGCTTGCCGGTCTCATCGGAGGGGACGGCAACCGTCGGCGTGGCAGCAGTTTCAGCCGGTGCAGGTGCTGCAGCCACCGGTTCTGTAACAGCGGATTCGGTTGCTGCGGCGGGGGCCGCTTCCGCGGCAACCGGTGCAGAGGTCTTACGGGTGGCCACGCGGCGGCGCCGGACCGGCTTTGCTTCGGGCTCAACGTCCACTGCGGTTTCCGGGGCTGCTTCCTCCGCAGATTCCGGACGTGCGGGAGCTCCGGCACCAGCCTCCGCGGCCGGGGCATCGGCCGGGAGCTGGGCGGTCTCAGGGGCTGCTTCCCCGGCAAAGGCAGGAAGCGGCTCAGCGACGTCGTCCTTCTTGCGGGAACGCGAACGCCGGACGGGAGCCTTGGCCTCGGGAGCGGCCGCTTCCCCGGCATCGGGGGCAGGAATCAGGGCTTCATCGGCCTTGGGAGCCGCTTTCCGCCGGGTCCTGGTGGCCTTCTTCGGTGCGGCGTCGGCCTCTGCGGCTACGGCCTCCGTGGCCGGTGCGTCTTCGTTAACGGCTGAAACTTGTTCATTATCCATATGTGGCAACACTCCTGCCCCTGACGTACCGCCACATCCGGCACCCATTGGGGCACATATTGTCAAAACCCGCAGGCGTTGACAGAAGTCAAGTGGATACCCCCAGGTTCGCACCGGCAGTGGGGTGCGGCAGCCCGTGGAGGCCGGCGGGATGTTCTAAAAACCCGTTGTTCTACATGCCACAACCAGGTGCCGTCCAATGGAGTCGCGGGAGCGCGCCGGTGGAACCGATGCCTGCCCTGCTCATCATTGGCGGTCTTGGGAACAAGCCACCGGACCGGAGTCCGAATGTGGTTCGGCTTCCAGCCACGTTCATTCTCTCATACCCGGGGTAAATCGCCGCGGAAGCCGGGCATATGCCGTTGGCCCGCGCCCGGCGTCTGGACGTTCCGTCCAGCCTGCGGCGTTACAATCAGGGCAAAGGAGCACCGGATGAAAAGGACGCCATACCCATGCCCAGCATCTCCCCCGTCAGCGGTTCCCCTGCCCCGGAACGGAGCCTGAACCAGGACAGGGACCCGGCCGCACGGACAGCAGGAGCGGTTCCACCCATGGCCCGGAACCGGCCCTTCGGCTGGCTGCTGGTGATTACGGGGGTCATCGGCTGGCTCGCCTCCGGGACCCTGGTCCTGGAAAAGCTCGAGGTCCTTAAGGACCCGAACCACACCACGGTGTGCGATGTGAATCCGTGGATCTCGTGCGGGCAGGTGATGCAGACGTGGCAGAGCTCGCTGTTCGGCTTCCCCAACATGTTCATCGGGATCGTGGCCTTCGCCGTCGTCATTACGGTGGGCATGGCGCTGCTCGCCGGGGCAACGTTCGCCCGCTGGTACTGGCTGGGGCTCCAGGCAGGTGTCACCCTTGGCTTCGCGTTCGTGGTGTGGCTGTGGTCCCAGGCCCTTTATGACATCCACGTCCTTTGCCCGTTCTGCATGATCGTGTGGGCCGTCATGATTCCATTGTTCGTCTGGACCACGGTCCGCAACATCGCCTCCGGCGTGATCCCGGTGCCCGCGAACGCAGCCCGCATCATCGGCGACTCGGGCTGGATCATCACCGCGCTGCTCTACGTGGCCGTGATCGCCACCATCTTCTTCGCCTTCATCCAGGTGTTCGCGGGGACCTCCGGGTTCTAAGCCACCCCGCCAAATGACAGATAAGGCCAATGTTCGCGAAGAACATTGGCCTTATCTGTCATCCCGGCGGGGTCAGCCCTGGAACCAGATCTTGATCTCGCGCTCGGCGGAGTCGGTGGAATCCGAGCCGTGCACCAGGTTCTGCTGGACCTTCAGGCCCCAGTCACGGCCGAAGTCGCCGCGGATGGTGCCCGGGGCGGCGGTGGTGGGGTCCGTGGTGCCGGCCAGGGAACGGAAGCCCTCGATGACGCGGTGGCCTTCGAAGATGGCCGCCACAACAGGGCCGCTGAGCATGAAGTCCACCAGGGGCTCGTAGAAAGGCTTGCCCACGTGCTCCTCGTAGTGCTGTTCGAGCAGGTCGCGGGTGGCGTCCACCTTCTTCAGCTCAGCCAGGGTGTAGCCCTTGGCTTCGATCCGGGCCAGGATGGCGCCCGTAAGGTTGCGGGCGACGCCGTCGGGCTTGATCAGGACGAGGGTGCGCTCAGTAGTCACAACTGCTCCAATGCGTTGGTATGGGTTTCGGGGACAAGTCTACGGGGACTGGCGTTATGTGGACTGGGGCTGCTGGTCCGGCCCGGCGGCCTGGTCCGGATGGGCTGCTTCCCATGCAGCCTGTTCGCGGGCCCGCTGGCCGGCTTCCCGGTCCAGCCGGATGCCCGTGCGGATTCCATACCACCAGGCAAGGGCGAACAGAGCTCCCACCAGGAACATGGCCGGCTCGAAGATGCCGGTGAGGATCAGGACGAGCTGCAGGATCCAGCCCAGTCCAACGCCCCAGGGCTTGGTGAGGAAGGCGCAGGCCACGATCATCACCACGCTCAGGCCGATGCCCACCCCCAGGATCAGCACCGGCGGGAATTCCGCCCGGCGCAGCCCGAACACCGCCAGGGTGGCGAAAAACATCACGAATGCTTCCAGCAGCAGCACGGTGGAGGCGAACATCACCTTGGTGGAGCGCCGCTTCTTGGGCATGCCCGGCCGCCACTCGCGCTGGGCCTTGGTCAGTCTGGCCACGCCTACGCCTCCGTCTTTCCGAGCAGGATCCGGGCTTCGGCCACCAGGGTGATGGAACCGGTCACCAGGACGGCCCCGGAAAGGTCATCGTTGGCTTCGGCGCGTTCCACGGCCCACTCGAGGGCGTCGTCGAGCTTTTCGGCGATGTGGACGTTGTCCTCGCCAAAGCCAAGGTCTATGGCCAGCTCGGCCAGTTCGGCCGCCGGGACGGCCCGCGGCGAGTTCGACTGGGTGAAGCAGTATTCCTCCGCCAGGCCGCCCAGGGATTCCTTGAGCTGGCGGAGTACTTCCTCCGCGTCCTTTTCCCGCAGGACCCCCACCACCGGAACCAGCCGGGTGAACGTGAAGGCCTCCTGCAGGGCTGCGGCGGATGCTTTGATGCCGTCCGGGTTGTGGGCGGCGTCCACCACGATGGTGGGTGCCGTGCGGACCACTTCGAGCCGGCCCGGGGAGGTGGCCGCGGCGAATCCTTCCTGCAGCACGTCGAAGCCGAGTTCCTTCCCGCCGAAGAAGGCTTCCAGGGCTGCCACGGCGACGGCGGCGTTCTGTGCCTGGTGGGCTCCGTGCAGCGGCACGAGCAGGTCCGGGTAGCGGCCCGCGATGCCCTGGATGGTGACCATCTGGCCGCCCACGGCCACGGTCCGGGATTCGACGCCGAACTCCACGCCCTCAAACTTGAACGGTACGCCCACGTCTTTGGCTTTTTCGAGGAGGACCTGCGCCGCGTCCAGGGGCTGGGCGGCGCTGATGAGGTAGCCGCCGGGCTTGATGATCCCGGCCTTTTCGTGGGCAATGTCTTCGGTAGTGTCGCCCAGCAGGTCCGTGTGGTCCAGCGAGATGGGCGTAACCACCGAAACCTGTCCGTCCCCCACGTTGGTGGCGTCCGTGATGCCGCCGAGTCCCACTTCGATGACCGCCACATTGACCGGCTGGTCGGCGAAGATGGCGAAGCCCAGGATGGTGAGGCATTCGAAGTACGTCAGCCGGGGCTGCCCCTCAGCCTCCAGCTCCGAGTCCACAATCTGCAGGTACGGCCGGATCTCGTCCCAGATCCGGACGAAGGTCTCATCCGAAACCGGGTGGCCGTCGATGCTGATCCGTTCGGTGACCTTGGACAGGTGCGGGCTGGTGTACCGCCCGGTGCTCAATCCGTGGGCCCGCAACACCGATTCGATCATGCGGGCCGTGGAGGTCTTCCCGTTGGTCCCGGTCACGTGGATGATCGGGTATGCCTTGTTGGGCTCGCCCAGCACATCCATGGCCCGGAACAGCGGGGCAAGCCGCGGCTCCATCTTGTTTTCCGGCGCCCGGCCCAGCAGTTCGGCGTAGACGCTCTCTACGGAAAATTCGTCAGTCATGGATCAGGCCTCTACTTTTTCGACGGCGACAACCGGTTCGGCGGCGTCCGATGGTTCTGCCGCCAGGTGCACGGTCAGGGTTTCCCCCTTCACCAGGTCCGCGTTGGCCAGCAGGGCGTCGACGACGCTCTGCCGGGCAGTCACGGAGGTCCGGATCCGGTCGCTGACGTTGAGTCCGGCGTCCTTGCGTGCCTGCTGGATCGAGCGGACCATATCCCGGGCCAGGCCTTCGGCCTCCAGCTCCGGGGTCACCTCGGTGTTGAGCACCACAAAGCCGCCGCCGGGGAGGACTGCTACAGCAGAAGACGCAGCCGCGGACCCGCCGTCGTTCTCTGCCACTACGGTTTCCAGCGTGTATTCCTGCGGTTCCAGTTCCAGGCCCCCGGCCGTGACAACGCCGGCATCGGAAACCGACCAGTCGCCGGACTTGGCGCCCTTGATGGCGGCCTGGACGTTCTTGCCCAGCCGCGGACCTGCTGCGCGTGCGTTGACCACGAGCTTCTGCTGGATACCGAACTCCTCCGGCGAGGCCGTGGCAGCGTCCAGCAGGCGGACGCTGCGGAGGTTGAGCTCGTCCGCGACGACGGCGGCGAAGCCAGCCAGCGCATCCGCGCCGGGTGCCACCACGGTCAGTTCCTGCAGCGGGAGGCGTACGCGCAGGTTTGCTGCCTTCCGGAGCGAGGAACCGGTGGAGCAGATCTGCTGGACCTTGTCCATGGCCTGAACCAGGTCCGGGTTGGCCGGGAACAGGTTGGCGTCTGGCCAGTCGGCCAGGTGCACCGAGCGGCCTCCGGTGAGCCCGCGCCAGATTTCCTCGGAGACCAGCGGCAGGAGCGAAGCCGCCACGCGGGTGACCGTTTCCAGCGCGGTGAACAATGCATCGAAGGCGTCCTGGTCCTCGTCGAAGAACCGCTGACGGCTCCGGCGGACGTACCAGTTGGTGAGCATGTCCAGGTAGCTGCGCAGTTCGTCGCAGGCGCCGGAGATGTCGTAGGTGTCCAGCTGCTCCGTCATGTTCCGGACCAGTTCACCGGTGTTGGCCAGCAGGTACTGATCCAGCGTGTCGGCATAGCCGTCGTAGCGCAGCTTGGCGTCATAGCCTGAACCGCCGTTGGCGGCATTGGTGTAAAGCGTGAAGAAGCTGTACACGTTCCACAGCGGCAGGATGACCTGGCGGACGCCGTCGCGGATTCCCTGTTCGGTGACCACCAGGTTGCCGCCGCGGAGGATGGGGCTGGACATCAGGAACCAGCGCATGGCGTCCGAGCCGTCGCGGTCCAGGACCTCTGAGACGTCCGGGTAGTTCCGCAGGCTCTTGGACATCTTCTGCCCGTCCGAGCCCAGCACAATGCCGTGGCTGATGACGTTGCGGAAGGCAGGCCGGTCGAACAGCGCCGTGGAGAGGATGTGCAGCATGTAGAACCAGCCGCGGGTCTGGCCGATGTACTCCACGATGAAGTCGGCCGGGTTGTGGGTATCGAACCATGCTTCGTTCTGGAACGGGTAGTGCACCTGGCCGTAGGGCATGGAGCCGGAGTCGAACCAGACGTCCAGGACGTCCTCCACGCGGCGCATCACGGACTGGCCCTCTTCCGGGGTGCGTGGATCGTCCGGGTTGGGCCTGGTGAGTTCGTCGATAAAGGGGCGGTGCAGGTCCACCTGGCCGTCCTTGTTCAGCGGCAGCCTGCCGAAGTCCGCCTCGATCTCGGCGAGCGAGCCGTACACATCGGTGCGCGGGTATTCGGGGTCGCTGGACTGCCAGACGGGGATGGGGCTGCCCCAGTAGCGGTTGCGGCTGATGGACCAGTCACGGGCGTTTTCCAGCCACTTGCCGAACTGGCCGTCCTTGACGTTGCCCGGGATCCAGTTGATTTCCTGGTTCAGCTCGGACATCCGGTCCTTGAACTTGGTGACCTCCACGTACCACGAGGACACCGCGCGGTAGATCAGCGGGTTGCGGCAGCGCCAGCAATGCGGGTAGCTGTGCTCGTAGCTGGCCTGGCGGACCAGGCGGCCCTGGGCGCGCAGCACCTGGGTGATGGGCTTGTTGGCCTCAAAGACCTGCAGGCCCACGATGTCGTGGAGGTCCCCGTGCTTGAACAGCGGCAGGAATTTCGCGCCCTCGTCCACTGAGAGGATCACCGGGATGCCGGCTTCCTCGCAGACCTTCTGGTCGTCTTCACCGTAGGCGGGAGCCTGGTGGACGATGCCGGTGCCGTCGGTGGTGGTGACGTAGTCAGCCACGAGGATCCGCCAGGCGTTCTCCATGCCGTACTTTTCGTTGTCGGCAAAGTCCTGCCACAGCGGCTGGTAGGCGAGGCCTTCGAGCTCGGCACCGGTGTGCGTGGAGACAACCGCGGCCTGCGCTGACTCGAAGTCCTCGTATCCGAGGTCCTTGGCGTAGCTGGCCAGCAGGTCGGCGGCCAGCAGGAAGCTGCCGTTGACCGGAGCGTCCGCGGAGGCGGCCTTGATGCCGTTGGGGCCGGCAGGCAGTACCGCGTAAGTGATGGAAGGTCCGACGGCGAGCGCGGCGTTTGTCGGCAGGGTCCAGGGGGTGGTGGTCCAGGCGAGGGCCTTGACACCGGCGAGCTGCCGGGACAGTTCCGACTCCCCGGCAAGCAGGGGGAAAGTCACCGTGACGGTCTGGTCCTGGCGGTTCTTGTAGACGTCGTCGTCCATGCGCAGCTCATGGTTGGACAGCGGCGTTTCGTCCTTCCAGCAGTAAGGCAGCACGCGGTAGCCGTTGTAGGTCAATCCCTTTTCGTGCAGCTGCTTGAACGCCCAGAGGACAGACTCCATGTACTCGACGTTGAGGGTCTTGTAGTCGTTGTCGAAGTCCACCCAGCGTGCCTGGCGGGTGACATAGCTGCGCCATTCGTCGGCGTACTTCATCACGGAGGCGCGGCAGGCGTCGTTGAACTTGTCGATGCCCATGGCTTCGATCTGGGTTTTGTCCGTCATGCCCAGCTGCTTCATGGCTTCGAGCTCTGCCGGCAGGCCATGGGTATCCCAGCCGAAGCGGCGCTCCACGCGCTTGCCGCGCTGGGTCTGGTAGCGGCCCACGAGGTCCTTGGCGTACCCGGTGAGCAGGTGGCCATAGTGCGGCAGGCCGTTGGCGAACGGCGGGCCGTCGTAGAAAACGAATTCGTTGCTGCCTGGTTCACCGCCGGGGGCGTCCGCGCTGCGCTGGTCGATGCTGGCCTGGAAGGTGCCGTCCTGGTCCCAGTACTTGAGGATGCGCTCTTCGATTTCCGGGAACTTCACGGAAGCGGACACGCCGGCGTTGCGGCTGGAAGAGGTGCCATCGGCGGAGGCTGAGGCCTTGGGGTAATACGTCATTCTCGACATCCTGGGTTGAGCTTGGCGAACTGCCGGCTTGCGCCTTTCGTTCCGTTCAGGATGCGAGGACGGCTGCCGTGTTGTCCTGCCGGACTCCACGCCCACCGCGGTACCACCTCACTTACCGGCGCGCTTCCGGCTCCCTGGGGAACCATCCTGCTCCGGCCGCTCATTGACTGCTGTGACGGGCTTACCCGTCCGGTTCTACTGACGCCGTCCGCGTGTGTGGCGGTTGGTGCGTTCTTCCGGAAGCTCGCCGGTGATAGCCGGGTCGTAGCCGCTTCCGAGTCTACTATTTCCATGGCCGGGCCACCAATAATGGAGCGTATGCAGAAGAACGGCACCGGATGGCGTGACGGACCGCGTCCGCGCAAGGTGTCCTGGTGGTCGGTGTCCGCCGCCGTCCTGGCAGCGCCCGGTGCCGTCCTGCTGGCACTGCGCCTGGTTCCGTGGGACATCGGGACCCCCTGGATCCAGCTTTTGGCCGTCTTTCCCGCTGCTCTCATCACGACGACGGCCGGGCTGGCCGCCGCCGTCGTCGCACTGCCCGCCAAGCCCCGCCCCGGCCGGACATTGGTGGCCGCACTGGCAGCCGTGGTGCTCGCGGCACAGTTCGGCCTGGTGTTGGACCGTGTCCTGCCTTCAGCCGGGGTAGACCACCTGGAGTCCGCGGCTCCCGCGGGCGGGCAAGCTGCCGGAAACCCGCCTTCCGGCAAGCGGACACTCACGGTGATGGCGGTCAACGTGGGTTCCACCGGCATAGACACAGCAGCCCTGCTGGCCGAGATAAGAAACCGGAACATCGATGTCCTTGCCCTGCCCGAACTGGCTCCTGCCGGTTTGGAGGCCCTGGATGCTGCGGGTCTGGCTGCCGTTTTGCCCGGCCGGGCCCTCGACGTGGACTCTGCCGGTACCGGGAACGCCCTCTTTTCACGCTTTCCGCTGGAGCAGGCTGAACGGGTACCCGGATCGGTGTTCTACCAAAGCCGGGCGGTGGCCATGATCCCCGGGGTAGCGGCGCCGCTTCACCTGACAGCTGTCCATATCGATTCCCCGCGCCCGGGGCATACGCCCATGTGGCGGGCGGAACTGCGGCAGCTCGGCGTGCTCTGGCAGGGCGCGCGAGGGCACTCCATCCTGCTGGGCGACTTCAACGCCACCGGGGACCACCGGGAATTCCGGGACCTCCTCGCCCGGGGGTTGACCGATGCCTCGCAGTCAACCGGCAAGGGGCTGGTGCCCACCTGGCCGGTGAACTCACCGGCACCCGCGTTCGCGGCCCTGGACCATGTGCTGGTCAGCCCGGGAATAGACGTGGCGGGGGTCGACGTCGTCACCCTGCCCGGAACCGACCACGCCGCGGTGGTGGCCCGCCTCGTCCTGCAGTGAGAGGCTCTGCCCGTGCGTCAGCCCTTGCGGATCAGTTTGTGGTTGGCGGCCTGCGCCACCGGCCGGATCACGATCTGGTCCAGGTTCACGTGGTGGGGGGCGCTGACGGCGTACTTGACAACATCCGCCACGTCGGCAGCGGTGAGCGGCTTCTCCACTCCCTGGTACACCTTTTGGGCGGCCTGTTTGTCACCGAGCCGGTTCAGCGCGAACTCCTCCGTGTACACCAGCCCCGGCGCCACTTCGATGACGCGGACGTTGTTCTCCGCTTCCTCCAGCCGCAGCGCCCCGGTCATGGCCTGCTGGGCAGACTTCGCAGCGTTGTAGCCGCCTCCGCCTTCGTACGGAGCCAGCGCGGCAGTGGAGGTCAGGTTCAGCACGGTTCCCTCGCCGTTGGCGCGGAGCATCGGCAGGAACGCCCGGGTGAGCTTCATGGTGCCCAGCACGTTGACCCGGTACATCCATTCCCAGTCCTCGGTGCTCGCCTGGCCCACGGTGTCGGCGCCCCGCGCGCCGCCGGCGATGTTGACCAGCGTGTCGATACCCCCCGCTTCGGTGACCCGGGCAAGGAGCCGGGACACGTCGTCGTCCGCGGAAATATCCGCAGGAATGCCGACGGCGCCGGTCTCGGCTTCGAGCCCGGCGAGCCGCTCAGCGCGGCGGGCCACAGCGAAGACTGTCCAGCCTTCCGCCGCCAGGGCGCGGACCGTTGCCTCGCCGATTCCGCTGCTCGCACCGGTCACCAAAGCTGCTTTTTTATGGAAGTCCGAAGTCATGGCACCACCCTAACCTTCCCTGCCCGAAGACCACCCCGGCGTGTTTCCCCGGATGAACGGGCCCTTCCAGTCTGCCGCCGGGCAGGGGGACACGCGCGGCCGTGAAACAATTGGCAGATGGCTGAAGACAAACAGGGTACAGACACGCCCAACACCGCCCCCATCAACGTTCCGGACAAGCCGGCCCTCGAGGGCCTCGAAGCTGCCTTGACGCAGCGCTGGCTTGCCGAGGGGACCTACAAGTTCAACCCGGACACCACCCGGGAGCAGGTCTACTCGATCGACACTCCCCCGCCCACCGCCTCCGGATCGCTGCACGTGGGACACATGTTCTCCTACACGCAGACCGATGTGCTGGCCCGTTACCAGCGGATGATCGGCAAAAACGTCTTCTACCCGATGGGCTGGGATGACAACGGCCTGCCCACCGAACGCCGGGTACAGAACTACTACGGTGTCCGCTGCGACCCGGCCATCCCGTATAACGCGGACTACCGTCCTCCGGCCCAGCCTGCCAAAAACCAGCGGGATTTCGACGTGGTCTCCCGCCGAAACTTCATCGAGCTGTGCGAAGAACTGGCCGTCGAGGACGAGAAGGTCTTCGAAAACCTCTTCCAGACTCTTGGCCTGTCCGTGGACTGGGAACTGACCTACCGCACCATCGACGACAATTCCAGGGCAGTCTCACAACGGGCATTCCTGGCCAACCTTGCCGCCGGCGACGCCTACATGGCCGAGGCGCCCACCCTCTGGGATGTCACCTTCCGCACCGCCGTGGCGCAGGCCGAACTCGAGGACCGCGAGGTGCCGGGCGCCTACTACCGCTACCCCTTCTTCACTGAGGACGGCGAGCGGATCTACATCGAGACCACCCGTCCCGAACTGTTGGCCGCCTGCGCGGCCCTGGTGGCAAATCCCGACGACGAACGGTACCAGCCGCTGTTCGGCAAGAAGGTCACGTCCCCGGTGTTCGGCGTCGAGGTGGAAGTGAAGGCCCACCCGCTCGCCAAGGCCGACAAAGGCTCAGGCATCGCGATGGTGTGTACCTTCGGCGACCTGACCGACGTCACCTGGTGGCGCGAACTGCAGCTGCCCACCCGGGCCATCGTGGGCAGGGACGGCCGGATTGTCAGCGAGGCGCCGGAGTGGATCACCACCGACATTGGCCGGGAAGCCTTTGCCGCCATCGCCGGCAAGACCGTGTTCAGCGCCAAGGAGGAGGTAGTGAAGCTCCTCACCGCCGCCGAGCTGCTGGACGGCGAGCCGAAGAAGATCATGCACCCCGTGAACTTCTACGAAAAGGGCGACAAGCCACTCGAGGTTGTCACCTCCCGCCAGTGGTACCTCCGCAACGGCGGACGGGACGAGGACCGCCGCGAACGGCTCATCGCGCGCGGGCAGGAAATCGACTTCCACCCCGCCTTCATGCGCTCCCGCTATGAGAACTGGATTTCGGGCCTGAACGGCGACTGGCTGGTATCGCGCCAGCGCTTCTTTGGTGTGCCCATCCCGGTCTGGTACCCGCTGGATGCCGACGGCAACCCGGACTACGACTCCCCCATCGTTCCGTCCGACGAGCAGCTGCCGGTTGACCCGGCAGCGGATGCCGCCCCGGGCTTTGACGAGGCGCAGCGCGATGTTCCCAACGGGTTCACCGGCGACGCCGACATCCTGGACACGTGGGCCACGTCCTCCCTGACGCCGAACATTGTGGGCGGCTGGAAGCGTGACGAGGAACTGTTCGCCAAGGTATTCCCGTTTGACGTCCGCCCGCAGGGCCACGACATCATCCGCACCTGGCTCTTCTCCTCGGTGGTCCGCGCCGATGCCCTGGAGAACAGTGCGCCCTGGAAGCACGCCGCCATCTCGGGCTGGATCCTGGACCCGGACCGCAAGAAGATGTCCAAGTCCAAGGGCAACGTGGTGGTCCCCACCGATGTGCTGGAGGAATACGGCTCCGATGCTGTCCGTTACTGGGCCGCCTCCGCGAAGCTCGGCGCGGATACGGCCTACGAGATTGCCCAGATGAAAATCGGCCGGCGCCTGGCCATCAAGCTGCTGAATGCCTCGAAGTTCGTGCTGAACCTCGGCGCCACCGAAGCATCAGTGCTTTCCGGTGACCTCTCGGTGCTGTCCAACCCCCTGGACCGGGCCGTCCTGGCCCAGCTCGCCGAGGTTGTGGCGCAGTCCACCAAAGCGTTTGAAAACTACGACTACGCCCGCGCACTGCAGATCACCGAAAGCTTCTTCTGGCAGTTCACGGACGACTACGTGGAGCTCATTAAGGACCGGGCGTACGGCGCTGCCGGCGAAGCCGAACAGGCTTCGGTCCTCGCGGCCCTGGCCACCAGCCTGGACACCCTGCTGCGCCTGTTCGCGCCCTTCCTCCCCTTCGCCACCGAAGAGGTCTGGGGATGGTGGCGGAACGGTTCGGTGCACCGCGCCCAGTGGCCTGCCCCGCTGGACGTGCCGGGCGGGGACACCACCATGCTGGCCACCGTGGGCGTTGCGCTCAGCGGCGTCCGCAAGGCCAAGTCCGAGGCCAAGGTCAAGCAGCGCACAGAGGTCCTGTCCGCCACCATCACGGCTTCGGAGGCCCTGACCACGCAACTGAAGGCAGGGCTTGCGGACCTGAAGGCTGCGTCCAACGCCCGCGAGATCACCCTGGTGGTGGGCGACGGCGAACTCACCGTGAGTGATGTGGCCCTGGCTGCCACCGAGGAGCCCGCACAGGCCTGACAGGGTGCGCCCCGTGTTGGGGCGCACCCTGCTGCAGGGCAACCTGTTTCAGGGCAACTTGTTTCAGGGAAACTTGTTTCAGGGCAAAGGGGAAGCCCCATCAGCGTTTTGCCGTTGGTGGGGCTTCGACTTTTCGGCCATCTGGTGACGTCTTTGATGGTCTGGCAAGATCCTAGGAAATTTCAGGTCTTCCTACCTCGTCACTGGTAGCTTGTATCCGGCTTTGCCGATGGCTGCGTCAAATACATATCACTGAATCTTCGGTTCCTGCGTCTCTCTTCTTTCGAAGAGGGTAAGAACCATCATTGTCCTGCCCGTCCGGATGCGCAAGAGCCCCGGCAGAACTACAAACGAGTAGTTCTGCCGGGGCTCTGCTGAGTCCCTACCGGCCAGCGGGATCTGGTTCAGCTGAATTCAGGGCGTTCCGTGCGGCTGCGCTTCAACTCGAAGAAGTGCGGGTAGGCAGCCAGGGCCGTGGTGGCGTCCCACAGCTTGCCTGCCTCTTCACCGCGCGGAATCCGGGTCAGGACGGGGCCGAAGAATGCGGTTCCGTTGAAGGCCACCACGGGTGTGCCAACATCCTGGCCTACCAGCGAGATGCCTTCCTCGTGGCTGGCCCGCAGCTTTTCGTCGAAGGCGTCTGTGGTGGCCGCTTCAGCCAGTGAGGCGGGGAGGCCGCATTCGGCGAGGGCCTTGGTGATGACCAGGGCCCTGTCCTTCTCGCCGCGCTCGTGGATCAGGGTGCCCATGGCGTCATAAAGGGCCTTGACCGTTTCCTGGCCGTGCTCCTGCTGGGCCGCGATGATCACGCGGACCATGCCCCAGGCGTTGTCCATGGACTCGCGGTAGGCGGGCTCCAGGTCGCGGCCCTCGTTGAGGACAGCAAGACTCATCACGTGCCACACCGTTTCGATGTCGCGGACGTCCTCCACTTCGCCGATCCAGCGCGAGGTGATCCACGCGAACGGGCACAGCGGGTCAAACCAGAAATCGGCTTTGTTCCGTGCAGTGTCAGTCATGGGTGTTGCTCCTTCAGGTGCAGGCGGCTGCGCAAGGGGCAGCCGCATCTGACGGTGTGTAGCGGAAGGTTTTTCAGGCGGTCTTACGCCGCTTCGTGACGTGCGGGATCATGGTGGGTTCCGCGCCCCGGAGGACCACGTCCTCGGTGATCACCACGCTGGCCACGTCCTCGCGGCTGGGGAGATCGAACATCACGGGAAGGAGCACTTCCTCCATGATGGCCCGCAGCCCGCGCGCGCCGGTGCCGCGCTCCAGGGCCTGCTCGGCAATCGCATCCAGGGCGGTGTCATCAAACACGAGTTCGACGCCATCGATCTGGAACATCTTCTGGTACTGCTTCACCAGGGCGTTCTTGGGCGTGGAAAGGATCTGGATGAGGGCGTCCCGGTCCAGGTTGGACACCGTGGTGATCACGGGGAGGCGGCCAATGAACTCCGGGATCAGACCGAATTTCAGCAGGTCCTCCGGCATCACTTCGCCATAGGAATCAATCTTTTTGCTGGCCTCGTTCAGGGGTGCACCGAAGCCAATCCCCTTCCGGCCGGAGCGGGAACCAATGATCTCCTCTAGTCCGGCGAACGCACCGGCCACGATGAACAGGACATTAGTGGTGTCGATCTGGATGAATTCCTGGTGCGGGTGTTTCCGGCCGCCCTGCGGAGGAACGGAGGCAACAGTGCCTTCCAGGATCTTCAGGAGCGCCTGCTGCACGCCCTCGCCCGAAACGTCCCGGGTGATGGAGGGGTTTTCGCTCTTGCGGGAAATCTTGTCGATCTCATCGATGTAGATGATGCCCTGCTCGGCCTTTTTGACGTCATAGTCCGCGGCCTGGATGAGCTTAAGGAGGATGTTCTCCACATCCTCACCCACGTAGCCGGCCTCGGTCAGAGCGGTTGCGTCGGCCACCGCGAACGGAACGTTCAAGCGGCGCGCCAGCGTCTGGGCCAGGTAGGTCTTTCCGCAGCCCGTGGGACCGATCAGGAGGATGTTGGACTTGGCGATCTCGACGTCGTCGTGGTGGCCGCCGTCGGCGAGGCTGCCCGATTTGGGGGCGTGGCCTGCCTGGATCCTCTTGTAATGGTTGTAGACCGCGACGGCGAGGGAGCGCTTGGCAGGCTCCTGTCCGATGACGTATTCCTGCAGGAAGTCGAAGATTTCCCGCGGCTTGGGCAGTTCGAAGCTGCCAAGATCGGCGACTTCGGCAAGTTCCTCTTCGATGATTTCGTTGCAAAGCTCAATGCACTCATCACAGATGTAGACACCGGGCCCGGCAATGAGCTTGCGCACCTGCTTCTGGCTCTTTCCGCAGAAAGAGCACTTCAGCAGATCCGTGCTCTCGCCAATCCGAGCCATATGTGAACCCCTTAGTATCTTGCTGCCAGGCAGCCTTGCACCGTTGCTGGAATCTCCACCAGCCTGCGTGGGCCGGTTGTGACAACATCCACTCTAGGTCACATTCGCTTCCGAGGGTGGAAGGAAAAGGCCGGTGGAGCCAAATGATTGGCGCCACCGGCGCTTTACTTTACCGCTACCTGGTAATTGCCTGCGGTTTGATCTTGCGGGAATCCAGGACCTGGTCGATCAGGCCGTACACCTGGGCTTCTTCCGCGGTCAGGATCTTGTCGCGCTCGATATCGTTGTTGACCTGCTCGGACGTCCGTCCCGAGTGGTGCGCCAGGGTGTCCTCAAGCCAGGACCGCATGCGCATAACCTCGGCCGCCTGGATCTCCAGGTCGGAGGCCTGGCCGCCCTGGCCGCCGGAGAGCGCGGGCTGGTGGATCAGGACGCGTGCGTTCGGCAGCGCCAGGCGCTTGCCGGGCGTTCCGGCCGCCAGAAGGACAGCGGCAGCGCTGGCTGCCTGCCCGAGGCAGACAGTCTGGATCTCAGGGCGGATGTACTGCATGGTGTCGTAAATCGCCGTCATGGCGGTGAAGGAACCACCCGGCGAGTTGATGTACAGGGTGATGTCGCGGTCCGGGTCCGTGGATTCGAGCACCAGCAGCTGCGCCATGATGTCGTCCGCGGAAGCGTCGTCCACCTGGACGCCGAGGAAGATGATGCGGTCCTCGAAGAGCTTGGTGTACGGGTCCTGGCGCTTGAAGCCGTAGGGCGTGCGCTCCTCGAACTGGGGCAGGACGTAGCGGCTGGACGGAAGATTACCGGCAGACCACCCGAAGTTGTAGTTCATTTTTATTGCTCCTGATCTGAGTGTTCTTGTGCCGGTTAGTTCGCGGAGGGGGTCTCGCCCGTGGCGCCGTTGCTGTTCGATGTACCGCCGCCGCCGGCAACCGAGCCGGCGTGGGCGGCGATCTTGTCGAAGAACCCGTATTCCAGGGCTTCGGTGGCCGTGAACCACTTGTCGCGGTCGTTGTCCTTGAGGATGGTGTCCACGGTCTGGCCGGTCTGCTCGGCCGTCAGTTCCGCCATCACCTTCTTCATGTGCAGGATCAGCTCAGCCTGGATCTTGATGTCCGAGGCGGTGCCGCCAATGCCGCCGGAGGGCTGGTGCATCAGGACGCGGGCGTTCGGGGTGGCGTAGCGCTTGCCCTTGGTGCCCGAGGAGAGCAGGAACTGGCCCATCGAGGCGGCGAGGCCGGTGGCGACGGTGACGACGTCGTTCGGGATGAACTGCATGGTGTCGTAGATGGCCATGCCTGCGGTGACCGAGCCGCCCGGGGAGTTGATGTAAAGGTAGATGTCCTTTTCCGGGTTCTCGGCAGACAGGAGCAGCAACTGCGAGCAGATGGCGTTGGCGTTCTCGTCACGCACCTCTGAGCCCAGCCAGATGATCCGCTCCTTGAGGAGGCGGTTGTAGATGTAGTTGTCCTGGGCTGCAGGATCGACAGTCGCCATCCGGGGGGCCTCTGCGTGCTGTGACATGTGTACTTACCTCTCACTGGTGACGGTGACATCACTGAAAATCTCTACTTGGACACTAACCGGTTTCACTGACGTTTTGTTCGCGCGCCGTGGGCTGTTCGCTGACGGCGCACGATCGGCCGGCCCCCGGAGGGACCTCCAGAGGGGCATGCAGTTGGGCCTGCGGCCGGACATGCGGTTGGGCATGCCGGCGCAAAGCAAACGGCCCCCGGATCCTGGGATCCGGGGGCCGTTCAATTCTGGATTACCGCGTGGCTAGGCCTTGGCCTCTGCCTTGTCTTCCTCGCCGGCAGCCTCGGGAGCTTCTTCGGCTGCTGCTTCTTCGGCCTCGACGGCGGGAGCTTCCTCTGCCTCCACGGCGGGAGCTTCCTCTTCTCCGCCGGGACGGACGAAGTCGCTGAGGTCAACGGTGTTGCCCTCAGTGTCGGTCACCGTGGCCTGGCCCAGGACAACAGCCAGGGCCTTGCGGCGGCGTACCTCGGACACCATCATGGGGACCTGTCCGCTCTGATCGATGATCTGGGCGAACTGGTTGGGGTCCATGCCGTACTGGCTGGCCGTGCTGACGATGTAGTCGATCAGCTCGTTCTGGCTGACGTTGACTTCTTCCTTTTCGGCGATGGCGTCAAGGATGATCTCGTTCTGGAATGCGCGGGCCGTGTTGGCGCGCACCTCTTCACGGTGCTCCTCGGTGTCGTGCTCGCCTTCGCCGTGGCCGTTGCCCTCCTTGAAGTGGGCTTCGAGCTGCTCTTCGACGACGGAGTCCGGAACCGGAACCTCCACCAGCTCAACGAGCTTGTCCAGGACCTTGTCGCGGGCCTCGACGCCCTGCTCAACAACCTTGGAATCGGCGGCCTGCTTGGCGAGGTCCTCGCGGAGCTCGGCAAGGGTGTCGAATTCGGAGGCGAGCTGGGCGAAGTCGTCGTCCGCCTCGGGGAGTTCGCGCTCCTTGACGGCCTTCACGACCACCTTGACCTGGGCTGCTTCACCGGCGTGGTCGCCACCCACCAGGGTGGTGTTGAAGATGGCGTCTTCGTCGGCGCTCAGGCCGGTGACGGCTTCGTCGAGGCCTTCGAGCATGGTGCCGGCGCCAACCTGGTAGGACAGGCCGGCTGCGGAGTCAACCTCTTCGCCGTCGATGCTGGCGGTGATGTCGATGGTGAGGAAGTCGCCATCGGCGGCGGGACGGTCAACGGGCTTCAGCGTGCCGAAGCGGCCGCGCAGTTCGTCCAGGGCCTTGTCCACGTCCTCGTCGGAGGACTGGGCTGCGGCGACCTCGACCTGGATGCCGGCGTAATCCGGGAGTTCGATCTCGGGGCGGACGTCAACCTCGGCGGCGAACTTCAGGCCGCCGTCGGTGGCGGAGGGGTCCGGAACCTCGGTGATCTCAACCTCGGGACGGCTCAGGGGGCGGATGCCGGATTCCTGGACGGCAGCCTGGTACCAGCCGTTGAGGCCTTCGTTGATGGCCGTCTCCAGGACGTAGCCGCGGCCGACGCGCTGGTCGATGAGCTTTGCGGGGACCTTGCCCTTACGGAAGCCAGGGACCTGGATCTGCGAAGCAACGGTCTTGTAGGCCGAGTCGATGCTGGGCTTCAATTCCTCAAAGGGGACCTCAACATTGAGCTTGACCCGCGTGGGGGTGAGGTTCTCGACAGCGCTCTTCACGGTCTAAGTACTCCTGGGATTGTGGGATGGGTTTCTGCAAACGCAATGTTTTGTCCAGGCCGAGAGGTCCGGGCCGCAGAGTCGGGGTGACAGGATTTGAACCTGCGACTTCCTGCTCCCAAAGCAGGCGCTCTAGCCAAGCTGAGCTACACCCCGTAAGTGCACAGGCAAGTCTACGGTGATACGCGCCGTCTTTGCACATTTGACACGTAGCCCATGGATTAGGTTTAGTTATATCCGGCTTGAACAGCCAGCCCGAAGTTCCCATCAGTGGAGGCCTGCAGTACTAGGCTTAAAGATGGATCTTCCTTCGGGGACGTAGCTTAATGGTAAAGCCTCAGTCTTCCAAACTGATTACGCGGGTTCGATTCCCGTCGTCCCCTCCATAGCAGAAGGCCCCTCTCCGGAGGGGCCTTTCGCATTAATCCACAGCACGCGCCATCACCTCCTGCACTAAACCCGGGAACGCGCCATCACCTTCGGCTGGAAACCCGGGAACGCGCCATCACCTCCGGCTGGAAACCCGGGAACGCGCCACCAGTTGGCGCCTCCCGGATAAATCGAGCACACTGCCGGCGGCAGCATCGCCTTCGAACCCTGCCATGAGCTGAGGGAGCGATGCGACGCAAGGCGCAAGGCGCAAGGCGTGATGGGGCGCTTCGGGGAAAGCTGCAGGACGTGATGGCGCGTCCCAGGAAAACCGGCAAATGCTGATGGCGCGTTCCAGTCTTCCCCGGAACCGGCGGCGTTTTGGGTCAGCCCGACTGCTGGCACTTCGGGCACCAGTAGAGCTTGCGGCCCACCAGTTCGGCCATCAGTACCGTTGTCCGGCAGACACGGCAGGGCAGCCCGTGGCGTTTGTAGACAAAATGGGCGTCTTCGCGGGCAGGGTAGGAATCGGTCCTGACGACGGCGGCACTGACCGCAGCCGGGGTGGCGACCGGGGTGCGCGCGGCGGCTTTCCCGTTGCCGCCTGTTCCGTTGTCCGTCCAGTACCGCGGCGTGGTGGTGATGATCCGGCCGTCGGCTACTCCGTCGTTCATCAAGGAGACGACGTCGCGCCACAGCTTGCGTGCCTCGGCGTCCGGCACGTCCGTGCCAGGCAGCCAGGGGTCCAGCCGCCGCCGGAACAAAACTTCGGCGCGGTACACATTTCCCACCCCGGCGATGATTTTCTGGTCCATGAGCAGGGCGGCCAGCGGTGCTGTACGGCTCTGCAGGTTGGTGGTAAACCGGCCGGCGTCTCCCCGCCGGTTCCGCAGCGGGTCCGGGCCCAGCCGGGCAAGCACGGCTTCTGCCTCCGCGGCGGTGATGGTTTCGCAGGTGGTTGCCCCGCGCAGGTCCGCCCACCCGTTGGTGCCCACGAGCCGGACCCGCACCGCTCCCACGGGCTCCGGGGGGCCCGCGTAAGGGCGCCCGCCATCGCCGTCGTCGAAGCTCTCCTGCTCCCCCACCCGGCGTGGCGCGCCAATGCTGGAGGACCCCGCGAAGGTGCTGTCTCCGCCGAAGCTCCATGCTCCGTAGAGGCCCAGGTGGACGTGCAGCACCAAAGAGTGGTCAAAGTGCAGGAACAGGTGCTTCCCGTGGGCATCCGCGGCAACCAGGACACGCCCGTCCAGGAGCGCCGCTCCCCCGCTAAACCTGCCCTGCGGGCTGGAGACGGCCAGCCGCTGGCCGCCGAAGACGTCCGAGAACTGCCGCGCCAGGCGCCGGAGTGTATGGCCTTCCGGCACTACTCGATGACCTCGCCGGTGGTTTCGTAGGCGGCGATCTTGCCGATGCGGCGCACGTGCCGCTCGTCATTGCTGAACGGCTCGGCCAGGAATGCCTCGATCAGCTCAGTGGCTTCCTCTACCGTGTGCTGGCGGCCGCCCACGGCCACTACATTGGCGTCGTTGTGCTCACGGGCCAGGGTGGCGGTGGAATGGTTCCAGGCCAGGGCCGCCCGTACACCTTTTACTTTGTTGGCGGCAATCTGTTCACCGTTGCCGGATCCGCCGAGCACGATGCCCAGGGCGTGGACGCCGGCCTGCTGGTCCGCGACCACGGCCAGGGCGGCGTTAATGCAAAACGACGGGTAGTCATCCTGGGCGTCGTAGACCTTGGGGCCGTGGTCCACCACGTCATATCCCTTGGCAGTCAGGTGGGTGACGAGGTGGGCGCTGAGTTCCATGCCTGCATGGTCGGTGGCGATGTGGACCCGCGGGAAGGCAGGGGAAGAAGTCACGAGCAGAATCCGTTCGGTGGGCGCTGGCGGCCGGCACGGACGGTGCAGGCCGGGGTCAGGACAACACGGACAAGGATACTAGGACTCAGCCTGCCCTGCCGCGGGGTTCCCGCCGCCCCGTGCCCTCGCCGCCACCCGGGTCAAAACCTCCGCGAGCCGCGCTGCCGAGTCGTGGCTCCCGCCGCTGACCGCCAGCCGCTGCCCGTCGGTCTTCTTAACCACGACGGCGGGGCCGCTGCTGACGAGCATCGCGGCGGTTCCGCTGTGGTGCCGGTAGCCCCACCCGCCAAAGTCCGCGGCGCGGATGTCGGCCGCGCTGGCTGCGGAAATCGCCCCGGCGGGCACGTCCATCACCGGCACCACGCCGGCCAGCAGCACCCGAAGGCCTCGCCGGTCCGCTTTGATGCGGGCAAACAGGAACGCAGCACCAATAACTGCCAGGACCACAAGCAGGGCTCCGAGCCAGGGCACGGCGATGGCAATCAGCATGGCAGGAAACACCGAGGCAATGCCGATCATCACAAAGACCGAGCTGCGGGCATGGACCCAGAGCCTGATGCTGTCCCGTGACAGGTCCGGATCCAGTTCCCTGGCAATGGCCAGCTGCAGGGCGCGATCGTCATCGGGCGACCATTGCTGGTCCGCCTTATAGACCATGGCGATCGTCACGCCCAAAGACACGGCCGCCCCGCTTCCCAGCGCGAGCACCGTCATGTCCACCCGGGATTCCCGGGCGTCCGCCAGTCCGGCCTGGCCAATCAGCCCTGCCGCAAGGGCGCTGGTGACGAAAAGCGTCAGGAACAATCCTGCTCCCATCATGATCCGCCGCATCAGCACCGGCCTGCGGACCGGCAGCGCCTGCGACAGGACCAGCCAGCCCGCAACCACGATCATCAGCGCGCCTACCGTCACATAGGCGGCAAAGGGCGCGAAGGAGGCGCCGCCGTCGGCCGTCCACCGGACGGCGAGCGGCTCCGGAAGGTCCGCCCGAATCAGGAAGGCGGTCACCACGAAGGCCACCGCAACCATCACCGGGAACCCTGCGACGAAACGCAAGGCTCTGGTGTCCACCGACTCCATGAACTTGCCCATGATTTAACGCTACTCCCGCTGCCGGCAACTGGCCTCCCACCTGACTCCTACCCACTGTGAGCCGCGCTACTTGCAGCCGCGAAGGAATGCAAGAATGAACAAACGCCCCGCTGGGCACCGCCAGCGGGCAGTCGCCATCCTTCGAAAGGCCCCACTTTGCCTGGTTTGAACCTGACGCGCGCTGAAGCCAGCGGGCGTGCCGAACTGATCTCTGTCGAGTCCTACGACGTCAGCCTGGACCTGACCCGGGGCGGGAAGGTCTTCGGCAGCACCACCACGGTGAAATTCAGCGCCAGGCCCGGGTCCGCCACCTTCATTGACGCGGTTACCTCGGCCGTGCACAGCGTCACCCTGAACGGCCGCAGCCTTGACCCGGCCGCGGTGTCCGACGGCGTGCGGATCCAGTTGCCGGAGCTCGCGGAACACAACGAGCTCACCGTTGTAGCGGACGCACCGTACATGAACACCGGCGAGGGCCTGCACCGTTTTGTGGACCCGGTGGACAACGAGGTCTACCTGTACACGCAGTTCGAAGTTCCCGATTCACGGCGGATGTTCGCCGTGTTCGAGCAGCCTGACCTGAAGGCCACCTTCACTTTTACCGTCACTGCCCCCTCGCACTGGGACGTCATTTCCAACTCCCCCACCCCCGCCCCGGTGGAAACCACACCCGGCGGGGACGGCGGTGCCAGGTCCGTCTGGTCCTTCTCCCCGACTCCGCGGTTGTCCTCCTATGTCACCGCGCTGATCGCGGGCCCGTACCAGTCGGTGCGCAGCGAGGTCACCAGCTCCGACGGGCGGGTCATCCCGCTGGGCGTTTTTGCCCGGAAGTCCCTGATGCAGTACCTGGACGCGGAGAACATTTTTGAGCTGACCCGGCAGGGCTTCGCATTTTTTGAGGCGCAGTTCGGCTGCCCGTACCCGTTCGAGAAATACGACCAGCTGTTCGTGCCGGAGTTCAACGCCGGCGCCATGGAGAACGCCGGCGCGGTGACCATCCTCGAGGGCTACGTTTTCCGCAGCAAGGTCACCGGCGCCCAGATCGAACGGCGTGCCATTACAGTGCTCCACGAGCTCGCCCACATGTGGTTCGGCGACCTGGTGACCATGCGCTGGTGGAACGACCTGTGGCTCAACGAGTCCTTCGCCGAGTACATGTCCCACCTTGCAGCGGTGGAGGCCACCTCGTTCACCAGCGCCTGGACCACCTTCGCCTCGGTGGAGAAGTCCTGGGCCTACCGCCAGGACCAGCTGCCCACCACGCATCCGATCTTCGCCGAAATCAACGACCTCCAGGACGTCGAGGTGAACTTCGACGGCATCACCTACGCGAAGGGCGCGTCCGTGCTCCGCCAGCTGGTGGCATGGGTGGGGCCGGAGCAGTTCATGGCCGGTGTGCGGGAGTACTTTGCCAAGCATTCCTGGCAGAACACCGAGCTGCGGGACCTCCTGGTGGAACTGGAAAAGGCCAGTGGCCGCGACCTCGATGTGTGGGGACGGCAATGGCTTGAAACGGCCGGGGTCAACACCCTCAAACCGGAACTGGAGGTGGACAGCGAGGGCAGGCTCACATCGTTCGCCATTGTGCAATCAGCCGTCGCAGAGTGGCCCACCATCCGTCCGCACCGGCTGGCCGTGGGGTTCTACAACCTCAATGGCGACGGGAAGCTGGAGCGGGTGCACCGCGAAGAGCTGGATGTCGACGGCGAACGGACCGAAGTGCCCGCGCTGGCGGGCCTGGCGCAGCCGGACCTCATCCTGGTCAATGATGACGACCTCGCCTACGCCAAAGTGCGGCTGGATGAAAAATCGCTGGCCACCGCCACAGCGCACCTGAAGGACTTCAGCCACAGCCTGCCGCGGACCCTGGTGTGGAACTCCGCCTGGGACGCTGCCCGCGACGGCGAGACCCCGGCGCGGCGGTACGTGGAGTTGATCCTTGCCAACGTGGCGGCCGAGACAGATTCTTCCGTGATCCTGGTCCAGCTCCGCCAGTTGGCCACCACCCTGAACTTCTACGTGGCCGAGGAGCACCGGAAGGCGACGGCTGTGGCTGCCGCGGACAAGCTGTGGGAGCTGGCGTCCGAGGTGCCCGGCGGCTCGGACGCCCAGCTGCAGTTCGTGAAGTCCTTTGCCCTGCTGGCAGGCAGTGAAAGCCAGCTGGACCGGATTGGCGGCCTCCTGGACGGCTCGCTGGTCCTGGACGGGCTGGCTGTTGACCAGGACCTGCGGTGGGAGCTGGTGACGTCCCTCGTGGCAGGCGGCCGGCTGGGCCAGGACGGCATCGATGCCGAGCTGGAGCGGGACAATACCTCCAGCGGACAAAATGCCGCAGCGCAGGCGAAGGCCGCCATCCCAACGCCGGAGGCCAAAGCCGCGGCCTGGGAATCGATCGTGGTCAAGGGCGAGCTGTCCAACGCCCTTCAGGGCTCGGCGGTCAACGGCTTTATGCGGGTCCTGGACCGGTCACTGCTGGAACCGTACGCCGAGAAGTATTTCGAGGCGGTGCCGGGGATCATGGAGACCCGGACGCACGCACTTGCCCAGCAGATCGTCGTCGGGCTCTACCCCTCCCTGCTGACCACGCAGGCCATCGTGGACCGGACGGATGGCTTCCTGGCGTCGCTTCCGCCCGAAAGCGCCGCGCTGCGCCGGCTCATGCTGGAAAACCGCGACGGCGTGGCCCGGGCCTTGCGCGCCCGCGCGGCTGACGTCCTGCCCGGCGAAGCAGTTCCCGCGGTATGAGCCTGCACGAACACCGCTATGCGTTGACTGTCCAATGGACCGGCAACCTGGGCGAGGGGACGTCGTCCTACCGCGGCTACTCGCGCGACCACGACGTGCTCATCGCGGGCCTGCCGGTCCTTAAGGGCTCGGCAGATCCCACCTTCCATGGAGACCGGGAGCGCTACAACCCTGAGCAGCTGCTCCTGGCCGCCCTGGCCCAGTGCCATATGCTCTCCTACCTCCATGTGGCGGTGAAGCACGGTGTGGTGGTGACCGGCTACCGGGACGACGCCACCGGGCTGATGCGCCTGAACCGGGACGGCAGCGGCCAGTTCGAAAGCGTCACGCTGCACCCGCGCGTGACGGTTGCGGACGCGGGCCAGACGGACCTTGCGGCCCGGCTGCACCACGAGGCGAACCAGGTCTGCTTCATCGCCCGGAGCGTGAATTTTCCGGTTCACCACGAGCCCGAGACGGTGGTTGGCTGACCGTACGGTCCGCCGGCCTAGGAGTCTCCTGGCTTAGGCGGCCTACTGCAGGGCGGCGAGCAGGCGCGCCTCCGTTTCCGGTGACAGCCCGGCCCTCCTGGGCCGGTCCAGCCCGCGTTCACGTTCGTCGGCCAACGTGTCCGCCAGCGTCTCCCGCCACGGCCGGAGCAGCAGGCCGGCGTCAACCGCCGCCTGGTTGCTCCGGGCCATAAAGCCTTCGTGCCCCGGCGGGAGCCAGAGCGGCAGCGAGTCCGGGCCGGCCCAGTAGTCCACGCCCTGCTCCGCAAGCCAGGTCCCCGCCGCGGGCACCACCGCGCCGCTGTGACCCGCCGCATGCCGGGCCGCCTCGATGTAGTCGCCGAACCGGATTTGGTCTCCCAGTGCGTTCATTGCACCGGTAATGCCCCGCTTTGCGGCCAGCAGGATCCAGGCGGCGAGGTCCCGGACGTCGATCACCCGCATCGGGGCGTCGTCGATGGCCGGTACCAGAACGGGCTTCATGTCCCGGGCAAAGCGGGCAGGCCAGTAGCCATACCGGTCCGAGCCGTCCCCCGGACCGCCGATCAGGCCGGCACGGCAGAGATGGGCTTTGCCGTCGGCAGCCTGGAGAGTTGCCTCCTCGATGGCAACCTTCGACTCGCCATAGTTCTCCGGCGTGGACGGCGTACCAGGGGCAAGGGCGGGAAGCAGGGCGGCATCCTCCCCGGCACCGGGAACCGAAGCGTCGGCGTACACGGAGCAGCTGGAGACGAACGTCCAGTGCGCGGCCCGGTGCGCGAGGGCGTGCAGAGCTTCCGATGCCGGCACGGGGTCCCGGGCGACCTCGATGACGGCGTCCCAGTCTTCTTTGGCCACGTCCGTGTAGGCGTTCACCCCCAGCGAACGATCGGACTTGAGCCACGCAACACCCTGCGGCGGTGCGGCCACGGATCCGCGGGCCAGACACGTGACATCATCCCCGGCCGCCACAGCCTGGCGGGCGATTTCTGCGGACAGGAAGGCGGTTCCGCCAAGGACAAGAATGCGCATGCCGCCACGCTACGGCGCTAGGGTTGAAGGAGAACAGAGCCTTCCGCGCCGGGCTTAACCGGCGCTCCGGTATCCGCATCCCGGCCGCAGCCGGAGAAACCCCCAGGAGTATTTCCCCCACATGGTCAGTACGTTGTCGATCCTTCCTACCGCCGCCAATGATCCGGACGGTATCAACATCACCGGCATCGTGATCAGCCTCGGCGTGGGCGTCACGGTGTGGCTGGTGGCCACCTTCGTCATTTCCCGCATCACGCGGCAAGTTGCTTCCGGCAGCAGCCTCTTCAAGAAGCCCACCTTCAAATGGGTGGCGCCCGCGTTGCGGGCCCTGGACCACGAACGGCGGGTGCAGCGCGCTGAGACCATCGGATCCCTGCTGAACAGCGTGGTGGGAGTGCTGGTGGTGATCATCACCGGCATGTATGTGCTGCAGAACCTGGACATCAACATCGCCCCGCTGCTTACCAGCGTGGGCATCCTGGGTGTGGCCATCGGCTTCGGTGCCCAGCAGTTGATCCGGGACTTCCTGGCGGGAATTTTTATTACCATTGAAGACCAGTACGGCATCGGCGACGTGATCGAGACCAGTGAGGTTGTTGGTGTGGTGGAGTCCATGGGCCTGCGCATCACCCGGGTACGCTCTGACGACGGCGCCATCTGGTACCTCCGCAACGGTGAGATCCTTCGGGTGGGCAACCGGTCCCAGGGCAACTACGTGCCCCTGCACGAGTCACCGGACGGGACCACGGACCAAGGCAGCGACCACGGCGCCGTCGAGACCAAAAAGACTGACCAGAAAGCCGGAGACTAGCGATGACCATCCCCATCGAACCGCAGCGGCCACGCCAGCTGATGCAGAACGATCCGTTCAGCCAGCCCGGCTACACCGATAACTTCTATGACGCCGTGGGCGGCCACGAAACGTTCGTGAAGCTGATTGATGTCTTTTACGACGGCGTGGCCACGGATCCGCTGCTGCGGCCCATGTACCCCGAAGAGGACCTGGCGCCGGCCAAGCGCCGGTTCCTGATGTTCCTCGAACAGTATTGGGGCGGTCCCACCACATACGGGGAGGAGCGCGGGCATCCCCGGCTGCGCATGCGCCACATGCCGTTCCAAGTGACGCCGGAAGCGAAGGACCGCTGGCTGTTCCACATGCGCAAGGCCGTGGACGCGCTGGAGCTGCCGCCGCTGTACGAGGGCACCCTGTGGGATTACATGGAGCGTGCCGCACTGTCGATGGTGAACAGCCCGGCCGGATAGTGAAGCCCCGGCTGCCCAAACAGAGTTTTTGCGCTTAGAGCAGGGTTCTTGCGCTTAGAGCAGTCCGCTTCCGGTCCGTGCCAGGACGTGCCCGCGCGGACCCGACAGCCGGAACCAGCGCCCCGTACGGTAGAGCTTCTGGTCGCCGTCACCCAGGAAACCAAGGGCCAGGGCGGCGAAGGCGGCCCCTGCCGGCAGCCCGGTCTCGTCGAGTTCCCTGCCCCAGACGGCGGCCCTGGCATTGTTGACGATCAGCGCGCCGGGTTTGTCCGGCACAATCCCTGCCACTTCGGCGATGCCGGCCTCGGCGGCCTTACGCAGGGCGGCGTCGCTTCGCGGGCCCATGAGCTCCCACCCGCTCCTAGGGGCGCCCACCCCGGTCCAGGACTGGGTGACGGTGGACGGCGGAACCGGCAGCTCGACGTCGTCCTCCGCCGCCCTGGCAAGGCGGTCCAGCACTGCGGCCAGGGGAACGGTGACATCCGTTCCGGACGGCTCGGCCAACGCCATGGTGCGCAGCCCCAGGATGGTGGGAGTCGATTCACCCAGCACACGCGGGCGCAGCACGCAGACGTACGCGGCGAGAACGGAACCTGCCGCCTGAAGCCGGATGGCGCCGTCGTCGATTGCTTTTGCCCGCGTGGCGAAGGTCTTCAAATCAGCGAGGTCGCGGGGATCGGCGAAACGGAAGGACGAGGTGAGTAGATCAGACACACCAAGAACACTACCGGCTCGACCTTTGTTGAGCAGTGCCCGGGTGCCGTCTAGAGTCAAACCATGACTGAAGCCGACGCCGGACTCCTGGCGCTCCCCAGCGAAGATCCCACCTTGTCGCTCATCAATCTTCTCGACCTTGGTGAGCTCGAGGGGGCCCGGACAGATGAGGACATCTTCCTTGGCCCGTCGCAGCAGCAGCCCCACCATCGGGTGTTTGGCGGGCAGGTACTGGCACAGTCGCTCATCGCCTCCATCAGGACGGTAGACCCCGACCGTTTTGTGCATTCGATGCACGGCTACTTCCTGCGGCCGGGCGATGCGAACAAGCCGATCACGTTCGGCGTGCAGCGCCTCCGGGACGGCAGGTCCTTTTCGGCCCGCCGCGTCCACGCCTACCAGGAGGGCGTGCCCATCCTGTCGATGATTGCCTCCTTCCAGGGCGAGGACGAAGGAATTGAGCACGAATCCGTGATGCCCAGCGGTATTCCCGATCCCGAGTCGCTGCCCAGCACCGCTGACCTGCTGGGCAAATTCGATCATCCGGTGGCACGGCACTGGGCCTACGAACGGCCGTTCGACATCCGGCACGTTGACCCGCCGCTGTACGTCTCGGCGAAAGGTAAGAGGGAAGCCCGCAACGCCGTGTGGATGAAGACCTTTGGGCCCATGCCGGACAACCCGAACCTGCACCGGGCGGCGCTGGCGTACGCGAGCGACTACACCCTGCTCGAGTCAATCCTGCGCCGGCACGGGCTGAGCTGGATCACGCCGGGGATGAACGTCGCGAGCCTGGACCACGCGATGTGGTGGCACCGGCCCGCACGGGTGGATGAATGGCTGCTCTATGTCCAGGAGTCGCCCAGCGCCCAAGGCGCCCGCGGACTCGCCACCGGGAAGATCTTTAACCAAGCGGGCCAGCACGTGGCGTCCGTGGCGCAGGAAGGGATGGTCCGCGTGCCAACCGACCTGAAGAACAAAGTGGTGGGCGCCTTCCAGTCCAAGGTGATGGAGCACCAGATCCGCAAGGCAGCCAAGGACTAGCTGTATTTTGTTTCCGCCTGCTCCTGTGGGTGGAAACGCCAACAGGCCGGCACCCTTCCGGGGCCGGCCTGTTGCTTTTCGCTGGTGCCGCGGCTTATCAGTCGCGGGTGAGGCGGCGGTGCGTGACGCGGTGCGGTTTGGCCGCATCGGGGCCGAGCCGCTCCACCTTGTTCTCCTCGTAGGATTCGAAGTTGCCCTCGAACCAGTACCACTTGGAGGGGTTCTCCTCGTCACCTTCGTAGGCGAGGATGTGGGTGGCCACCCGGTCCAGGAACCAGCGGTCGTGCGAGACCACCACGGCGCAGCCCGGGAACTCCAGCAGCGCGTTTTCCAGGCTGCTGAGGGTTTCGACGTCGAGGTCGTTGGTGGGCTCATCCAGGAGCAGCAGGTTTCCGCCCTGCTTGAGGGTGAGGGCGAGGTTCAGGCGGTTGCGCTCACCGCCGGAGAGCACGCCGGCCTTCTTCTGCTGGTCCGGGCCCTTGAAGCCGAAGGCGGCGACATAGGCCCGGGACGGCATTTCCACATGGCCAACCTGGATGAAGTCCAGGCCGTCCGAGACAACTTCCCACAGCGTCTTGTTGGGGTCGATGCCCCCGCGGCTCTGGTCAGCGTAGGAAATCTTGACCGAATCGCCGATCTTCAGGTCGCCGCCGTCGAGCGGCTCCAGGCCCACGATCGTCTTGAACAGCGTTGTCTTGCCGACGCCGTTGGGGCCGATGACCCCCACGATGCCGTTGCGGGGCAGGCTGAAGGACAGTCCATCGATCAGGGTCCGGTCTTCGAAGCCCTTCTGCAGGTTCTTGGCTTCGAGGACCAGCCCGCCCAGGCGCGGTCCCGGCGGGATCTGGATCTCTTCGAAGTCCAGCTTGCGGGTCCGGTCTGCTTCGGCAGCCATCTCCTCGTAGCGGGCCAGGCGGGCCTTTGACTTGGTCTGGCGGCCCTTCGCGTTGGACCGCACCCATTCGAGTTCCTCGGAAAGACGCTTGGCCTGCTTGGCGTCCTTCTTGCCCTGGATCTCCAGGCGGGCGCGCTTCTTCTCGAGGTACGTGGAGTAGTTGCCCTCGTACGGGTACAGGTGGCCGCGGTCCACTTCGGCGATCCACTCGGCCACGTGGTCCAGGAAGTACCGGTCGTGGGTGACCGCCAGGACGGCGCCGGCGTAGGAGGAGAGGTGCTGTTCAAGCCACAGCACGCTTTCAGCATCCAAGTGGTTGGTGGGCTCGTCGAGAAGCAACAGGTCAGGCTTCTGCAGGAGCAGCTTGCACAGGGCTACGCGGCGGCGCTCACCTCCGGAGAGGTTGGTGACGTCGGCGTCGGCCGGCGGGCAGCGGAGGGCGTCCATGGCCTGCTCCAGCTGTGAGTCCAGGTCCCAGGCGTCTGCAGCGTCGATGGCTTCCTGCAGGTGCCCCATCTCCTCAAGGAGGGTGTCGTAGTCAGCATCGGGGCTGGCCATTTCCTCCGATATTTCGTTGAAGCGCTGGATCTTGCCGTAGATCTCGCCAACGCCTTCCTGGACGTTGCCCAGGACGGTTTTTTCTTCGTTCAGGGGTGGTTCCTGGAGGAGGATGCCCACGGTGTAGCCAGGGCTGAGCCGGGCCTCACCGTTGGAGGGGGTGTCCAGTCCGGCCATGATCTTCAGGATGGTGGACTTACCGGCACCGTTCGGGCCCACAACACCGATCTTGGCGCCGGGAAAGAAGGACATGCTTACGTCGTCAAGAATGAGTTTTTCGCCAACGGCTTTTCGGGCCTTGGTCATTGTGTAGATAAATTCCGCCATGGTTCCAAATCTAGTGGGTCGGCGGGCATATCTCACATTCGGTGCGGCAAGGTCAGGAGCCTACAAAGCACTTGCCGCTGGCCAGTACGGGCAGGACCGTTACCGTGACGGCACCGTCGCGGACCTGGCCGATGACACAGTCCTTTCCCTGCAGCACTGCCGCTTCGATGGCATCGGCTTCGAGGCCGGTGGGGGTACGGCTTTGCGACACCTGCAATGCTGCCGGCGCGATTCCCGCGCCGGTGAGTGCATCTGTTACCTGGGCAGTGGCCGGTTTGGGCGATCCTGCGGCCAGGCGTCCCAGCGCATCCGTGACGGTCTGTGTCACCGTTGCGGTGGCGGCGGCGTCCGCTGCCGGGGCCGATGGCGCCCCGGAGGTGCCGGCCAGCGGTTCGGCGGAGCCGCTTTCCGTTGCTGCCGGACCAGCACCGGCTGATGCTGCCGCAGTGGATGCTGCCGCGGTTGCCGGCTCGGATAATGCAGGCTGGACCTGGGGCGAACCGCCAACGCAGCCCGACAGACCCGCCAGCAGCGCGGCGGCGGCCGTTGCCACGACCAAACAGCGTGCGGCGGTGGGCCAAACAGCTATGGAAGCGATGGCCGTGCGTGCGGCAGTTGCGGGGGCCGGAGCAGATTGGACTGGAACGGCTGGGGCTAAAGCTGCGGGGGCGGCCGATACTGCACCCGCCGGAGTCTTTTGCCGGTGGTCAGGGGTAAGCCGCATGGTGCCATTCTGCCACGCCTGCAAGAGCCAACTTTCCGCCATGGGCTTCATGACCTTGGCGGACAGGGGTGCAGCCGGGGGGTGCTGCGACCCTGCCCGCCAAGGAACCAAGAGGGCCGAGAGGCGTTGACAAGGGCATCCTCAAACTGGGGAGTCGGCGAGCTCCCCCGTTTCCAGGTTGAGGGCGAGCAGGTCGCCATTGGTGTCCTCAACGTAGGCGGCAGCCGGATCTCCGCCGTCAGCGCCGTCATCGCTGTCTTCGGGTTCGTCGAAAGGGCCTTCCGGCCCGGCCGGCCGGCTGGCGTCAAGGGGTGGCTCCGGTTCCACGAGCGAGAGGAGCGGTTTCTTGGAGGACCGGGTGAAGTTGGCGGTCCCCAACGTGAGGTCATGCCCAACGGCGTCAGCATCGATGGTGTGCGAGTAATAGACCCTGCCGTCCCTCTCCCAGCTGCGGATCCTCAGCGTGCCCACCACGATGACGGGCTGGCCTTTCCGGATGCTGCAGCCCATGTTGCCGGCCAGATGGCGGTAGCCCTGGACCGTGAACCAGTTGGTGTGGCCATCCACCCATTGGCCGTCCTTGTCACGCCGACGCGAGTTCGAAGCGATCCGGAATTCGGCGGTGGCCACTCCCCCCGGTGTTGTGCCGCTGGTGATGTCGGTGGCAACAAAGCCTTTGATCGTTATGGTGTCGTTCATCTCTATGTCCTGTCTCCATGTGGTTCTGCCTAGCAGGCAAGACCAGCATGGCCCTGGCGCAATCTGCCGGGGAGGCAGGAGTTTGCCTATGTGCAAAACCCGGCCCGCGGCTGCCTGTGGAGGATCAGTGGGTGCCACGCACATCAATGACGGCGCCCGGACGGCGGGCAATGTAAACTTTTTGAGGCGCCGGAATTCATCTCCGGAACTGCCTCAGTAGCTCAGGGGATAGAGCAGCGGCCTTCTAATCCGCCGGTCGGGGGTTCGATTCCCTCCTGGGGCACAAAAAAGAGCGGCCCTGACCAGTGGAAAAGCTGATCAGGGCCGTCTTTAATTTTGCAGTCGGCTCAGCCGACCATGTACCGCCGGAACCATGTCCGGATGCGGTGGTGGACTCAATCCTGTTGAGTGGCAGGTTCGTCCCCATCTTCGTCGCCCGGGTCGTCGTGGACCTTTCTCGGGATCTTGCCCTCAACGTCGGCGGGAACAGGCGGATCCTTCTCATCATCAGCAGACATGGCGCCAAGTCTAGAGGCCAGGGACACAAGCCAACATCTTCAAACGGCGGGGACAGCACCCGCAGGTGATGGTGCAACCGCGGGTTGCGGGCTCTACGACTGCAGCCGGTGCGGCGCTTCCACCAGGGAACGGACCACGCTGCCGGCGGCACCCAGCAGTGCGCCGCCCTCTTCCACGGCTGCGATGGTGATGTGCTCCGGAAAAACCTTGCCGGGCGCGTACCGTGCCAGGCTTTCGGCCAGGGAAGGGCGCAGCCACCGTTCCAGGACAGCGAAGTGCCCGCCGAGCACCACCGCCCCGATGTTCAGCACACGGGCTGTGGATGCCACCGCCACCCCCAGTGACGTCCCGGCACGCTCAACGGCCCGCAGTGCGCCCGGCTGATCCTCCGCGAGCGCGGCCACCAGCGCGGACATGCTCTCCGACCTGGACCTCCCTTTGCCGGCGATACCGGCAGCCGCGAAGATCGCGTCCTGCCCGGCAACAGTCTCCAGGCAGCCCGTGCCTCCACAGGAGCAGCGGCTGCCTGCGGGGTCCACCACAACATGGCCCACTTCCCCGGCGTGCCCTTCCGGACCCGTAAAGAGCTCCGATCTGATGACCAGTCCGCCGCCGACCCCCACCTCACCGGACACGTACAGGAAGTCGTGCCGGCCGGCGGGTCCGCGCGCCAGTTCCGCAAGGGCAGCAGCATTGGCCTCATTAAAGAGGGTTATACCCAACGGCAGGCCGGGCAGCAGCCGGTCAAGATCGAGTTCTACGTCCAGCCAGCCGAGGTTGGGGGCGGCAAGGACAGTGGCGCTGCCGGCATCCACAAGCCCGGGAACGGCCAGTCCTCCACCCAGGACTTCCACGCCCTTGCCGAGGGCAGCCGTCCGCACCTCCACCGCAAGGGCGGCCAAGGCCGCCAGGACTGGCGCGCTTTCACTCCCACGGTTATCCCGCTCGCGGATCTCCTGCACCACCACCGCTCCGGACAAGTCCGTGACGCCGGCGGCAATGTAGTCGACATTAATTTCCATGCCAATCACCCCGCGCGCCGGATTCAACTCCAGGCCTACTCCGGGCCGGCCGCGCTCCCCCTGGGGATTAAGCCCTATTTCCCGCAGGATCCCGGTCTCGAGAAGATCCAGGACGATGCTCGATACCGAAGCCTTGGTAAGCCCCGTGGACGCGGCAATCTGCGCCCGCGTCAGGTGGGAGCCGGATGGAGCCTGCGCAACCCTGCCCATAACCAGGGCGAGGTTGCTCCTGCGGACGTCGCCCATGTTTCCTGGCGATCCGGCATCGGGCAGGGCAGGTGCTGGTGCCGTGTTCGCCATGGCGGCCTCCTTAGATAAGCCGGGCCGTCCCAACATGCCCTTGGCTATTGACCCCAACGTAATCACAATTATATAGTTCAAGCGATAAACTAACTCGCTCCGCAAGGGGCACACTGACTGCAAGGACGCATCATGACTCTCTCCCCCACCCCCGCTGACAAATTCACTTTTGGTCTCTGGACCGTGGGCTGGACCGGTGCGGACCCGTTCGGTGTCGCAACCCGCGCCGCCCTTGATCCGGTGGAAGCGGTACACCGGCTGGCCGAGCTCGGCGCCTACGGCATCACCTTCCACGACAATGACTTGGTCCCCTTTGACGCGACGGCTTCCGAGCGGGAGCTGATCCTGAAGAACTTCAAAGCAGCACTGGCCGAGACGGGTCTGAAGGTGCCCATGGTGACCACCAACCTCTTCAGCCACCCCGTCTTCAAGGACGGCGGCTTCACCTCCAACGACCGCTCCATCCGCCGCTTTGCCCTGTCAAAGGTGCTGCGCAACATCGATTCCGCCGCCGAGTTCGGCGCCGAGACGTTTGTGATGTGGGGCGGGCGTGAGGGCAGCGAGTACGACGGCTCGAAGGACCTCGCCGCGGCGCTGGACCGGATGAAGGAAGGCGTGGACACGGCCGCCGCGTACATCAAGGACAAGGGCTACAACCTGCGCATCGCGCTGGAGCCAAAGCCGAACGAACCCCGCGGCGACATCTTCCTGCCCACCGTGGGCCACGGCCTGGCGTTCATCGCCCAGCTCGAACACGGCGACATCGTGGGCCTGAACCCCGAGACCGGGCACGAGCAGATGGCCGGGCTGAACTTCACCCACGGCATCGCCCAGGCCCTCTGGGCCGGCAAGCTCTTCCACATCGACCTCAACGGCCAGCGCGGCATCAAGTACGACCAGGACCTGGTCTTCGGCCACGGCGACCTCACCAGCGCATTCTTCACTGTGGACCTGCTCGAAAACGGCTTCCCCAACGGCGGCCCCCGCTACGAGGGCCCCCGCCACTTCGACTACAAGCCCTCCCGCACCGACGGCTACGACGGCGTCTGGGAATCAGCCAAAGCCAACATGGCCACCTACCTGCTCCTGAAGGAACGCGCCCTGGCCTTCCGCGCGGACCCCGAAGTTCAGGCCGCCCTCGCCGCCTCCGGCGTCGGCGAACTCGCAGAACCCACGCTGGCCGCCGGCGAGACCACCGCCGACCTGCTCAACGACGCCGGAGCGTTCGAGGACTTCGACGCCGACAAGGCTGCCGAACGCTCCTTCGCGTTCGTCCGCCTCAACCAGCTCGCCATCGAACACCTCCTCAACGCCCGCTGACCATGGCGCTGGTAGCAGGGATCGACAGCTCTACCCAGTCCTGCAAAGTGGTGATCCGCGATGCGGACACCGGAGCACTGGTCCGCCAAGGCAGGGCCAGCCATCCGGACGGTTCGGAGATCCATCCCGACCATTGGTGGGATGCACTGCAGGAAGCACTGCAACAGGCCGGCGGGCTGGCCGACGTTGCAGCTGTCTCGGTGGGCGGGCAGCAGCATGGCATGGTGTGCCTCGACAGCGATGGCCGGGTGATCCGTCCGGCACTGCTGTGGAACGACACCCGCAGTGCCGGCGCCGCCCAGGAGCTGATCAGGACCGCGGGCGACGGCGCTAGTGCTGCCGGCGCCCGCTACTGGGCCGGTGCCACGGGCACTGTCCCGGTGGCCTCGCTGACGCTGACCAAGCTGCACTGGCTGGCCGCACATGAGCCGGAGAACGCCGCGGAGGTGGCGGCCGTCTGCCTCCCGCACGACTGGCTGACGTGGCGGCTGATGGGCCATGGCCCCGGCAGCGGTCCGGAAAACCTTGACGCCCTGGCGACGGACCGTTCGGACGCTTCGGGCACCGGCTATTTTTCGACGGCGGCCGGCCGGTACCTGCCCGAGGTGCTGGAGGCATCGCTGGGCCATGTGCCGCTGCTGCCTGAGGTGCTGGGTCCCCTGGACGTCGCCGGCAAGACCCCCGATGGCGCCCTCCTGGCCGCCGGCGCCGGCGACAATGCGGCAGCAGCGCTGGGAGTGGGTGCCGGCGTCGGGGATGTGGTGATGTCCCTGGGCACCTCTGGGACGGTCTTTGCCGTCTCGGACACCCCCGCAGCCGATCAGTCGGGGCTGGTGGCAGGGTTCGCCGATGCTTCCGGGCACTACCTGCCACTGGTGTGCACCCTCAATGCCACGCGCGTTTTCGATGCCACGGCGGCCCTGCTGGACGTCAGTATCGAGGAGTTCAACGAGCTGGCGCTGAGTGCCGAGCCAGGGGCCGCGGGCCTCACGCTCGTGCCCTATTTGGACGGCGAACGCACGCCCAACCTGCCGGAGGCCACCGGTTCCCTGCATGGCATCACCCGCGCCAACTACACGCCGGCTAACCTGGCGCGTGCCGCCGTCGAAGGCGTAGTCTGCTCGCTCGCAGACGGCCTGGCCGCCCTGCAGGAGCAGGGAGTCCAGGCCCGGCGCATCGTCCTGGTGGGTGGCGGGGCGCAGTCCACTGCGGTCCAGTCTGCGGCGGCGCAGCTGCTGGGAGTCAAGGTCACTGTGCCACGGCCGGGCGAATACGTGGCCGACGGCGCAGCCCGCCAGGCTGCCGCGGCACTCACCGGACAATTTCCGCAGTGGGCCCTGGACGCCGTCGACCTTCCTGCCGGGCAGGACGACGGCGGGGTGCTGGCCAGGTACCGGCGGTGCGCTTCGATGTACGCCTGACCGTTGCCATGCAAAAGGACCGGACCGCGAGCGCGGTCCGGTCCTTTTTGGTGGGGCTCAGGCTCCTGCCTGCCATGTTGGGAAGCGTGGCAGGAGCCCGAGGTCTTTATCAGGTCAGGCGTACGGGAGCACAAGCTCGGCGTAGCGCTCCTTGACTGTGGCCAGGACAGTGTTGCCGTCCGTGTCCCAGATGTCCTGATTGAAGATTTCTACTTCGATGTCCCCGGTGTACCCGGCTTCACGCACCCAGGTGCCGATAGTGGCAAAGTCCACCACGCCGTCGCCCATGTAGCCGCGGGACAGCAGCGGATCGGCCGCAATGGGCATGTTGAAGTCGCACACCTGGTAGCTGGCGATGCGGTTTTCCCGCCCGGCGCGCTCGATCTGCGCCTTGAGTTCGGGATCCCACCAGACATGGAAGGTATCGACGGCGACGCCCACTGTGGATGAGTCGAACGGAGCTGCAAGGTCCAGAGCCTGCCCCAGGGTGGAGATCAGGGCACGGTCCGCGGCGTACATCGGGTGCAGCGGCTCCAGGACCAGGCGGACGCCGTGTTCCTCGGCGAAAGGAACCAGGTCGGCGAGGCGGTCTGCGACGCGCCGGCGTGCCGCCACCACGTCCTTCTCCCCCGGCGCCAGGCCGCCCACCACCAGGAACAGTTCCTTGGTGTCCAGGGCAACGGCCTCCAGGATGGCGGCGCGGTTGTCAGCGAGTGCGGCGGCCTGCCCTTCAGCGTCGGGTGCAGTGAGGAACCCGCCGCGGCACAGGGATGAAACGCGGAGTCCGGCGTCCTTGATCAGGCGGGCGGCCTTGTCCAGGCCGGCTTCCTCCACCCGGTCCCGCCAGGGACCGATCGTGGGGATGCCGGCGTTGACGCAGCCGTCAACCACCTGGGCGAGGGTCCATTTCTTCGTGGTGGCGCTGTTGATGGAGAGGCGCGAGAAGTCGCTCACACGCCCACCCCGTTGATCCGCAGGTAATCGGACATCCGGAAGGCAGCCAGAGCCGGGTCCCGCAGCAGGCCGGCCTGGTCCGCCAGTTCGAAGGTCTTGGCCAGGTGGCAGACCGATCGGCCGGAGTGCAGGCCGCCCACCATCTGGAAGCCGGGCTGCTTGCCGTTGAGCCAGGACATAAAGGCGATCCCGGTCTTGTAGTAGAACGTGGGGGCGCTGAAGATGTGCTTGCCCAGTTCCCGGGTGGAGTCCAGGATTTCCCGCGCCTTGGCCGGGTTGCCGGCGTCGTAGTTCTGCAGTGCCACCGAAGCGGCGGGGTAAATTGCCGCGAAGATGCCCAGCAGGGCGTCGGAGTGGTGGCTGCCGTCGCCGTCGCCGTCGATCAGTTCGGGATAGTTGAAGTCGTCCCCGGTGTAGAGGCGGACGCCTTCGGGAAGGGCCGCGCGCAGGGCAACCTCGTGGTTGGCATCCAGCAGCGAGACCTTGACGCCGTCCACCTTGGCCGCGTTGTCCTTGATGAGGCCCAGGAACGTTTCGGTGGCCGTTGCGACGTGGTCCGAACCCCAGTAGCCGGCGAGGGCGGGATCGAACATGGTGCCCAGCCAGTGGAGGATCACCGGCTGGTCCACTTCCTGCAACAGGGTGGAGTAGACCTGCAGGTAGTCTTCCGGGCCGCGGGCAACCTTGGCCAGGGCGCGCGAGGCCATGATGATGACCTTCGGACCGGCTTCGGTGATGACGGCGATCTGCTCACGGTATGCCTCGAGGACCGCTTTGAGGCCGGCCTCTCCAACGGGCAGGGAGTCGATGTCCAGCTGGTCTGTGCCCGCGCCGCAGGATACGAGGTCGCGGACCGACTTGCCGGCCGTGGCTGCGTTGCCGGACGAAACCACCGAAGCGGCCTCTACTCCGGTGCGCTTGATGAGCTGCTGGGTGGCTGCCCAGTCGAGGCCCATCCCGCGCTGGGCGGTGTCCATGGCATCGGCAACGCCGAGTCCGTAGGACCACAGTTCGTGGCGGTAGGCCATGGTGGCATCCCAGTCGAGGCGGGCGGGGGCACCGGGGGTGTTGTCCGCCAGGACCTCGGGGATCACGTGGGCTGCGGCGTAAGCGCGGCGGGCGGTCAGCGGGGCGGCCGGGCGCGCCCAGGTGGTGCCGCCCTGCAGGCGGTACTCCATGGTGCCGCCGTCGTGGGAGGGAAGGATGAGTGAGGTCATTAGAGGGTGATCTCCGGGATGTCGATGGTGCGGCGTTCGTCGTTGGACTGCAGGCCAAGCTCGGCGAGCTGGACGCCGCGGGCTGCGGAGAGGAGGCCGAAGCGGTGCTCGCGGCCGGCCACGACGTCACGGAGGAACTCTTCCCACTGCAGCTTGAAGCCGTTGTCCAGCTCAGCGTTGGCCGGCACTTCCTGCCACTGGTCGCGGAAGGACTCGGTGACCGGAAGGTCCGGGTTCCAGACCGGCTTGGGGGTGTGGGCGCGCTGCTGGGCGACGCACTTGTTCAGGCCGGCGACGGCGGAGCCGTGCGTGCCGTCCACCTGGAATTCCACGAGTTCGTCACGGTAGACGCGGACGGCCCAGGAGGAGTTGATCTGGCCGACGACGTCGTCGCCGCCGGGGGTCTCAAGCTCGAAGATGCCGTAGGAGGCGTCGTCGGCCGTGGCCTTGTACTCCTTGCCGGCTTCGTCCCAGCGGGCAGGGATGTGGGTGGCGGTCTTGGCGTTGACGCTCTTGACCTTGCCGATGATGCCTTCGAGGACGTAGTTCCAGTGGCAGAACATGTCCGTGGTCATTCCGCCGCCGTCTTCCTTGCGGTAGTTCCAGGACGGGCGCTGGGCAGCCTGGATGTCGCCTTCGAAGACCCAGTAGCCGAATTCGCCGCGGATGGAGAGGATGCGGCCGAAGAAGCCTTCGTCCACCAGGCGGCGGAGCTTGACCAGGCCGGGCAGGTACAGCTTGTCGTGGACAACACCGGCGGTGACGCTGGCTTCCTTGCCGATGCGGGCCAGCTCAATGGCTTCCTCGAGGGTTTCGGCCGTGGGCTTTTCGGTGAAGATGTGCTTGCCGGCCTGCATGGCCTTCTTCAGGGTGGCGGCGCGGAGGCTGGTCATGGAGGCGTCGAAAACGACGTCGACCGTGGGGTCGTTGATCACGGCGTCCAGGTCGGTGCTCCACTCCGAGACCTTGTGCTTTTCGGCCAGTTCACGGATCTTGGCTTCGTTGCGGCCCACCAAAATGGGCTCAACCTGGATGCGGGTGCCGTCCTCCAGGGTGAAACCGCCGGCGTCCCGGATGGGGAGGATGGAACGCAGCAGGTGCTGGCGGTAACCCATCCGACCGGTGATGCCGTTCATGGCGATGCGGATTGTTTTTGTCTCGAAGCCCATAAGTCCTCCACGGTGAGTGAGCAGTTCTACTCAAGCTGTATCGGGAAAGCGCATTCCCACTGCTTCAATGATGCACCCGGCACGACGTATTGGCAAGCGCTTTCCAGCACCAGCTTAAAACTGCCATAATGTGGTTACGCTCGATGACCCTACAAAGCCGATCAGGAGACGCTGTGGCTGCAAGTACCCTTACCGAGGTGGCGCGGCTGGCAGGGGTATCACCGGCCACTGCCAGCCGGGTCCTCAATGGTTCCGCCCGCAAGCCGGGACAGGACATCGCGGACCGCGTCCGCCAGGCCGCGGACTCGCTCGGCTACATCCCCAACGCCCAGGCCCAGGGCCTCGCGAAGTCCAGTTCGGGACTGATCGGCCTGATCGTCCACGACATCGCCGACCCCTACTTCGCCGCCATCGCCAGGGGTGTGCAGGAGGCGGCCCGCGAGCAGCGCAAGATGGTGCTGCTGGCCACCACAGGCGGCGCCCCGGCGGAGGAAAGGGAAGCCGTGGCAGCTTTCGCCGCACGCCGCGCTGATTCGATCGTGATCGCCGGCTCCCGCTCTTCGCAGCCGGAAAACCAGGAAGGCAACGCTGAACTGGCGGCTGAACTGGACCGGTACTGCCGCAATGGCGGCCGGGTAGCGGTGGTGGGCCACCCTGTGGTCGGCGCGACAGCTCCCGAGGGCTACCATATTGTGGCCGTGCCCAACCAGGAACTCGCAGCGGCACTG
Source organism: Pseudarthrobacter sp. fls2-241-R2A-168 (assembly GCF_030209335.1). NCBI lineage: Bacteria > Bacillati > Actinomycetota > Actinomycetes > Micrococcales > Micrococcaceae > Pseudarthrobacter > Pseudarthrobacter sp. fls2-241-R2A-168. Next base: position 53,528 of record NZ_JARVSG010000012.1, read on the forward strand.
GCGGGAAAACTCGCTTCCGGCCAGGATGGTGATTTTGTGATCATAGGCGGTCCGGATGGGCTCTTCACGTCCGACGACCGGATCCGCGGGTTCCAGGAGGGCCTGGCAGCCGCCGGACGCAAACCCGCCGAAGTCCTTCGCACGGCCTTCAACCGCGCCGGCGGCTACGAGGCCGGCCTCAAGCTCGCTGACATGATCAAGGCCCGGCAGGCAGAGTCCCGGCAGGCGGACTCCGGGGAGGAAGCCGGGCGCGGGAAGCTGTGCATTTTCGCCGTCAATGACGTCATGGCCATCGGTGCGGCCGCAGCCCTCCGTGAACAGGGGCTGCGGATTCCGCGGGACGCCACCATCGCAGGCTTCGACGACATCGAAACACTCCGGGACTTCCGCCCCGCCCTCTCCACGGTGCGCCTGCCGCTGGAAGAAATCGGGCGCCTGGCAACCCGTGCCACGGCTCCCGGCGGAGCCAGTGCCCGCGAGCCCGGCGAGAACGGTTCCGGTTCAACTGAGGCAGGGCCCGACGGCGGGCGGCAGCAGCCCATTACCGGTGAAGTCACGCTCCGGCGCAGCACGGAAACGGCAGCCTGACCGTGGCGTTGCAATTGACGGCGGCGCCGTCCCGCGCGGGCTCGGGAGAGCGTCCCGCCGTCCTGGTGCTTCCCGGCGGCGGCTATGGCCGCCAGGCAGACCATGAGGCCGAGCCCGTGGCCGAATGGCTGGCCGGACTGGGCATTCACGGTTTCGTCCTGCGCTACCGGGTTGCTCCGGACCGGCACCCCGCACCGCTGGAGGATGCAAAGCAGGCAATGCTCCAGATCCGCGGCGGTGCGCACGGCCTGGCGGTGGATCCCCGGCGCGTGGGCGTCCTCGGGTTTTCCGCGGGTGGACACCTTGCGGCGACGCTTTCCACGGCTGTGGCCACCGGCGGCGCTGACCTGGACGTTCCATCGGCAGTCCCGGATCTGACCGTGCTCTGCTATCCGGTGGTGTCTTATACCCGGGCGGTGCACCAGGGTTCCGTGGACAACCTTCTGGGCGGGTCGCCGTCGGCGGATCTCCTTGCCGAACTGTCCGCCGAGCAGCAGGTGACAGCTGCAACGCCGCCCGCGTTCGTCTGGCATACGGCCGATGATGCCGCAGTGCCCGTCAGCCACAGCCTGGACTACACCGCGGCCCTGCTCAACGCCGGCGTGCCAGCGGAACTCCACGTCTTCCCCGAGGGCCGCCACGGGCTGGGCCTGGCGGACGGGCAAGCCGGCGCAGACCAGTGGCCCGCCCTCTGTGCCGGCTGGCTGGACCGCGCAGGCTGGACGGTTTCCTAGCTAGCCAAGGGCGCGGATGGTCCATTCAGCGCAGTGCGCCTGGCCGGGCTGCAGATGGACCACGTCGGTTCCTGAGTTGAAAGCGTCCGGCGGGCAGGTCATCGGCTCAACTGCCAGGCCCAGGCGGTCCGGTCCCACCGGCTTGTCAGCCGTGTGGATCTGGACCCAGGGCCACTCGGCGCCCCATTCCAGCTCGACGCCGGTTCCTGCGGGATCCTGGACGCGGACGCGTGCGCGCCCGTCAGCCCCGCGGTTGATGCCGGTAAAAGCATGGTCGATCTTGACCGGCCCCAGGCGGCGGGCGGCCCTGAAGTCGAACTCGTGCCCGTCGACGCTGCGCATCCCGACCGGAAGCAACCGGTCCTGGGTCACTTCAAGGAAATCGGCGGCGGGCAGCTCCAGCGACCATTCGTCGAGTCCCGACGGGCCCGCCACCAGGTAGGGGTGCGGACAGACACCGTACGGCGCCGGGACGCCGCCGACGTTTGCCGCCCGCACAGTGCTGACCAGCCCGTCCTCAGTCAACCTATAGGCAACGGAAAGGTCCAGCTCCCCGGGATATGCCTCGCCCGCGGCCACCCGACAATCCAGCACCACCTCGTCCGGGGAAGGTTGCCGCACGATCCAGAGGCGGCCTGTTGCCAGACCGTGCAGGGCTGAACCCCGTTCAGGTTCATTGATGGCTGCCTCGAATGTCCGGCCAGCGTAGGTGTAGGTGCCGTCCGCAAGGCGGTTGGGCCACGGAGCGCAAATGACGCCGCGGTAGTCGGGAATCGTTCCGTCAGCGCCAAAGGCCACCACCAGGTCCCTCCCCTTGTGGCGGAGTTCCCGGAGGGCTCCTCCCCGCGCGGTGATCACCGCAGTGTAGTCGCCGGCGGCGATGCTGTACTCGGTGCCCGGCATGGGAGTCCTCCATCGATTATTCGCCTGTGTTAGCGCTAAACATCGTATCGCCAAAGTCGCCGCTGGGGCGGCGGACGGCAGGCCGCCGTCGTCAGAAACGATGGCTAGAGTTGCCGTATGGTGAACCGGGAACTCCTTGAGGCTGTCCGCAGCCAGCTCCGGGACATGGCCGACCCGAAGAGGGCAGCCGGAGCGCAGGCGTACATGAAATCCGCCATCCCTTCGCTCGGTGTCCGGGTGCCAGAGGTGCGCCGGCTGGCTGCCGGGGCAGTTGTCCGCTATCCCTTCGACTCGGCGGAGCAGGTCCGTGATACCGTCCTGGAGCTTTGGCGCACCGCCGGCTTCCGCGAGGAACGGTATGCCGCGATCGATTTGACCGCCGGCAGGCTGGTGGCCACGGATCTGCAGATGCTTCCGGTCTACGAGGAAATCATCCGCGATGGCGCGTGGTGGGATTTTGCCGACGGTGTTGCCAGCCGCATTTGTACACTGCTGCAGGCCAACCGGCAGGAGATGACTGCCGTGATCCTGGGCTGGAGCACGGATCCTGACTTCTGGATCAGGCGCGCTTCCCTCACCGCACAGCTCAAGGCCAAGGCCAACACGGACCCCGAACTACTCCGCCGCGTCATCGAAGTGAACCTGGCTGACCCCGAGTTCTTCATACGGAAGGCTATTGGCTGGGCGCTCCGGGAGTATGCGAAAACAGCACCTGACTGGGTAGCGGAGTTTGTGGCCAGACACCAGGGAAGCATCAGCCCGTTGTCCCGCCGGGAAGCGCTGAAGAACCTGCCTAAATGACCGGACGCTCGAGGACTGGTTCACCGGTCTTCCGGAACAGGCTGCGCGTGCGGGGGTCCCAGAAAATCAGGTAGAGGCCAAACAGCAGCCCCGTGACCGCAGCGGCAACACGCGCCAGGGCAAGAGCCAGCCCGAGGTCCGCCGTCTGGAGGTACGGGAACACCTCCAGCTGGTCCGAAATGGCATAGATCATAAAGAACGAGACCACGAAGTACAGGGCCTTGACCTGCCAGTCGTTCCGGATGCCGGTCACGGCGAACAGCGGAATAAGCCACACCACATACCAGGACTGGATCATGGGGGCCAGCACAACGATCGCCGCAAACCCAAGGGTGAGGCGGCGGATAAGCCGGTCATGCTCACCCCGGAAAATCTGCCAGGCGAGGATACCCACCGCCAGCAGCTTCCCGGCGTCGAACACCCAATCGGCAAGGACACGCCCGTCCAGTCCGAAAGCGTTGGCCAGCGAGGCCACCACCATGCCGATCAGCCCTACCGGCGCGTACCAGATGAAGATGCTGCCGGGGGCGGACAGCCCGTTGATCCAGCCGAACCCGAACCCGTTGACCAGGCTCATCAGCACCAGGATTCCCAGGCTCAACCCGGCCGTCAGGCCCCAGAAGGCGAACTTCCGCAGCCAGCCGGCGTTTTTCCCCGCCCAGAGCAGGCCTATGAAGGGCAGGAACACAATGGTGATCGGTTTGACTGCAATGGACAGGGTCACCAGGACGATGCCACGGACCACGCGGCGGGTGGCGGAGTAGTAAAGGCCGGCAAGCGCCAGCCCGATCATGAGGGCATCGTTGTGGACGCTGGCGATGAAGTTGGTCAGGAACAGTGGATTGGCAGCCGTCAGCCACAGTGCCCGGTTCGGGTTAACTCCATGCAGCGCTGCGAGCTTGGGCACGTAAATCACGCACAGGACCACCCCGGCCAGGGACACCAGCCGGAACATCATCACGCTGGCCTCCGGCTGGACATTGGTGGACCACACCACAAACTGTTCGATCCACAGGAACAGCTGGCCATACGGAACCGGGGCCTCGGTCCACATTTTGTCCGCACCCAGCTGGAAGTAGTTCGACAGCGCCGAAATCCCGTTCTCGTACGGGTTGAAACCCTCCACCATCAGGCGGCCCTGCCCGATATACGCGTAAACGTCCCGGCTGAACAGCGGGACGCTGAACATCATGGGCAGCCCCCAGGCCACCACAGCCATCAACGTCGCCTGCCGGGCCTGGTCCCCCCAGACCCGGATCCGCTGGCCAAGCCGCAGCCAGGCGCGGACCAGGAGCATCCCGCCCACTGCGAGCAGGACGATGGAGAGCGCAACGCCGGCCGCTTCGGCCCGCATCCAGATGAACAGCGGCACCCTGCGGAGTTCAGAAACGGGGGCCAGCCAGCCCACGCCCAGGGACCCGATCAGCATAAACATCGAGCCCACAAATCCGGCCAGGAGCGGAGAGCGGGGATTATCGACGTCGGCCCCGTCTGCTGCAGCAGAGTCCGCGGCCGCCAGTTCCCCCGCTGCAGGCACAGGCGCCGTCATCTCAGGATGGTCCAATCTCTTGCGTTTGCGCGATTCTGCCCGGCGGGCTGCATGGCCGGCACAGGCGGGTAACAACGACAGCAAGTGGTCCCGCCGCGTACCCGAAATCCTAACACCGGCAGGCAGTCCGGAGGTGTAACGGTAGGCTGGTCCGGTGCCTATATCTAACGAACGAATCGTCTGGATCGACTGCGAAATGACCGGCCTGGACATCAAAAACGATGCCCTGATCGAGGTTGCCGCACTGGTCACCGACTCGGAACTGAACATCCTCGGCGACGGCGTGGACGTCGTAATTAAACCGGACGACGCCGCCCTGGCCCAGATGAACGATTTCGTCCGGGACATGCACACCAAATCCGGCCTGCTCCAGGAACTCCCCTACGGAACCACCATGGCCGCGGCCGAGGCGGCAGTAATGGAATACATCTCAAAGTGGGTGCCGGATCCCCGCAAGGCTCCACTGGGCGGAAACTCCGTGGGAACGGACCGCGTCTTCCTGTCCCGCGACATGCCGGCCGTCGTGGAGCACCTGCACTACCGCGTGATCGACGTCAGCACCATCAAGGAACTCTCCCGCCGCTGGTTCGCCAGGGCCTACTTCCAGTCGCCGGCGAAAAAGGGCGGCCACCGCGCCCTGGGGGACATCAAGGATTCCATCGACGAACTGCGCTACTACCGGGACGCGGTGTTCGTTCCGGCGCCCGGGCCGGACAGCGCCACGGCCCAGCGGATCGCCAAGCGCATTACCGGTTCCCCGGACGGGCAGCCGCAGGAAGCGTAATCTGCGCCACGTTTGCGGGAAATTTCGGTGAAATCGGCAAAAGTGGACGAAGCACCCCTGAAGAGCAGGTAAGCTATTTGAGTTGCCTTCCCAGGGAGCCGGTCAGCCGGTAGATCTGCAGGGCGCATGGTGGGCTTAGCTCAGTTGGCAGAGCGCCTGGTTGTGGTCCAGGAGGTCGCGGGTTCAACCCCCGTAGCTCACCCTCACAGTAAGGAGGCCGTACCGGATATCCGGTGCGGCCTCCTTTGCTTTGCATCAACTGCTTCTGCACTGGATACCGCCGGAGGACCGCGAGATGACTGTTCTGCCAATCACCATCTGGGGAGAGCCCGTCCTGCACCGCAGGGCGGCCGAAGTTGAAGTCTTCGACGACGAACTGCGGGCCCTGATCGCGGACATGTTCGAAACAAATGACGCGGCCAACGGTGTGGGCCTTGCTGCCCCGCAGGTGGGGGTCGGCAAGCGGATCTTCGTCTACAAATACGCCAACGACGACGGCGCTCCCCCCACCGGGGTGCTGGTGAACCCCGTGCTCACGCTGTCGAAGATTTCCGGCGCCGTCCCCGATCCTGACGAGGAGGAAGAGGGCTGCCTGTCCTTCCCCGGCGGCGCTTATCCGCTCAAGCGTGCCGAGTGGGCGCGGGTGGAGGGTTTTGACGGCTTCGGCGAGCCAGTGAAGTTCGAGGCCACAGGCTGGTTCGCCCGGGTCATCCAGCATGAGTACGATCACCTGGACGGAAAGCTGTACGTCAACCGGCTCATGGACCGCTATGCGCGCAAAGCGCTGAAGCAGGCCAAAAAGAGCGGCTGGGGGGTTCCCGGGCTGACGTGGATGCCGGGCGTTGACCCGGACCCCTTCGGGCATTAGGCCCGACGGCGGGACTGCGTCTGCCTGCCCTTGCCGGCCCCAGCACACGGTCAGGAAAGCGCCCGGGATTCAGCGGGCTGATACGGTCCGCTGGTCCGGACATGACCCCAGGACGCGTTTCATCGCTTCCTTTTCGGCTTCCGTGACCCATAAGCCATAGGCTGCCTTCACTGAAATCTGGCGCGCCACGTAGTGGCAGCGGATCGAAGTGTTTTTCGGCAGCCAGGTGGCGGCGTCACCGGCGCTCTTCTGCTGGTTCGCCGGTCCGTCCGCGGCGATGAGGTTCAGCGGATCGTTCGCCAGGCTCTGCCGCTGCGCCGCTGTCAGTCCTTGGGCGCCCTTCTGCCAGGCGTCCCCCAAGGCGACCACATGGTCAACCTGGACTGCACGGCTGCTGTCGGAGCCCCGCCGGAAGTCCACGAACTGGCCGGTATAGGGTTCGTGGAAAGAGCCGGCCGCGACCCGGCACTTCGAGCCTTCAACGAACAGCACGCCGGCAAGGTCCCGCCGCAGGATGTCATTGCGTGTATCGCAGCCGTTCCGGTCAACGTCCTGCCAGGCCTGTCCAAACGCTTCGCGGTTATACGTGTCCTTGGCCGCGCGTCCCTTGACGGCAAGGCCGTCAAGGGCGGAGAGGGCAGTGCCTTCGGGCACCGCATGCACCGGGACTACGGGATTCATCCAGGCCGGATCAAACACCGGCGCCTCGGTGGGCCCGGACGCGGCCGGCTCCGCTGCGGCGAACTGGCCGGCGGTAAAGAACCAGAACAGGGCTGCGAGTGCTGAGACCGCAGCCAGGGCGAGCACCGCCCAAGCCTGCCGGGAACGACGGCGGGCACGCCGGTAGGCGGACCAGCTCACGGTCATGGGGCTTCGGCCCGTCCAGTACTGTTATGCACCAGAAGAGCCTAGGACACCCGCCCGCCCTCCTTGCAGATATCCACACTGTGGAGGGCGGGTGAGGGGTCAGCCCACGCGGTTATTGCTCCCGCATCACGCGCCGGAGGTCCTCCTCGGCAATGGCCAGCAGTCCCTCAAGCTGCCGTACCCGGTCGGCGCTGACGTCGCCGGTCGCATGCCCGGCGCGGGCGCCTTCGAGCAGCCGGACGGCTTCTTTGTGGTTGGCCTTGGCCACGTCCAAGGCGTGTTCCAGGGTGGTCTCGTGCTCAAGCGTCGAATCTTTATCCATGGCACCAGTGTGGTCCCGTTTCCCGACTGATTCCAGCGAATCAGCCGGGAAATCCCTGAGGTCCGGGTTAGCGGGTCAGACGGCGATTGCGGCCAGGGCGGACGCCGTCTCCTTGGCGGGGAAGGACGGCGGGTTGACTCCGGCCATCTCTTCCATCACGCGGACCACCTGGCAGCTGTAACCGAACTCGTTGTCGTACCAGACGTAGAGCACCAGGTTCTTCTCGTTCGAGATGGTGGCAAGGCCATCCACGATGCCTGCACGCCGGGAACCGACGAAGTCCGTGGAAACAACCTCAGGCGAGTCGATGTAGTCGATCTGCTTGCGCAGGTCCGAGTGGAGTGACATCTCCCGCAGGTATTCGTTGACCTCGTCCTTGGTGGTCCCGTTTTCCAGGCTCAGGTTCAGGATGGCCAGGGAAACGTCCGGGGTGGGGACGCGGATGGAGCTGCCAGTGAGCTTGCCCAGCAGTTCGGGCAGGGCCTTGGCCACGGCCTTGGCTGCGCCGGTCTCGGTGATCACCATGTTCAGTGCGGCCGAGCGTCCGCGCCGGTCACCCTTGTGGAAGTTGTCGATCAGGTTCTGGTCATTGGTGAAGGAGTGGACCGTCTCGACATGGCCGTGGACCACGCCGAACTTGTCGTTGATGGCCTTCAGGACCGGGGTGATGGCGTTCGTGGTGCATGAAGCCGCGGACACAATCTGGTCCGTGTCCTCGATGGTGCGGTGGTTGATGCCGTGAACGATGTTCTTCAGCTCGCCCTTGCCCGGGGCGGTCAGCAGCACCCGTGCCACGCCCTTGCTCTGCAGGTGCTGGGACAGGCCCTCGGCGTCACGCCAGCGGCCGGTGTTGTCCACCACAAGCGCGTTGTTGATGCCGTAGGCGGTGTAGTCAATGGTGGCGGGGTTGTCCGAGTAGATGACCTGCACCTGGACGCCGTTGGCGGTGATGGTGTTGGCCGCCTCGTCCACGCGGATGGTGCCTTCGAAGGAGCCGTGGACCGAGTCGCGGCGCAGCAGGCTGGCGCGCTTGGACAGGTCGTTGTCGGAGCCCCTGCGGACCACGATGGCGCGCAGCCGCAGGCCGTGCCCGCCGCCTGCCTTTTCGATCAGGAGGCGGGCCAGGAGGCGGCCGATGCGGCCAAAGCCGTAAAGCACGACGTCGGTGCTGGTGCGGTCGTCGCCGCCCCGCTTGCCCACAATCTCAGCCAGTTCTTCGCGGAGGAACTCCTCCAGGGTGGCGTCGCCGCCCTCCTCCTTGAACTTCTGGTTCAGCCGGGCGATATCGATCGCGGCGGCACCAAGCTCCAGCCCGGCCAGGGTGTTCAGCAGCGGAGCGGTTTCCTCCAGCAGCAGTTCGTCCTTGCTCATCCTGCGCGCGAAGCGGTGCGCCTTGAGGATGTTCATGGTGGACTTGTTGATCAGGCTCCGGCCGTGGATGCTGGTGACCACGTTGTTTTCGCGGTACAGCCGGCCGATCACCGGAATCATGGCCTCGGCGAGGGCCTCGCGGCCCATCCACGTATCAAGACAAGAATCTGACGTCTGGCTCACAGAAATACCTTCCTCGGTTCAGCCGCGTACGTCCTCGTACACGGATGTCGGCCACCTGATGGTGTCCAGGGGCACCGGCACCTGCGGGGATTGTTCCCCAGGCACCTGGATCGTATGCAAAAGAAAACCGCCGGTTGCAAACGCAACTTTCGGCGGAAGAACTCCTGCGTCCGGTATCCATTCTAATTTGGCAGACTGCCCCGGGACGGCCCAAGGCGCGTGAAATCACTCACACAGGACGGGTGGGCCGCTTAGTTGTGGAGGGCCGAATAGAGATTGAGGCTGGCGGAGAACACCACCCACGAAAGGTAGGGCAGAACCAGCAGTCCTGCCCAGGTATGGACCGGGCCCGCTTCCACCACCAGCAGGGCCAGGACACACGCCAGGGCGCAGATGATGGCGAAAGCCAGCCACAGTGCAGCGGACCCCATCATGGGGAACATGGCAAAGAACATCAACGGCCACGCCAGGTTCAGCACCAGCTGCAGCCCGTAGTACCCGAGAACGCGGCCCGACAGCGCTCCCCTGCGCCACACCAGCCATCCGGACAAACCTATGCAGGCATAGAGCCCGATCCACACCGTACGGAACATCCACCCGGCCGGCATCCATGGTGCCTGTTTTGAGCTGGCGAACCAGCCGTTGGAGTGCAGGATGATCGGGATGGACGCCAGGATACAGACGGCATAAGAGACGGCCAGGAATCCGGCCAGGGCGGCCACCTGCCGCCCCGCTGAGGGGACGCGCCGCCGCGTGGTTCCGGGGGAGGATTGTCCATCAGTATTCGCGGGCACGGTTCAGCATCCCCAACACAGCTTCCAAGGTCAAACCGGACTGGGTGGATGGGTTGACCGATACGCCGGGTTCTGTGCTCCTGCCCCGTTGCCGGTGCGGGAGTAGCGGCCATCCATCTACGAACGCCGTTGCCGGCGCCCTCCAGCGGCCTACCCGGACACTCGGGCGAGCAGCCCTCGAACGTGCCCTGTCTGGCCTTGCTCCGGGTGGGGTTTACCTAGCCTTCCCGGTCACCCGGGAAGCTGGTGGTCTCTTACACCACCGTTTCACCCTTACCTGCTTCGTGCCGCTTTCAAACCGGCGCGACCCAGGCGGTCTGTTTTCTGTGGCACTGGCCTGCGGGTTACCCCGAGTGGGCGTTACCCACCACCCTGCTCTATGGAGCCCGGACGTTCCTCGAGCCACTTGCGTGACGCGCGGCCGCCTGGTCAACCCATCCAGGTCCAGTCTACCGGCGGCCGGCACGTTTCCCTCCGCCGGTAGGATCGGACGGTGCTGATTCTGCTTCCCCCCTCCGAAGGCAAGACACCCGCGGTCCGAGGATCCGCCGTCGACTGGCCTTCCCTCAGCTTCCCGCAGTTGAACACCTACCGGGCTAAAGTGCTGGACGCGCTCGGAACGGTGAGCGCCCATGAGGACGCCCTCGCGTTGCTGGGCGTGGGAGCATCACTGAAGGACGACGTCGCGCGGAACACCCGGCTGCATGCGGAACCTGCCGCTCCGGCCCACCAGATCTATTCCGGCGTGCTCTATGACGCGCTCGGCTATAAGACGCTGACCCCGGCGCAACGGCGCAAGGCGGATGAATCGGTGCTGGTGGTTTCGGCGTTGTGGGGCGCCATCCGTTTCGCCGACAGTGTTCCGGCCTACCGGCTGTCCATGGGCACTGCCCTGCCCGACGTCGGCCGCCTCGCCTCGTTCTGGAAACCGCAGCTCTCGGATGTGCTTGCCGAAGCCGCTTCCGGGCATCTGCTGGTGGACTGCCGGTCAAGCACTTATGCAGCTGCGTGGGCTCCCCCGGCGGCACAGACAGTCATGGTCAATGTCTTCACCGAGGTCAACGGCGTCCGGAAAGTAGTCAGCCACTTTGCCAAGCACACCCGGGGCGAGCTGGCCCGGCACCTGCTGGCTCGCCGGGGCAAGGCGCCTGCGACGCCGTCGGACCTCCTGAAAGCCGCCCGGGAAAAGTGGGAGGCTGAACTCGTGGCGGGTTCAGCGCGGAAACCCCACGCGCTGAACATCATCCTGCCGGGCTGACTCCCCCGCCCCTCCCCAACTAAGTAGCGCTAAGTGTCGTTATGGCGCTCCAAAACGACACTTAGCGCTACCCAGTTGGGTCAGGCCCACTCCTCCGAGCGGACCAGGATGGCGCCGGAGTCAGGGCAGAACACGATGTCGTCCGCTGCTGCGGCCTTTATTTCGGCGAGGTCGCCGGGGCTCAGCTTCATTCCGGAGGCCTCGGAGGTTCCGTGGAACAGCCGCGCCGCGCCCACTCCCCGCTTCGCCAGGGTCTTTTCGTAAACAGCAAGCATTCCGGCATCGAGCCCGGCCGCGAATTCGGCCCGCTGGGTGCGCAGCCCGGCAGCTTCGGCCTCCACCTCGGCCAGCGCGGCATCCAGTTCGGCCCGGATGCCGCCAAAGGATCCCTGGATGTCGTCCACGATGGCCTGCTGTGCCGCCTGTTTGGCGCGCAGTAAGTCAAGCCGCTCAAGAACTTCGAGCTCCACGTCCTCAAGGTCCGAGCGGCGCTTGTTAAGGGAAGCGATGTCCTTCTGCAGCGCGACCAGGTCCTTGGAGAGGCCTGTGCCGCTGTTCAGCCGGGCCTCGTCCCGTTCGATGCGGGTGGCAACCTGCTCCACATCGGCCTCGGCGCGCTTCAGTTCGGTTTCGGCGTCGTGCACAGCAACTTTTGCCGCGCCCAGCTCACCGTTGGCCACGGACAGGGCGGCTTCGAGGTCCTTGATGCGGGGGTCGTTCTCGAGCGAGCGGCGGCGGTTTGCAAGCGACTTCAGCCTGGCGTCCAGCCCCTGCAGCTCAAGCAACTTCAACTGTTCCGCCGGTGCTGCCTTCGCCACTGTTACCTCCGCTTGCTTCCTGCCGGCCGAAGCCGGGCACCGTACCGGCGCTTCCTAGACTCTAGCGCCTGGCCCGCTCCCCTGCCTCGAACGGCAGGCCTACCCCGGAGTGAGGATGAAGTCCCAGGGATCGCTGTTGGTGGTGCTGACCTGGATTTCAACCTCATGGCCCTGGTCCGCGAGGACGTTGCCCAAGGCGGCAGCCGCGGCAGGCAGCCACAGCCACTCGCTGGCGAAATGCGAGACGTCCACAAGGTAGGGCCTGCCGTTCAGTGCAGCTTCCCTTGCCTCGGAGGCGGGGTGGTGGCGCAGGTCAGCGGTAACGTATACGTCTGCATTGCTGGCGCGCACCTCGTTGAACAGGGAGTCCCCGGCGCCGCCGCACACGGCGATCCGGCGGACCAGGCCGTCCTTGTCCCCGGAGACACGCACTCCCCCGGCGACGGAAGGCAGGATGCCGAAAACCCGGGCGGCGAAATCACCCAGCGTCATGGCGTCCGCCAGGTCCCCCACCCGGCCGATCCCTTCTTCGGGAAGGCCGTTCGCGGCAACAGTGAGCGGGGCGACGTCCTGCAGGCCGAGGGCGTCGGCGAGGACATCAGAAACGCCTCCGACGGCGGAATCACCGTTGGTGTGCACTGTCAGCAGGGCTGTGCCCGACTCGATGAGACGGTGGACGGCCCTTCCTTTGGGAGTAGTGGCGGCAACCGTGGTGACACCCTTGAGCAACAGGGGATGGTGGGTGATCAGGAGCTCCGCGCCCCATGCAACGGCCTCGTCAATGACCTCGAGTGTGGGATCCACCGCAAACATCACCCGTGTGACCGGCGCCGAGGGGTGTCCTGCCACCAGGCCCACCTCGTCCCAGTTCTCTGCCAGGGATTCCGGCCACAGTTCCTCAACTGCCAGGAGCAGCTCGCCCAGCGTGGGAGCCTGCGGCTGCTCAACCGCCTCCCCGCCGGAAGGGGCCTCGCCGTCGTGAGGTTCGCCGTCGTGTTTCTCCGGTCCGGTAACGTCGGTGTCCACAGGTTCCATAGTCTTAGTTTTACCCCATTGCACGGCCCGGGCAGCGCCTTTGCTGCCCGCCCCCGGACGGCCGGGGAATCATCCGGCGCCGCCAACCATTGAAGAGGTCATGAAAACTTTTGTTTTAGGCGGAGGCTGCTTCTGGTGCCTTGACGCCGTTTACCAGAAGACCAGGGGCGTCAGCTCCGTAGTGTCCGGCTACACCGGCGGCCACGATCCGAACCCGGACTACTACTCGGTCTGCAACGGCACCACCGGACATGCCGAGGTGGTGGCGGTGACGTTCGACGAGGATGTCATCCCTGCCGATGTCATCCTGGACATGTTCTTTGCCCTGCACGACCCCACCACCCTCAACCGCCAGGGGTACGACGTGGGCACGCAGTACCGCTCGTCCATGTTCTACGAAACAACCGAAGAGAAGATCCTGTTCGAGGAAGCCATCGAACGGAACCAGGCGCTGTGGGCGCATCCCATCGTCACCGAAGTCAGCCGACTCCCACGGTTTTACGTTGCCGAGGAATTCCACCAGGACTACTACGCCAAGCACCCGGAGCAGGGATACTGCCAGGTGATCATCAACCCGAAGCTCGCAAAGGCCAGGAAATATTACTCTGCATGGCTTAACGCTTAGCGGGTGTTACGCGGCCTCGTTAGGCTGACCTCAGTATTCACCCCTAACCAGATAGGCGTATCTACATGGCACGGATTTATGACGACGTGACGCAGCTCGTCGGCGGCACCCCGCTGGTCAAGCTCAACCGGCTCAGCGAGGGGCTGGATGCCACCGTTGCCGTCAAGCTGGAGTTCTACAACCCGGCCAACAGCGTGAAGGACCGCATTGGTGTGGCCATCGTGGACGCGGCAGAGAAGTCCGGTGCCCTGAAGCCGGGCGGAACCATCGTGGAAGGCACCTCCGGCAACACCGGCATCGCCCTGGCCATGGTGGGCGCTGCCCGCGGTTACAAGGTCATCCTGACCATGCCGGAGACCATGTCCACCGAGCGCCGCGTGATGCTGCGCGCCTTTGGTGCCGAGATCGTCCTCACCCCCGGCTCAGAGGGCATGCGCGGGGCCGTGGAGAAGGCCCAGGAGATTGTGGCCAACACCGAGAACTCCATCTGGGCCCAGCAGTTCGCCAACGAGGCCAACCCGGAGATCCACCGCACCACCACGGCCGAGGAAATCTGGGCTGACACCGAAGGCCAGGTGGACATCTTCGTCGCGGGCATCGGCACCGGCGGAACCGTCACCGGCGTCGGCCAGGTCCTGAAGGAACGCAAGCCCGGCGTGCAGATCGTGGCCGTGGAGCCCAAGGACTCCGCCATCCTCAACGGCGGGGCACCCGGCCCCCACAAGATCCAGGGCATCGGCGCCAACTTCGTGCCCGAAATCCTGGACACCAACGTCTACGACGAGGTCCTGGACGCCACCCTCGAGGACTCTGTACGCGTGGCCCGTGAGCTTGGCGTCAAGGAAGGCATCCTGGGCGGCATTTCCTCCGGCGCCATCGTCTGGGGCGCACTGGAGCTGGCCAAGCGCCCGGAGAACGCAGGCAAACTGATTGTTGCCGTGGTTTGCGACTTTGGCGAGCGTTACATCTCCACGGTGCTCTATGACGACATCCGCGGCTGATTAGAACCGCCGTCCGCCCGTTTCCTGTAGAAAGAACTTTGTGGGCTTTTTCGCAAGACTAAAGGAAGACCTCGACGCCGCCCGGTCCCACGACCCGGCGGCTCGAGGTTCTTTCGAGAACTTTTTCGCTTATTCCGGCCTGCACGCCATCTGGGTCCACCGGCTGACGCACCGCATGTGGCAAAACCCGGCGCTCCGGTTCCCGGCGCGCCTCCTGTCCCAGCTGGGCCGGTCCTGGACCGGTATTGAAATCCATCCCGGCGCCACCATCGGCCGGAGGTTCTTCATCGACCACGGCATGGGCGTGGTGATCGGCGAGACCGCCGAGATCGGCGAGGACGTGATGATCTACCACGGTGTCACGCTGGGTGGACGTTCGCTGGCCAGGATCAAAAGGCACCCCACCATCGGGGACCGGGTCACCATCGGCGCCGGCGCCAAGATCCTGGGGCCGATCACCATCGGCCGGGACAGTGCCGTGGGCGCCAACGCCGTAGTGGTCAAGGACGCACCGCCGGAATCCATCGTTACCGGTGTTCCTGCCAAATGGCGGCACCGGGACGCGCAGCGGGAAACCAAACCTGCCGTCGACCCGGCCGAATACGATATTGAGTACCGGATTTAGGCTCTAGCGTCCGGCTCCAATGGCCCGTCGATGCCGCCCATATGGCAGCATCGACGGGCCTTTAGTGTTAAACAAAGCGGCCGGCAGTTCCTGGAAGAAGAGTCCAGGAACTGCCGGCCGTTCGCTTGCCGTGGAGCGGACGCTAGTGCGTGTCCACTGCCTCGATCTCGGACTTGTCCTCGCCCCAAAGGGTGTGGAACGTGCCCTCGGCGTCAACGCGGCCGTAGGTGTGGGCGCCGAAGAGGTCGCGCTGGCCCTGGATCAGGGCGGCAGCAACGCGCTTGCGGCGCAGGCCGTCGTAGTAGGCCAGCGAGGAGGAGAACACCGGAACCGGGATGCCCAGCTGGACGGCGGTGGCAACCACACGGCGCCAGGCGGGCAGTGCGTCGGCGATGGCCTTGGTGAAGGCCGGGGCAAACAGCAGGTTGGCGGGCTTCTCGTCCGCAGCGTAGGCCTTGGTGATGTCCTTGAGCAGTTCGGCGCGGATGATGCAGCCGGCGCGCCACAGGGAGGCGATCTCGTCCAGCTTCAGGTCCCAGCCGTATTCCTTTGCGGCGGAGGTGAGCATGTCCAGGCCCTGGGCGTAGGAGACCAGCTTGGAGGCGTACAGCGCCTGCCGGACGTCTTCTACGAAGGTCTCCGGGATTTCAACGGATGCTTCGTTGCCGGCGAGAAGTTCCTGGCCGAGCTTGCGCTGGCCTGCCTGGGAGGACAGGGCGCGTGCGAACACGGATTCGGCGATGCCGGAGACCGGGGAGCCCAGTTCCAGTGCGGAGATGACCGTCCAGCGGCCGGTTCCCTTCTGGCCGGCCGCGTCCACCACGACGTCCACGAACGGCTTGCCGGTCTTGGCGTCAACGTGGCCCAGGACCTCTGCCGAGATTTCGATCAGGAAGGAGGACAGTTCGCCCTTGTTCCACTCAGAGAAGATCTTGGACTGCTCGGCCGGCTCGATTCCGGCACCGGAGCGCAGCAGGTCGAAGGCCTCGCCGATGACCTGCATGTCGGCGTATTCAATGCCGTTGTGGACCATCTTGACGAAGTGGCCGGCGCCGTCGGTTCCCACCCATGCGCAGCACGGTTCGCCGTCCACCTTGGCGGCGATCTTTTCCAGCAGCGGGCCGAGGGCCTTGTAGGACTCCTTGGAACCGCCGGGCATGATGGACGGGCCGTTGAGGGCGCCTTCCTCGCCGCCGGATACGCCGACGCCCACGAAGTGCAGGTCCTTCTTGGCCAGCGCGGCTTCGCGGCGGCGGGTGTCCTCGTAGTGGGAGTTGCCGGCGTCGATGATGATGTCGCCGGCTTCCAGCAGCGGCTCCAGCTGTTCGATGACGGAGTCCACGGGCTTGCCGGCCTTAACCATGATCAGCACTCGGCGCGGCTTCTCCAGCGAGTCCACGAGCTCCTGCAGGGTTTCCGTCCGGACGAAGTCGCCCTCGGAGCCGTACCGTTCGAGCAGGGCGTCGGTTTTCTCGACTGACCTGTTGTGCAGTGCGACGGTGAAGCCGTTCCGCGCGAGGTTTCGGGCGAGGTTGGCACCCATGACCGCAAGGCCGGTGACACCGATGTGTGCAGACATCAAAACTCCAATTCATACTGTGCGATGGATGTGCAGCTGCTTCCTTGGCGGAAGCACAGTTGCAGACCGGGGGTCTGAATAAAGCATATATATTCGGGCGGTCACAAAAAAGTAACGCCCACCTATTGGAACCCTTTGTGTCTCGGGCCGTCCACCACAAAGGCAGTGCGGGAGGGCAGTCCCACTAGGCTTGACTCCATGACCACCAGCCTGCACCACCGTGCCATCGAGAATCTTGGCACCCGGATTATCTCGGGCAACCTGCCCGCCGGGCACGTGATGCTGGCCGAGCAGCTGGAGGTTGAACTGAAGGTTTCGCGGTCGGTCATCCGCGAGGCGGTGCGCGTCCTGCAGTCCCTTGGCCTGGTGGAAACCACCAAGCGGGTGGGCATCAGGGTGCTGCCGCCCAGCCGCTGGAATCCCTTTGACCCGCAAGTCATCCGGTGGCGCCTGGCCAGCGACGCCCGGGGAGCCCAGCTGCGCTCACTGGCGGAGCTGCGCGCCGCCGTCGAACCCGCGGCGGCAGAACTTGCCGCCCAGAACGCGCCGGCGCCGCTGCGCCTCGAGCTGGTGGACGTTGCCTATGCAATGCGCGACGCCGGGCACAACGGTGAGGTGCCACGCTTCCTGGAGCTGGATATCCAGTTCCATTCGCTGCTGCTCTCCGGCTCCGGCAATGAGATGTTCGCCAACCTGATGGGCCAGGTGGCCGAGACGTTGACCGGACGCACCGTTCATGGCCTCATGCCCGACCACCCGCACGAGGCCGCCCTGCAATGGCACGTGGATGTAGCGGAGGCCATTTCCAGGGGTGACAGCGCCGCGGCGCGGGAGGCCTCGGACCGGATCATGCGCCGCACCATGTCCCAGATGTCGGATACGTGGACGGAGCAGCCGCGGGTGTTTATCCCCGTGCGGCGCTGACACTGCTGGAGCAGCGGGGTTCCATCAGACCCGGGCCAGCGACGCCTTCCGTGATATTCCGTGCACGTCGGCCTCCCAAGATTGGGGCAAGAGTTGTTCACTATCCTTGCCTCTATTCAGTATGATGAACAGCATGACCCCTCCTCTTACTGTGGCCATTGCCGTCCCCCTTGAAGCTGAGCTCTTGGACCGCATCCGTGCCGTCGACCCGTCCGTTACCGTGCTGTACGAGCCCGAACTACTGCCGCCGGAGCGGTATCCGGCCGACCATGCCGGTGATCCCGCTTTCCGGCGGTCCCCGGAGCAGGAGGAGCGCTACTGGGCCATGGTCAACCAAGCACAGGTCCTCTACGGCATGCCCAACGAAAGCCCTGCAGGGCTTGCCCGCGTGGCAGGCGAAAATCCGCACCTCCAGTGGGTGCATGCCATGGCAGCGGGAGCCGGCGGGGCGGTCAAGGCCTCCGGCCTCGATCAGGAAACGCTGCAGAAGTTCAAGGTGACAACCTCCGCAGGAGTCCACGCCCTGCCGCTGGCCGAGTTTGCCACCATGGGAATCCTCAACGGATTCAAGCGCACCGCGGAGCTGGTCCGCGACCAGGAAGCCAAGGTCTGGCCCGAGCTGCGCACCCCCACCCGCCTGGTGAGCGGTTCCACGCTCGTTGTTGCCGGCCTGGGCGAGATCGGCCTGGAAACAGCGCGCCTTGCCCGCGCCCTGGGCATGAAGGTCAGCGGCACCAAACGAACGGTGGAACCGCTGGAAGGCATCGAGGAGGTCGCCACCAACGATGGCCTTCCAGCTCTCCTGGCCGCGGCAGATGCAGTAGTCAACACATTGCCGGGAACGCCCTACACGGAAAAGCTCTTTGACCGCGACGTGTTCGCGGCCATGAAGCCGGGCACCGTCTTCGTCAACGTGGGCAGGGGAACCGTGGTGGACGAGGAAGCCCTCCTCGAGGCCCTGGACAACGGCCAGGTCTCCTACGCCTGCCTTGACGTTTTCGCAGTAGAACCACTGCCGCAGGACAGCCCGCTGTGGAGCCACCCGAACGTACTGGTCTCGCCCCACACCTCCGCCCTCAGCGCAGCGGAAAACCGCCTGATCACCGAGCGCTTCTGCGGAAACCTCCGGATCTTCCTGGACGGCGGGGAACTCCCCCACCTCGTGGACACCGTGCATTTCTACTGAACCTGGCCGGACACACAAAAGGGCGGCTTCCCCACCAGGGAAGCCGCCCTTTGGCGTTGGCCAACGAGTACCTAGCTGGCGTCCTCCACCAGGACCAGGTCCCTGCCCACGGTTTCAGGCGTGAAGAACGTGGCCACAAACGAGATCGATGCCAGGACCAGTGAATAGATGGCAGGAACCAGCCACGAGTGGTTGGTCGCGGCCAGAAGGGCCACACCGATCATGGGGGCAAAGCCTCCGGCGAGTACGGCGGACAGTTCCCGGCTCAATGCAACGCCCGTGAAGCGGTGCTGGGAGCCAAACAGTTCCGGCAGCAGGGCGCACTGCGGGCCAAGCATTGACTGCACGCCCAGGGCGATGCCCACCACCATAACTGCCCAGACCAGCGTGACGTTTCCCAGGGTCACCAGGTAGAACGCCGGCAGGGCAATGACTGCCTGGAACAAGGCGCCATACCTGTAGACGGGGACGCGGCCAAAACGGTCGGAGAGGGCGCCGAACGTCACTACCATCACAGCGGCGAACCCGGCAGCAATCAGCAGACCGGTGGGGCCGATGAATTTGTCGCCCGCAAACACACCGGCGGGCATGCTGATGAACGACACCAGGAGCGCGGAGTAGATGGAGGAGTTGCCGTTCTCGCCCATCCGCAGGCCGATGCCCACCAGGACGTTCTTTTTGGAGTGCTTCCAGATCTGGCCCACGGGGTTCTTCACCACGGCCTTGTGCTTCTCGAGCTCCTGGAAAACCGGCGTTTCCTTCAGGCGGAGGCGGATGAAGACAGCAATAACAATCAGGATGAAGCTGGCCAGGAACGGCACCCGCCACAGCCAGCCCTGCAGGACCGCCTTGTCAGCCAGCGCCATCAAGGCAAAGGTTCCGGCGCCCAGGAGGGTGCCCAGCTGGATGCCGACGAACGGCAGCGAGGCGAAGAACCCGCGACGGCGGCGCGGGGCAACTTCCGAGATCAGCGTGGTGGCGCCGGCCTGCTCAGCGCCGGCCCCCAGCCCCTGGATGATGCGCAACGTCACCAGAAGGACTGCGCCCAGCATGCCCGCCTGTTCAAAGGTGGGCAGCAGGCCGATGGCGAAGCTCGCCATGCCCATCAGCCCGATGGTGAGGATCAGGACCATTTTGCGGCCGAACCGGTCCCCGATGTAGCCAAAGACGACGCCGCCAAAGGGGCGGGCCGCAAAGCCCACACCGTACGTGGCAAAGGAGGCGATAACTGCCCCGCTTTCGCCGAGCGGGGCAAAAAACAGCGGTCCGAAGATCAGCGCCGAGGCCAGGCCATAGATGTAAAAGTCGTAGTACTCCAGCGCGGAGCCGACGGAACTGGCAAGAGTTGCCCTTCGCAGCTGGTCCGGTTCGACGACGGCGCCGTCCGCGGCCTGCGGTGCTTTAGTACGAGTTGTCACAAGAACTCCCTCATCACACTCCAGGCCCCCGTTGGCCTGGTGGGTCAGTGAAGGCACACGTTGTGCGAATCACTATGCTGAACAGCGTACAGTAAGTTGAACAGCTGGCAAACGCCTTGCCGAAATAATCCCGTTGGCCGGGGTTTCGCCGCTAGCCCATCGGGTTTCCGAGGGAACGGGCCAGCTCCCGGAGCTCCTTGACCATCTGCGATCCCTGCTCCTCGGTGTAGGTGGCCTTGAGTGCCGTGACGGATAGTCCCAGGCTGGGACCGTGGGCACCCCTGGTGGGTACGGATACAGCAAGGCACACCACACCGGTAGTGGACTCCTCGTCCTCAAAGGCGTAGCCCTGCTCACGGATGGTGCGGAGCTGGGCTTTGAGCTCTGCCCCGGTCCTGAGGGACTTGGGCGTCATAACGGGCAGCTCGGCGTCGTCAGGGAACATGTCTTCAATGTCGTGAACGTTCAGGCGCGCGATCAGCGCCTTGCCCACCGCGCACAGCGAGACCGGCATTTTGTCGCCGATGTTGGAGGTCAGCCTGACAGCGGGGTGACCTTCATAGCGGGCAAGGTAGATGACGTTCGTTCCGTCCAGCATGGCAATCCGTACCGTTTCCCTGGACAGCATGGGAGCCTGTTCGCAGTACCGGTAGAACTCCTGCACCTCGTCCAGCCGGCTCAGGTAGGCGGCACCGAGTTCCACGAGCTTGCGGCCCAGGGTGAACTCCGCTCCCTGCCTGCTGATCAAGCGCGCTTCCTCCAGTGCCAGCAGGAGGTTGGACGTGGAGGACTTCGGGATGCCGAGCTCGCGGGCGAGATCGCTCAGCGTCAGTCTTCCGGTTGCCGATGCGGCGAGGGCATCCAGCACCGCGGCTGCACGGGTAACGGCGGGCGCCGGCGAGGTGCTTCCCAGGCCGTCGGATGATCGGGAGTTGCGGGAATCGGCCATGATTCTCCTTATATAGGCGCCTGCACTGGTCATGCTGTTCATCCAGCTGAACACCAACCATCATAATGGCTGGAGGAGTGCTCGAGCGTTGGCGCCCGCGGGCTTTCCGGTGCCCCCGACACACTTCCGGGATGACTTCATGTTTCGGGCAGTTCACGGTATATTCATCTCAGACCCTCCACCGCGGCATCCCCCAATAGTCGCGGTGGAGGGTTTTCCAATGCCCCGACCCTGCATGCGCGTCCCCGGTCCTGGCCGGGCAGCCGACGCAGACCCATCCTCAGGCTGCGTCCGCCACGGCCTGACGCAGCCGCCATCCGCCGCCAAGGCCATCCCGCTCCAGCACCATGGTGGTCAGCGCCGAGTTGCTGTTTCCTCCAAGCCTCACCTGGACCTGGAGGACCTCCACATCAACACGGCCCAACCCCTTGGGCATGCGTCGGTTGACTTCCCACCAGTTGACGCGCTCGAACCAGCGCACCGGCTCGGCACCCAACGCCCATTCCCTGCCGTTGCTGATGACCGCCGTCGGCATTCCGTTGGTTCCCGTCCGCACCATCACATGTTCCATACCTGAAAGCTACGGCCGGGCACTGACATTTTGGCCGCCAACCCACATTCTCCGGGGCGGGCAGGCGGGAACGAAAAAACCCTGTTGTTTCCGCCGCGGGGCGCAAACAACAGGGTTTCCTGGTGGGTCCTACCGGGATCGAACCGATGACATCCACGGTGTAAACGTGGCGCTCTACCAGCTGAGCTAAAGACCCAAAACCGCTGAATCCGGCGCTTCAGCGCCGCAACCAACGAACATAGACTCTACCCGACGCATGCCTCCAAACGCGAATCGGCGCACCAGGGCGCTGCCGGTTTCCTAGAGGGGCGGAAGCGCGGCTGCCAGCCAGGCCAGGGATTCACTGACGCCGGCCTCCAGTTTGATACTTGCCTTATCATCACCACGGGTGGGTCCACGGTTGATGATGACGACGGGCTTTCCGTCCTTGGCGGCATGCCGGACGAAGCGCAGCCCGCTCATCACCGTCAGTGAAGATCCTGCGGCTACCAGGGCCCCGGCCTCGTCAACCATCCGGTACGACCGTTCAACCCGGTCCTTTGGCACATTCTCCCCGAAGTAGACAAAGTCCGGCTTGAGTGTCCCGCCGCAGGCAAAGCAAACAGCAACAACAAAACTGCTGATAAGCGCCTGGTCCTCGACGGTGGCATCAGCGTCCGGAGCCATCTCCACCAGGCCTGTTTCCGCGGCGCGGGACAGGAAGCCCGGGTTGAGCTCCTCCAGCACTCCGGCCAGGACGCGCCTTGAATATGTGCGGTGGCATGCCAGGCACACCACCTGGTCATACCTGCCATGCAGGTCCACCACGTTCACGCTGCCTGCGTCTTCATGCAGCCGGTCGACGTTCTGGGTAATGAGTCCAGTGAGGTAACCGCGCCGCTCGAGTTCGGCGGCAGCGTAATGGCCCTGGTTGGGATCGGCATGGCGCAGATGGGACCAGCCAATGTGGTTCCGGGCCCAGTAGCGCTGCCGGTTCGCCTCATCCTTGACGAACTCCTGGTACGTCATGGGTGAACGCGGCGGCGAACCCGGCCCGCGGTAGTCCGGGATTCCGGAGTCCGTGCTCAGCCCCGCCCCGGTGAGCAGGACAAACCGCTTGCCCGCAAGGACCTCACGGATGCTGAGCAGAACCTCCCGCTCCCCGTCAGAGGGAGTGGCTGCAGCCACAGGCGGCAAGCTGGCAAAGCCTGTCAGGCCTACGCCCGCCCGCTGCTGTGCCATGGGATCCTCAGTCCTGCCCCAGGCCTGCCAATGCGGCACGGTATTCCTGGAAGTCGCGGGCCTGGCCACGGGGATTCACTACCGAATACCGGATTATTCCGGCCTCATCGATGATGAAGGTACCGCGATGCGCCATGCCGCTGTCCGCGTCAAAGACGCCATAAGCCCGGGCCACCTCACCGTGCGGCCAGAAATCCGCCAGCAGGTCGAAGGCGTACCCTTCCTGGGCTGCATAAGCCCGCAGGGCGAACTTGCTGTCAACGGAGACGGCCAGGACCGTGGCGTTGGCTGCCTCGAACATGGCCAGGTTGTCCCGTATCTCGCACAGCTCCCCGGTGCAGATGCCCGAAAACGCGAACGGATAAAAGACCAGGACCACGTTCCCGCCCCGGAGGGATGACAGCCGGACCGGCTCGCCGTACTGGTTGGCGAGTTCGAAGTCAGGTGCTTGTACGCCGAGGGCGGGCGCAGCTACAGGGGCAGCGCCAAGCGCTGCCGTCACTTGTTTTTCCTGCTGACCAGGCGGGCGGCGCTCCAGTCCTTCGAGACGCCTGCCGAGGTTGTTACATGCAGGCCGGCCGTCGGGGCAGCTTCCTGGATGTCCGCCGGCGAGACATACCCGTCCCGCCCGGACTTCGGGGTGAGGACCCAGACCACGCCGTTTTCACCCAGGGTGGTCAGCGAATCCATCAGGCTGTCCACAAGGTCCCCGTCGCCGTCGCGCCACCAGAAGATGACGGCATCCGCCACTTCGTGATCATCCTCATCGAGCAACTCGGAACCCGTGAGGTCCTCAATATCGTCACGCAAGTCGAAATCGACGTCGTCGTCGTAACCGAACTCCTGAATCAGATCCCCGTTCTTGAAACCCAATTTTTCCGCCACATTTACCGAAGTGGCGGCGTCGGCCTCGCTCACGTGTTCCTCCAATGCCTCATACATGCAGTGCGCATAGTGATTTCCATTACTCCCAAGCCAACACCCTTTGTGCCTGCGCTTCAAGCTGCAGCCCCTTGAGCACGCCATATTCTGCGTCACACCGGGACAGGCAGCACGCGTCGCAGCGGCTTTTCGTCACACAACCAGTATGACGGCGAAATACAACAGAGCCGCCCAACCCGCGGCTACGCATCGCGTTGGGGTGAGAGTTAGAGTGGCAGGTGACAACTATGCCTGCGGGGCAACAACCCTGTAACTCCAATGCAGACGTAGGAATGCTAGGACCCTGCCCGGCACACATGACCGGGCTGTTGTAACCGATACGTCGCACACGGCGTATATACGCCGGGCGGTCACCCTGCCCGGCCTGAGTGCGCCTCTATGCGCGCAAAGAGAGGTTGGACGTGGCTGCAGGAGAAGATACCTCCCATATCCTCAGCGGGTTGACTAACCAGCTGCCTGATCGTGATCCGGAAGAGACCGCCGAGTGGGTTGAGTCCCTGGATTCGTTGATCAGGGAACAGGGCACCGAGCGTGCCCAATACATCATGCGGAGCCTGTTGCAGCGCGCGGGGGCGCAGAGCGTGGGCGTGCCGATGGTGACCACCACCGATTACGTGAACACCATCCCGGCGGACCAGGAAGCGCAGTTCCCGGGCAACGAGGAATACGAGCGCCGGTACCGGGCGTACATGCGGTGGAACGCCGCCGTGATGGTCCACCGGTCCCAGCGCCCGAACATCGGGGTGGGCGGGCACATCTCCACCTACGCCGGTGCTGCGACCCTGTACGAGGTGGGCTTCAACCACTTCTTCCGCGGCAAGGATGCCCCCGGCGGCGGGGACCAGGTCTTCTTCCAGGGCCACGCTTCCCCCGGCATGTACGCCAGGGCGTTTATGGAAGGCCGGCTCTCCGAGGAGGACCTGGACGGGTTCCGGCAGGAAAAATCCCGCGCCGGCCACGCCCTGTCCTCCTACCCGCACCCGCGGTTGATGCCGCAGTTCTGGGAGTTCCCCACCGTGTCCATGGGCATCGGGCCGATGAACGCGATCTACCAGGCCCAGT